>NZ_JBTLRW010000027.1:0-65682 GCF_054483875.1 Paenibacillus sp. BAC0078
GTAGGGAGGGTTTGCCCCGAACGGGATGCATACTGCATCGAACGCTTGTGGAGATCATGTAAGACCTTTCTACAAAAAGGCAGCGATCGTCGAAACAAGAAGCCCCCGCCTCTATAGGCCGTGGGAGTATTCACATACACCATCTGTTGTTCTGGGAACCCCTAAGGCGTCAAAAATGGCGTAGTTTTCTTCATCCGTGATCGGCTCATAGGTGACATGATTGCCTGTTGCTGCATTTCCGATTTCGATAAAATCGGTGATGGTCATTAATTCAGGACCGTTAATATTTAGCACCGCTTCATGATAATCGCTTGAGGCCAGTGCGTAGGCTACGGCTTTGGCGCAATCTTTTCGTGAAATGTAAGCCATGTTGCCGTCAGCCTGGTTGTTCTTAAGCACTCCGCCGGCCTTCACAAAGGTAAAATAGTTGGTAATCATGGCTTCCGCGTATTGGGAGTTGCGAAGGGCGATATAGTCCAGACCGGTGCTGCGGATGTACTCTTCCGTATAAGCATGGTCGATTTTCTCGATACTTGGATTGGATTCGTCAGCGGCGTTTACAAGCGAAGTATAGATGACTTGCTGTACTCCGGCTTTTTTTGCGGCATCGACCACGTTTTTGTGCGCATTCTGGCGTTTCTCCCCAACAAAAGGCATGGAGATCAAAGCGACTTTATCTGCATTGGCAAAAGCTTCAGCAAGCCCGTCCGGTGAATTAAAGTTGGTTACATGCGTTTCAATTCCTTGCCCTGCATACGCTTCAAGAGCTGCCGGACTATAGGCACAAAAGATAATTTGGTCTTTGTCTACTAATTCCAATAAATATTTGGCGGCTTGCTGCCCCAGATTGCCGTCCACACCTGTTAACAATAGCTTACCCATGATTGTCGTCACTCCTTGTTCAATTGATTACACCCTCCGGCTGATAGCCGTCTTCAATCGCATGCTGCAGCATCAAATAATAGGAATTGCCGATAGCAGCCGGATTCAGCATGACAAGCGGATATTCATATAATTCATCCTTTGAGATGGATTCATGATGGAACAGAGGGTGCTGATTACTCACAGCTACGCAATACCGGCCGCTGTATAGGGTATAGGTTCGAATCTCCTCTTGTCCTGCAAACTCCGAATCAAAGGCGATGGCGACGTCATAGATGCCTTTTTGCAAATACGCCGCAACATCCTTCAGCAATACTTTATCCAGTTCAAGCTTAATGTTCGGATGGTTTTCTTTAAATGAAGGGATCAGCTTCAACAAGCTCTGGATATCCGTCATTGCGGCGTATTCAATGCTCAAGACTTGGGAGTTATACTTTTGGAAATTATCCATATTTGTTTTCATATGATTATATTGTTTCCAGAGCACCACGGCTTCTCCATAAAATAGCCATCCCGCCTTGGTCGGCTCAATCGGAATTTGTTTTCGGTCAATCAATTGGACGCCGAACTCGTCTTCGAGCGCGGCGATTTGCTGGCTGGATCGTAGTCTGCGATACAAAACTCTTCTTTGCGGTTTCCGTAAAATTTCTGCATTCGACGAGATCAATGAAATATTTGATTCTTTTAATATTCATCTTGAGCCTCCGGCTGTACAGGTTAGTTTGATTATAGCCTATCTGGAATTAGAGGCAAAAACAGTCTATCATATATGCTAAAGATTATTTGATTGATAGCTGACTACAGATAGTACAAGGAGATTAGATGGATAATTCGATAAATATTCTCGTAGCCGAGGACGATAGTGACATCAGCCGGCTGCTGTGCAGTATTATAAGAAAAAGCGGTTACGTGCCGCAGCCTGCCTTCTCCGGAACGGAGGCGCTGCTCTATCTGGAGCAACGGCAGTGGAGCATGGTGCTGCTAGATTTGATGCTGCCGGGAATGACGGGCGAGGAGCTGCTCACATGGATCCGCTCGCGGGGAGGTGTGCCAGTCATTATCATTTCGGCCAAGGGTGAGCAGCAGACCAAGGTGTCAGCGCTGCGCGGAGGTGCGGACGACTTCATTACGAAGCCTTTCGATATCGAGGAGGTATCGGCGCGAATTGATTCCCATCTGCGCCGGTATGCGCGGATTGCTCCGCCGGCTGGGCCGAACGTACTGCAGCATAAGGGACTTGTGCTCGACCACGAATCCAAAACGGTGACGGCAGAGGGGACAGAGGTTGCACTGACCGCCCGGGAGTATGAGATTCTCACATTGCTGCTATCGGCACCGAAAAAGGTATTCACAAAAGCAAATCTATACGAAGGTGTATGGGATGAACCATACTACGGAGACGATAATACGGTCAACGTCCATATGAGCAATTTGCGGAGCAAGCTTGCGAAGGCTGCGCCTGGCAGCGAATTTATTGAGACAGTATGGGGCATGGGCTATCGGCTAAAGCCTTAAGACATTCTTAAGAATTGGCTTTAGCTCCTCTTAAGTTTTCGTTTCTATACTTGGTCTATCACATAAGGGAGGCCAAGACTACGATGAGTGAATATGTATTACAAACGAATCAATTGTCTAAGAAGTTCAAAGGCAGCGTAGCGCTGGATAAAGTGAATTTGTCTATCCGCAAAGGCTCCATATATGGCTTTATTGGGCAGAATGGAGCCGGGAAATCGACGCTGATGCGCATTGTTACCGGACTTGCTTTTCCGTCCGGCGGAACGATCGAGCTGTTCGGCGCCAGCGACGAGCAGGCGTTGACCCAGGCCCGTAAGCGGATGGGCTTGATCATCGAGAGCCCCTCGCTGTTCCCCCACATGACCGCTGGAGAGAATCTGGAGGTGAACCGGCTCCTCCGGGGCATCCCCGGCAAAGACTGTGTCCCAAGGATGCTGGAATTGGTCGGACTGCAGGGAACAGGCAGGAAGAAAGTGAAGAATTTCTCGCTTGGCATGAAACAGCGGCTGGGTCTGGCGATCGCCTTGCTGGGCGATCCGGAATTTCTGATTCTGGACGAGCCGACCAACGGGCTCGATCCGATGAGTGTCATCGAGATGCGCGAGCTGCTCAAGCAGCTCAACCACGAACGGGGGATAACGATTCTGATCTCCAGCCACATTCTGAGCGAGCTGCATTTGCTGGCAAGCCATTACGGCATCATTCATCAGGGCAGGTTGCTGGAGCAGCTCACTGCACAGGAACTGAATGATAAATGCCAGCAATACGTGTATATAAAAGCGGATAATCCGGACAAGGCGGCAACGGTTATTCAGAACAAATTGGGTACCAACGATTTCGAAGTGATGCCGGATGGCGCCATCAAGCTGTATGGCTGCATCGAACAGCCAGGCAAAGTATCGTCGGCGCTATTCTCCGCAGGACTGGAGATTGAGCAGTTCATGCCGATGGGCGAAGACCTGGAGAGCTATTTCATGAAGCGGATCGGGGGTGCCGGGCATGTATAATCTGATCAGATCCGAGCTGTTCAAGCTGCGCAAGGACAGGTCATTCCGGGTACTGCTGCTCGTAACTGCCGTTCTTTCACTGGCGTATCCACTGCTCTACTATTTTGACAATAGGTCGAATGGAAATCCGCAGTTCACAGGAGCCGAGTTTCTGATCAGATTTATTGCAGGCAATGCCTATCTGATCAAATTCGGCGTAGCAGCACTGGCCGGATTCTTCATCGCCAGCGAATATTCAACAGGTGTTATGAAGACGATCGCATCGTCGGGCAACGATAGAGGACGGCTGTTCATCGCGAAGCTCATCGGATTCTCGGTCGGAGCCATGGCTCTCTCTCTAGTATTTCCGATCGTAAGTACGACCGAAGTTTCGCTGCTTGCAGGTTTCGGTCATCTGCCGGAGGGCGTTGACACGTATTTCATACCGCGGACCCTCGGACTAACACTGCTGTACACTTCAGGCTACGCAGCGATCGGGGCGCTGTTCACTGCCGTGTTCACCGAAAGCGGCAAGACGATCGGCTTCTCAATGATTTTCTTCCTAATGATTGATACAATTTTGGGGGGCTTGGGTGAGTACGTGCCATTCTTTACTACGGTAAACGATTATTCTATCTTCAAGCTGCTGGGCGATATCGGCAAGGCCACTATCGACAGCGGCGATCTGCCAGCGCTCCTGCTCGTGCCATTGCTGACGATTGTCGTA
This sequence comes from Paenibacillus sp. BAC0078, assembly GCF_054483875.1. Taxonomy (NCBI): domain Bacteria; kingdom Bacillati; phylum Bacillota; class Bacilli; order Caryophanales; family Paenibacillaceae; genus Paenibacillus; species Paenibacillus sp. BAC0078. The sequence goes on from NZ_JBTLRW010000027.1 coordinate 4,111, forward strand.
GCAGCTCTACTCGGGATTCTCGTGTTCCGCAGAAAGGAAATTAAATAATAATGAGAGGGGCGGAGGAGATTTGCTTATCATAACGCTCATATCGGTTACGGTGGCGGCTCTCCTGCTAGCCCATCTGCTGCTGCTGAGGCGGGAGCTGGGGCGGATGACGGAGCAACTGCGCCTTTATAATAAACGGACAACCGGTAAAAAAATAGACGTGACTCTATTCGACCGGAGGCTCGAAGCGCTTGCGGATCAAATTAATCGCCAATCTGATCTCGTAGTCGACGCTGAGGCCCGCAGAAGACGAACCGAGAATGAGCTGCGGCAGGCGATTGCGAACATTTCCCATGATATCCGTACTCCGCTAACCTCTATATTTGGCTATATACAACTGCTGGAAGATGAGCCTATAACGCCTGAGGAGAAGCTCGAATACCTCGCAATCGTTAAAAATCGTACGAGACGGCTTCAAGCGTTATTGAACGATTTCTTTGAGTTGTCCCTAATCGAAGCTTCGGATTATCAGCTTAAGACCGAGCGGATCGGAATGACTGTCCTCCTGTCAGACATTCTGGTCGGTTTCTACGATCAGTTCAACGAACGGAACATCACGCCGGACATCCGGCTGCCGCAGGACGCCGTAGTTGTATATGCTGATGAATCAGCCGTGCGGAGGGTCGTTGAGAATCTGATTATCAATACTGCCAAACATGCGGCCGGCCATGTGGAGATTTGCTTCGAACAACGGGGAAAGACAGCCGAATTGCGGATCGTGAACGAAGCGAAGGAATTATCCGACATTGATGTGAGATTGCTATTCGATCGCTTCTATACGGTCGACCGCACCCGATCCGCCCAAGGATCGGGACTTGGTCTTTCCATCGCCAAAAGTCTGATGGACAAGATGAACGGTACGCTGACAGCGGAGCTGCACGGAGGCAACTTAACGATGACGTGCCGTTGGAAGCTGTGACCACGAGACAGCGAATTAGCCAGAAGAAAATCATTGTCTGCCGTACCAACCAGGCATATAATGTATTTTTATGTAGGAAGGGAGAGGTGACAATGAAAAATAAAATCGAAACATTCAAGGGCTCAAAGCATTTTACGCTGAAGTACGTCGCTAATAGCGTGATTGCAGCGGTTGCAGTTCCAGGTACCGGTTCTTTGGGGAATGCAGCAATCATTGATCTGGGTGATATAACTCTTGTCGTGGATACATTCTCTACAATACAGGCGGCAGAGGATTTGAAAGCAGCCGCTGAGCACCTCACGGGAAACCCGGTATCCTACGTTATCAACACGCATTGGCACAGTGACCATACATCTGGAAATCAAGTGTTTACCCCTGCGGCTCAGATTATTTCTACATCAGCTACCCGTGAGATTATGAATACCTTTGCTAGAGACAGGTTAGCCCAATATAAGTCAAAACCGGAACAGCTCTATCAGGCTATTGATGAACTCGAAGAGAAAATACAACAAGAGACGGATGAAAAGCTAAAAAGGGAAATGGCCTGGGAAAATGCCAGTGACCGTGAGTTTATGAAGATGCTCCCTAGTCTGGTGCATACGCTGCCGACGATAACTTTTGATCAGCAGATGACCATTCATGGCAGCAAACGCAGCGTGCAGCTCATTACATTTGGCGGGGGGCACACGCAAAGTGATGCATTCGTGTACATTCCCGAAGACAAAGTTGCCGTAATAGGGGATCTGGTGCTCTCTAAGCATCACCCGGTTTTGACGTATGCCAATCCTCAGGAATGGCTGAATATTTTGGAGCAAGTCGAACTGCTGGATGTAGAAACTATCGTACCAGGGCATGGCGACGTGGGTTCATTGAAGGAGCTTCACGAAGTGAAAGGCTACATAACCGATATAATGGCAATAGTGGCCGAAACCGTTCAAAGCAAGAAAAGCATTGATGAAATCTCAGTACCGAAAATGTATCAAGACTGGTACTTTACTACCTATTTTAAGACAAATTTGAGTAAAGTTTATGACATTCACTAAATCAGAGGATTAACGAAGAGTGCGGAGTTGAAATTAGTTTGACATCAAACTATAATGGGATTATGAAAACAAGAGATGCGATATCATTGATATCAAAGATTAGAGAAAAGGTAAACCGGCTTTTTGTAGAAGAATTGTCCGCGAACGGCATAGATGGCATTGTAACTTCGCATGGGGACATCATATATTCTCTGCATAATAAGCCGAAAATGACTATGGCAGAGATTGCTGACAAGATTGGCAGGGATAAGTCCACCATTACAGCCCTTGTAGACAAATTGGTGAAGCTTGGATATGTGGCAAAAGAAAGAGATACCAAGGATACAAGGGTTGTCTATGTAACTTTAACCGGCAAGGGGGATGAATTGAAACCCATATTTGAAGCTATATCTGCAAAGGTACTGGGTGTTTTTTACATGCATATCTCAGAAAATGAAAAGAAGGAACTGACGAGAATTTTAAATAAGATTTATATGAATTTCTAATTTTTTTAGTTATATAGTTTGATGTCAAACTATATCCGATGAGGAGGAACAAATCATGAAGGATTACACAAAAATATTGCCGCAGCATATTGAAAAATATATCGGAGAAAATGATTTGTTTTTAGAGGTATTTGAGGGTGAGGCAGAAGTAACTGCAAAAAGACCCCCGCTGCTGTTCGTACACGGTGCTTACACGGGAAGCTGGATGTGGAGCAAGTACATTCCCCATTTTGTAAGTGAGGGGTGGAAATGCTATGTAATGAATATGAGAAGCCATTATAAAAGCAGGGCGATGGACATGACGAAGGTAACCTTCGAGGATTATTTGGAGGACATAAAAGAGGTTATTGCCGAGTGCAATGAACCTCCCATAGTCATCGCGTTCAGCATGGGGGGAATACTTAGTCAAAAGCTGGCCGAAACAGTTAAGCTCGCTGGGCTGATATTAATTGATACCAGTATAAGCAAGGAAGTAAATGAAATCGCGCCATATAAAGAAACAGTTGAAATTACATCGTCAACCATTTTGCCAGCCCCAGTACGTGAAGAACTTTCAAGTATTGATGAATCAGCGGATGACATTGCTTTTCAAAAGAAGTATCTGTCTATGGAATCATTAAAAGCCATTCGCGCTTGTGGTTGTTGGATCAGAGGAACAAAGGGAATTTCTATAAATGGCAGTTTGATAACTTGCCCATGCCTGGTTATTAAAGCAATATTGGAAGAAGAGGATGAAAAAAGAGGCAGGGCGACCGCGGAACAATTCAATGCCGAATATACAGGGCTGCCCAACACAACCCATACCGGCTTGCTTGTAGGACAAAGATATATTGAGGTAGTAGATAGAATAATGGACTGGTTAAGACGGTTATAAAAATTCAAAGAAAGACCATTCATACCCCAGGATGGTCTTTCTTTAGTACTTGCCTATTCAGCCAGCGCGCTGATGGATTTCTGCTCTTGTAGTACTCATGAGAGCTCATTTCAACAAGGTTCTCATAAGAATTTCCTTGGTTGGAATCTGAAATTTGTCTCCGAACATGAGCTTGAAAGAGGCTATGCCTTGTGTAGCAGAAATGAATGTTGCTGCCAATTGGAACGCATCTCCGTCTACACACTCCCCTGAACCTTGCCCCTCCTGTACAATTAAAGCTAAGTTTTGTATGGATTGAAGTTTTCTATCCAATAGTTTTTTGTTTTCTTCATCGTTATTTGTTTCAGATAATTGAGAAATTAGAATGAAATAGTAAATGCCATCTTCTTTGTTGACCGCATTCAAGAAGATTTCAGTGAACGCTTTGAGCTTCTCTCCGGCACCCACATTCATTCTATTGAGTTCTTCTGCAACGTGAGCAGATTTATCCATAGCTTCATTGGTAAGAGCGAGATATAAGTCATCTTTAGATTCATAATAATGGTAGATGAGACCGAGACTTACATTAGCGTTTTTGGCAATCTCTTTAATATTGGTTGCGGCTAACCCTTTCCGTGCGAAAAGATGCAGTCCTGATTGTTTTATTTTTTCTATCGTGACTAGTCTCATCTCGTCAAATTTATCTTTTGTTCTTGGCACAGGAAGACTCCTTTTATTGAATATATATTCAATCATAATTTTATTGCATCAGTTTGTAAATGTTTATGTTGACTGTCAGATTTTTCAGGATTATTATTGAATTAAATTTCAATCAAAAAAACACTTCGATGTAACTTAGAAGGAGGATTGCTTATGTCAAGTGTCACAAAAAAGATGAAGCAACTTGGTTCATTTACTCATTCAAACGTTGTTTCGCATGATGGGACTAAGATAGGATTTCAAAGTATTGGGCAAGGTCCGGGTGTCTTAATCATTCCTGGGGCACTGAGTACTTCAGATGATTTTACCAATATAGCTTATGAGCTATCGGAGGCATTGACCCTCCATATCATAGATCGACGAGGACGTGGCAGGAGCGGTCAGCAAGGATCAGATTACTCGATAGTCAAAGAGTGTGAGGATATTAAGGTCGTCCAAGAAGTGACAGGCGCGACTAACATTTTTGGGCACAGTTTTGGCGGACTTGCAGCTTTAGAGTTTGCGAGCACAAATTCATCGTTTAAGAAGGTTGCTGTCTACGAGCCTGGGGTTTCAATTGAATCGAAGCCTAAGGAGTGGGAATGGATCCATGAATATGAGGAAGCTTTGAAAGCAAAGGATTCCAGAGGAGCATTTACTAGCTTTGTACGAGGTGCAGGGCATACTCCTCTAAAAAATTTTCCGAATTGGTATGCAAAATTTATTCTGCGATTGGTGATCCGTGGACAAAAATGGGAGAGGATTGAGCGGTTGTTACCCGCTTGTTTAAATGAACATAAGGAGGTAAGACGGTTGGAGTCGACTTACTCCAAATATGAATCGATCGACGCAAAAGTGTTGTTGATGGAAGGTGGAAAAAGCCCGCAAGCAGTGCATCAAATGATTCGAGTATTGGAGCAGACGATCTTGCACGTTCAATCCCGGGTTTTTCCCAAACTTGATCATCTTGCACCTGAGAATAGGCATGCTCCTCAAGAAATTGCACAGTTACTGAAGGAGTTTTTTCTTGAATAAACGTTCTCATAGAACCACAATTCTAGAACGATGAGTTGGGCTTGGATTCACCAGACCTGTGCCCTTCTTGTGGGCTGAATGAAACGCGCCTTACTGGGATGAAATTTCCCAATGGGCCCTTTTTGACCAAATTTTCATGAAACCAGCTATTATAGAGGATATAGATATACTGGAGAAACAGTTGGATTTGCTGATGGAAATGGATATTAATTATTATAAGAGTGAATTCACAAGAATTGTCCTCCTCATTGAATAAAATTTGGAATAGATAAGACCAGTATACAGGGTAACCCGGTATAATGTTAGCAGACACAATATTTCCAAAAGAATCCTGGGAGGAGGCACGGACCTATGTACATAAGAACGCTGATTGCCGCCGACGCGGAGATCTACCGGCAGCTCCGGCTGCTGTCGCTGCGGAAATCCCCGGAAGCTTTTCTCAGCTCCTATGAATCGGAGTCGAAGCTATCTATAGTTACCACTAGAATCAGGCTGGAGCCGTCGGAGGAACGCTTCACGCTGGGCGCTTTCGATGACAAGGAGAAGCTTGTGGGCATGGTAACCTTTTTCCGCGAGAGCAGGCCCAAAATCAATCACAAAGCCCATGTATATTCCGTATACACTCACCCCGATGCCCGGAAGCAGGGGCTGGGCCGTCTGCTGATGCTCGAGCTGATTGGCCGGGCCAAGGCGATGCCGGGGCTGGAAATCCTTACTCTAACTTTAACCTCCACCAATCTTCCTGCCAAAAAGCTGTACGAATCTCTCGGTTTCATCTGTTATGGAACGGAGCCGAAGGCAATGAAGCTAGGGGAGGAATATCTGGACGAGGACCTGATGTGTTTGGAGCTGTTGCCCCAGCACTAAGTCTGGAGAATACAGACATAATTGCCGCTCCCGGAAGGCCCGCAATTCGGTACTTCTCTATAATTTGATCTACGTTAATCCTCCCTCAGATAATCCCTGACAGCTTGGAGTTTAAGTTCTGTTAAATGCCTTCACTTCGGTAAACCCCTGTTTGATTTCTTGGAGGATCGTCAGTTTCTCGAGTGCTGTAAACTTCCGTTGTCCCATAAAAATACTCCCCCTACAGTAACAGGTTTTTATTATTACACCTGTCTACTATATGGGGAGCATACCAGGTTGAGGCAGTTCCAAGGATTTGTAATTCGCTTGACGACTATTCTTTACTTAAGCCAATTTGGATAAAAATTTGGTGGAGCGCTTTTAAAGCTTCAAGGTATTCCTTTGTTGTTGCATCCGGGTTGTTAATTACTGCCTTTGCTTTATCAACAGCCTCCATAAGACCGTTTGCAGTTGAGCCATCTTGCAGCATTTTTTCAGCAAGTGCAACAGAATCAGGCAGCGCTGTTAATACGCTTGGAACGGTAATGGTAATTTCTTTGATTACTGCGGAAGATGTGGAGTATGGTCTCACATCCAGACTGACTTTATAGCTAACCGGGGCATCAGTACCGTTATAATTCATATACCATACATAATAGTCTCTTAAGATGTAGACATCATCGGTGACGCTTGAGGGGGCCTCATGATTCAATACAGTCACTCGCAGATCTTGCAATACTTCAGGAGCGGCCAATTGTAATGGGGTGCCCGCAATCATTGTGCCAGGCACAGTCTGGTCATGGAACGCTTGGTCAACCGTTGCAACCAGTTCAGCATAGAATGCTTCCGAGGATACGGATATCGGTACTGGATGGCTTTCCAATAGGTCCGGTTTCTTTAAAGAAATGTAGGTGGTAGTGCCGTTCACACCAAAATCCAAACCGGCAATATTAACTTCGGTAGAATTTTCGGCTACGGTTGCTGTCTTCAGCGGTTCAATATCATCCTCATTGGAGTAGATAGAAATCTTGTCACCAGGTTCAAGATCTCCCACATGTACAATGTCATTTGCACCGTCATGGTTTTCAACTCTAACGGAGTTTGGATTAATATGCGGACTCGTATTTCCTTCGTTTCCGGGATCTAGTTGAAGGTCGGATTTTGGTTCGGTATCCGTAAGCATATTCTTATCGACAAACGTAAGCTCGCCGCCGGATACATTCATATCAAAGACATACCAGTATAATTGTTTGCTGTTTGCAACGGGAATATGATAGGTCTTGACTGGAACGGCGTTATTGCCGTTGTAAATTTCTACTTTGGCTCCAGATGCGGCTAAAGTGTTCGCCTGGTCTCGTCCGTTACCACTGAAATTGTGAATATAGAAAGTATATTTGCCATCGACACGTTTGCGGATGGTAGTGGTCTCCGGACCGTAGGAATCCACGTCATCATGATCCAGATCGGCATAGAGAACACCATTATTATGATATTGTTTATTCCCAAACCAGGTATGGAAGGACTTGTTGTTTGGCGTCGGGCCAAGTAGATGTGAATCTTCATCCAGCGGCAATAAATCCCAGGTTAGTACAATCCGGATTTCGTCGCCAACAGGAATCTTAATGGCCGTGGCATCTTGTCCTGTATTCTTATGTGTGGTAAGAGAAGCACCAATCACATAAGTAGTTATGAAACCGGGTTTTGACAATTCGCCAGTGTAGATGCCGGGATTCAGATTTGCGAAATATTTACCATCTGAGTTCGTCACCACGGTTGCAGCAATCTCGCCTGTAGTTGTTCCCAGACCTTTACGGAAATGAATGGTCATATCCGCTACCGGCTTATTATCGACATCTGTAATGGTACCTTCGAAACCATATACGGTTTCCGTTACAGGATTAGGATTATTGCCTGGGTTACTACCGGGTGTGCTGCCAGGCGCGCTAACCGGTGCACTGCCTCCGGCAGCACTAGGGGTGCCAATGGTAGCCGTAGCATTATTGCCATAAGTTACATGTCCCGGAGTCTGGGCAAGAGTTGAGCCACTGACATTGATAAAGGCAGTGCCAATAGAACCGGTACCGGTTATTCTGGAAATGGCATTTAGAATCAAGGAGTTGATACTGGCTCCGCCTGTGATATCAACTCCTGTATTTCCAGCTCCCGGAGCTACTTGAAGCTCTGAGATCGAACCCGAAGTCAGGTTGACCTGGATGGAGGCTGCAAACACATCCACAGTCTCAAAGGTTCCGGCTAAGGATACCTGTGCATTCGCCGGAATAGCTGCGGAGAGATCAACCTTGCCAAAACCTCTGCCTGTGCCGCTGCCCTCTTCAAGCAAAGCTCCGGATTGCAGTGTGATCTGTTCAACCGAGCTGGCACCTTCCGTGATGATCCGGATACTTCCGTCTTTTTTATTCACGATAACGGTTACCAAGGTGGAATCTACTACATGAATACTATTTTTCCCGCCCCCGGCAATGGTTGTGGTGCCTTTGACAGTGACATTCTTGAGCGAAACGTCACCTTTGCCGACGCCTTCGCCAATTACCAGATTGCCTGTGATAATTGTGTTGCTTAGTACAACTCCAGGCGCTTCAATATATACCGAACCCTTAACTGTAGCAAGACCTGTCTCTGGGCCGTAGTTTCCAGTTTTGTCGTAAACGACCTTCTCGGAAGAACTGGCGGATTGTAGCTTCAATGCCCGGTCTAGCACACTGACTGCTTCTGCTCTGGTGGCGGTGGCCAGTGGTCTGAATTGTTGGCCGTTGCCGAGCATAAGTCCTGCTTGAGCAATGGCATTAATCTGCTTCTTGCTCCATTCATGGCCTGCTGCTGTATCGCTGAATGCGGAAGGAGCAGTTGTTTCGGAAAGCTTGAGAATAGAACCTACAATCACCGCCATTTGTTCGCGGGTGAGGGGCTGATTAGGCCGGAATGATTGATCGGGAAATCCGTTTATGTATCCTGCGGCGGTTGCTTTGGCAATGTCCGCATAAAACCAATTGGATGATTTAACATCCGTATAAGAGATTGTAGCCGTATCCGTATAACCAAAGGACTTATTGATCAAGGCTGCAAATTCTGCACGGGTAATTTTGAGATCTGGCTGAAGCGATCCATCCTGATAGCCTGTAAGAAGCCCTTGCTCCTGCCACTCTTTGAGGACGCTTTCAGCCCAATGGCCAGAAGTATCATTTGCTGAAACGGAAGTTCCGGGGGCAGCAAAAACCTGACCAAATGACATTAGATTCATGCAAATACACAACAGTACAACCAGAGTGCTCTTTCGAAGCCTATTCTTTTTTCTCACAACAACACCAGCCTTCATATAGTAATGTTCTCCTAGAAATTGATAATGTGAAGCGCTTAACCCTCCTTTGGAAATATTATACTACTACAGATAGTTAATTTCGTCTACTCAATATGTAGCATTTAGTGAAGAATAAAGTAGAATTTTGTAAAATAATAGGATGATAGATCGAGAAAAATGCGCATTTATGCAACTATTTAAATCCTGAGCTGTGTGATCCATAGCCCGTTGTAAAGTAACGCGGCGTATAATTATAAGTAAATCTATCCACTATCTGGACGAGGATCTGATGTGTTTGGAGCTGTAGCCCAGTACTGGGTTTGGAAAATACAGACATATTTGCCGCTCCCGGAAGCATAAGCTTGGTCTATACGACCTGTCCGCAAAAGGGGTTGAAAACTTGGCAACTGCGCTTCTGGGGAGCTTTTTATCCGCTATGGCTACAGTGCTTGGAGTGGTTCCCATTCTGTTTGTCAAAAGATTATCCGAGCTCTGGAAGGATGTGCTGGTCGCCTTCACCGCCGGAATCATGGTATCCGCGTCCACTTTCGGCTTAATGCCGCAGGCCATCAAGGAATCGGGAATCATCGGGCTCACCCTTGGGCTGATTACCGGTGTGCTGCTGCTTGATCTGATTGAGAATAATATCCCGCATATTGATGTCGAGAATAAACCGGGCTACACCAACATGGATTCCAAAGCGCTGCTTGTGCTGATCGCGCTGTTCATTCACAACATTCCCGAAGGGCTTAGTACAGGCTTCAGCTATGCCAGTGAGCAGACGAGCCTTGGGCCTATGGTGGCGATTGCCATCGGGGCACAAAATATGCCTGAAGGCCTCATTCTGGCCGTCTTTCTGATGAACTCCCAGGCTACACGGCGAAAGGCGCTGTCTATGGCTGCACTAACCGGCCTTATGGAGATGGTGTCGGCGGGGATTGGCTATTTTACAGCCAGTTATGTGCAAAATGTGGTCGGTTACGGTCTGGCCTTTGCCGCAGGCGCGATGCTCTTCATCGTCTACAAGGAGCTGATCCCGGAGAGCCACGGACACGGGTATGAACGCCCCTCAACGTATTCATTTATCTTCGGCCTGCTGGCGATGGTGTATATTACACAGGTTTTTGGGTGAGCTGGAGTGAAAATATACGAATAGGCTGCTCCTGAACTGTTATAATCTAACAGCTACAGGGACAGCCTCTTCGTCATGTATATTCTTACCGGTGCTGCGTATACCGGTTGCTCTTGCTGGCAGCACGAACAGCGGCCAGCTCTGCGGGAGAGAGCGGGGCGGCTTCAGCCGCAGCTGCATTCAGCCGCAGCTGCTCCAGGCTGCTTGCGCCCGGAATGATGGAAGCAACCGCCGGATTCGCCAGCGGATAATGCAGCGCGGTCTCCGTCAGGGTACGGGAGCCGCTGGTCATCTGCAGAAGTTGTTGATGTAGCCCTGCCAGCTCTTCACTGCTGTAGCCAAGATACTCCCGGTTAGCTTTACTGGCGCCATGTTCGGTTAATATTCCGCTTGCCAGCGGTCCCCGGGCAATGACACTGATGCCCTTCTGTTCCAGTAGGGGCAGAACCTCTTCTTCAGGCCGCCGGTCCAGTATGCTGTACTGGCTCATAACACTGATAATATTGGAACGGGATACATACTCCCTGATCACATTCGGGCGGATGGAGGAGATGCCGTAATAACGGATCAGTCCCTCCCGCTTCAGCTCTTCGAAGGCTTCAATGGTCTCGTCAATCGGATCTTCGAGCGTACCGCCATGCAGCTGGTACAGGTCGATATAATCCGTCTGCAGTCTGCGCAGGCTCTCTTTCACTGCCGATTTAATATAGGCTTTGGAAGGGTCCCAGATCCAGCCATCCTGCCCGGGAACTCTGCGGTTGCCGACTTTGGTGGCGAGGATAACGTCCGCCCGGCGGCGGCGCAGCGCCTGCCCGATAATTTCTTCATTCCGCCCGCTATCATAGAGGTCGGCGGTATCCAGAAAGTTGACGCCAAGCTCAAGCGCTTCATGAATAATCGGAATTGCCTTAGCCTCGTCAGTCCCCAGGGACATGCAGCCGAGACCCATAGCACTTACATATAAATCGGAATTTCCTAAACGGTTCTTGTTCATCTGCTTCCCTCCGTCACTTCTGCCCTTTTCATGAACTTTTTAAGCTCATCTTATATAGTTTTGGGTATATTATAGCATTCCCGCAGTAAAAGACGGCAATAGAGCGGCGCTACAGCTTGTTAGCTGTGTGGACTCTATTGCCGTCTTTGCTGGAGATGATCAGCAGAGCCTGCGGGCGGCCGTAGTCGTTGGCAAGGCCGAAGGGAGTAATATTTACTTAAAGATGCGCTGCGAGAACTGATACAGCCCGCTGCTCCATACTTTTCCTTCGTGTCCGCCTACATCCAGATACCACATGTGGGGGACGTTCATGCTGTTCAAGCTATTATGGAAATTTTGGCTGACCCACAGCAGACCGTCCGAAGCACCGCATGACAGCCACAGCAGCTTCAGCTGGCTGGTAACCTGGGACGGATTGGAGATGAGCTGCGATGCTGACTTCGTATTAGGAGCGGACGAGAACGCGCCGATCCAAGAGAATTTGTCCAGATGGGTCAATCCGAAGTTCAGCGTTTGTCCGCCGCCCATCGACAAGCCGGCCAGCGCGCGATGCTGCCGATCAGTATACACTGGAAAATGGGAGTCAATGTAAGGAATGAGGTCATTGATCAGATCGAACTCAAACTTCTCGAAGGCGGCTACCTTGTCCGGCGCATAAATATCGCCTATCGGACGATCATCCCACATGGCCCGGCCGTTCGGGAATACCACAATCATCGGCTCCAGTTTGTTCTCGGAGTACAGGTTGTCCAGAATATTCTTGGGGTTCATACCATTGAGCCATTCATACTGATCCCCGCCAATACCATGTAGTAAGTAGAGGACGTTATAGGTTTTCGAAGGCGTATAGCCCGGAGGTGTATACACCATCGCGTTCCTTGACTTGCCTACTGTTGTGGAATAATAGGAGATCTGCTGTACGTTCCCGTGCGGAATATTTTGGCGGTAAGCATCATATCCCTGTGGAGCCGGGGTTACCGCGCCGCTGGCGGCCGCAACAACAGCGCTGTTCTGCTCTTGTGTCTCGGGTGCAGCATAGGACATCGTCGGCACCAGCAGCGCAGCGGCCAAAGCCAGACTTACAATACGAGTTAAACCTTTTATCATTTCTTCTTCTCCTCCTAGATTGGATTTGTGAATTCTCTTGGCCTTGTATCCCCTTTCAAAACTGAGTGAGTTCCCCCTCTCCCGCACTGCAGCACCACACTTGAGAATCAAAGCCGTGCGGCAGTTATGAAAATGTAAGCGCATTCAATTATATAGTACCATATTTAACATATTGTGTAAATAATTCAAAAAAGATAGAGAAAAACAATATGATCCAGATTACGAATCGGAATTTCCTACTGTCTATATCCGTAGCAAAAGACGGCAATAGCGTACCGCTACAGCTTGTTAGCCGTGCGGACGCTATTGCCGTCGTTGTCTGTGTATCGTTCAGCTTATCCCCGCAAAATAGTCTCGATTTGCTCCAGCTCGTCCGCGCTGAGCTCCGGTGCGTTCAAGGAAGCCACGGCGTCTTCGATCTGGCTGACCTTGCTCGCGCCGATCAGGGCCGAAGTGACCTTGCTGCCGCGCAGCACCCACGATAAGGCTAGCTGTGACATCTTCTGTCCGCGTGCGGCAGCCAGCTCATTCAGCTTGCTTACCTTGCCGATAACCTCGGGGGTGATTTCCTTCTCGGAGAGGAACACGCTTGGTCCGGCTGCGCGGGAATCAGGGCTGATTCCGTTCAGGTAGCGGTCGGTCAGGATGCCTTTTTGCAGCGGGGAGAAGGCGATGGTGCCGATGCCTTCCTCAGCCAGCACATCCTGCAGCCCGTCTTCAATCCAGCGTGACATCATGGAATAATTCGGCTGATGGATCAGGCAAGGCGTGCCGAGACGGCGAAGAATCTGTGCCGCTTCCCGCGCTTCCTCGGCCTTGTAGTTGGAGATGCCGACATATAGCGCTTTGCCTTGGCGCACAAGCAGATCCAGCGCGGCCATTGTTTCTTCCAGCGGTGTATTCGGGTCAGGGCGGTGATGGTAAAAAATATCCACATAGTCCAGCCCCATCCGCTTCAGGCTCTGGTCGAGACTTGCGACGAGATATTTCTTGGAGCCCCACTCACCGTAAGGGCCCGGCCACATGTAGTAACCGGCTTTGCTGGAGATGATCAGCTCGTCGCGGTATGCGGCGAAGTCTTTTCGGAGAATCTGCCCGAAGTTCTCTTCGGCGGAGCCAGCAGGAGGTCCGTAATTGTTGGCAAGGTCGAAGTGGGTGATGCCCAGATCGAAGGCGCGTCTGATCATGGCGCGGCCGTTCTCGAACACATCATTGCCGCCAAAGTTATGCCAGAGGCCAAGCGAAATCGCCGGCAGGAGCAGGCCGCTGCGGCCGGTACGGTTGTATTTCATATTCGCATAACGTTCAGGATTAGCGTTGTACATTTTTTTACCTCCTAGATGAAAGGTTGTAATCACCAAGAGTAATCACGCGAAAGCGCCCGCTGCTTACATCCTGGTTACGCTCTTATTGTAGCGGATGCGCGGCGGCAAACGTATGTCAGCAAGGAAGATTTTTATAGAACAATGTCGTTATTGGCATGGCGGATGCGGTATTCCTTGGGGGAGCAGCCCTTGACCTTCTTGAACATGCGCGAAAAAAGCAGCGGGTCCTGATAGCCGACAGACCGCGAGATTTCACCGATCGTACAGCTCGTCTCCGTCAGCAGTTCGCATGCTTTGGCGATACGGAAATTGAGCAGATATTGCTGCGGCGGCAGGCCGACGGTCTTTTTGAACAGCGCGGATAAATATTTGCGGTCCAGCTTCAGGGAGGAGGACATCATCTCCACGGTGACATTTTCACAGTAATGGGCATGCAGATAGTGGAGGCATTGCTCGACGTAGATGCTCTTTTGGCGAGGAATAGGGAAAATATCCGCCGTCGCCGGAACCGTGCGCAGCAGCAGAGCAAAGAACTCATACATAATTGCTTTCAGCGGAAAATCAAGGCTGTCCGTGTTGTCTGCCGCAAGGGTAAGCCGGTCGTACAAAGTGGGCATGAGCTGATCATCCATCGGGAATATGGGGTGCTCGGGTGTGAGAGAGGTTTTGGACAGCAGGTAACCAATTTCTTCTCCCGTAAAAGCAATCCATGAATACGTCCAGGGCTGATCCGTGTCCGCTGCATAATGGGTGACGATATGAGGATAAGTCAGGAAGGCCTGTCCAGGCTGTAAAATGTGGGTTTCTTCTCCGACAGCCACTTTGCCGGTTCCTTCGTGAATGAAGTGGATTTTGTAAATGTCGCGCACGCCGGGGCCAACGCTGTGTCCGGGAGCGCACTGCTCACGTCCCCAATAATGCAGATGCAGATCGGGATTGCCCCGGAAGGGGCGTTCTGAATTATATTTGAATATGGCCATGCTTCAGCCTCTTTTCGGTATAAGGTTGTTCTTCCGCAAGATGCGCATATACCCCATTATACAATAGAATCTTCAAGGCTGATTAACCCAAACGCTGCCATTCTAATCAAAGGGCGGCAGCATTTGAGCGGGAAACAGGACCATTATGGTGGGCAGTATACAAAGTCTGCAAAAAGTCCCGGCCCCCAGGCAGAGGATGGGACTTAATGGAAGGAGTAGCAGGAGGAGCGGGCCGGGGAGGGACTTGGCGCAGAATGCGTTTAACGCAGATGGGTTTTGTGCGAGGAAGAGCATTTTTTGAGGCAGTTCTAGGCTTCCAATTTAGGCTTCCATCTTCAGCATAACCAGCTCTTCCACCGGCTCACCGTTCACCAGATGCTCTTCAACAATCCGCGCCACATCGTCTGTGGTCACATTGTAATACCAGATGCCGTCGGGATACACAATCACAAATGGTCCGTTGCCGCACAGTCCGAGACAGCTTGTTTTATTGAGTTTGACCGTTTTATTGATGCCTTGCTCCACGAGCTGTTCCTTGAATTCCTGTATGACATCTTCCACATCCTGATTATTGCAGTGCTCGCTGCAGCAGAACAGCAGGTGTTTTTTAAGCACCTTCAAGCGCATATTCATCGCTGTACCTCCTTGTTAGTGTGAATATTGTTTACACATCTTACGAGGAGTATAGTCCCTTTTGCAGCTTCTGTAATGAGGTTGTGTGCAATGTTCCTAAAGGCTTAACAAATGGAAAAAAATCGTGAAATTAGTGTCAGATTACCTGACTTCAATTCGGGATTTTTGATAAAAATGTGTCTTTATTTAATGCCAGATGGGCGGATGGAGGATGGAAAATAAAACAAAGGGCTTCCCGCGTCTTGACGGACGCCGGGAAACCCTTTGCTGGATTTTCTGGCAGTAGCTATATCATGCTTTCAGCGGAGCTGGATCAGATCAGAGCGGCATTCTGATGGCTGGCAGCCACTTGCGGGATTTCCTTGCCCGGCAGAAAATGAATGCTGCGGATGTAACGGATGGTACGGCTCTGCGCCCGCATAATGACAGAATGGGTCTCGGCGCGGTCCTTGCCGATGAAGCGAACTCCGTTCAGGAATTCGCCGGAGGTTACACCGGTCGCCGCAAAGATGACGTCGCCGGTGCCGACCATATCCTCCATCGACAGCACGCGTGTCGGATTGTCGAGCCCCATCATCAGGCAGCGCTGCAGCTCGAAGGGACCCTCCGGCAGCAGCTTACCCTGCAGCTCTCCGCCGAGGCATTTCAGCGCGGCGGCAGCGAGCACGCCTTCGGGTGCTCCGCCGGAGCCCATGTACAGATCAACATCGCTGTCCGGCAGCGCCGCAGCGATAGCTCCGGCCACATCGCCGTGGCCGATCAGCTTGACGCGCACGCCGAGCCCGCGCAGGCTGGCGATCAGCTTCTCATGCCGCTTGCGGTCCAGGACCATCACCGTCAGCTCGGAGAGCGCTTTGCCGGTAATGAGGCTGGCTTTGCGCAGCGTGACCTCAGCCGGGTCTTCGATGCTGAGCCTGCCGGCCAGCTCGGGCCCGCAGGCCAGCTTCTCCATGTAAATGTCGGGCGCATGCAGCAGGCTGCCCCGGTCCGCAATAGCGATAACAGACTGCGCATTGTGCAGACCGCAGGCCACCACCTCTGTGCCTTCCAGCGGATCAACGGCAACATCGACCGAAGGGCCGTTCCGGTTCCCGACGCGCTCCCCGATATAGAGCATCGGCGCTTCATCCATCTCGCCTTCGCCAATGACCACAGTCCCGTCAATGGAGACGGAATCAAACATGGAACGGATGGCAGTTGTGGCTGCATCATCCGCAGCATTTTTATCGCCCCGGCCAATCCAGCGGGCGGAGGATAAGGCGCCTAATTCAGTTACCCGTACAATTTCCAGTGCCAATTCGCGTTCCATATGATTTCCCTCCAGTATGTTTTTTGTGCTGGTTCAAGTCCACAATAATCGAATCTTACGGAGAATCGGAAATATGCCCCATAATTATGCCTGCTGTTTCTTCAATGGCTTTGTTGGTGATGTCAATGACCGGACAGCCCAGCTTGGCGAAGAGCGCCGCAGCGTATTCCATCTCCTCTGTAATGCGCTCCATACTGGCGTACTGTGAGCCAGCCGGAAGGCCGAGCTGCTTCAGCCGTTCGGAGCGGATTGTCAGCATGTACTCGGGTTTCATGGTAAGTCCGATCAGCCGGTTCGGCGGCAGGCTCATGAGCTGCTGGGGTGGGCCGATCTCAGGGACTATCGGATAGTTTACGACCTTTTTGCCCCGGTGGGCCAGGAAAATGCTGAGCGGAGTCTTGGAGGTGCGGGACATGCCCAGCAGCACAATATCCGCCTTCAGCATTGCGCCAAGATCACGCCCGTCGTCACAGGCGACGGTGAATTCAATCGCCTCGATCCGGCGGAAATAGTCTTCGTCGAGCTGGTGCAGCAGCCCGGGCCGCGCCTGCGGCGCATCGTCGAAGGTGTCAATGAAGGCTTGCATCATCGGGCCCATAATATCGACAATCCGCAGGTCGAGGCGCACCGCTTCCTCACGGATCATCTCCCGAAGCTCGGGCTGGACCAGCGTATAGGCGACAAAGCCTTGCAACTGTGCAGTCTCCTCCATCAGCTTCCGCAGTTCGTCTTCATGTCTTACATTGCCGTATCTTCTGATCGTGACACGCTGATTCTGGAATTGGTGGATGACGGCCTGCACGACAGCCTCCGCTGTATCCCCTATAGAATCAGAGCATATTGTAATGAAATGTGAGGATGGCTCCATGCTTTTTGAATTCCTCCCGTTATCCTTTGGCTTCGAGATCGAGGAGAAGTTTGACGATGGAAGTTTTCGTCAGCCGGCCTACCACATCCAGCCGCAGACCTGCTTCTTCCACAGTGCCGGGAATGACCACAGGCAAACTGTCTACCTCATGAAAAATCATTTTTTGCGCGGCATCAAGCACCGTATCTTCGGGAGAAACCGTCACCACCTTGGGCTGGCGGGTCATCACCATGCTCACAGGCATGGACACCGCGCCGGGATTACCCAGTGTAACCTTCAAAAAATCCTTGCGCGAAGCCACTCCGGTCAGCTTGCCCTCGCTATCGCAGATGATCAGCGTGCCGACATCCTGCAGGAACAACGTAACCACGGCATCCTGAATCGTTGTAGTCTCGCGGATTATAATTGGAATGCTCTGAATGTCCTTGACCTTGGTTTCCTGCAGCAGATAGCCGTTACCAAGGCGTTCTGAGGCTTTTTTGCCGGGAAAATATCCGACCTTCGGTTTGGCGTCAATGTACTCCAGCATAACGAGCACGGACAAGTCCGAGCGGATCGTCGGCTTGCTGAGGTTGAGCTGTTCCGCAATTTGCTCGGCGGTAATCGGCGCTCTTTTTTTCACGATATCAATAATTTGCAGTTGACGGGATGTCAGTTCGATCACAGGTTCCCTCCACTTTCCGAATACATTCAGGCTGCCCTTCTAGAGAAAAGGAGCACCGTGCGCGGATTCCCCCTCTCATTCGTACGTCTTAATAGGATTAACAACCCTTAACTTGCTTATATAATACGCAATAATGATCACTAATGCAACATATAATACGTCATATATATTTATTTGATGAAAAATAGACGGATTCCATATTTAGCGAGCAGCCTATGCTCAGGTGAGGATTAGCCGTTGCTGGCTTCGGGGGAAATGCTGTGCACTGCGAATACGAGGGACCTTATTTGTAAAAGAGTACTTTACCGTTGTCGCGGATACCGCAGTCGGGGAAGGCTACGATAGCACCGCGCTTGGGGGCGCAGGCCAAAACAACGGCAGAACTGCCGTTGTTGGAGGGGCTGAGACCAGTTTGCAGGGAAATAACGGCAGAAGTGCCGCTGTTGGAAGGGCTATGGTCGGTTTTCACTGAAGTAACGGCAGAAACGCCGTTGTTAGAGGTAGAGAGGCCGGTTTACTCGAAAATAACGGCATTTCTGCCGTTGTTAAAGGATCTTCAGGTAGTTTGCCCAAAATTAACGGCAGAAGTGCGGTTGTTAGAGGCAGAGAGGTAGTTTACTCGGAAATAACGGCAGAAACGCCGTTGTTAGAGGCAGAGAGGCCAGTTTGCGCAAAAATAACGGCAGAACTACCGTTGTTAGCGCGAGCCCCATGGTCACTAGCCTTCAGCGCCATCCCCCTACCCCCGCACCAGCCTCAGCCCTACAAAACCTGTTTCCGTGGAATAGCTGCATCTGCCGCTGGTTGTGCCATCGGGGTGCTCCGCTTCGATTTGAACAGCAGTTGCTTCAGTGCGCCAGCGTTCACAAGAATGGTGCCGGCAATGATGGTGAAGACGCCAAGCACACTAATCCAGGTAACAGTCTCCCCGTAGAACAGGAAACCTACACCTACCGCAATCGGCGGGGAGATATAGAGCCAGGTGGACGGAAAGACGGGATTGGTCTTTGCAACCAGCCAGTAAAATAGCGTATGCGCAACCATGGAGCCGACAACCGTCAGGTAGAGCAGGGAGCCGGCTGTTTTGAAGGACAGAAGCACTTCAGGATGCACCTTTTCTGTGAAAAGGGACAGAATGAACAACAACGCTCCCCCGTACATCATCTGCGCGGCATTCAGGGCGACGGGCGACTCGCTGGAAAATGTACTGGTTACTTTTTTGGAGTAGATCGCTCCCGCCGAGTAGCCGCATTCACCAATCAGGATGACAGCGCAGCCGATAACCCACAGAGGGGAGACGTCCATTGCAAGGCCCGGCAGAACCAGCAGCAATACGCCGGCGAAGCCGATGATGCAGCCGATCAGTGAGTAGGCGGGAGCTTTTTGCCGGAGAAAAGCGGTCTGCATCAGCAGAATCATCATCGGACCGGTAGCCGACAGCACGGCGGCGAACCCCGAGGAGACATATTGCTCGGACCAATACAGCGCGGAGAACGTTCCGAAGGTCAGAGTCGCGCCGGTGAGGAGCATTTCTTTACGCAGGAGCAGTGCGAAGCTGGCTTTGCCTCTCAGAACCATGAAGAGGAAGAGGACGACACCTGCAATGAAAAAACGCAACCCCGCCGAGAAGAATGGAGGCGCACCGGCGTCCACGCCGATTTTGATAGCCAGGAAGGTGGTGCCAAAAATAAGACAGACGAGCGAGTAAGCGAGCATAATCATGTTCAGTTCCCCTTTGTAATGGTAGTGTGACAGTCGTTGAAGTATTTTGTTAATCATCATATAGGGGTGGACACAGAACAGATTGCAGGTAACAGAACAGTTAAAATACGATATGGTGTACAATAGGACTATGAAGAAGCTGATGAAGACGGAACTTGGATCTGCTAGGTGCAGTCATTGTGGAAGGGAGCGGCAGAATTATGAAAAAAGCGGCAGGTGCAGAACAGAGCCACCCTTTGTTCCGCCAGGTGTACCAGTATATGCAGAACCGGATGGAGCGCGGGGAATGGAAGCCTCATGACAAGCTGCCGTCGATCCGGCTGCTGGCCGAGGAGCTGAAGGTCCATAGGCTTACGGTATTCAAGGCTTACCGGGAGCTGACCGAAGACGGCAAGGTGTATGTAAAAGACAAATCCGGTTATTACGTGGCCCAAGGCAGCAGTACGGCGGACATGGCGGCAGAGGGGGCGAATGTAGCCTCATACGTGCTGGCGAACCCGATGTCCGATATTCAGCGGATGCCCGTAAGCTATCAGTTCTCGCAGGCGCTGATTGATCCGGGTCTGCTGCCCAACCTGTTCCTGTCCGAGTATGTAAAAAAAGTATTTGACCTCTACCCGAAGGTGATGGGAACCTATTCCTCCGTGCAGGGTGATGAAGAACTTCGGGAGACGCTTAGCCTCCATTTTCAGAAGCAGCACCGGCTGCAGCTATCGCCGCGCGAGCTGCTGATTACCTCGGGTGGTCAGCAGGCGATCAATTTGATCGCGGGCGTTGTGCTCGGTCCGATGGATGCTGTGCTGGTGGAGCGGCCGACGTACAGCGTGGCTATGGATATCTTTCGGCACCTTGGGGCGCGGCTGGTGCCGGTGGAGATCACCCCGCAGGGCTATGATCTGCAGCAGGTCGAGGAGCTGATGCGCAGGCACCGGCCGCGGATGTTCTACATGAATCCGACACATCACAATCCGACCGGCTACACGGTTCCGGCGCAGCAGCGTAAGCTTCTGGTCGAATTGGCGGAGCGCTACCGCTGCCTGCTGGTGGAGGATGATCCGTTCCGCGATATGTATTTTGAGGAGGAGCCGCCGCCGCCTTTTTTTGCCTATGATACGGAGGGCTGGGTGATCTATATCGGCAGCTTCAGCAAATACGTCGCTCCGGGCCTGCGGATCTGTGCAGTGGGCTGCCGCTATCCTTTTATGGAGCGGCTGATTACCGCCAAATCGCTGGCGGACAACGGCACGCCGATTCTGAATCAGAAAATCTTCCTGCACTATTACACCACGCCGCGCCTGCAGCAGCATCTCGGCAAGCTGCGGATCGCGCTCCAGGTGCATAAGGAGATCGTGGAGGAGGAGCTGGCTGCCACCGGCTGGGAATGGATGCCGCCGCAAGGCGGGCTGAACCTGTGGGTGAAGCTGCCGGAGCATATTTCCGCGACCGCGCTGCTTGCCCGCTGTATGGAGGAGTCTATTTCCTTTGTCCCGGGGGAAATTCTCGATCCGCTGGGGGAAATGAAGTCCTGGCTGCGCCTCAGCTACTCCTTCGCCAGCGAAGGCGTGCTGCGCGAAGGGGTGCGCCGTCTTGCAGCGCTCGCGCGGGAGTTTTGACAGGCGGAAGGGTTGTGCTTCGTAAGCGTGGGAGGAGCGTAAAGGGTGCAAAGCACCTAAGCGGCTAAGTCGCCCAAGCCGCCCAAGCCGCCCAAGTCGCCCAAGCCCCCCAAGCCCCCCAAGCCCCCCAAGCCCCCCAAGCCCCCCAATATTCTTTCAGCTCCAATTCTACTGCACTTTGTACAGCAGAATCAGGCCAAATGGGGGCTGAAAGCGATTCTACTGCACTTTATACAGCAGAATTCCGGAAAACAGCCATTTTGTGAGGATTCCTCGAAAATCTACTGCACAAAATACATCAGAAGCTATATTCACAACTTGTGATGATCAATCTAATGTATCAAATACAATAGATTAGTAATACAGACTGAATCAACAGCTCTCTCAGAAGCTTAACTGTACTTCGTACAACTATTTTGCTCAATTCTGCGCCCAACAGGGCTTTAATTGTATTCTGTGCAACTAGAATCTCCTAAACTCAGGTGTATGGCGATATTTCGGTGCATTAGCTGTACGAACTGCAATTAAAAGTAATATTAGTCTTCAAATGCTGATTTTAAGTGTACAGAGTGCAATTAAGCAGCGGGGGAGCAGGGAGAACGGGGTGAGCCGTCAGATTTTTCACAACAGATGTCTACCGGGTGTCTCCTGGCTCATCTGCGTCCCAACCCCGCACCGTCCCCAGCTTCCCCGCGTCCTAGCATGTTCTGGTTTATAGCCTTTGCACGTCCCAGCGTTCTCCAGCCGCAGCTTCCCCACGTCCCAGCCCGCACCAGCCGCAGCTTCCCCATGTCCCAGCCCGTACCGGTCTCAGCCTACTCGCACCTCATCCCGCTCTGGCCTTAGTCTACCTGCTCTCAGCCTGCTCCCGCCTCAGCCTATTCGCGTCCCAACCCCGCACCGTTCCCAGCTTCCCCGCGTCCTAGCATGCTCTGGTTTACAGCCTCTGCGCGTCCCAGCGTTCTCCAGCCGCAGCTCCCCCACGTCCAAGCCCGCACTGGCCTTAGCCTCCCAGCGCCCCAGCGCCTCCGGCCGCAGCTTCCCCACATCCCAGCCCACTCCAGCCTTGGCCCCTCCGCTCGCCAACCCGCCTCCGTTCCCGAACAACTGGAATCCCCATCCCCCGATGCACATCCGCATCGGCAAAAGTAAGATTTTGCATTCATTTTACAAACATTGCATATATCGCACTCTGTTTAACATTAGATAGATTTCCAGAAAATATCCCCCTAATATTTTTACTCTAGTATGAGGTAGTAAAACAAACTTAAGGAGGGTATATATGAGTTCTCAGAAAAAGAATAGATTCAAGACTGCGTTAACCGTAACTGCGGCAGGTGCGCTTTTGGCTACGGGTGTAGTGAGTACACAGCCTGCAAAACAGGCAGAAGCAGCGACCTCACAGACGAAGAATGTTGTTCTCTTCGTTGGCGATGGGATGGGGACGGCGGCACGCAATGCGATTCGGCTGGCAACTGTAGGCGAAAAAGGCACATTGGCTATGGACGATATGCCTTACGCGGGTCTGATTCATACGAGCTCTACAGTACCTGTTACAGATTCGGCTGCATCAGCCACGGCATATGCCAGTGGGGTGAAAACATATAACGGCGCAATCGGCATGGATGCCGACAAAAAATCGGTAGCCACCATTGCGGAATACGCCAAAAATGCCGGCAAATCCACAGGCGTGGTAACGACCAGCCAGATTACGGATGCTACAGGTGCCGCTTTTGGCGCACACGTGGAAGACCGCTCGAAGCAAAGCGACATCGCGCTGCAGCTTTTGACGAAGAGTAAAGTGGATGTTCTGCTCGGCGGCGGCGAGGATTTCTGGTATCCGGCCGGAGAAGCAGGCAAGTTCCCGGACGCACCGGCTGAAGATCCTTCGGAGAAGAGCAAGGGAACACAGGGCAATCTGGTTGAAAAAGCAAAATCGCTTGGATACAACTACGTATCGACCAAGGATGGTCTGAAGCAGGCCAAGAACGGCAAGCTGCTCGGACTGTTCGCCAACGAAGAAATGTTCCAGCAGAACGAAGAAGGTAAAGGGGATATCTACAACCCTGTAGTTTCCCTCGCAGAGATGACCCAGAAGGCGATTGACACGCTGTCAACGAACAAAAAGGGCTTTTTCCTGATGGTAGAGGAAGAAGGCACGGATGAATTTGCCCACAAAAACAATGCCAAAATGACGATCAAATCCGGCCAGGAGCTGGATAAAGCAGTTCAGGTCGCCAAAAATTTCGCCAAAAAGAACCCGGACACCCTGGTTCTGGTGCTTGCCGATCATGAAACAGGCGGACTCTCCATTGAACCGGTAGACGCTGAGGATGAATCAGGAGATGGCATCTCCAAAGAGGACGGTCCTTTTGCGATTGCCAATTCCAAAGCTAACTTTGTCGTGGATTGGACAACCTCCGGCCATACTGCAGTTGACATTCCGGTTACCGCTATGGGCAAAAACGCCCAGCTCTTTACTGGAGTATTTGAAAACACTGCCGTGTTCGACAAGCTTATGCAGGCTTATGGCTTCAAAGTGAAAAAATAATAGGGCAGGCCAGAGGAGAAATCTCCTCTCTTGCCTATGGGGCTGGCCGGATCTCCGGCCGGCTCTTTCTTTTTAATTACATAACCCTATCAGAATTGACAGGCTGGCAAGCAATGCTATAATCAAATAAATAGAAAATTATGCAATTAATTTTTCTTTATGGGATCTGCATCCAGACGGACTTCACTAACCATTTTTTTGGAGATTGGGGGTAATGGGATGGGTGAGCTCAAGGCGCCTTTCATCACCGATGTAGAGGATATGAGCTGGATCAAGCGTACTTCTGACTGCTATTTTATCATTGATGAGACGGGTCATATCTTACAATGGAGCTCGGAGATTGGTACGCTGCTTGGTATTTCGGCCGCACAAGCGGTTGGTGAGACTTGCCGTTCCCTCGATCTATTCAGTGATTGTACCGGGAACAGCCTCTGTAAAACCTGCCAGGTTCTGAGTGCTGCACAGCATATGAAGAATTGCAATGGATCACGCAGGGTATATGTTCAACGAGGTTCGGTAAGGTTTCCTTTACTGAAAAGCATCCGGGCCAGCAGCTACGATAAACGGCTAATTTGGGTAACCCTTGAACAGGCTGCGGTTTTTTCCCTGACCGAAAAGCTGACCTCACAAGAAAATAGAGTGCTGGACTTATTATCCAAAGGACAGACGGCGCAGCAGATTGCTATGGATCTGCACATTTCTTATACTACGGTCCGAACCCATATCCGTAATCTGTTGAGCAAGCTTGGAGTACACACTCAGAAGGAAGCAGTGTCTCTCTTTTTTGCCGAGCTGCTTAAATAATATTTAATAGGCAAAGAAAAGGATCATCTCCCGGTAGTTGACTGAGGGGATGATCCTTTTTGCGACTTAATATCCTAATTTTTTTCAAAAATACCTCAAATGTACGATTCTCCCACTCCTAGTATATGTTAATTTAGGATCACATATTGAAAGCCGGGAGCAAGTGAACCCGGTGAGGGAGGAAAATATGAGTAATATTGCAGCGATACAGGATCAGTTCAAAGCTCCGTTCTACCTGGTTTGGGAGATTACGCTTCTATGCAACGCCACTTGTGTGCATTGCTATTCAGGCGCAGGCCGCCGGCACCCGGATGAACTGGACACAGCAGAAGCTCTTTCCGTAGTCGATCAATTAGCTGAAGCCGGAGTTCTTCTGCTTGGACTCTCCGGGGGAGAAGCTCTGCTTAGGCCCGACTGGATGGACATCGCCTCCCGTGCTTCGTCACAGGGAATGATGGTTTCGATCGGCACCAATGGAGCTGTGATTGATGATGAAATGTGCCGCAAGATCATCGAGGCGGGAGTGTCCGGGATTTGCGTCAGTATTGATGGAGCAACGGCGGAGGTGCATGAGCAGGTGCGCGGTGTCAAAGGGCTGTTTGACAAAGCTGTTAGAGCCATAGAAACATTGGTGAAGCACGGAATTAATGTAACCGTCGGGTATACGCCGACCCGGCTTAATTTCAAGGATGGCCGTAAGGTCGTAGAATTGGCCGCGAGACTCGGTGCAAATGGAGTAAACCTTTCCGAATTTATTCCCACAGGACGAGGGGATCAGGCATTGGCGCTTACGCCGAATGAGCTTCGCGATGTGATTGTGGAGTGGATCTCCATGCAGCAGGAATATGCCGGAAAGCTGAAAATATATTGGCATGACTGCCGTGTAGCCTTGATGCTCCCGCCAGAGCAGGCAGCGCAATATATCGGCTGCGGCGCAGGTTATGTTACGGCCCGTATCACGGTTAACGGTGATGTCACCCCTTGCGTGACTTTACCGCTCACAGCAGGCAATTTGCGTGAGAAGAGCTTCCAGGAAATATGGAGCCACTCGCCGGTTCTGGCGAATATCCGGGACAGAACGACAAGAAACGAAGGGAACTGCGGCACTTGTGAGCATAAGTTCATCTGCGGAGGATGCCGCTCGGCGGCATTGGCTTATCATAACGATGCTTCAATGGGCGATCCTTATTGCTGGGTAGTTCCTGAAGCAGTTCAAGTGTAGAAGGAGAGGGATAAGATGATGCCAAATTTAACCTCGGATACGGTTCTAGCACTCGCAGCAGGTATTGTTACCCGCAAAGAGGAAAACCGCAAGTATGTGGTGTACAACCCGGCTACGGACGAGCTCCATGTGTTGTCCCGTCTGGCCTATACCATACTGAAGCTGTGTGAGCAGCCTGCCCGGGTTGCCGAAATTACAGGGCTTGTGGAGGAATCCATTCCAGCCTTCCAGTGTGAAGAGGGACGCGGGGAAGTGGACGGATTACTTCAGAAGCTGCTGAAACGGGGCTTATTGAAGGTAGCTTGATCAGTTCTATGGAGAGGAGGTGAGGAAATGGAAGCAACCAGAGAAATGCTGTGGGACATCGCCCGTGATAACATGGCGGAGATGGAAGACGCTGATTTGCTGGCAGCCATTCAAGAACTGGATATTGTAGATTTAGGGGAATTATCTGTTATTGCCTGGAGAGTAATTTAGTAAGAAAGGAGCCTCGGGCGCTGCCGGAGGTTCTTTTTAAAAAGGAGGCAGCCAATGGATCAGAGCAGAGCATCCTGCCGAAGGTTAAGCAGTGGACTGAACATTATTCATCTTCCGTTAGCAGGGATGAACACAGTATCGCTGGGTCTGCTTGCGGGTGCGGGTGCAAGGCTTGAAGCGGAGGATGAAATAGGCAGCTCGCGGATTCTCGAACATTGGATATGGCGAAGGGAACAGAAGGAAGAGGATCGCGCTGAGATTTTGGCAGATTACGGGGCTAATGTGAAAACCTCTTCCAATATAGAATGGACACGCCACTGGACTACAGTGCTTTGTGATCAATTTGAGCCGGTCTTCAGACTGTTTATGCAGGATATTCTGGAGTTTGAACCCAGCCCTGAGACCTTTGCGGCCAGCAAGGAGTATGCAGCAGTTCTTTCAAGCAAACGCCGGAAGGAACCGAATGCGTACGTAATGGATGTATTGCGTGAGCGAATGTCCGGGGGCAAGACCATCGGCCGGTCAGCTGTAGGCCTAGTTGAAGATATAGTGAAGCTGGATTTCCCCAAGGTGAAAAGCGTCTATAAACGGCTATACGTTCCGAATAATTGTGTGCTTGCTGTGGTTGGAGGCATTTCAGAGGACAGACTGGAAAAGCTGCTGGATGCGTTCGAAGAAGCCGTTACCGTACAAGACTCCTTGTGTATTCCCCGGGAAGAACCTCCTTATTGGCAATCCTGCGCGTATTCCATAGAACAGGAAGGCAGACTCGTTCATCTGGGGGCGGCGCTGCCCTGTGTATCGTGCAGACATCCTGATTTTTTCGCATTTGCTGTGTTGTCGCAAGCCTTGGGCGGAGGAGACGGCTCCAGACTTTTTGAGAGTATCCGGCAGCGAAAAGGGCTGGCCTATCAAGTGCGCAGCAGTTTAATGTCCTTCCGGGACACGGGACTCATGACCTTTTATCTGGCCACCGGACCGAATAACGTATCCTGGGCGGCATCTGCCATCGTTCAAGAAGTGGAGCAAATCAGGAACAACGGTATAAACGGGGAGGAGGTCAAGGCCGCCCAGAACCAGCTTTTAAACCAGATGGTATTAAGATCGGAGAGCACAGCTTCCAGGATGAACACACTATTGACCGCTGCATGGTATCCGGGATACCCCGGGACATTAACCGCCATGAAGGAAGCCATAAGTTCGGTTACCCCGGAGGCTATTCAGTCCGCTTTACAGAACGCCGCCCCGGCTGCAGACATAGGTGTGGTGACGCTTGGTCCGGTATCCGCTTCAGCGCTAGTAATGAATCATTAGGGGGACGTTATGGCCTATTCGCAGTGGAAGTATCCAAATGGTCTGAACGTAATCACGGAGGATATGCCTTCAATGGCAAGTGTGACGGCCGGATTTTTTGTACTGAGCGGGGCAAGGCATGAGGCTGAGGAACAGACAGGGATCGCACATGCGCTGGAGCATTTGCTGTTTCGGGGATCGCTGCTTTATCCGAAGGGAACCCTGAGTCCCGAATTTACTCAAATGGCAGGGACTATGAATGCCTTTACAACGTGGGAATATACCTGCTACTACAGCCGTTCCACACCTGAGGAGTTGCCGGGAATCTTTTTTCCATTGATGGATATGATCCGGCAGCCGCTTTTGCGGGAAGAGGATTTTGGTCTGGAGCAGAATATTATCCGCAAAGAATTATCAAGACAGTTAGAGGAACCAAGGAGCAGAATCACCCATGCGCTTCATCAATCTGTGTATCCCGGGCGCTTGGGCAAGCTGCTGATCGGCCTTGATGAGGACATTCTAAAACTTAGCTCTCTGGAGCTTAGACAATTTCACCGGCAGCATTATATCCCTTCCAATATTCTGCTGGTGATTGCCGGCAGCCTGGAAAAATGCAGCGGACTAGAATCCTGCCTGCAAGCGTTACAGAATTGGGAGGAGCCAAATCTTCCGGCTGGTCTGGAACAGACTCAAATGGCACAACCTGCGGTTGTGAACCTCTCGCGGGCGCGTGCGGAGCTAGGTTACTCGGTATGGGCCTGGAGTCTCCCGCCGCTTGAAGATAAAGAGCATTATGCAGTCCATTTGCTGTGTACCCTGCTGGGTGACGATAATTACATCGGCTCAAGGCTCTATAATGTGATCGTCGCCCCTGGAATCGCCCAGCAGCTCACCTGTGTCTACTCCGTATTGGGAGGCAAGGGGCTGTTCAAAATCTATGGGCTGGCAAAGACTGCCGAGCTGGAAGGGATCAAGGAAAAGCTGCTGGCCGAGCTGAGCCAGATGGAGAATGGAAATATCACACCACGCGAATTCAACCGAGCCAAGCAAAAAGTAAAAACACAAATGGCCCTGGATGCCTCCGTCTCCCACAGCCGTTCGGTCTCGATTGCCCAAGCCTGGATGCGCCATAGACGTATGATTCCTCTCGAAGAGCTTCTAACCTTCATTGATCAGGTAAGCGTAGAAGACGTTCAGAATATAATCGCGTTGTACTTTAGCAACCGGGAATGCTTTGAAATATACGGATAATTACAAGAAACGGAGCTGGTCTAAAAATGGTAGAGGAATGGTTCCGCTATCCTGTGCATATGGTCTGGTCGGTTACTAATCTGTGTAATGCCCACTGTATTCATTGCTCGTCAAGCTCTGGAACCTGTCTTCCGGGCGAACTGGATACGGCACGGGCCTTGCACCTGATAGAAGAACTGGCGGATATAGGTTGTATTGATTTGGCCTTATCGGGCGGGGAGCCGCTGCTTCGGCCGGATATCGAAAGCATCCTTAAACTCGCCGTTCATCATAATATGCAGGTGGGTCTGGGAACCAATGGCTGGCATCTGGATCTGAAAAGAGCGAAGGAATTAAGAGCACTAGGGCTTCAGCGCATTCAGATCAGCCTCGATGGCATAGGCCGGACGCATGATGAAGTGCGGGGGCTGAAGGGGTTGTTCAACCGGGTGGAGCGGGCCATTGATGCTTCGCTTGAGTCAGGGCTCCAGACGCATCTTTGTTTTACTCCCCACAAGGAGAATGTGCATCACACAGAACAGGTCATTGAATTTGCTCTATCCAAAGGCGTACATCTATTCAACCTTTCCCAGTTTGTTCCGGTAGGCCGGGGAAGCCAGAGCATGGATCTGCCTCCTGATCAGTGGAAGTCTTTGGCTGAGTTATGGGTGAATAAAAGAGAGCAGCTTAAAGGGCGTATGAAGTTCAGCAGCCACTTGGCGCAAATGGCTCTGGTCGATCCGGATTTGGCCTGCCAGGAGGGCTTTCGCGGCTGCCAGGCCGGGATGGCACAAGGCTATATCTCTGCGGATGGCTGGGTTACTCCCTGTGTTATGCTTCCGGTCCATTTAGGCAATGTAAAGGAACGTCCCTTGAAGGAGATTTGGGACAACTCTCCTGTCATCCAGCAATTGCGTGACCGGAGCAATCTGGGCGGAAACTGCGGAAGCTGCGGAATCCGGGAAAAATGCGGGGGCTGCCGCGGAGTGGCTTATGGCCTGTATAACGACTACTTGGCTGAAGATACGCACTGCTGGCTGCATTCTGCACCAGTATCTGCTGACCGGATCACAGTTTAATAAAAAAAAGGGGAATGTTACAAATGAGCTATATTACCAGAGATGAAGATATTCGTTATGTTATTTTGCTCAGCCATGCAACGAACGAAAAAATGGATATTGAGCTCATTCGCGCTCATGTGAACCATTTGCGGGAGCTTGACCGGGAGGGCAAACTGGTAATGTGCGGGCCGTTTACGGATTATGCCGGCGGTATGGTCATTATCCGCGCAACGTCCAGAGAAGAAGCTGTGCAGATTGCAGAGCGTGACCCTTACGTCCTGTCGGGCAAAGAGAATTATGAATTGCGCACCTGGGAGCTGTCGCTTGAGAGCAACGGACATATGGGCATCGTTGAATAGAATGAAGAGAGGTTGATTCTTCCATGCGGCTTACTTTTTCTTATTTTAGACGACATGACCCCATTCTATGGATTCGAGTGTTTGGAACCGGATTGTGTGCGCTAACTACATTTATGATCCGGCCTTTTCTCATTTTCTATATCTCGGATAAGCTTGGCGGAACTGTGCTGATGCCTCTGCTGGTTGTAGGTCTTCAGCCGCTGGCGGGAATTATGCTGAGCTTCTGGGGGGGAGGGTTGGCTGACCGTTACGGACGCAAGCCGGTTATGCTTGTATCGCTTGCGATTCAGGCCTTGTCCATGCTTGGTTTCATATTTGCCGATACGCTGTGGATGCTTATTCTGATTTCTGTGCTTGGAGGCATGGGCATGCCGATGTTTTTGCCTGCAGCCAATGCGCAGATTTCTGATATTGTTCCCGAGGAGAAACGTGCGGAGGTCTTTGCCCTTATTCATGGCGCGGTTAATGTTGGCGGTGCGCTGGGGCCTTTGCTGGGCCTGGCCGTGTATTTGTTGAACCAGAATGTTATCTTCGTCATTTGCTCGGCCTCATTCGTTCTGTTCGCTCTGCTCATTTGGTGGAAGGTGCCGGAGACACGCCCGAAGGATACCTTTCTGGCGGATAAGCCTGCAGCCCATTCTGCCAGACTTCCATACCGGGAGCACCGATTGCTGTACCTGTTGACCTTGCTCGCGATTCCTGTGGGGTTATTGTATTCGCAGGTGGAAACAACCCTTCCTCTGCATTTGAAAACAAACTTTTCCAATGCGTCCTCCGTCTTTGCCGGGCTGATGACGATTAATTCTGTTGTTGTTATTCTGCTGATGGTTTGGCTTCCCAAGAAGACGGAGAATAAATCGCCACAGTCCATGATATTGATCAGCTATGTGCTGTTTGCCATCGTAAGTCTGGGCTATGGATTTGCGACATCTTTTCTCGTATTGGTGGTAACGGAGCTGATCTTCACCGTGGGTGAAATTATCGGCATCATCCATTTGCAAAAGTATGTTTCTATCGCTGCTCCCGCAGGCATGAGAGGAAGATACAATTCAATTTTTGGGTTATACATGCAGATTCCCAAAATTCTCGGCCCCATTTGTTTCGGAGTGATCTTTGAACAGTTCGGCGGGGGCGCAATGTTTGCACTCATCTCCGGTTTGCTTGTCCTCTGCGGCGTGGCCATCTATCAGCTTATCCGTAATGCACAGAATCAGAAGGTCGCTCTGGCGCAAAAGGAGCTGCAGGCGGATACAGCGGTGTAAGGAGAGTGGAATGGGAATGCGGATCTGTTCTGTGAACATTGGAAAATCCGAGTGGATTGAATTTGAAGGAAAACGCGTCTTGTCTGCAATAACGAAGAAATCAACCCAAGACCGGGTGTTCTTATCTGCTCTGGGTTTGCAAGGGGACGAACAGGCTAACAAAGTCAGACATGGCGGACCGGACAAAGCAATTTGCGTTTATCCGGAAGAATATTACGGTGACTGGGAGCAGGAGTTATGCCGGGAGCTTCCCTTGGGTTCCTTCGGAGAAAACCTGACAGTACAAGGGATGAGGGAATCGGAAATACATATCGGCGATATTTTCATGTGGGGGGAGGCATTGATTGAGGTTACCCAGCCCCGCCCCCCATGTCATAAGCTGGCCAAAAAATTTGGTAGCCCTGGGCTGCCGCTCCTTTTCCAAAATTCAGGAAGAACCGGTTTTCTCATGCGTGTTCTGCAGGAAGGGTGGGTTAGCATTGAGAGTCCATTCGTTCGCTCCAAATCCCATCCCGCGCAAATCTCTATTGCGATGGTCAATGACGCTATGTATAAGGATATACGGAATAAAGAGCTGCTCACGGCTATTTTACAGGTGGAGGCCTTGTCGCCAAGCGTTAGAACCACTTTCAGGTTAAGGCTGGCAGGGCATTATGAGGATTCTGCGAACAGACTGCAGGGGATGTAAAATTGAGAGGCTGCTTTGATCGGGCAAATGAAAAACTCCTTCACAGTAAGAGCTGCGAAGGAGTTTTTTGTGCATCACACCCAGCCGAACAAGCGGGCCGCCTGTGCAATGGCAAAGGTTACGGAAATAGCGATTGCAAGCGGAATGACGGCGGAGAGCACAGCCCATTTCATGCTGCGGGTCTCCTTGTAGATATTAATAAGCGTGGTGCCGCAAGGATAGTGGAGCAGGGAGAAGAGCATCATGTTAAGCGCGGTCAGCCAGGTCCAGCCGTGGCTCACAAAGATGTCCTTAATGCTGCCCAGACCGTCGACATCAACCATTGCACCGGAGGACATATAGCCCATCAGGAGAATCGGCAGCACAATTTCATTGGCCGGCAGCCCTAGGATAAAGGCCATAATAATGAAGCCGTCCAGCCCGAGCAGCCCGGCAAAAGGATCAAAGAAAGCCGCCATATGATTAAGTACACTGTCCCCGCCAATGAATACGTTGCCGAGAATCCAGGTGATAATTCCGGCAGGAGCGGCAACAACGATAGCCCTGGTCAGTACGTTCAGGGATTTTTCCTTGGAGGAGATAAGTATGGTCTTCCAGATTTGCGGGCGGCGGTATGGCGGAAGCTCTAGAGTGTAATGGGTCGGCACTCCCCGCAGCGCGGTCTTGGACATCACCCAGGAGACAGTCAAGGTTACGACTATCCCGATAAGCACGATTCCCATCAGCACCAGGGCGGTCGATAAAGTTTGCATTGCACCTGCTGCAGCACCAGAGGCCATGAACAGGGAGGATAGCAGAATCAGCGTCGGCCAGCGTCCGTTGCAGGGAACAAAATTATTGGTCAGAATGGCCAGCATCCGTTCCCGGGGCGATTCGATAATGCGGGTGGAGAGAATGGCGGCGGCATTGCAGCCAAAGCCCATCGACATCGTTAAGGCCTGTTTGCCGTGGCCGCCGGATTTTTTGAACAACCGGTCCATGTTAAACGCCACGCGCGGCAGATAGCCGAAATTCTCCAGCAGCGCGAACACCGGGAAGAAAATCATCATAGGGGGCAGCATGACGCTGATCACCCAGGAGGTTCCGCGGTACAGTCCCAGCACAAGCACGCCATGCAGCCAGGAGGGGGCATTCACCGCTTCAAAGCCGGCGTTCAGATAACCCTCGATCCAGCCGAAGAGGGAAGCGAGCCAGCTCGAAGGGTAGTTCGCTCCGGCAATCGTAATCCAGAACACCAGGCCGAGACCGGCAAGCATAATGGGGAAGCCCCATATTTTTGAGGTTACGATATTGTCCAGCTTGTAAGTGCTGGTGAGCTTCTTTTGGTCCTGATAGGTGACGGCATCACGGCAGATTTCCGTCGATACGCCATAAATGCCGCTGACGATCTCATCCCGGATTGCGCCCTTGTCCGCCAGTTTTTTCGCTGCCGACAGCAGGGAATCTATAGCGTCCGTTCCTTTAATGGCATGCGGTGACTCCATGACTTATGGCCTCCTTTGCTTCGGGAATAGGTTTGCGGTTCATGTTAGCTTTGAGTGAGGCCAGCAGGCTGTCATCACCGTCCAATAGCCGCAGGGCAATCCAGCGCGCCGGATATTTGGAACCAAACGTCTGCTCCACGACAGGCGCAAGCTCGGCAATGCTCTGTTCGATCTCATCGCTGTAAGCGATGCGCAGCGGCGGTGCTGTGAATGCTCCGGTGGCAACACGCTCGATCTGGTCCAGCAGAGCTTCAATGCCAATTTTGTTCCGGGCCGAAATCGCCACAACGGGGACGCCCAGCCGCTTCGCAATGGCCTTCAGGTTAATGGTGATGCCCAGCCTTTGGGCCTCATCAATCAGATTGACGCAGATCACGGTCCGCCCGGTAATCTCCAGCACTTGCAATGCAAGGTTAAGATTGCGCTCCAGCGAAGTTGCGTCCAGTACTACTAGCGTCACATCCGGCTGCTCGAAAATAATGTAATCCCGCGCGGCCTCCTCATCGGCAGAATTGGAGTACAGTGAATAAGTGCCGGGAAGGTCGACCGCCCGGTAGGCGTGGCCCTTGTGCGTGAATTCGCCTTCGGCGGTAATGACGGTTTTGCCCGCCCAGTTGCCCGTGTGCTGGCGCAGGCCGGTCAGCAGGTTGAAGAGCGTGCTTTTTCCTGTATTGGGGTTGCCTGCAAAAGCGACAGTGAATTGACTCATCCTTCTTCACCTCCAATGATTTCTCCGTAGATCAGCGAACTTTCCTCCCGGCGCAGGGCAATGGTCGTATTGCTTACCCGAAAGGCCGTAGGGTCTCCGAGCGGGCTGCGCCGCAGAACCTCAACGGCATTGCCGACCACAAATCCGAGATCAAGCAGCCTTCTCCGCAGCACCCCCTGCACTTCGATGCCAGTGATCACAAGCTTGTTGCCATTCAGCGCTTCCGACAACGGAATAGAAGCTCCAGCCATAACATCTCCTACTTTCATATTTAGAAATAAGTATATATTGTGCACTAGGGTTAGATTATTGTAGTATTCCACAATAGTAGTATACGTGAATAAATTTGTCCTGGCAACAAAAAAGTTTCCCTAGGGAAAAATAAATTAAGAATAATAGCGAAAGAAAAAAACAAGCACTCAGACCTCTAAGGGGCCTGGTGCTTGTTTTTCTTCATATAGTTTCAAAATCTGTTATTTTCCCGCAGTGTCGATTTGACCTGACCCATAAGTGTCAAACCAGCCTTTTATCGTGTTGAAATCGCTGCTGAAAGAAAGGCTTAACATCAGTAGAATGCGGGCATGTGCGGCGTTTAAGTTGTCTCCGGCAATAATGCCATCGGCGCTTGTGTAGTTGCTGCCGGAACCCGTACGGGTTGTTGCAACAAAGATAACACCTTTCTCTTTAATCGCCTTCGTCCGGGCTTCTCCCATTGCTTTGGAAATTCCCCCGGCGCCTGTGCCGGCAGTAACAATTCCCTTTGCCCCGTCCGCGACAAAACCTGTGATTGCTCCAGCCCCGGCATCTTGATAAGCATAGGCAATTTCCACCTTCGCCAGGCTGGATGGTGAAATTTTACTCAAATCAAAGGGTGTTGCCCACTTATCTTCACTCATGAGTGATCTGGCATTGGAGCGGTAGATGCGGATATTTTTTTCGTCGATATATCCCAGCATCCCAAGCTTAGGTGTTTCAAAAGTATCAGTCCGGTAAGCATTGCTTTTAGTAACTTCTCTTG
The DNA here is from genome assembly GCF_054483875.1 of Paenibacillus sp. BAC0078. Taxonomy (NCBI): domain Bacteria; kingdom Bacillati; phylum Bacillota; class Bacilli; order Caryophanales; family Paenibacillaceae; genus Paenibacillus; species Paenibacillus sp. BAC0078. The sequence goes on from NZ_JBTLRW010000027.1 coordinate 39,860, forward strand.
CCGCATGGAATTCATCATTCAGCATCAGAACGGTTCCGAAATACTTTGTTTTTCCACTTGCAGCCAGCTTGATGGCATTGTATAAATTCGCCTGAGCGTCACTGCCGATAACTGTCCATGGGCGCATTGAGCCTGTAATTACAACGGGTTTGGGGCTGCGTACGGTGAGATCAAGAAAATAAGCTATTTCCTCCATCGTGTCTGTACCTGTAGTTACAACGACTCCATCCTGTGTCTTAAGCGCCTCATCGACTTTTAAGGAAAGACTATATAATTGCTGCATTGAGTAGGAGCCGGAACCCGCATTGCCAAATTGATAGCTGGAGACTTCAGCGATTTGATCTTTATTGGGCAGCGCTTTAACCATATCTTCGATTAATAAAGTGCCTGCCTTGTAATTTTGAAAGCTTGTTTCATCAACAGATTGGCCCGCGATGGTGCCCCCGGTTGCAATAACCTGTACCTTGGGCAGTTGGATTGCGGATTGAGTAGATACGACGGTTCCCTGGACTACAGCCTCTGCTGCATAGGTGCTTGAGACCGGAAACATGGTGACAGTTGGAAAAAGCGAACCTAAAGCCAGTCCAGCAGTTAAAGCAGTTTTTAGCCATATTGATTTGGATAATGACATAAATTCAACCCCCCTAAGTATGTATAATTATTCATATACGTCATTAAACCTAACATATTTAAATAATTATTAATGGGATTATATTTATGTGTCATGTTTTATGTCAAATATATAACGTGTATAAAAAAACGCTTTAATGTACTGTTTTTTTGATTGTAAACCTGATTATCGGCTAATATCACGCTATATTAAAAATATAAATTAAATTTAATATATTTGGAAAAAAGTTAAATCAGTACCATCCTGCTATTCCCCGCTGCCAAAATCCAGCGTTCGGCCGGTCTCCACCAGTGTTTTGATGTTGCTCAGAATCTGCCACCAGGCACTGTCGCTGGCTGCATATAAGGGGTCGTCCGGGTGCCAGTCATCGTGAATCAGCGTCAGCCTGGTGCAGCCGCCAGCGGGTTCGAGCTGCCAGGTGATGCGGGATTCATAAGGCTCCTCCCCCTTAAGGTAGGAAGGGCCAGCCTTGTGTATGAAGCTTAAGACTTGCTCTGGAACATACTCCAGCAGCGTGCCATAGACATGTACGGTTTCGTCTCCGTCTGCTCCCGGGCCGACATATTCCAGCAGTTCTCCTGTTTTGAAGCTGGAGCGGATTACGCTGCCGTAATAGATTTGCTTAACTTGCTCCGGTGCAACCAGACTGTTCCATACCTGCGCTGGGGTACCGCCAATATAGAACTCATATTTCAATTCTTTCATCTCAATCATTCCTCTCTGGAAGTGTCTTTTTCATGTATGTCTCAGACCTGTCTACACTATACAAAAGGATCACTGACAGATACGGTCAGTGATCCTTAGGAAGAGGATTATTCCGAATAATGTGCTGCAATATCTGTGGCTACGGCAGCAATTTTCTGCTTCAAGGCTGCCGGTTCAATGATTGTCAGCGACTTCCCGTAAGGCAGGAGGAAGTATGGAGCGTAGCTGTACACAGTGGCTTCATCCAGCAGGAACCGCGCCGTTCCACTGCTGCGCTGCTCCAGCGTGTGACCGAACAGCCAGTGGCTGCATAGCTCATTTAGTACTCTCTCTGCAGCCTCGATGACAACGGGAATCAGCTCTTCCGTTCTATCCTGGGCCGGCAGAAGGCTCTGCAGCAGAAATTCACGCGCCGAGAAGCCGGCGGGGCGGAGGAAGCTTGCGCCTGTCCGCTGCAGCCCGGTGATCCGGTCCACACGGAAGCTGCGAATCTGCTGGCGCTGATGGCAGAAGCCTGCCAAGTACCACTGGCCCTTCCACAGCACCAGCCCGTAAGGATCAATGCAGCGGGTGGAAGGAGCATCGCCGTTTCCTTTGCGGTACTCCATCTCTAGCGTCAGGCTGTCCGCAGTGGAGCTCTCAAGCTCTTCCAGCAGCTGCTCAAGCGGTGCAGCCGGTGAATGCAGCGTCTCCAGGCCGCTGCCGTGGCGCTCCATCTGTAGCTGCTGTTCGGCATTGCTGTAACGTTTGAGCTTGGCAAGCGCACCTTCAAGGGCATCCACATAAGGATACCCGCTGCCCCGGGCGAAAGCGGAGGCCTGAACAAGCGCCCGGCGTTCCCCGTCGTCGAAGAAGAGCGGAGCCGCGCTGAAATGCTCCGGCAGGCTATAGCCGCCGCCCGGACCGGCGTCCGCAATCACGGGAACGCCGCTGGCGCAGAGCGCGTCAATATAGCGGTAGATCGAGCGCACGCTTAGCTCCAGCTCCTCCGCCAGCTCTGCGGCGGTTCTTCTGCGCTGCTGCAGCATCCACAGAATGGACAACATATGATCGGCTTTGGACATACTTCTAGCAGTTCCCTCCTGTGTTATACCATCATTTTTTTCAGACTGTGAATATAACGCGATCTAACAATGATAAAATAAATGGTCTGCACGGTCAAAAATGCAGCCGCCGTAACCAGGACCGGCATGGCGACATTCCGGATGTGGATCTGGTACAGCACCGGACGAATGACTACCAGCGTCTGTATGACAGCAACCAGAATGGGAATATAGAATAGCAGTGCGATCTGCCGGGTGGCGGAGGCTGACATTTCTCTGACGCTCAGACCGATCTTGGACAGGGCATGATACATTCTTATATCTGCGTTCAGCTCCGTATGCAGCTTGAAATAGAGGAAGCTGGCGGACGAGAGCGAGAAAATCAAGCCTATAAAAACCCCGATAAAACTCATCATGGAGGTGCTCCGCTTGGAAGCCATGTAGCTATCCGCCCGGGCTCTGATTGAGGTGTCCCAGTTGTCTAGAGCTGTATTTCTGTTAACGCTCCACTGCGCCAGTTCACTTGAGATGACAGTCTCGGGTTCACCAGCTTTGAGCCGTGCATTATCCCATGCCGGGATCGTGTAGAAGTAATTCTCCACCAGAGCGGAGCTGTCCGACGCGGCCTCAGCTTTGTCATACAAGCTGTCGCTCACAATCAGTAACGGTCGGGTGTATGGGCCAAACGGCATCACCTTTGGCTTCTGAACCTGCACCAGCACAAGCTTTTGCCCGTTCAAATTGGATAACACTACATTCTGGCCGGCATCAAAGTTCAAGGAGACAAGCTGCGGATCAAAAAACAGTGCAGCTTCACCATCGCTCAGCGGAGGCAGTCCGGTATAATCCAACTGCTCTGCCAGTTGATTAAAGCGGGTGAGCGGAATCATTTCAACGCCGTTCTGCTTGCTCCCGCCTTCTCCCTTGATCGAGTCGTAGATGAACCGGGCCTTGTCCTCTGTATATTTGACTCCAGCCTTATCCAGAGTGCGGCGGATTTCCTGCAGCCCGGCGTCAGTATCCTTCCCATCATAAACCGTATAGGCAATTGCAAAGGGATTGTTCATATAAGCTGATCTGTTCGCTTGACTGATCGACAGCAGGAATCCGGCGGCCATACAGGCCATCGAGGTAACGACAGTGACAAGAAACAGCATCCGTGCGTTGTCCTTGATTTTATAGCCCATTTCGGAGATCCATAGCAGATTGGTCCCGCGCCACAGCCTTTTCCGGCTTTTTCTCAAGAGGCGCATGCCCAGCACGGACAACTGCGAATAGAAAAAATAGGTTCCGGGAATCCCGGTGACAGCCGCTGCCAGCAGAGAGGCAGGGGATAACGGGCTGCGGATGGCGACGGCACCTGCAGTCAGCAGGGCCAGTCCGAGCAGCGACAACAGCCAGGAGACCTTCGGTTCCTTCTTCGGCTTGACGCTGCCCTTCAGCAGCTCAAGCACCTGGTTTTTGCGGATGAACAGCAGGGTAAAGACAGAACTAACCAGGAAAAGAGCAATAAAACAAACAGAAGTAAGGACCATCGCCTTCACCGGCCAATAGAAGGGCAGCTCGTCAATGCCGATCGCAGTGGTGCTGAGCAGCAGGAACAGCTTGGACAGCAGCATTCCGCCGGCCATCCCGCTCAGGATCGACAGCAGGCCGATCAGCATATTTTCCAGCAGAATCAGCCGGTTGATCTGCTCCGGACGTGCGCCGAGGATCATCAGAATACCGAATTCCAGATTACGCGATTTAAGAAAGGCGCTGATCGAGTAGAGCACGAAGAAGAAAGCAAAGATGAACACGATGTATGAAGCGATCTTCATCCCGACAGCTGAGTTTGCTCCCATTGTTACAGACGCGACGCCCGGGTGATAGATAAACACCGAATATGAAAAGAATATCATTACCATAAAGGCACTGCTGAGAAAAAAGGCCATATACGCGCGCGAATTGCGCCGCACATTGTTAAACGCGAATTGAGGAAAGCTCATGGCCGTTCCCTCCCCAGAATGAAAGTGTGTCGATAATCTTCTGGAAGAAGGTCTGGCGGTTGTCTCCGCGATGAATTTCCGCCGCCAGCTTGCCATCCTTGATGAAGACGATGCGGTGGCAATAGCTCGCCGCCAGCGGATCATGCGTAACCAGCATCAGTGTAGTGCCTTCCTTGCGGTTGATATCCTCCAGCGATTCCATCACAATCCGCGAGGAATTGGAATCCAGCGCACCGGTGGGCTCATCGGCCAGGAGAATTGCCGGCTGAGTGATGATAGCCCGGGCAATGGCTGTCCGCTGGCGCTGCCCGCCGGAAATTTCGTAGGTCCGCTTGTTCAGGATATCTGTGATATTCAGGCGGGACGCGACCTTCTGCAGCAGAGCGTCCATTTCGGCCAGCTTGCGGTTGTCCAGGGTCAGAGGCAGAACGATATTTTCCGCCACAGTCAAGGTCTCCAGCAGATTAAAGTCCTGGAACACAAAGCCGAGCTGTCTGCGGCGAAACAGGGCCAGTTCCTTCTTGTTCATCAGATAGGGATTTCTTCCGCCGATCTTTACCTCACCCGAGGAGGGCTGGTCAATAGTGGAGACCATGTTGAGCAGAGTGGTTTTGCCGCTGCCCGAAGGTCCCATAATCCCGACGAACTCACCTTGCTCTATACTGAGATGAATATCGGTGAGAGCCTGTGTATGCACTTTTCCCGGATATACTTTATTCAGAGCGGTAACCTCAAGTACATTCATTCTATTCATTCCTTCCTGCCGGAAACGAGGGGTGCCATTCTTGTTATCAGGCCGCAGCCGTTTCCGCTTCTGTTACCGAGTTTACAGGAAGAGCACTGGGGGTGCTATGGTTTTACCTTAACATTACCTTACAGCGTGATTAAGGTTACGTTCGTACTTAGGAGGAGTGCTTAGACCGGCTCCGTAGGAGGATGGAAATCGCCAATAGCAGGGGAATGCCCACCTGAAATATCGGATCAATCTTAAGGCTTGGTCCCAGGCCGATGGCAATATGCTGCGTGTAGTCTCTCTCCAGAAAGGAAGCGCCATAAATGACCGCACCCACGGGAAATACCCACCATTTTGCCGGTTTTCCGGTCAGCTCTGCCACTGCTTTCACCGAACAAAAGTAGAATAGCATCATCTTGATCAGCAGGCCGATGAAGAGTTGGATCGTAACCAGGATGTCAAGGCGTTCGATAAACTTCAGACTGGATAGGGTGCGTACTATTTTCAAAAAGGGCAATTGGCTGAATCCAGCCACCGTCGGTCCGAGGACTGCAACGTTGAGGGCATTCATGAAAATCAGAAAAATACTGATCAGAAGATAAGCGGTTATTGTGTTTTTAACAGGCACACCGGGCTTATCCCACAAGGACCACAGCATTAAGAACACAATCATTTGGCCGAAGGGAAAAGAAACAACATCCGGCAGCGCGGTCTTTATAATCGGCAGCAGTCCGCCATCCAAAACGGGGGTCAGGTGATTGAGGTCCAAGGAACCCATGATGCCAAGCAGCACAATAAGCAGGCCATAAAAGAAAAGCAATAGCGGCAAGAGAACCTCCGGCAGGCGAAAGATAACTTCGGTCCCTTTCCATATGGCATATAACGCAATGGATATAAAAATCAGCATGGTGACAGCCATTGGGGTCTTCGGCAGCATCGTCATCGCCGTCATCTCGCCTAAATCGCGGACATTGCGCATGGACTCGTAGGCAAAATAGAGGCTGTAGATTCCGCCGAGAACGGAGCCAGCAATACGCCCGAAATGAGATTGAAGCATGCCGATAAGGTCGGTATCCATAGACCGCTGCTGAATCCACATCAGGAGCAGAAGCAGGATGAAGCCGGCTGCAGAGCCGGTGCACATGACCAGCCAGGAATCCTGCTTGGCTTTGCCGCCAAGCAGAAACAGCGGCGTGCTGCCGATCTCAAACAGCATGATCATAAACGAAATTTGCAGGGCAGACACCTGTTCATTTTTTTGCATGAGTGGAGATCAGCCTCCTAACCATTTGATAATTGCCCTGCCGGCTGGCTGGAAGAACGCTATATACAGGGTAGACACCCCTATATGTGGAGTTCCGGTAATGCCTGAAATGTTAACATAGGCACAGTAGAGCATAATGCAGCCGAACCACAGCCTGTGTGCCCTGAGGCCCTTCCCGTTCAGCAGGGTGCAGCCCCGCCAGAAAGCGAGACCATAAAGCCCAAGAATTATAGCTATTTTCATAGGGCCAGCTCCTTTATTTCTTGTGAACTGATTCGAAGGATTTGCTGCTGAGGCCTGTCCGTAAAATTTTCATTGAGACATGGGGGCGGATTTCGATATTCTGGAACACGCTGTCCCAGCTCTTATCCTTCTGGATTTGCTTCCAGCGCTTGCGGTCGCTGCGGTGAATTGTCACTGCAAAGCCAGTGACATCAGCCCCAAGCTCCCGAACCTTCGTCCAGGAGTTGTTGACAAACCCCAGCACCTGCTGTTCTATGGATTGTTCCATTTCCGTAATGGAGGCACGGTCATTCAGATCCATGACGCTTCCAAGCTCGAGGAGCGCTCCGCTGCCCTTAATATCCACATCCAAGATGTAATGGTCCTTTTCCCATTTGGGATGAACGGAGGTGCTTGAATGCTGAAGAACAAAAGAGGCGTCGGTCTTGTCACTTGTACCGGGGCGGGAAGCGAAAGCAATCGTAGCGTTTTTAATTTTACCCGTCAGAAACGATAAGCCGAAGGCTTGCTTCTGCGTTAGCCAGCCTACCAGCTTATCACCCTTCAGTACGCCTAGCCTGCCTAGAGCCAGCCGTGAAGGGAGATCCGTACGGGCGGTTTCATCGGACTTATCCATAATTTCATTCCCTGTAAGCAGAATCTCGGGAAGGATCGCGCTTCCCGAATCGGAAGAAAGAGCCATTGCCAGCTCAAACATCCGGGTGCCGGGATAATAAGAGAGCAGCCGGGATTCCTGCTCAATCATTAACTGAATGCCGGCTCCCTGATTCTTGGTCATCTGCATAAGCTGATCCAGAATATTACCGGCCTCGCCTTTGGTAATAAATACATATACCGTTTCCCGGGCATCCTGCTTGCGGAGAAACATATCAATTAATTGATTCACGCCATGCCTGGCCAGGCTTTCTCCCAGTACGGTAATTCTGGAGTGGGAGAAGAACATCTCACGTGTGCTAGTCAGATTGGTTTTTTCAACAGCTTCCATTATCGTTCTACCCTTCACTGTAAAGGTAATAAACGGAGGAGAACTTGTGCTTCCGCTTGTACTGCCCCCCATGCTGCTCGCCCCGGAGGAGGGGGTGATTACCTGATAGGTAGCTTTCCATTGCTCATCTTCCCAGTCGTATGCCGTACCGGAAACAATACCGAGCGCAGTGAGCTCGCGGTCATCCCAGCATCCGCTGAGCAGAGTCGACAACAGAGGGAGACAGAGCAGCAGACAGAGTGTTTTCTTCCATAAGCTCATGTTCTCCACCCTTTTTCCTTGGATCTGAATTTATGTAACCGGCCTAGCAATAATGCCCCGAGTGGAACGAACACATTGAACAGGCAAAAGACCAGAAAATGTCCTTCCTTGTTGTAGAGATTTAATTTGGCCGAGCTCTGCCAGGTAAACAGGCACTCCAAAGCGATAACCAGACCCAGTGCACCGATAAATGGCTTGCTGTTGTTCACTCGAAAGGTTTGCTTGAAGCACTCTACGGTAACAAACAGAAAAATCGAGAACTTGAGGTAGAAGGAAAGCACCCAGTAGGAGACAAAGAGAATATCCAAATTCTCCACAAATCTTCCAATATGGACGATACTGGCGGCTAAAAATCCCGGATAAACGCTAAGCTTGATTATTTCTGCTCCAAATACCATCAGCGTTAGAATCAATACAAACATCATCATTCCCAAGAATAGGAGAATGCCGGTCCAGCCTATAACGCGGGCTTTCTGCGGATTTTTCAGATAAGGGGCCAGGAACAGCAGCACGGCTACTTCAGACATCAATGCAATGGATGCCGTATTGGCCAGCGTCAATTCCGCCAGTGAATGGTCGAAAACCGGCAGCAGATGATGTACATTCATTTCATTGGACAAACCGAATATGGCCAGCGGCACAAAGAACAGATATAGCAGTATGATGAGGATGTTCACCCTGGCAATGGCTTCAAGGCCTTGTCTGACCATATAAATGCTGATGAACACGATCAGGAGGGTCGTCACCGTGACAGGGGTATTGATGAGAACATAATCCTTCAGGAAATTCACGAATTCACGCAGGATCACCGACGTAGCATCCAGATAGAACTGCAGCATGAAGAGGCCGAGGATAGTGGCGATGATGGGCGAGCTTTTCTCGCCGATCCAGTCCAGAAATGGTGCGCCTTTATTATGCCGGATGGCCGTACCGACAATCGCGGCAATGACGAGCCCAACCAGGGCCGACAAAAGAAGGGCCAGCGGCGAGTCTTGCTCCGCATAGCTGCTGATGGACAGGGGAAGCACGATAACAGCAGTCGGCAGGATTATACTGGCGACCAGCATGGCTGCCTGGGTAGTGCCGATTTTTCCGTTCAAGCTGGATTCTCTCCTTCCGGTTTTTGGTCTGATCCTTGTCTGCGCGTTTCTTGACCCAAATTGGTCTTGGGGCGCATAGTCATATTCCACAGAGGAACGCGGACGAATACATCCTTCAGGTAATGAGGAACCATTGGTGCGACCGGAGAAAGGTAGGGTACGCCAAAAGAGCGCAGCCCCGCCATATGAATCAGCAGCACCATCAAAAAGGACATGATCCCGAACAGGCCGAGTGTCGCGGCAATAAGCATCATGACAAATCGGATTAAGCGGATCGAGTTGGCGATGGCCAGAGACGGAATAACAAAATTGGAGATGGCGGTAAAAGAAACGACAATAACCATAGCCGCGCTGACGAGACCGGCCTGAACTGCGGATTGGCCCAGCACCAGTGCGCCAACAATCGAAATGGCCGGACCGATGGTCCGCGGCATGCGGACCCCGGCTTCACGCAGCACATCGAAGGTCAGCTCCATGAGCAGCGCCTCAACAAGCGCTGGCAGCGGCACGCCTTCACGCTGGGCGGCGAGGCTGATCAGCAGGGTGGTCGGCAGCATTTCCTGGTGAAAGGTGGTGACGGCGATATATATTGCCGGCAGCAGCATGGATACGAAGAATGCCGAGTACCGGATCAGCCGCAGGAAAGAGGAGATATCATAACGCTGATAGTAGTCCTCGCTGGATTGAAAAAAGTTGAAGAAGGTAGAAGGCGCCAGCAGCGCAAAGGGAGTACCGTCAATAATGATCCCAATCTGCCCTTCCAGAATGCCTCCCGCGAGCGCATCCGGGCGTTCTGTGTTCTGGATAGTCGGAAAGGGTGTCAGACCCCCATCCTGGATGAACTCCTCAATATAATTGCTCTCCAGAATACTGTCCGTATTGATCGCATTCAGCCGCCGGCGGACTTCCGTAAGCACTTGCTCGCTGGCGATGCCATGCAGATACACGAGGGCGATGCCGGTTTGGGTGCGCTGTCCGATTTTATACTCTTCGATTCTGAGATCAGAGGTTTTGAGTCTGCGCCGCAGCATAGCGGTTCCTGTCCGCAGGTTCTCCGTGAAGCCCTCCTTGGGACCGCGGATGACGCCCTGCGAGGTCGGCTCATTGATGCTTCGTTTCTCCCAGCCCGAGGTATCGGCAGCCAGTGCCGTTTGGAGTCCGTTGAACAAGATAAGCGTGTAGCCATCAAACAGCATGGACAGCAGCGCTTCCAGCGTTTTGCCTTCTTTCACGCCCCCAACCGGCAGCATTTGATCCTTAATCATGCTGAAGGCAGCTTCGGGAGTAATGTCGGTGCGCTTCTGTGTGGCCCTTTCCATCAAAGGCTGCAGCACCGCCTGATTGACCGCATCCGCATTGACCAAACCATCAATGTATATAAAAACCAGGGAGAGCGAGCTTAACGAATCATTGGTGAATCTGCGGAAAATAACGTCCGAGCTCTGGCCAATCAGCCTGCCGATCTCCTGCAGATTCACCTCCAGTGAAAGATCAAGAGGAAGCGGCGCAGGCACGGTCTCCTCTCCGGGATCACTTGTGCTCTTGCGGGCAATTTGCTGCTTTTTTGGCATCGTAACGCCTCCGTTCTGCTGAAATCTGGGTGCTTTGGGGATATTATCCCCTGTCCTCTGATTCCTTATTCTGGCTGCGGGGCAGCGTTATCTTAGATCGCCAGCACAAAAAGGCCAGCCCGAAGCCATCCGGCCCTGAGCTAACCTTTTAAATTGAACTATAGATTTTCATATTGGGGTCTGGTCGTAACTGCGGGGAATGTTTGGACTTCCGGCCGCTGTTGTTCAACTTATATAGAAACCGCGCTAAAAGTAATCCGAACCGTAGTCCCTTCGCCCGGACGGGATGCCAGTTCAACCTTGTGGCCGAGCCGGCTGCAAATCTCGCGGACCAAATAAAGGCCCATTCCGGTCGATTCATGATATTGCCGTCCGCGCTCGCCGGTGAAATAAGGATTGAAGACCCGCTTCAGATCTTCAGGCGAGATGCCGATCCCCTGATCTTGAATGCTAAGAACGATTTCCTTATCTGTGCGCTGTGCAGAGACAGTAACGGTCTTGCCCGAACCGGAGGTATAGTTCACGGCATTGACCAGGATTTGCGTCAGCATGAACATCAGCCATTTGGTGTCGCTGTATACTATGAGTTCGGCATCCACCCGGATGTCCGCCTTAATTCCGCGGCGGATGAACAGCTTGCGGTTCTCGGCGACCGTTTCGCTCACAATTCTGCGCAGCGGCAGGGCCTCAGCCTGGAAGTCATCCGCAAACCTCTCCAGCCGGGAGGTGTAAATGACCATTTCAAGCCCCTTGCGCAGCCGTTCCAGCTCCTCCTGGATGCTGGCTGCTTCCTTCTCGTCCAGATCCTGCAGCGTAAGCTGGATCACGGAGAGCGGCGTCTTCATCTGGTGCACCCAGCGGTTGATGAAGACAATATGCTGATCCATCCGGCGGATATGCTCCTGGAGCTGCTCCTGGTAGTGGCGGTGGGTAAGTTGCAGCACTTCTCCCACCGCTTCAGGCAGTGGGGCATCGCCGAGAGGCGCTGGCTGCTCACCAGGAGCGGCGTCTGGATGGCTTAGACGGTTATACAGCTTGTAGTGCTGGATATACCGGTACGCCAGATAGAGGAGAAGAACCGCCGCACTAAGTGCCATTCCATACAGAATGATAGACAAAGGCCTGGATTCGCCCGACAGATAGTACAGGACCGGAACCAGAAGCATCTGTACCAAGTAGAAGAGCAGCAGCGGACGCTGGTCTTTGAGGAACAGCTTCATGGGTTTTCTCCGGGTAGGCTTATCCGGTAGCCGGCCCCTCTAACCGTCTCTACAATCTCTCCCAGCCCCAGTTCCTTGAGCTTCCGCCGAACCCGGGTAATGTAGACGTTCAGTGTATTATCATCAATAAAATGCTGATCCTTCCACATTAGATCCAGCAGTTGTTCGCGGGTGACAACCCGCCCTTCCTTCAGCAGCAGCGCCTCGAGGAGAACCGATTCCTTCTGGGTCAGCTCGGCAGACTGTCCGGCATACTGAATCGTATAGCGTTCAGGAAAAAGCGTAAGATCGCCTGTCTGCACCTTTCGCTCCTCCTGGGTTTGGGCATAAGAGCCGTAGGCTCTGCGCAGATGGCTGCGGATTTTGGCCAGCACCACCTCGTATTGAAAAGGCTTGGTGATATAATCGTCGCCACCGTTCTCCAGCGCCATTACCTGATCCATGCCGCTGTCGCGCGCCGAAATGAATAGAATGGGGCAAAGCGAGGATTTGCGAAGCTGGCGGCACCAATAGAATCCGTCGAATCTTGGGAGGTTGACATCCAGCAGCACCAGACTGGGCGCGGCTTGCTCAAACGTCTCCAGCACCCTGTTGAAATCCTCCACAGCCACCGTATGAAATTCGTATTTTGACAAATAGGCGCCGAGCAGTTCTGCCAGCTTGGCGTCGTCCTCAACAATCAGGATGGTTTCCATAATCTCACTCCTTTGTCCAAACTACAGTAACATGCTTAAGGGAAATCTTGCAAAAGCTGAAACGGATGGATCGGGTATTGCCATAGCAAAAAGCCTCCATGTCCGGCCAAAAGGACCGTTTCATGGAGGCTTGCTGATCTTGATGCCGTTATTTGGTTTTGACCACCAGCGCGTTGCTGATCAGCCGTCCCGGCGTGGTCAAATATTTGCCGCTGTAGAACAGGCCGCTGGAGGCGCCGCCATCCAGGTTCATTGCCTGATACGCTCCGGCCTGCTTCATAATCTGGGCCAATTGCGGAATCGTGGCTCCGCCGGAGGTCAGGAGGATCAGCTTGTGGTCACGTGTCAGGCCAAGCGCGCTGCGGGAGCCGCCGCCGGTCAAAATTTTGGGGTCCCTGAAGCCTTCACCGGCAACATTCAGTGCTACTTTGCCGTCAACCAATAGCCGGGGACCGGCCTGAAGCGCTCCGACAACAGAACCGGAGTTGAAGCGGTCCATGAATTTATTCCCCGGGATCAGCTCGGCGAGAAGATTGCTGTCATAAGCAAACACTGTCCGCTTGTCGGCAGGACTGTCCTTCAGCATTTTCCCGCCGCTGATAATATAACCGTAAGGAACCTTGTAGGAACTGTTTGTATATGCGTTAAAATAGGTGCCGTTAATGGCGGCTACAGCGCCGCTGCGTTTGGCGATACTGCCGAGCGCTTCCGTCTTGCCGACCGTGTTGCCGGCGAGGACAACATCCAGCTTAAGGGAAGGGTGTAGCAGGGACACCGTTACCGTCTGTACGGAAAAGGATCTGCCGCCCACCCTGTAGGTGTGCTTAGCATTTAGCACCGCTGGAGTGCTTGACTGAATAAGCGTACCGGTTAACACGGGCAAAGTGGCTGCGGCATCATCGGCGGCAAGAGTGAGAGAAGCGGCAGTTCTGTTCCAATTTAGTTGAATTCCCAGTGTCTTGCTGACAAGAGACAAGGGGACATATGTAGTTCCGTTGCTGCTAAAAGGCCGCTCGGTCAGCGTGGCAGATTCGCCATTGACCGAGGCTGCCGCTTGGCCCGGAGTCAGAAGCAGTGAGGACTCGCCTTTTGTAATCTGTATTTGTTTGCCGGCGGCATCCACTCCTGCCTGGATGCCGGCAAAGCCGTTCAGGAACCGCAGCGGGATGAAGGAGTGATTGTCCTTATCGACATAGACGGCTGTTTTGGGCGCTGCCGCTGCAGCTGTGCTGGATTGCACTACGGGTAGAACGGAAAACATGGTAAAGAAGGCCAGAAAGAGTGCAGACATTTTTTTCATTGTGAACAGAATCTCCTTTTACTTGTGGCAGAAATTTCAAGCTTTCTTATCATATAACTGTGTGCCCAAAATCGTCAATTGCCCTGCTGTGCAATGTTGTTTATCACAAAAAGCAAGCTTTCAGTATGCATCTGCTTCGCCGATGGTTTATAATTTTCGAATATACGTATAAATTACAGCTCAGCTTGTGAATTATCTTGATCTATAAAGGCGGGTTAGCGAAATGACAACGATAGGCTTAATCAGACATGGGAGCACAGCTTGGAATAAAGAAGGCCGGATACAGGGGCATACGAATAACCCTTTGGATGAAGAGGGGCTGCGCCAGGCGGCGGCCATTGCGGAACGTCTGAGCCGGGAGAATTGGGATTTTATTTACTCTAGTGACCTGCTGAGGGCCGTTCAGACAGCAGAGGTTATTGCAGCCCGGCTAGGTCTTCCATTAGCGGGACAGATCCCGGGAATGCGGGAAATGTACGGCGGAATGATTGAGGGGACTACCGAAAGCGAACGTGTGGAGCGGTGGGGCAGCGGGTGGAGAACTATGGACGTGGGGCTGGAAAGCGACGAATCGGGCCAGCTCAGAGGCAGTCAGGCGATCGAAGAAATAGCTGCACGGCATCCCGGCAAAAGAATACTTGTCGTCAGCCACGGCGCCATTCTGCGCAGCAGCCTTAGAGGGCTTGTCCCCGGGCTGGATGTAAGCAAGTTCCTGGATAACACTTCGATTACCCATATTGTCAAGGAAGACAGTGGTTGGACCTGTGAGCTGTACAATTGTGTGGAGCATATGAAGGGCTAAATTCCAGGATGATTTCTACATTAAAAGTGGCAGATTCCCACACATTCTATGTCAGAAGCCGCCGATCCTGCCGATAATAAGCGTAATTGGTATTCAGATTATGTTAAGGAAGTGCGAATGAACAATGGAAGCGCGAAATTATATGCTGGCCGTATTCTCGGTGCTTGTTGCAGCATTGACTGTCTATAGTATTCTCATTCTGGCACGGAAGTTCGGCGGCAGAACACTACAAGCCAAGGCTATGCTCACGGTCTTTATGATTCTTATTGCCGGTGCGGGGCTGTATGTGATGCACCTTCTGGGGCTGCAGTCTCTCCCGGAGCTTGAACCTGATAAGGGCAGCGCCTCACTTGCCCTGGGGATTTATGCACTGACTCTTGCAGGGATGATGTACCTGATCTTCCGGCTGCGCCAGCTGCTGGCGGAGAGAGAGCAACTGAAGGAACTGGCCTACCGGGATACCTTGACCGGATTATTGAACAAGAACGGGATGGATCACTTCTGGGATCATTGCAAGCCAAACGAGCAGCTCGCCGTGTTATTTCTCGATCTGAACCGTTTCAAGGCCATCAACGACTCGCTTGGGCATCATGTGGGTGATTTGCTGCTGCAGGCCGTTGGCAGCAGCTTGAATCAATTCTCAAGCAAAGGCAAGCGGCATATTTTTCGGATCGGCGGGGACGAATTTGTGATCATTGCCAAGCGCACCAGCCGCAAGGAAGTAGAGCAGCTTGCGCTGCGGATTCTGGAGAGCACGACCCGCAATTACAAGCTGGAGCGGCATGAATTGTTCGTCTCGGCCAGCATTGGGATTACTATGAGTCATGGCCGAATCGACCGGCAGCGCCTGTTGAAAGAAGCGGATTCAGCTATGTACAATGCGAAGCAGCTAGGGCAAGGCCGTTATTCCGTGCATAAGCAGGAGCCGCATACCCAGCAGATCAAATTGGTCAGCAGATCCAAAGCCAACTAAACAGCCGGCCACCCGCTTGAGCAATAATCTGCGAGCGGGTGGCCGTTTGCTTTTACAAAAGATAAGACTTTCTGGAGGCGCAGGAACAACGGCAGAAATGCCGTTGTTAAAGCCGCAGCGGCAAGTTAGCATAGGAACAACGGCAGAAATGCCGTTGTTAAAGCCGCAGCGGCTGGGTAGCGCAGGAACAACGGCGGAAATGCCGTTATTGAAGCCACAGAGGCTGGGTAGCGTAGGAACAACGGCAGAAATGCCGTTGTTGAAGCCGCAGCGGCAAGTTAGCGCAGGAACAACGGCAGAAATGCCGTTGTTGAAGCCGCAGCGGCAAGTTAGCGCAGGAACAACGGCAGAAATGCCGTTGTTGAAGCCGCAGCGGCAAGTTAGCGCAGGAACAACGGCAGAAATGCCGTTGTTGAAGCCGCAGCGGCAAGTTAGCGCAGGAACAACGGCAGAAATGCCGTTGTTAAAGCCGCATCGGGAGGTTAGCGTAGGAACAACGGCAGAAATGCCGTTGTTGAAGCCGCGTCCGCCGTTTTCTTCCTACGCTTTATTGGAATGGACGGTGTTCACGGCTCTGGTACGCCCCTTCATCAGGAGCAGGCACAGCAAGGCGAAGGCCATGCTGACGGTTGCCGCATAGAACAGGATGGAGTAATCCGTGAGATCAATAAGCAGTCCCAGCAGGGGCGGAGAACTGATAGCCGCGAGCGACGAGACCAGATAGTACAGGCCTGTACGCGTGCCGATGCTCTCCTCGCCTCCAGTAGCCACGACATAAGGATAGGAATTAATATTGATGCAGGCCCAGAACATTCCTCCAAGCAGCAGCAGGCCACGAAGAACGACTATATGCTCTGCGAACCCGACCAGGGAGAACACCACCATTAGCCCGCAGACACCGGTGATAATGATCTTTTTCTTCCCGAACCGTCCTCCCAGCCAGCCGCTCGGAATCGCGAACAACACGAAGGCCAGTGAAAAGAAGGTCAGCGAGAAGGAAGCGTCTTTTTCACTGAGCCCGAGATGATGTTTGCCGTACAGAGTGAACAGGGTTTCCACGCCCTGATAAGCCACGAACCAGAAAAAAATCGCTGCCAGCAGAAATACAGTCGTTCGGTCAAGCTGCTTCTTTAGGGAGATCCGCGATGGCTTAGCAAGCGGAAGAACGCTGCCCTCAGGCAGCATTTTACCCTCAGCATCAGATCTTCCCGCCACGTTATTCACACCATCCCGATCCTCCTTGATGAAATGCGAGACAATGAACAGGCAGAGCAGTGTAATCACCCCGGCCACGACGAACGGCAGCACCGGACTGGCATCATAGAGGTACGAACCGACGCCAAAAGCCAGAATCGAGCCGACACCACCCATGAAGTTAATCAGGCCGTTGGCCTTCGTACGCTGGGCATCCGGTGTAATGTCCGGCATCAGCGCAACGGTCGGCGAACGGTACAGGCTCATAGCCAGGTTCATCAGCATCATGAACAAGAGCAGGGTGAACAGTCCGGTATGCAGCGGAATCAGCATCGTCAGCACAGCGGCCAGCGGCATTCCGATCATCAGATAAGGCATTCTGCGTCCGAAACGGGTTGCCGTCCGGTCACTCCGGTTGCCGATCCACGGCTGCAGAAACAGCGCGAAATAGTTGTCGATGGTCATCATGAAGCTGATTAGAGCTACGCTGTGCACATACTTTTCGAGAAAAAATGGAACAAACGCGTTATACAAGCTCCAAGTAATACTGATGCTGAAAAAGCCGAAGCCGAGCAGCCAGACTTTTTTCACATCATCACACTCCCTTGGCTGCCAGCAGTCCGGCCAGCACATCCGGGTGATCGGTAATAATTCCCGCAACTCCGGCCTCGATCAAGGCTTTCATACGCTCAGGCTCATTAACAGTCCAAGGATGATACACGATGCCATGCTCCGTAGCTTCAGTGACAAACTCCGGCAGCACGGCGTAATGATAGGCATGCAGCGCATCGGCTTGCAGGGAAGCCGCATAATCCCAAGGGCGGTATAAACCTTCCCCATATAAAATACCGGTGCGAATCTCCGGCGCCAGCGACTTGCAGTGGGCAAGTGAATAATGGTTGAAGCTTGACAGCACAACACGTTCACTCATGCCATACTCCCGCACGGCGGCGATGACTTTTTCCTCCATACCAGGGTAGAAGAAGATGCCGTTTTTCAGCTCGATATTGAGGACGGTGTCTCGATCATGCAGCAAATCCAGCAGCTCTTCCAGGGCAGGAATGCGTTCTCCCTTAAATTCAGCGCCGAACCAGGAACCGGCATCCAGCTCCAATACTTCACTCAGTGTCTTGTCCTTCACATATCCGCTGCCATTCGTCGTACGGTTCAGGCTTTCGTCGTGAATGAGCACCAGCCCTCCGTCACTGGTCATCTGTACGTCGGTTTCAATGCCTGTTGCGCCAAGCTCAAGACCCTTGCGGAATGCTGCCATCGTATTCTCCGGGCAAACTGCAGATGCGCCGCGATGCGCAAAATTAATCATGTGGTTCATGTCATTCAATCCTCCGCTATTAATTTTCTTACGCCCGAGCAAGTGCGGGCTTTCTTATTTCATATTCCACACTATAGCAAGAAACCCTGTCCGCGGGAGGCGGAAGGGCGCTGTTTTGAGCAAATTTAACATTGTCGTGATGTTGATCTAACAAAAAACTGCTGCATAGGGTTCGCTATCATCAGTTCTTGGTGCTGAAGGACTGGACATACTTTCTAGTTTCGTTTCTATATGTTTCTGTGAAGGCATTGTTCGTGTATTCGGCAATCACCTTGCGCCAAAAATGAATAGCAGGTTCATTTGAACTCATCTGGACCACTATCCAATTTGCCTTATACAGATTAAAAGCCTGAATGGCAGCTTCTCTTCCGAATCCGTTCCTTCTATATTTCTTGAGAATCATAAAATCATAAATAACATGTGTTGGATCCGGGTCAACGTCATAGTTTTCAAATAGAACAATTAGGAACCCGACAATCTTCTCATCGTGAACAATAAAAAAAGGATTCCATCGCGGATCTTGCCAGAAATACTCCAGGTTAATATCATATTTCCCGTTGTCATTCATATCTTCGGCAGTAAATTGGCTAAAGTCATAATGATAAAACTGATACAGATTGTGAAGAGTATCCTTACTCTCTTTCGGAACTGAGATGAGTTGAACCACGTGTCTAACCTCCAACAATTCATATGATCTGTATATCTTTCGCCAAAAGTGATTGATTTCCCTTCCAGCATTTAGGCTGAAACAATTCCGCGAAGCATCTCATGCACGTGATGTGCCTCTGAAAAGGCCTGGGAGTAAGCAGAATCACCTTTTTTAGCCGGTGACAGCTCTGGCAGGAACGGAATGGACAGGACAGGGGTATCGGCGTTGTCGAGGTATATTTTTAATGTAAGTTCATTGATTTCTTCGGTGCTGTCCGTACCTTGAGACGTTCCCGTTGTCCCTGCTTTTGCAGCCATATCCGCATATTGTCTGACCGCGCTGCTTGTAATCCGGCTGGTTTTGCTGACCTTGGTGAGCGTTAGCGCATTCTCCACAATTTCCGACCCGAGTATAGCTTCAAAAGTATACAGGGCTGCTGTTGCCTCCTCCTGCCCGCCGGGGTAATACTTGCCGACTGCCAGTTTTTTACCGGCTTCATCCAGTGCGATGATATGGGACTTGTCGGGCGTAATATACTGCTTGGGATAGTTGAAGCTGAAGGCTGCCACGGCATGGGTCAGTTTGTTCCGGTGGGACGGCTCCGAAGATAGCTTAATCTGCATTACCGCGGCTGCCAGCAGCAATATAATTCCCAGTATGGCGAACATGTACATCAGGAATATGAGCATTTGCATGCCTCCTAAAAGTTTTGTGAGCATAAGCATCCATGAATCACATCGAGCAAAACTAGCTTCGGAAGCATATGCTTAAGTTTTGTAAGTATAAGCATCCTCTATTAATAGTTATGCCGGAGGCGTGAACAAATACATAGACTGCGTCTGCTCAGGTTATATATTATTTTTTTATTCCGCAGAACTGGGAACAAATTAAAGAGGATAAGGGGATATCGGCGATGATTGTAGATACACTGGAGCATTTGCTGGAGAATGAGACCGCTTACGGAGAGAAGATTCAGAGAGGGCTGCGATTCCTGCGGGATACCGACTTTTCCAGGCAGGCGGCGGGACGCCACGATGTGAATGAGGAAATGTTCTACTTCATTAACGAGTATGAAACCAAGGACGCTGATCAATGCTTCTGGGAAGCGCACAGAGTGAATCTGGATCTGCATTACATTCTGGAAGGCACAGAACGGATCGGCTACGCCGCAATCGAACAGCTTCATGTAAAAGACGAATACAGCGCCGAGAAGGATGCGGTTTTCTTCACCGGAGCACTGGAATCGGCTGTGACTGCCGGCCCGGGAGCGCTCGTAGTCTGCTATCCGCAGGACGGTCATATGACAGGGATTGCGGCCGGGAGGAAGGATGCGTTGCGGAAGGTTGTAATGAAGATTAAGCTTTGATTGATCTAAGTTAAAGTCCTTGACCGGTAACAGCGCAGCTCCGGGGAATGTTTGGACTTCCGGCCGCTGTTGTCTACAGATTTCTTGATTGTTACCGCTCTTAGCGGTGGAAATCCGCAGACAAAGGCGGACGCATTCGCTCCTCCAGTTCCAAACTTCCCCTCCGCTGCTTCGACCGGTATAAATTTCTTTAAAAAAGAACAATCAAAGGAGCCGGGGGGCTCTTTTTTTTGAGGCATTTATCTGAAAAAGGCGTGAAGACTCCTTTCTCTGAAGGGAGGAGCTGCATTTTAAACCCTTGCCTTCAAAATTTCAGGAATAGATAACTGAGTTGGAATTTCTCCACTTCATTCTGCTGAGTGACCTCCCCTACTTTTTCCATCTAATCTCCAAAAAATCGGTGAAATCCGCAAATTAGGTTTCCTTTTTCCGCTTCATCCAATCTCGCGGTTCATTTTGTAAGCCATTGCCTTGTGAAATGGTACTTTTTGTGTTTGGAAACGAACATATGTGCTATAATATCAAGAGTTATCTCGAAATTCCGGTCAATGTGGCCAATGATCTTGTTCGATAAAATAAATGTGAGAAGACCTGAGTTGAATTTGGTAAACGGTGGTGAACAACCTTGATTATTAGCGCCAGCAGAAGAACGGATATTCCTGCTTTTTTTGGTGATTGGTTCATGAGAAGAATTGCGGAAGGTTATTTTTACAGAGTTAATCCTTTCAATTCTAATCAGGTAAGCTCTTGCAGCTTAAAGCCTGAAAATGTAGATGTTATTGTCTTTTGGACCAAAAACCCTAATCCGTTTATGAAGCATCTGAAGGTTCTTGATGAAAAAGGCTACAAATACTACTTTCAGTATACATTAAATGATTATCCGCCTGAGTTTGAGCCCAATCTGCCACCGATCCAAAGCAGGGTGCAGTATTTCAAGAAGCTCAGCCGCCAGATTGGGCCTAGCAAGGTCATTTGGAGGTATGATCCTATCATTATTAGCAATATAACTCCGGTAAATGACCATCTCGAACGCATTGAAGCACTGGCCCGGCAATTGGAGTCATATACTCACAGGCTGGTAATCAGCTTTATGGATTTTTACGGGAAGACGGAGAATAAAATTAAAAGATTGCAGAGCAATCATCAGATCATTTTCACAGATATTACCGCTTCAGAATATCGTGAGCAGTTGGCAGACATGGCTGGGAAGATCAGCCAGATTGGCAGACGTTATGGCCTTGAGGTTCAGACGTGTGCTGAGGCTGTGGACCTTGAGGACTGTGGGATTGAACATGGGAGTTGTATTGACAAGGAGCTCATCTCCCGTGTGTTTCAATTGGACCTCAAGTCAGTAAAGGATAAAAATCAACGCGGTTTCTGCTCATGTACGGAATCCGTTGATGTTGGGATATACAATACTTGTAAGTTTAATTGCATGTATTGTTATGCGGTACAAAGTGAACAGGCAGTTAACAAAACGTTGCAGCACCATGACCCGTCCAGTCCCTCTCTAATTTATCAATATGACGCTTCTTTTCAAAAGCCGCCGAAGCAAGCAGATTAATTTGAATTAATATCCTCACAACGATTCGGCGTATATTTATTAACGTTACTATCAGCATATTATGATCTGTACTCAGTGAATAATCCGTGTAAGGAGCCGCGTTTATGAATATCTATCTCGAATTTCCGGATGTGGATAAGCGTTTTCCTTTTCGCACCTTGATTTGTGGAGGGGATGAGCTGTGTTATCCGCATTGGCACAAGGAAATCGAAATTATTTATGTCACCAAAGGAAATCTAAATCTGGGAATCAATGATACCCCTATCCGTATGGAGCAGGGTGAGGTTCAGTTTATTAACGGCGGGGATGTGCATTATTTTCTCGCTTCGCCCGAAAGTGAGCGGGTCGTGATTCAATTTGATCTGAATCTGTTCCAGGAGGTTGCTGCTCTCAGCGGCGCTAACTATTCCCTGCGGGATATTTTTACGGCAATGGAGTACTCCAGCTCTGATTGGCCCGAGGCAGTTTCTGCCAAGGTTATTGGTCTTATCGAGAGCATTTACGAGGAGGACACCCAGCGCCGCGAAGGGTATGCCTATCTGATCAAGGCGAGAATGTTCGAGCTGCTGACCGTTATTATGCGGGAGATTCCGCGGAGCAGAGTCAAACGTTTGCCCAAATTTTCGGAGGACACGCTGACCCAGTCCAGAGAAACGCTGGAGCGGCTGGAGCGGATTTTTGCCTATGTGGAGCAGCATTACCGGGAGGCGATCACACTGAATGAGGTGGCCCGGTATATGGGCTTCAGCCCGTATTATTTCACCAAGCTGTTCAAGCGGAACACTGGAATGACCTTTGTCGCTTTCCTGAATGAATACCGGTTGAATAAAGCAAAATGGATACTGCTGAACGAAGACCTCCCAATGTCCGCTGTAGCCGAAGCCGCAGGGTTTGGCAGTGTGAAGACCTTTCATCATTACTTCAAGGGGGCGACGGGAATTTCCCCGCTCAGATACCATAAGACAATATTCAGGAATAATAGGGCAAGATTGCAGGAAGAAAGCAGTCCATCAGGTTTGTAAGATAGAGGTATCAAACCAATAGGTGGAGGTAGCAGAACATGACTTTGAAAGTTGGAATCATCGGCTGCGGTGGTATCGCTAACGGCAAACATATGCCTGCGTTGCAAAAGGTGGAAGGTGCGGAGATGGTTGCGTTTTGCGATATCATTCCTGAACGCGCCGAGCTGGCGAAAGCTGCATTTGGAAATGAAAGCGCTGCGGTATATACCGATTATAAAGAGCTGCTTAAAGATACAAGTATAGATGTGATTCATGTATGTACGCCAAATATCTCCCATGCGGAGATTTCCATCGCTGCGATGGAGGCCGGCAAGCATGTGATGTGCGAGAAGCCGATGGCCAAGACTACGGCAGAAGCACAGGCGATGATCGACGCGTCCAAGCGGACGGGTAAGAAGCTGACCATTGGCTATCAGAACCGTTTCAGAGCCGATTCGGCTTACCTGCATACCGTATGCGAGAATAATGGGCTGGGGGAAATTTATTACGCCAAAGCCAAGGCTATCCGCCGGCGCGCGGTGCCGACCTGGGGCGTATTTCTGGATGAGGAAGCGCAAGGCGGCGGGCCGCTGATCGACATTGGTACCCACGCTCTCGACCTGACCCTGTGGATGATGGACAATTACAAACCTAAATATGCTGTGGGCAACGCATATCATAAGCTGTCCGGGCGCAAGAACGCCGCGAATGCCTGGGGCCCGTGGGACCCGGAGAAATTCACCGTTGAGGATTCCGCGATTGGTTTTATTACGATGGAGAACGGGGCGAGCATTGTCCTTGAAGCCAGCTGGGCGCTGAATACGCTGGATGTCGGTGAAGCCAAAACCGTGCTTTGCGGTACGGAAGGCGGAGCGGATATGGAGAAGGGCCTGCGTATCAACGGTGAAGAATATGGGAAAACGTATGAAAAGCACATCGGCCTGGATGCGGCCGGCGTAGACTTTTACGATGGCTCGGGAGATGATCCTGCTGTGCTGGAAGCGGCGTCGTGGATCGGCTGCATTGTAAATGACACCGAGCCGGTAGTGAAACCGGAGCAGGCTCTGGTTGTTACCCGTATTCTGGAGGCGATTTACAAATCGTCCGAGACGGGAATGCCTGTATTTTTTGACTAAAATGAGAGAACCGGGAGTGTATTCATAGTGACCAGAGTAACCGTATGGAATGAGTATCGTCATGAACGCCAGGATGAGAGAATCCGCCAGGTCTATCCGCAGGGAATTCACACACAGCTTGCTTCCTTTCTGAGCGCGGCCGGACTGGATACGACGACAGCAACGCTGGATGAGCCGGAGCACGGGTTGACGCAGGAAGTGCTGAACAACACGGATGTGCTGGTATGGTGGGGGCATGTGGCCCATCAGGAAGTGAGCGACGAGATTGTGAACCGTATCCACCAGCGTGTGCTGCAGGGAATGGGGCTTGTTGTGCTGCACTCAGGCCATATGTCCAAAATCTTCATCAAGCTGATGGGCACAAGCTGCGATCTGAAATGGCGCGAAGCAGGGGAAAAAGAACGGCTGTGGGTGATGGAGCCAAGCCACCCGATTGCCGCAGGCATCGGCGAGTATATCGACCTGGAGCAGGAAGAGATGTATGGGGCGCACTTTGATGTTCCGGCACCGGAGTCGCTGATCTTTGTCGGCTGGTTCGAGGGCGGGAATGTGTTCCCGAGCGGCTTAACCTATCGTCGGGGCAACGGGAAAATCTTTTATTTTCAGCCTGGACATGAATCACATCCGACTTATTACAACAAAGAAATCCAGCAGGTCATTATCAACGGCGTAAACTGGTGTGCGGGGGCGAAGGGTGATTACCCTGTATATGGACATTCCGAGGCGCTTGAGCCGATAAAAGCAAAGGTGGGAAAATAAATGAAGTTAGGTGTATTTGATCCCGTATTTGGAAGTCTCAGTCTCGATGAGATGCTGGATAAAATTGCAGCGGCCGGCCTGAACGCAGTGGAAATCGGCTCAGGCGGCAATCCCGGCAATCCACACTGTCCTACGGACGAGCTGCTGGCGAGTGAATCAGCCCGGAAGGAGTATTTAGAGAAGTTCACGAAGCGCGGCATTATGATCAGCGCCTTCAGCTGCCACAATAACCCGATTTCGCCGGACAAGGAAGAAGCCCGCCAAGGGGACGAAATCCTGCGCAAATCAATCAAGCTGGCTTCGCTGATGGGCGTTGCTGTTGTCAACACTTTCTCCGGTACAGCCGGAGACAGCGAGGAAGCCAAAGCGCCGAACTGGCCGGTTACTCCTTGGCCTACCGTGTACAGCGATATTCTGGCCTGGCAGTGGGAGCATAAGCTGATCCCGTACTGGAAGGAAATCGCCCAGCTTGCGGAAGAGCATGGCGTGAAGATTGGCATTGAGCTGCACGGCGGCTTCCTGTGCCATACTCCGTATACCATTCTCAAGCTTAGAGAAGCCACAGGTCCGGCTATTGGCGCCAATCTGGACCCGAGCCATCTGTGGTGGCAGGGCATTGACCCTGTAGGTGCGATCAAGATTCTCGGCAAGGCCGGAGCGATCCACCATTTTCATGCCAAGGACACTTACCTGGATCAGGACAACATCAATATGTACGGGCTGACCGATATGCAGCCTTATAGTGAGGTGCAGACCCGGGCGTGGACCTTCCGTTCCGTCGGCTGCGGACACAGCATCTCCGTCTGGTCGGATATCATGAGCGCACTGCGCACCTACGGCTATGATTATGTGGTAAGCATCGAGCATGAAGATCCGCTGATGTCCGTGGATGAAGGCTTTTACCGCGCCGTTACCAATCTCCAGTCGATCCTGATCCGTGAGCAGCCGCTGGACATGTGGTGGGCGTAAGGAGAGCCGGTTTTAACAAAAGGGTTTGCCAATCCCTGTAATCCTGCGGCAGACCGCATCAGCTTTACATGTCAAAAGCCATCACAATCCTGTATATGCAGGGTGGCGATGGCTTTTTTTGATATATAAGACTCCATGCTGATGCGCGGTTAGAATAAGTGGAAAAATGACCGCTAATTCAACTCTATAAGCCTTGTTATCGGAATTATATGGAATAACTCAGACTGTTGGTAAAGTCCATTTTAAGCCGCAAAAATCATGTTGAAATCCAAACGGCGGTCGAAGTAGCGAAAGTTAACGTTTTTCATACACAAATAAAGAGCACGGGTCTCCTTCTG
>NZ_JBTLRW010000028.1:0-63027 GCF_054483875.1 Paenibacillus sp. BAC0078
CTCAGGTCGGCTACGCATCGTCGCCTTGGTGGGCCGTTACCCCACCAACTAGCTAATGCGCCGCAGGCCCATCCTCTAGTAGCAGATTGCTCCGCCTTTCATCCTTCCTTCAGGAGAAGAAAGGAATTATCCGGTATTAGCTACCGTTTCCGGTAGTTATCCCAGTCTACAGGGTAGGTTGCCTACGTGTTACTCACCCGTCCGCCGCTAAGCTTACCCCGAAGGATAAGCTCCGCTCGACTTGCATGTATTAGGCACGCCGCCAGCGTTCGTCCTGAGCCAGGATCAAACTCTCCAATAAGGTTTTTCCGAGCGGCTACTCCACCGAATTACTCCGAGGAAATAACCATCCGAAAATTATCGAAAAGAGCGATTCGCTCATTTTGAAACATCTGACGAGAATTAAAATTCTCATTTTGGAATCACCGAAGTGATTTCCGATACTCACTCGTTGTTCAGTTTTCAAAGATCAAGCTCGTTGCCCACGACGATGTTCTCGTCAGCAGCAACTCTTATACTATATCATGTTCGACCGATAATCGCAAGCTCTTTTTTTAAATTCTTTTTTCGAGCTCGGCGTTTAACTTTCTTGGCCGGAATAAGAATATACCATGTATATAGATTCTTTGCAAGCTTTATTTTGAATAAAAATTAATTCCGATTGATAGAGGTCATATAGCACCACTCATTCACCACTGTGCCAAAGGAAACTGCATCTCTGCGGCTCCCTTGGCTATAGTGATAGAGCAATACAATTATTCAGTACGGTTGCGCATGTGTGGGAACAGCAGTACATCGCGGATGGACGCTGCATTGGTAAGCAGCATAATCAGACGGTCCACACCAATTCCCAGTCCGCCTGTAGGCGGCATGCCGTATTCCAGAGCACGGATGAAGTCATCATCCATTTCGTGGGCTTCGTCGTTCCCTTTTTCTTTTTCTTTAATTTGCGCTTCAAAACGCTGACGCTGGTCGATAGGATCATTCAGCTCGCTAAAGGCATTGGCGTGTTCACGGGCCACAATAAACAGCTCAAAGCGGTCTGTGAAACGCGGGTCCAGATCATTCTTTTTGGCGAGTGGAGAGATTTCAACCGGATGGCCTGTGACAAAGGTCGGCTGAATCAGTGTTTCTTCTACAAATTGCTCAAAGAAGGCATTCAGAATGTGTCCAAAGGTCATGTGCTTCTCAACCGGCACACGGTGCTCCTTCGCCAAACGCTGCGCTTCCTCGTCCGTCATTTGAACGCCAAAGTCGACACCTGTCACCTCTTTGACAGCATCCACCATAGTCACACGGCGCCAGCCTGGAGACAGATCTACTTCTTGATCTTGATAGTTGATCTTCTGGGTTCCCAGTACTTCCTCAGCGATATGAGCAATCAGGCTCTCAGTCAGGTGCATGATGTCCTTGTAGTCGGCATAAGCTTCGTACAGCTCAATCATTGTAAATTCTGGATTGTGGCGCGTAGAGATACCCTCGTTACGGTAAACGCGGCCGATTTCGTATACTTTTTCCAAACCGCCGACGATTAGACGCTTCAGATGAAGCTCTATGGCAATACGCATATAAAGCTGCATATCCAGTGTGTTGTGGTGTGTAATGAAAGGACGGGCTGCGGCTCCACCGGCAATGGCATGCAGGGTTGGAGTTTCCACTTCCAGATAGCCATGCGAATCCAGATAACGGCGCATGGATTGGATAATCCGTGACCGGGTAATGAACGTCTGCTGAACTTCAGGGTTGATGATCAAATCCACATAACGCTGGCGGTAGCGCAGCTCTACGTCCTTCAGACCGTGATACTTCTCGGGGAGAGGAAGCAGTGATTTGGAAAGAACCTCAAGGTTGTCCACCTTAATAGAGGTTTCACCCGTTCTGGTCTTGAACACCTTTCCGCGAACGCCGATGATATCCCCCAGATCGAGAACGTTAAAAGCTGCATATTGCGCTTCAGAAATGCTGTCCTGACGGACATAGATTTGAATCTTGCCGCTGAGATCCTGAATGTGGGCAAAGCTGGCTTTACCCATTACCCGCTTCGCCATGATGCGGCCGGCAATGCTGACCTCAAGATCAAGCTCGTCCAGTTCCTCTTTTGTTTGCCCGTCATACTTGGACATAATATCGCCAGCACCCGTCGTACGCTCATATTTCTTGCCAAACGGGTCAATTCCCAGGGCGCGAAGCTCGTCCAATTTGCCACGGCGAATCGTCAGCAGCTCACTAAGCTCATTCTCTGTGTTATCCACGGTGTTCATTTCCTCAGTCATGTGGTTCATCCTCTCTTACTCACTATGTCATATACACAAGAAGAAACGGCTCCGCCATCATTCATGAGGACAGTCCGTTCCGTTGCCAAATAAGCTGATCTGTATATGTTTTGAAAAAAAGCTTCCCTAAGGAAGCTTTACAGACCTATTCCTTGTACACGCCTATTACTTCATTGTAATATCAAGAATTTTATATTGAATAACGCCTGCAGGAACACTAACATCAACAATGGTGCCAATTTTTTTACCGATAATAGCTCTGCCTACCGGGCTTTCGTTAGAGATCTTATTGTTCAGCGGATCGGATTCCGCCGTGCCTACAATCGTATATTCCATAATGTCGCCGTACTCCATATCCTCGACGCTTACGGTAACACCGACACTAACCACATCGGTAGCAATCTCGTCGCTATTGATGATACGCGCATTGCGGAGCATTTTTTCCAAAGTGATGATGCGCCCTTCGATAAAAGCCTGCTCGTTCTTCGCGTCCTCATATTCGGAGTTCTCACTGATATCTCCGTAGCCAATCGCCACTTTAATCCGTTCGGCTACCTCGCGCCGTTTCACGGATTTGAGGGTCTCAAGTTCTTCTTCCAGACGCTTAAGTCCGTCCGGTGTAAGGATGACTTCTTTATCGCTCATCTCAACCGATTCTCCTGTCGTATACATTTATTGAAAACACCATACTATATGCGAATCTGGAGGGATCAGAACCCTCCTTCTGCTTGCCACTGCTGTAACGGCGATTTTATACTGTGAAATTATATTGGAACCGCTACAAAATGTCAATGATGCCTCATATAATGTTCAGGTGTTAATCAAAAACGCAAGAAAATCAGCATTTAAACCGCCGAAAGAGAAGAATTTAGGCCTTCTTGCTCTTCTTCTTCCTTAAGCTGTGCGACAAAATCACTCAAAATCCGCACCATTTCATCACGTTTGGTTTCTTCCATAATGACGTCCTTCACGCGGGCAGCAGCCTTCATCCCTTTCAAATACCAGGCCAAATGCTTGCGCATTTCCCGCACAGCAACCGCTTCGCCCTTCAGGCTGATCAAACGGTCCATATGAAGAATCGCTACTTTGATCTTCTCCTCCGGACCCGGCTCCGGCATCAACTCACCTGTGTTCAGGTATTGGATTGTACGGTACAGCA
The DNA here is from genome assembly GCF_054483875.1 of Paenibacillus sp. BAC0078. Lineage (NCBI taxonomy): Bacteria > Bacillati > Bacillota > Bacilli > Caryophanales > Paenibacillaceae > Paenibacillus > Paenibacillus sp. BAC0078. The sequence continues at coordinate 3,433 of NZ_JBTLRW010000028.1, forward strand.
TCCACGGATTGCCCAGAGCACCGCGTCCAATCATCACGCCATCGCAGCCGGTCTGATCCAGCATAGCGCGTGCATCCTCAGGTGTATTCACATCACCGTTGCCGATAACCGGAATGGAGACCGCCTCTTTGGCCATACGGATGTACTTCCAATCGGCGTGACCGGTATAAAGCTGCTCGCGGGTTCGGCCGTGAACACTTACCGCCTGGCCTCCGGCACGCTCAACGGCGCGGGCATTATCCTCTACAAAGATATGCTCGCTGTCCCAGCCGATCCGCATCTTTACGGTTACCGGCTTATCAACGGCGTCAACGACTGCGGATACCATTTCGTAAATTTTGTCGGGATTCAGCAGCCAGCGCGCTCCTGCGTCGCATTTCGTTACTTTAGGCACAGGACAGCCCATATTAATGTCGATAATATCGGCATTGGTTTCTTTATCAACGACCTTGGCCGCCTCAACCAGAGACTCACGGTCGCCGCCAAAAATCTGCAGGCTTAGCGGTTTCTCCCGTTCATCTACAAACAGCATTTCCCGCGTGCGCCGGTTGCCATGCAAAATCGCCTTGTCGCTGACCATTTCGGCGCAGACGAGCCCTGTTCCAAATTCTTTTGCGATCAGACGAAACGCCGGATTGCACACACCAGCCATAGGTGCCAGAACGACCTGGTTTTTCATCTCAATGCCGCCAATCTTCAGCACGCTTGTTCACTTCCTTGTATGGTTTATTGTATCTCAACGTCCTCTTAATTAGAGGGATTAGCCAATTCGTCGGCAGCAACTCCAAGGACATCCGCAATTTTATTTAAAATTTGATCTTCCAAACGTCTGTTTCCCCTCTCCACTGCGCCCAGCACAGCCAAGGATATTCCGACAGAGTCCGCCAGCTCCTGCTGAGTATATCCCTTCAGCTTTCGGAATGCTCTGACCCGCCGTCCCATACGTTTGTTGTCCACAAGCAAATTCCTTCCTTCCCCTCTATGTCTTGTAGCGCTGCTGTAATTAACTGCCGGAGTCCAGAAGACTCATTCTGCGGCACAATATCATTCAGTGGAAAGAGCACAAACGCCCGCTCCAGCATCCGGGGATGCGGCAGTGTTAAATCCGGGGTATCAATGCTCTTATTCTCCACCCATAGTAAATCCAAATCGACTGTTCTCGGTCCATAGCGGATATCCCGGACACGGCCGAGCTGCGTTTCGATACCCAGCATCACTTGAAGCAGCGCCTCCGGCGCTAGTGTTGTGCGAAGGGCTGCCGCCATATTCAAAAACTGAGGCTGATCCAAATATCCTACAGGCTCGGTTTCGTATACGCTTGAGCAGCGAATCACCTCAATCGCCGCATGGCGGTTCAGCCTGATCAAAGCTTCCTTCAGCGTTCCTTCACGGTCACCCAAATTGGCCCCTAAAGCAATATAAGCCTCTGATGGCTCAGAGGTGGAATGTGTGTTCATGAACGAGGTCTCACTTTCTGGTTCTGTACAGTTCTACGGTCACTCCCTGAAAGTGAATGTCGAACGGCGGATGCGGCTTGGTCACTTTGACCGTTACCGCATTGATAACAGTATAAGTGTCAAGTACCGAGGATGCAATATATTCCGCCAAAGCTTCGATCAATTTAAATGATTTTGTCTCGACAATTTTTTTAACGAGAAAGTGCACTTCGGCATAATTTACGGTTAACGTGAGATCATCACGGGTCCCGGCTTCCTGCAAATCAAGCTCCAGCTCCAGATCAACGTAAAAGCGCTGACCCAGCTTGCGCTCCTCTTCAAAAACTCCGTGATAACCATAGTACTCCATGCGGTGAAGCGTCATTTTATCCACTCTGGTAACCTGCCTTTTCATAAAATATATCTGCCAGCATTAGCGATTTATTCACGCACCTGCAGCGGTACAGCATACAGCATAGCGTCGCACATCTGCACAGTACGCTTAATTGTTGCTACATCGTGCACCCGCACGATTTGACAGCCCTGGGCAATCCCGTACGCCACTGTGGCGGCGGTGCCTTCAACCACATCATCCGGCGGCAGATCGAGCGCGGTGCGGATAAATCTTTTGCGGGAGGTGGCAAGCAGGACTGGATATCCCAGCTCCGTCAGTTGATCCAGGTTCATCATAGCCTGAAGGTTCTCCGCATAATCCTTGGCAAAGCCGATGCCCGGGTCAAGAATGATATTCTCCCGCTTAACGCCCGCTGCCAGCGCCAGTTCCACACTCTCCGCAAGATCAGCAGACATATCGCTTGCCAGATCCAGATAATTGCGGTCATGGCGGTTGTGCATCAAAATAATCGGACAGCCCGCTTCCGCAGCTACTGCCGCCATATTGCTATCCGCCTTGGCTCCCCAGACATCATTAATGATGTGCGCACCCGCCTGAAGCGCCTGCCGGGCCACTTCCGCCTTATAGGTATCAATGGATAATGGCAAATGAGGAGCGGCACGGTGTATACTCTCGATGACCGGCAGCACGCGGGCCAGTTCTTCTTCAAGTCCTACCGGCTCATGGCCAGGCCGCGTCGATTCGCCGCCGATATCAATAATATCCGCACCCTCTGCCGCCATTTGCAGCGCATGCTCTACAGCTCTATCCGGTTCATTCCACAATCCGCCATCGGAAAAGGAATCCGGGGTCACATTCAGAATACCCATAATTAAAGTACGTTCCCCTAGTGTCAGTCCAGCAGCGCCCATATGGTAGGTACGCTTGTAAATAACGGGTCTCATTCCGGCGATCTTGTCCTTTCTCTATATGATTCCAGCAATCGCGCCGTGATTCTTCCACATTGTCCGCCGCCTACGCTCAGCCGCTCATTTCCATACCACAGCGTTGTAACCGGAACAATCTCCTGCACCGAATTGGTGAGGAATATCTCATCAGCACTGGCAAGCTGTTCCCAGCGATAGAAACCTTCTTCTATTTGCAGACCGGCTGTGCGGGCCAGTTCCAGCACCATTTCCCGGGTAATTCCGGGCAGGATGCCTGTAGCGATATCCGGGGTGTAGAGGACGTTGTTGCTGATGAAAAAAACGTTGCTGACAATGGCCTCGGCGATCTCACCCCCGGCGGTCAGCATCAGCCCTTCCGCTCCGCTTGCAGATGAGGCGTATCCGGCCAATTCACGCTTCGCAAGTATATTATTCATATAATGCAGCGACTTCAACCGCACCGGCCCCTCCGGGGTATTGCGCCGCAGATTGAGCAGCTGCAGCCCTTTGCCTTCCTGATAGAGACTGACTGGCAATCGCGGCAGCTCTTTGATGTAGAGCAAATGATTAGGCTGGCCGTAGTCTCCCGCAGGCAGGCCCAGGATATCCTCACCTGCTGTAACGGTATAACGGATGTAAGCATCCTTCAATTCATTTTTGCCCATTACGCGGTGAATCCAATCCCGTAGTCGGGCGGCGTCCCCTTCAAAAGGAATGCCGAGCTGCCTGCAGCCGTCAGCGAGTCTGCCTAGGTGCCGCTGCAGCAGGAACGGCTCGCCCCCGTAGGTACGGAACGTCTCGAACAGGCCCATGCCGTACAAAACGCCGTGATCCAAAGCGGAAATCACGGCGTCTTGAGCATCCGCTACGCGGTTGTTAAATCCTATATATTTCATACTGGTTCTCCGGCTCTCCGTTTCAGGAAATTGCGGAGCATTTGATGACCATGATCTGTAATGATTGATTCAGGATGGAACTGCACACCTTCTATCGGGTACTCTTTATGGCGCAGAGCCATAATTTCACCTTCCGCCGTCTCTGCTGTAATCTCCAGGCAATCCGGCAGACTCTCACGCTCAACGATCAATGAATGGTAACGGGTAGCGGTAAAGGGCGATTCCATCCCTTCGAATACGGAAGTACCCTTGTGGTGAATCGGCGATGTTTTGCCGTGCATCAGACGTTCGGCACGGATTACTTTGCCGCCGAAGGCCTGTCCAATGGCCTGATGTCCGAGACATACGCCAAAGATCGGAATCACGCCCTTGAAATGCTGAAGCAGCTCCAGGCTGATTCCTGCTTCATTTGGCGTGCACGGTCCCGGAGAAATCAGGATATGGTCCGGTGCCAGCGCCTCGATCTCCTGAATGGTGATCTCATCGTTGCGGGATACCTTCACTTCTTCTCCAAGCTCCCCCAGATACTGCACCAGGTTATACGTAAAGGAATCATAATTGTCGATTACCAAGATCATTGTGTTGCTCCTCCTTCGGCGCCGCCGGAGATCCGTGATTCCTGCTGCTGCTCGCTGCAGAGAACCGCCTTCACTACGGCTTTGGCTTTATTATGGCATTCCCGGTATTCACGGTACGGGTCGGAATCAATCACGATGCCCGCGCCCGTCTGAATATAGCCTACCCCATCCTTCACGGCCAGCGTTCGTATAATAATATTTAATTCCATATTGCCGCTATAGTCAATCCAGCCCATTGAACCAGTATATGGGCCGCGCCGTACCGGCTCCAGCTCCTCGATGATTTCCATCGTGCGCACCTTGGGCGCGCCGGTGATGGTGCCGCCGGGGAACAAGGCGGCTATAACGTCGTACGCGCCTTTACCTGGCGCGATGGTGCCTTCCACTTGCGATACGAGATGCATTACATGCGAGTATCGCTCCACGGTCAGCAGCTCCGGCACGCTGACCGATCCATACGCAGCGACACGGCCGATATCGTTGCGCTCCAGATCGACAAGCATAATATGCTCGGCGATCTCCTTCTCGCTCCCGCGCAGCTCCGCCTCCATGGCGGCGTCCTCAGCGGGAGTGTGGCCCCGGCGCCGGGTGCCGGCAATGGGGCGGGCGCTGACCTTGTCCCCGTGCAGCTTGACGAGCAGCTCAGGCGAAGCGCTGGCGAGCGCGAAGCCGGGCGAGCGCAGCATCCCCATGTACGGGGACGGGTTGAGCTTGCGCAGCCATTCGTAAACATCCTCCGGCGGGGATTTCAGCTGCGCCTCCTGCCGCAGCGACAGGTTCACCTGAAATACATCGCCTTGGCGGATGTATTCCTGAACCTTCCGCACCGCCTGCTGAAATTGCTCAGGCGTGAACGCAGAGGCCATACCGGGCCATTCGCCCGTATTGCCGGTGCTGGCTTCAATTATCGCAGCCGCAGCAGCTTCATTTCCAGTGCCTGCTTCTGTAATTCCAGGAGCTGCGGAGATATGCCGCCACTGCTCCAGCATCCGCTCTGCGCGCCCGGCAGCCGCTTGATACAGCTCCTTCAGCTCAGCGGAGCCAGATGATTTCACAGCAGGAACAGGCACATGCACTGTGCAGTAAAGCATATCCTCCTGATGATCGTAGATCCACAGCTCTTCGAACCTCATAAAGAGATAATCGGGGAACCCCGGATCATCCTTTGCTAAGGCTGGCAGCCGCTCCAGAGAGCGGACCACATCATAGCTGAGGAATCCGGCGCACCCTCCCGCAAATGGCGGCAAGCCGGGGAATTGGACCCGTGGAGATGTAAATTCCTTCATCCAGGCTTGCAGTACATTCATAGGCGGACCCGGCAGCTCTGATCGCAAATTCAGCTCAGTTCTACCAGAATTGCCGGGAGACAAGCTGTATACTTCGGCCACATCGGCTTTGCCTTGCAATACGGAAACAGGCTGTAAGCCCAAATACGTATACCGTCCGCCTTTGCCGCTCTCCAGGACCATTGAGTAAGGGGAAGCCAGCTCCCAAGCCTTCGTCCAGGAGACGGGCAATCCTTCTGTGCCTTGCGGAAATCGTATGATAAAAGGGAGCAGGCTCCATTCTTCATGCGCCCACCGCTCCCAATCCTGCCACGCCGTTATAATCTCCAAATCCATCCTCCTAAAAGTTTTATGAAGGCGTCCACTCATCCATTAGTTTATTGCCTGTCAGTATACTGTACTTCATGCTGCTTTGAAAAGACCGAATAAGCTATTATTCGCAAAAAAGAGCCCCCGCCATCCCTGTAAAAGCGGATGGGGAGGCTCTTCGGAATTGCTTAATCTCAGCAATTACACTTCGAAATTGTACAGTGGAGTACTCAAATAACGTTCGCCGTTACTTGGGATGATGACAACAACTTTTTTGCCGGCTCCCAGTTCCTTCGCCACTTTGAGCGCAGCAAATACAGCGGCACCGGAAGAAATACCGGACAGAACGCCTTCTTCCTTAGCTACACGGCGTGCCGTTTCAAACGCTTCGTCGTTCTCTACATGGATGATTTCATCATATACATTCTGGTTCAGAATCTCAGGAATAAAGTTTGCACCGATCCCTTGGATTTTGTGCGGGCCCGGTTTGCCGCCGGCCAGAATTGGCGATGCCGCAGGTTCTACAGCATAGATCTTCACATCAGGATATTGACTCTTCAGTACTTCGCCAGCTCCTGTGATTGTTCCGCCAGTACCTACCCCTGCGATAAATGCATCCAGCGGTCCTCCGATGGACTCAATAGCTTCAACAATTTCAGGGCCGGTTGTTTCGCGGTGGATCTTCACGTTCGCCTTGTTCTTAAATTGCTCGGCGAGGAAATAGCTTGGGTTCTCGCTTAAGATTTGCTCAGCTTTCTTAACTGCTCCGTTCATGCCTTCTGATCCCGGAGTCAGCACCAGCTCTGCACCGTAAGCACGCAGCAGGTTGCGGCGCTCAAGGCTCATGGTTTCCGGCATAACAATAACGGCCTTATAGCCTTTGGCTGCAGCGACAAGCGCCAAGCCAATCCCTGTATTGCCGCTGGTTGCTTCTACAATGGTACCGCCCGGTTTAAGCAGACCTGCCTTCTCAGCCTCTTCCACGATACTGATAGCGATACGGTCTTTCACACTGGAGCCCGGGTTTTGGTATTCCAGCTTCAGGTAAATGTCTGCGGAACCTTCAGGAACTATCCGATTGAGACGAACGAGCGGCGTGCCCCCGATCAAATCTGTTACACTGTTGACGACTTTAGCCATGAGAAAAACCTCCTTGGAATGATAAATAGAATGGGTGCGGACGATAGTCTATACCAGGATGTGCAACACCGCAGTGCAAAGTTATAACGCTGTACGGCGGTAGAATTGAATCCGCTGTTTATTATTTCCGACTAAATCAGTAGGTTTTACATTTAATCTCATATTATCAATCTTGCAGGCTGTTGTCAATATATATCGCTGTATCATATTTAGCGCGCAAATCGCTTTCCACCTGCTGCAAGGGAGCGGCCTTCTCCAGTGCAAGCTCGTTACGAACCTGCTCCCGGATTTCCGCCTGATTCTGCTGCTCGGGTACAGTGATCGATCCCAGGCGGATGACGGCGTAAGCATCGCCGGTCTGCAGCGGGCCAGCAATGTCTCCCGCCTGCAGACCAGCCGCCGTTTTCAGCAGGTCTTCCGGCCAAAAAGGATCATCTTCCTCCACCGTGCCGATATTCCCGCCATGCTGCCGGCTCTCTTCGTCAATGGACAGCTCCTTGGCCAGCTCTGCGAAATCCTCTCCCTGCTCCAGCCGGTCCATTACCTTCTCGGCTTCATTGTAAGAGGCAACCTTGATTATGGAGAGCTGCATCTCTTTTTTCGGAGTGAACCGTTCAGAGTTCTGCGCTAAATAATCATCAATTTCATTCTCGCTGATGGTGATGTTGGCCGTAGCCACTTCCTGCAAGGTCAGGCGATAAAGAGTCTCCTCCCGAACTTCCTCCTTGGAAAGCCCCAGCTCTGCCTGCATCTGTTCATAATATTGCTGCTCTGAGCTATAGCCGGCCATGCTGCGCTTCAATTCCTGTTCAACCTCATGATCTGTCACAGTAATACCTAAGGCCTTGGCCTCTTTGTCCACTACAATATGATTAAGCAATCCCAGCAGTACTTCTTCACCATGCTTTTTCTTCAGCTCATCCATCCATTGCCGGTCTGTTACCGGTTGGCCTCCCGCTGTAGCAATATCCTTCGGATCGCCCTCTGCGGCCTCTCCCTTAAGAATGGACATAGCCCGCAGACTCCAGAACAATAATCCTCCGAGCATTAATGTTGCGACAGCCAATAGAATTACGGCATTGCGCAGCACGCGCTCCTGTCTTGTCATCATCCCATTGCCCTACGATTTCGCTTGATCCAGGATTACCTGCATTTCATCCTTATTGAATACATAAGCCTCGTTGCAATAATGGCACACAACCTCGACCTGTTCATCTTCTTCAATCATCTGCTCCAGCTCGTGCTGGCCCAGGCTGACCAGAGTTTGCTCTATACGCTCACGGGAGCATTGACAGACAAAGTTAATATCGAGTCCGTCCAAAATTACCGCATCGGGAAGCAGCCAGCGGAGCATCTCCTCCGGCTCAAGCCCTTGATCCAGCACAGCCGTAACCGAAGGCATGGCTCCGACTGCCCGTTCAATCTCCGTAATCTCGTCATCGGAAAGACCAGGCAGGAGCTGTACAATGAATCCTCCGGCAACCCTGACAGAATTATCAGTCTCAACCAATACTCCAAGCCCTACTGCGGCCGGGGTCTGCTCCGACACTGCAAAGTAATATGTAAAATCCTCGCCGAGTTCTCCCGAAATGATAGGCACACTGCCCCGGTAAGGCTCCTTCATCCCCAGGTCCTTGCTAATATCAATGAACCCTTCCGTTCCTACCGCTCCGGCAACATCCAGCTTGCCAAGACTGTTGCTGGGCAGATGGACATGCGGATTTTGCACATAACCGCGAACTTCACCGAGAGCATTGGATTCTGCCATAATCTGCCCAAGCGGTCCATTTCCTTTGACCATTACTGCCAGCTTTTCCTCACCTTTGAGCATTGCGCCCATCATAGCCGCGGCAGTAACTGTACGGCCCAGCGCTGCTGTAGCTGTTGGATACGTATCATGTCTGCGCCGTAATTCGTCAACAAGCTCTGTAGTACGGGCGGCAAAAGCTCTTACCTTACCATTCATTGCGGTTCCGCGAATCAGCCGATCCTGTTTTTTGTCCATTGGGTGCATATTCCCTCCTATCGCTTGCCCTTGGGCTTCTATATTTTTATTTGTTGCGGTCGTAAATAATACGCAGGCCTTCCAGCGTAAGCATCGGATTCACTTCGTCTATACATTCCGTTTCACCGGCAATGAGCTGAGCCAGTCCCCCGGTAGCAATAACCTTCAATACCGGAGCGTTCATCTCCAGCTTGATGCGTCTGACAATCCCCTCTACCTGACCTGCATAGCCAAAAATAATTCCTGCCTGCATGGCATGAACTGTATTGCGCCCGATCACCTTTTTAGGCTTCTCCAGTTCGATCCGCGGCAGCTTGGACGCCCGTTGATACAGGGCTTCTGTGGAAATGCCGAGTCCCGGCACTATCGCCCCCCCAAGGTAATTGGCACCGGCATCAATACAGTCAAAGGTCGTAGCGGTCCCAAAATCAACGACAACCAGCGGACATTTATATTGCTCAATGGCGGCAACCGCATTCACGATCCGGTCCGCACCAACCTCACGGGGGTTCTCATACCGCAGATTAAGCCCGGTCTTAATGCCGGGGCCGACAAGCAGCGGCTCCTTGCCAATATATTTAACGCACATTTCCACAATGACCTGCACCAGCGGAGGAACGACCGAGGAAATAATAACCCCTTCCACATCCTTGACCGATACATTCGACATATGGAACAAATTATGAATGAGCACACCATATTCATCCGCCGTCGATTGACGGTTGGTGCTGAGCCGGAAATGATGCAGCAGCTCACGCCCCCGGTATACGCCGAGAACGATATTGGTATTGCCGATATCAACTGCAAGCATCATGGACGCGGGCCCTCCTTCTTGGCATTCAGATCCAGGCTGATGTCCAGACTTGAGAAGGAATAGGTGAGCCGTCCTACTGAAATCACATCGACGCCGGACTCGGCAATCCCCCGCACGGTTTCAAGTGATACGTTGCCAGAGGCTTCGGTCTTGATATGCGGCGCTTTGGTTTTGATTCTTCTCACCGCTTCTGTCATCAGCTCAGGAGACATATTATCGAGCATGATAATGTCCGCGCCTGCCGCCAAGGCTTCTTCAACCTGTTCCAGACTTTCTGTCTCCACTTCGATAGTCATCGTATGTGGAATATTGGCCCGGGCCCGTCCTACAGCCTGACGGATGCCGCCGGCTCCCTTGATATGATTGTCCTTAATCATTACCGCATCGTATAAACCGAAACGGTGGTTGGCCCCGCCGCCGATGCGGACGGCATATTTCTCCAGCATACGGTGGCCGGGCGTCGTCTTGCGCGTATCCACCAAACGGGTAGGCAGCCCGTTCAGCTTCTGAATAAATGAAGCTGTGCGTGAGGCCACCCCGGATAAACGCTGCATCAAATTTAGTGCCAGTCTTTCCCCGGTCAGAATCGCATGTGTGCTGCCTTCAACCTCTGCAATAACTGTTCCCTTGGATACTGCCTGGCCTTCTTGGATCAGAGCAGTAAATACAAGCGAAGGATCTACCACTTCAAATACCAGCTCGGCCACAGGAATGCCACAGATGATGCCATCCTCCTTGGCATGGATAATCCCTTTGGACTCGTGCCCGGCAGGAATCGTTGTGCGGGTTGTGATATCTCCGGAGCCGACATCCTCATGCAGCCAGCCCTTGATCATTTGTACTAATTCTTCATTATAGCCATTAAACATCATCACTTAATTCCTCCACTATTCCCAGTTCGCGAATCTGGAGCAGATGCTTCTGCCACTTGGCATCATCCCGCTGCGGATAATCCTCACGGTAATGCGCACCCCGGCTTTCCTCGCGCTTCAAGGCCGATTCAGTAATCAGCAGACAGCAGGTCAGCATATTGGCGAACTCGTATTCCTCTCGTTTGATCAGAGCCGAATGGAAAATCGGCAGTTGACGTCTTAGCTCTTCCAGTCCCTTGACCAGCATCTCTTCATTCCGCCGCAGGCCGACATAACGCACCATTACTTTTTGCAGCTTGAGGCGCCGTTCCACAATCGCCTGGGTCGGCGATTCTACCCGGCCTTCATGACTGCCTGCCGAAATGTCGTCGCGTCCAAGCGGCGGCAACTGGCGGATACGGTCAATAATCCGCTGTCCGAACACAACCGCCTCAGACAATGAATTACTGGCCAGCCGATTGGCTCCTTGTACCCCGGTGGAAGATACCTCACCGCAGGCGAACAGCCGGGCGATATTGCTCTCCCCGTTAAGATCGGTTTTGATGCCCCCCATCATATAATGCGCAGCCGGAGCCACCGGAATCCAGTCACTTGTAATATCCAGTCCGTAGCTCATGCAGGTCTCATATATGGTTGGAAAACGGTGTCTGACCATCTCGGCTGATTCATGTGTAATATCGAGGTACACAAAAGTCGATTTGGTCAGCTCCATCTCGCTGACAATGGCCCGTGCTACGATATCGCGCGGCGCCAGCTCCAGCAGCTCATGATAACGTTCCATGAAACGCTCTCCATTAATATTCCGCAGCACTGCTCCTTCACCGCGCACCGCTTCGGAAATTAAAAACCGCGGCGCTCCGGGGTAGCTGAGTGCAGTCGGATGAAATTGAATAAATTCCATATCCCGGATGTGCGCTCCGGCCCGGTAAGCGATGGCTACACCATCTCCGGTTGCCACTTCAGGGTTCGTGGTGTAGCGGTACAATTGTCCTGCTCCACCCGAACACAATATGGTCGCATCCGCCTGCAGGAACAAACGCTCACCGTCTGGCCGCTGAACCAGTGCACCTACACATTCTCCCCCATCGGTTATAAGATCAATCACAAAATGATCATCCCATACCTCTATATTATGATGCTCAGCCACCTGCTCAGAGAGTGCGCGCACAATTTCATAACCGGTAGCATCACCATTAGCATGCAGAATACGGCGGTGGCTGTGCGCACCTTCCTGAGTCAAGGCGATTACACCGTTTTCTTTATCAAACAGCGTTCCCAAACGGATCAGTTCCCGCACCCCTTCGGGGCCTTCATTCACAAGCACATCTACGGCTGCGGAAGAGTTGAGGCCCGCTCCAGCCATGAGCGTATCCTGACGATGGAAGGCAGGAGAATCATCCTCGGCAAACACAGCAGCAATTCCGCCTTGAGCGTAGCGGGTGTTACTATCCATCAGCGATTTTTTGGTAATTACAATAACCTTCCGGTCCTCGCTGGCTTTAATCGCCGTGAACAGCCCGGCAATGCCTGAACCGATAACAATACAATCCGTCTTTACTGCAGGAAGCTCGCTTAGGTCGAAATCAACCAAATATTGTGGAATCATGACCGCTTTTCACCTGTTTCAACGAAAGAGTAGCGCATGCTACCGGACTTGTAACATGCGCTCTAGGGATGTTCTGGCTTTGTCGGCGACAGCAGGCGGTACATAAATCTGCGGCTTCATCGTCTCCAGGCATTTGACCAGTTTTTTGAGATTATTCACTTTCATATTAGGGCAAACAAGAAATTTGGTGGCAAAATGGAACTCTTTATCCGGACTGTCCTTGCGGAGCTGGTACCCCGTTCCATCCTCTGTTCCGACAATAAACTGCTTGCGGTCGGACTTCTTGCAATAATCAATAATTGAGGTGGTGCTGCCAACGTAGTCGCCCATAGCCACCACATCGGGGCGGCATTCTGGATGAACTACAAATTCAGCTTCAGGATATTTCGCTTTCATCTCTATCACATCTTTGACGGTGAGCATATCGTGAGTGTTGCAGTACCCTTCCCAGATAATCAGCTTCTTGCCGGTCTTATCCTGAACGTATTGGCCCAGGTTTTTATCCGGTACCCAGATAATCTCTTCAGCATCCAGCGATTCAATCACTCTCACCGCATTGGCAGAAGTACAACATATATCTGTCTCTGCTTTGATTTCAGCCGAGGAGTTGATGTAGGTCACTACTTTGGCATTAGGATGCTGAGCCTTCAGCTTGCGCAGCCCATCCACATTCACCATGTCGGCCATCGGGCAGCCGGCGCGTTCATCTGGAATAAGCACGGTCTTGTTAGGCGCCAGAATCTTAGCACTTTCCCCCATAAAGTGAACCCCGCAAAACACAATCACATCGGCATCGGTCTCTGCTGCCTTTTGTGCCAATAAAAAAGAGTCTCCCCGGAAATCTGCCACTTCTTGAATTTCATCACGCTGATAGTAATGAGCCAAAATAATTGCGTTCCGTTCTTTCTTAAGCTGTTCGAGGCGCACACGAAGTTCACGATTCTGTTCCTGCTTGCGCTCAAGCGCCAGAGCTTCCACGGTCTGTTCTCCCCCTTATGTCTTCACGGCTGTAAGCCGGCACATTCATATCAAGTTTATTTAATATTTAATCACTAATGTACACAACGTTCCACCCACTGTCAATGTAACCTGTCAGGCAGAGGGCTGTCTCAAGACCGCTGAAAAAGCAGAAAAATCCGGAGAACCCTAAGGCTCTCCGGATTTCATGAACGTTATTCAAGTCAATGACAGCTTAGACTAGGCTCCCGCCGCCATCTTTATTGCCATCGTTCGAATCATTTCCACCCTCGGAATCCGTGTTATTCGGAATATCCTTGGACAGGTCGCCGAGTGTGGTTGACGTATCTTCAGCTTTGCCTTGAATGCGGACACGCACATCACCGATAGAATCAATTACAGGCTCGCCCTCTTCATGAGTAACTCCTGCAGCTTCCTCCGGTTTGCCATCCTCGGTCAGGTAGCCTTGCTCGATCAGTTCCTTGATCTGATCCAGCTCCAGCGTCTCCTTCTCAAGCAATGTGTTCGCAATCAGGTGCATTTCCTTGGAATACTTGGTCAGCAGCTCACGGCAGCGATCATAGCATTCACGGATAAAGCGTTGCATTTCCTGATCAATTTCGTATGCGATGGAATCACTGTAGTTCTGCTCATGACCGATATCGCGGCCCAGGAATACCTGCCCTTGGGATGTGCCGAACTGCATAGGTCCCAGCTTATCACTCATACCATATTCCATAATCATGCTGCGCACGATACGCGTAGCCTGCTGGAAGTCACTGTATGCGCCTGTGCCAACTTCACCGATAAATATTTCTTCGGCAACACGTCCTCCGAGGAGTCCAGTCACTTTATCAAGCAATTCCTGCTTGGTTACAAGCATCCGGTCTTCCTTCGGAAGCATAATCACGTATCCGCCTGCGCGGCCGCGCGGGATAATGGTAACCTTGTGAACCATATCGGCATGTTCCAGGAAATAGCCGACAATGGTATGGCCTGCTTCGTGGTAAGCTACGATGCGTTTCTCCCGCTCGCTGATAACGCGGCTACGTTTCTCTGTACCTACGATTACGCGGTCAATGGCCTCATCTACTTCAATCATGGAGATGTCTTTACGGTTACGGCGTGCTGCAAGCAGTGCCGCCTCGTTGAGCAGGTTCTCCAGGTCCGCACCGGTAAAGCCGGTAGTGCGTTTGGCGATGACGTCAAGTCTAACGTCCTTCGTCAGCGGCTTGTTGCGGGAGTGAACCTTCAGTACAGCTTCACGGCCTTTTACGTCAGGGCGGTCAACCGTAATCTGACGGTCAAAACGTCCCGGACGAAGCAATGCCGGGTCAAGTATGTCTGCGCGGTTGGTAGCCGCGACAATAATGATGCCTTCGTTGCCGCCAAAGCCGTCCATTTCGACGAGCAATTGGTTAAGCGTTTGTTCGCGTTCATCATGTCCGCCGCCAAGACCGGCGCCGCGCTGGCGTCCGACCGCATCAATTTCATCTATAAAAATGATACAAGGAGCGTTCTTCTTAGCATTCTCGAACAAATCACGTACACGGGATGCACCGACACCGACGAACATTTCCACGAAGTCGGAACCGGAGATACTGAAGAACGGGACACCGGCTTCACCGGCTACCGCACGGGCCAGCAAGGTTTTACCTGTACCTGGAGGGCCCACAAGGAGTACGCCTTTAGGAATGCGGGCGCCTACTGCGGCGAACTTGCGCGGATCTTTCAGGAATTCTACGACTTCGACAAGCTCCTGCTTCTCTTCATCGGCTCCTGCAACATCCTCGAAGCTGATCTTCTTCTTCTCTTCATTATATAACCGGGCCTTGCTCTTGCCGAAATTCATAACCTTGCCGCCGCCACCCTGTGCCTGATTGAACAGGAAGAAGAACAGGATGAACATGATCACCAGCGGGATGATGGAAGACAGGAATGTCAGCCAAATGCTGTCACCTTCCATTTTCTTCTGCGTCAACTCTACGCCATTTTTATCGCTGGCACCAATAAGTTCATTGAGTGCTGCATCTGTAGGAGGAACAAAAGTGGAGAAGTTTTTCGATTTAGCATCAGAAGGCTGTTGTCTGTATTCGCCAGTAACGGCAAATGCATTGCCTTCGAACTGAATCGTCATGCTCTTCACATTGTCATTCTTGATCTCCTGTCTTAACTCATCGTATCTAGGGAAATCGGCGGATTCATTTCCATTGCTGACAAACTGGACAATGCCCACCACGACTAAAAATAAAATCAAATAAAAACCAGAATTCCGGATGAACCGATTCATCCCCTACCTCCTCTCACAACGCTCAAGTTATTGTACCATAGCCTGCCCAGACTCCTCAAATTGTTAGGGTCTTAGGAATCGGATCCGTAGATCTAAGGCTGTCAATTAGCTTATTTGGAATAAATTTCAGGCTTTAGTACACCGACGTAAGGGAGGTTCCGATACTTTTCCGCATAATCGAGTCCATAACCCACTACGAATTCGTCTGGAATCACAAAGCCGGTATAAGCGGCTTCCAGATTAACGGTACGTCCTGCCGGTTTGTCGAACAGGGTAACTACTGTAACCGATGCAGCACTTCGGCCCTGCAGCAGTTCAATCAAATAGCTGAGGGTGAGACCGCTGTCGATAATGTCCTCAACAATCAGAACATCGCGGCCTTCGACCGATGCATCCAAATCCTTGATGATTTTGACAACGCCTGAGGATTTGGTGGATGCTCCATAGCTGGATACAGCCATAAAATCCATCTCTACGGGAACTGTAATGGTTTTAACCAAATCCGCCATAAAGATAAACGCACCTTTCAGCACACAAATCACTAAAGGCGTGCGTCCTGCATATTCCGCACTCAGCTGGGCGCCGAGCTCCCTGATTCTCTGTTGAATTTCTTCTTCGCTGATCAAGATTTCCTGAATATCGTTCTGCAACTTGCGAACCTCCTAAGTTATACTATGAAAGACTTACTTCGACCATTACGCTTCTTCACCCTTCTCCGCATCCTCCAGAGTCAAGAGAAGAACCGAGGCCGTGTGCCGCCCTACTGCGGCATGCATCGAGCGCCTTACGCCCGGAATCCAGACGATATTGCCCAAACCATCACAAACGAGGGGAATCACAGAGCGTTCGGAAGAAGGTATTTTATCATCAATGTAAATATCTTTTACCTTTTTGCTTCCGTTTAATCCCATAACCTTTATGGTATCTCCAGGCAATCGGGAACGAATGGTGAGCGGCAGGACCAGCTCGCTGCTGTCAAACCACGCCAACATTTTCCCAAAGTCCTCCCCCTGTGCAAAAAAACTTTCTCTCTCCAGCACCGACATCGTCATTACTTTTCCTATCTCCTTAAGCTCTACCCGGGGATGAGGCAAAGATAGCCGATATGTATAATTTAGTTGCTGCTGCTGAGGCTTGGACGAGAACACAATTGTATCGTATTGCCGCATGCAGATCAGCCCTCCACCCAAATCCAGACTCCATACAGTGGGGTGTCCCTGCAGCGTTCCCCGGCGCACGGCTTCAATCTTGGAAAAATCCAAAACAGCTGTGTCTGCCGACAGATAATTTAATATTAGTTTAATCAAACGCCGTTGTAAAGCGGAGGGTATGGCCGCAAATGCCGCTCTTTTGAAGGTGTATTTTCCAGGTTCGCCCAAAACCAGCTCACCAAAGCATTTTACAGCCGCCGCCTCCATAAATTCATCTTCAGCCTGGGCAATTTCGGTCAATTGCAGAAGCGATTGCCGTACTTTGGGGTTATACCCTTCCAGGGCAGGCAGCAGCTCCAGCCTTACCGCATTGCGCCTATACTCCGTCAGCAGATTGCTGGCATCCTCGGCGTAGGGAAAGCCCTCATGCCGGCATAGGCTGACAAGAGATGTTTTGTTAATACGCAGAAAAGGACGGATGAGTTCCACATTTCTTTCAGTACGTTTCCACCGCATTCCGCCAAGCCCCGAAGGGCCGCTGCCGCGCAGCAGGCGCATAAGTACGGTCTCGGCCTGATCATCTGCATGATGCGCCAGCGCGACAGAACGGGCCCCGTACCGGTGTGCCGTATCAATTAGAAACTGATAGCGCTTCTCCCGCGCCGCACCTTCCGGACCAAGACCGCTCGCTTTGACAATGGACGGAATATCAAACTCCGCCAGCTCAAACGGCAGCCCCAGCTCCCCGGCCATAACGCGAACGCTATCCGCCTCTTCTCTGGACTCGGCTCTAAAGCCATGATTCACATGAGCGCAAATCAAAGTCAGCGGCATCCGTGTCAAGGATATTTCATGCAGAATACGCAAAAGAGCCACAGAGTCCGGCCCTCCGGAAACTGCGACTACAATGGTGTCATGGGGCGACCACAGCTCATGCTCGGCTGCAGACTCCAGTACGGCCTCCACCAGTTCATTCATTTGCTCCATATGGCTCCCTTTCTCGCCTGATCGCTGACAAGAGCTGAACCGGTATGGTCAGCCCCCCAGTAATATGTATGATTTCAAAAACGGAATACAATGTAAATGGTAAAAAGCAGCAGGAATAAGGACAGCGCAAAAGCACCTTTCAGCCAGCCGGGTGTCGCTACCGGCTCTTTGCCCATCTTCCTAGAGTTGTAGATATGATTCTTCCAGGCCTCCGCAGCCGCAGCCGTTCCGGGGAATCCGCCCTTAAGCGCCAGGCATATCCATGAGGACAGCTTCTTATCTGGCAATTTTCTGGCCAGCTTAATCAATTCATCCCCGCTTCTCGTCTGCGGCAATTGTGTTGCAGCCGCCTTCAAGCCATCTTCATCCAGCAGCCGGAGACACAGCACGGCAAAAGCAAAGAGATCGTAATTCTCATCGCCCATGCGGCTGCCGGCATTCCAGAATCCCCGGTCATGCCATTCGGTAAATTGCTTCACGCTGCGCCCGATGGGACTTGCGCCCCCGTAATCAATCAGCTCCACCCCGCCGTAATTGGATACCATCACGTTCTCCGGCTTGAGGTCCCCAAACACAAAACCGCACTCATGCAGATTCCGCAGCTCCTCTAGCAGCTTCAGACCAACGAGGCCCAGCCAGGAGGGACCGTTTTTGGCCAAAAAATGATGCAGTTGTCTGCCGTCCACATAACGCATTACATAAAACGGTATGTTGTTCCCGTCTTTATAATCATCCGACTCCAGCAGATAAGAGGACAGAGAAGTCTCACGGCGGGCACGGTGCTCGCTTCGCTTCCGGTAGGACTGCAGAGAGGTGAGCACATTGATTTCCGATTGAAGCTCAAGTGAATCGTTGCCGATCTTGAGGGCATAGCGCTCCCGTCTGCCTTCCCGCTGGACGAGATATACGGTTCCGTTCGCTCCTCTTCCCAGCATGCGTTCAACGACATAACGGTTTCCCCGCCATTTGCCACTGATTACAGTGCCGGCAGGATAGGGCGGATTAGACGACATACCCACCAATCATCCCTTCTTTTTCATCGTGATCATCGCCTGACAGGCGCTCACGATGTTCATCCAGTGTATCATAACGGTAATGTTCAAGCACCTTGAAAATGGCCGGACCCGTCGGGGTGGCTCCCCTCATCTTAAGTCTGGAGAAAAGCGAGCGGACCTGCGACACATTCTGTGTCCAGTCCATATCGAGCATAGCCTCTTCACTACTGGAGCGTCCGGGAAAATGGAAAACGGCGATTTCACTCCGGCCTTCACGGGCCTCCAGACTAAGGGCCAGATCACGGATCGCATCCTCTACCGCGCCCAGTTTAGGCTTCATGCTCGCACTGGCGTCAATTAAGAGTGCGATACGCAGCGGCGAGGTTTCGGTCAGCTCATCCACTACTGTTACCACCTGCGAACGCTGCAGCGGAGGCAGCTCCTCCAGCGAGCCTTCGCCGAGAATTTTTTGTACCTCTTTATTAACCGCCTGCTGAATGGTCTGAACCACAGTCTTGCGGGTCATCATTTGTATCGTCTGTGATAGCTGCGGCGTTCCGACGATTCGGCTGAGTCCGCCTCCGGCTTTGGCAATATCTGCGATCTCCCGGCTGCCGAGCTCACCGATGGTTCCGTAATCGACCACACCTACCACATTGACGGTGATGCCTTCCTGCCGGGCATGCGCCGCCGCCATCACCGGGCTTTCCCCCACGTTCGAACAACCGTCCGTAATGAGCAAAATTTGCTTCATATCCGTCCACTCCCCTTTCTTGTATATGTTTCTAGCATATCCAAGGTAGAGAGATTTCAAACGTCGCTTTGCGGGGAAAAATGATTAAATCATGTGTGAAAAAGCGTCACTGCGAGGAACTTTTGGACTTCCGATCGCTGTTGTCTTCCGATTTCTTGATTAGATACCGCCGATTGCGGTTGAAATCAGAAGACAAAGGCGAACGCTAACGCTTCTCCAGCTCCAAAATTCCTCTCCGTTCCGTATATTTCACAATAATAGAGTACATTTTTTCACGCCGAGCCAGCGACTTATGAAACGGGAGGGGGCCGAAGTGCAATAATCTGCTCTGCGAGGCAGATAAACTGCACGCACGCAGCCAAAGCTGCAAAAAGCAGCGATAATTGATGATAGATTAGCTGACGGTACGGGGGCGCTCCATCCGGCCGATACCGGGCATGTGCAGGCTGGACCATTCAGGGTGGTAGTGATCCAGACGGGTGACCACGATGGTCATATCATCATGAATTTCATTACCCTGATAACGGATAACCTTCTCCAGCAGACTGTCGGCCAAATCCTGGGGGTCGTCCCCTTCAAGCTCCTGTATTAATCGTTTCATCCATATTTCTTTATTAACGGCATATCCCGGCGCATCATAAATACCATCGGTCATCATAATGAGAATATCACCGGGGCGAAGCTGCATGCTGACGAGATCAACCTCGATATCTTTAATGATGCCAATGGGCAAATTGCTGGCGGTTACCGGAATCACCTCGCTGCCCCGCCGGATGAAGCTTGGGGCTGAGGCGATTTTCATAAAGGTGGTCTGTGCCGAATATTGGTCGATCAGCGCCATATCCACGGTCGCGTAGAATTCGTCGGGAGAGCGCAGCAGCAGGATGGAATTGACTGATTTCACCGCCAGTTTCTCATCCATACCGGATTGCAGCAGCTTCTCCAGCATAGACAGGGCGGCGCTGCTCTCCATGCGGGCCCGCTCCCCATTGCCCATTCCGTCACTGATGGAGACAGCAAAGGTCCCGTTGCCCAGCTCCACAGTGCTGAAGCTGTCCCCTGAGAGGATATCACCGCCTTTGGCTGCTCCGGCCACGCCGGTATTGACCTCATAGGCTTTGGCCGAACCGAAGGTGACCATCGACAGCCCTTCGCGGGGATGCACCGCAGTCTCACTAACCACAGCGATGTTCTCTTCCAGAATGTCGGATAGCAGCGGGGCGATCATTTTGCGGCATTCATCAAAACCACGGGTGTAGGCATGCACCACTTCAATCTCTACCCGCCCTGGATCAAGACTCAGAATCTCGATGCTGTGAATGGACAGCCCCAGCTTCTCCAGCGCCTCGCGGATCTGACTCTCCTGGCGGTACATCGCTTGACCTTCCCGTTTGATTTCTTTCGCCAGGTCCTCCATGACCTGCGAGACCCCCGACAGCTGCTCAGCCACAAATTGGCGGCTGTCGTATATTTGTCTCTTCCAGCGCATATCATGCTGGTAAAGATCATATTGGCCCTTCATAACCTCAAGCACCTCAGCCGTCTTGCCGCATATCCGGTTCCATTCCGGCGGAAGCTGGGCGGCAGTGATATCCGGGCATTCCTCGACGGTCGTCATCATATCAGTCATATATCTATAGGTCTGATAAAATTTGGTGTCCCAGCAATGGTTCCGCCGGATGCAGCCCGAGCAGGCCCCTTCGGTGACGGTGTTCATGAAATCTTCCATCTCACGGTCACTTTTCCCGACTTCACCGGCGCGGGGGATTTGTCCGAAGCTGCTTGAGAGCTGCTGAAATACCTGCGAAAACTGGGTTACGCGATCAGCGGTAATATCCCGTACCCTTCTGGCATATTCATGCTGAGACCGGCTATGATCGGGAGTACCGGGAACATATTTGGCAATGGCAGATATAATCCCCGCTGGTGTTAGAAGAAACAACATTACTGCAGCACAGGTCTCCCAGGTCGAGGCCATCACATCACCCGGGCCCAAGAAATAGACGGAGAGAATGGTTGACCCCAGCAGCATCCCGATGGACACCGCGCCTTTGCGCCCGGATTGCACCATGCCCGCCAGCATCCCCGAGAATGCCAGGAGACTCATCTGATAGATTGCTCCGATATCCGCCAGACTGAGGATGAGCCCGGTGACCACCCCAACGGCAGCACCAAGCGGAGCGCCTCCGGCCAGAGCGAACAGCAAGATCAGGTAGCGGGATAATATATGCTCCAGCGACAGACCATTTACATTCCAGCCCACAAGACCGGTCATCACGGATGCAAGCAGAATGATCAGGCACAGCACCTCTTCATTGCGCAGCGCCCTGCTTTTTTGCTTAAAAGTAAATAACGGAAGCGCCTGCAAAAATACAAGCGTCAGCACGAATCCGAGCATTGCATCAAGCGTAGCCATCATCAGCGGGTACCAGGCAATGGATGGACCAATCACGACCCGGAACAAGCCCACCATAAAAGCAGACACGAATACCATTAGCGGTGCGTAGGAAAGCTCTACTTTCTGAAAGCTCTCCAGCCCTTTGTGGATCAGGAAAAAGATAATCAGCTCTGCGGTGACCACTATAGCCCCCGGGAATGGGGTGAAAAGGCTTCCGAGAATAAGGGACGCAGCCACAGGCAGCATAGAGTCTCTTCGCATAAATACAATAACGGCGAAATAAGCTGCAGCAAAGGGGGACAGCTCGTCCAATATCATTGCACGGCCCAGCAGAAAACCCATAAGACTCAGCAGAAGCATCCATTTCTTGACGATGATCAGTTGAACTACGGGCTGCTTCAGACTCCAATTCTTGAACCGTGTACCCCAGGAATCCTTCCGATCCTTGTCATTGCTTCCGGCTCTTGTCCACTCCGGCAAGTTCACCACATTGCTTTTACTCATTTCTCTGCACCACCCGTTTAAGAATTTATGGTTCTCATTATATAGCGGGGGTCTTTAGAAAGTTTGTCAGAAACAGAGAGCAAACTGTAAAAAATTTCCGACAAAATAGCCTGTCCCGACATTCAGTGATGAAGCCTGCTAATCCCTTGCGGGACAATCGGTTAACGGCCTCCGGCAACCCCTCTGCGAACTTCACTGCCCTCTGCTGCCGCAGACATTCGCCAGCGATTGCTCTGGAGTTATGTGAGAATGGCAAGGATGCTGTCGGCAACTTTTCTCACACCGACAAAAAAACCGCAAAGGGCATTACGCCCCTGGCGGTTATTGTGATATGCAAGTATTGAATTATACGCGCTTGGCTCCACGGCCTCCGCGCTTACCTTCTGTGTTCTTCTTGATCGAAGACATCCGTTCTTCGCTGTCTTTCAGGAAGCGTGACATTTTATCCTCGAATGAAGGTTTACCGGCTGCAGGCTTGAATGGACGCCCTCCCCGTTCACGATTGTAACCACCGCCGCCGCCAGCACTTCCGCCACCGCCGCCGAAACGGTCTCCACCGCTTGGACGTTCAGGTCTTGGAGCTCTTGGGGGACGTACTTCTGATGCAGGCTTATCTACGGCCTGCTTAATGGAAAGTCCGATCTTGCCATCCTTGTCAACATTGATCACCTTAACGGTTACTACATCCGCAATCTTCAAATGATCGTTAACATCCTTGACGTAATTATCGGCGATTTCCGAGATGTGAACGAGACCTGTGACACCTCCTGACAGATCCACAAATGCTCCGAAATGCGTGATGCCTGTCACCTTGCCCTCTAACTTGGTGCCCACTTCAATTGCCATAGAATAAAATGATCCTCCCTTAAAAATATACAGACGAATATAAAGTCCATCCTGTCTGCGGTGATTTGATTATACAGTAAAGAACAAACCAAGGCAACACAGCTAAAGCCTCTTTTGGCCCGCTTTATTTCCCTGATTGCTCTGTACGGATAGGCAGTTCGCCCTCAGGATACATATTGTACCATTTACGCGCCAATTGGCCGACATACTCATCATCTTTCAGGCGTGATACTTCATATTTAAGCTGGCCCAAGGAAGTATTTACCGTCTCACTGCTCTCCTTCTTCTTGGCGAGCTGTTCACTCTTCTCCGCAATCACTGCGCTCTGGGCAAAGAAAATATAACCGGCCCAGCCAAAAAACACCGCGACGACGAGTATCCATATGAATCTTCTTCTCTTCGCGCCTGCGGCCGAAGCTTTATGGTTATTTCCCTTCTCTTCCGCAGAGAATCTGTTCATGCGTGTACCCCCGTTCTAGGTCAGTGTTTCCTCTTGGTGTTAATCCATGCAGTGAATCTCGTGATCCAGGTGCTGTGATAGAGCCGCAAAGCATATGGAGTGATCCATTTTACAGGAAAGAACCAGATTGGCTTCGTTATCCGCAGCAGCAGCTTTAGTATAAATAACAGGATACGGCCAAGCAGCAGCAGCGTTCCTCTGAGGAGGCGCCACAGCCAGCGAAGCGGTACACCTATTAATACCTCAACCATTCTCCATAGCAGTCTGCACGTATACTGAACCGACTGAATTAACATTACCACAAAACGCCGCACCGTAACACTGAAGATTAAAAAATAGATCCATACGCCTAGAAACAGCCCTACAAAGACATAAAACCTCAATTGTCCCTGATTTCCGGCATACAGCATGCGAAAGACAAGCAGCGCCGCCCATAACCAATACAGTAGATCCAGCAGCGCATTCAGCCATTTGGGAAAGCTTAATTTCAGCGACAGCACCCGGTAGCTGTCATAGGCCAGTCCCATCGCTGTGCCAGCCAGCATCATATAGAGCAGGGTCATCCACTGAACTGTGGGATTCATTTAAACAGCTTGCCGAGTAATCCTTTATTTTTGCCCTGCGCTCCGGGATCAAGATAAATCAGGGAATGCACATTGCCCTCCAGAGACAATATGCCGTTCTCCAGACTTAAATTTTTGATATGTAAATGATTCCCGCGAATGGTGAGATGACCAAGTTCCGTACGAAGCAGAAACTCCTCGCTGTCAAAGCTCTCCACATTTTGCACGCCGGTAAGCTCCAGTTGCTTGCGGCTGCGCATGTGCAGATCGTGCTGCTTGTTAACCTTTGCTGGCTCGCTCATAGCATGTACCCCTCCTTCTTGATTCTAATCTATGGCGGAAGGAGAGGTTGTAGAACAGAGGCAGCGCAATGTATTAAAAAAAGCGCAAACTCTACAAAGTGTAAAGTTGCGCTTTCTTAGTTAATCTTGTTGGTCCGCTTACCAGTCGAGGCCGCTGCTCTTGGCAACAGGCTCTTCCCGGAGCAGTGTATACATGCCGGCGGCTTCGTCCTTGCGGGTCGTTTCCACCAGCTTTTCCACTTTGACCGTCACAAGCTTTTGGCCGAATTGCACTGTAATTTCGTCGCCGATCTTCACTGTGCTGCTCGGCTTGGATTCCCGCCCGTTGATCAGAACCCGGCCCTGTTCGGACACATCCTTGGCCACTGTGCGGCGCTTAATCAAACGGGATACCTTCAGGAATTTGTCGAGACGCATTAGTTGACGGCTTCTTTGAGCTTGTTGCCAGCCTTGAAGGCAGGTACAGTCGACTCAGGAATTTCAATCGTTGTGCCCGTTTGCGGGTTGCGGCCGGTACGGCCGGAACGTTTGCGGGTTTCAAAAGTGCCGAAGCCGATCAGCTGCACCTTGTCGCCTTGTGCAAGAGCATCGGTAATTTCGCTCAGAACACCGTTAATTACGGCTTCTACGTCTTTTTTTGCCAATCCGCTTTTTTCGGAAATGTTGTTTACCAAATCTGTCTTGTTCATAGTTTAAAGTTCCTCCTAGGATACAAAAAAATAAAATGAAACGCGAGGCTGCTGCCATAATGTGCCGCAATTCGTCATTTCGTCTTTATGATATTCTTGATGCCGCCCTGAATTCCTGCCATGCTCTGCTGATTTTTCAAAAAAAACACCGCCGGCGGATAAATACGGGCATATAGCACTATAACACTATCAACTGAGCTTTGCATTCCAGATCAAAGATTTGCGCTGCATTCACAGCATTGCCGCTTCTTCGGCTACATATACCGGATAACCGCAGCAATGGCAGTCTATAACGATGTCCGGACAGCGAAAGAGCGGCATATCTGATGAAGCAATCACTCCTAGAGCTTTCGCTCCTCTGTTTTGGCTTCCTGCCAGAGCTCTTCCATCTCAGCCAGTGTGCTGTCCTTCACACTTGTTCCTTGGCTCAGGAGACGCCGCTCGATATACTGGAACCGTGCGACGAATTTGCGGTTGGTGCGGGTCAACGCTTCTTCCGGGTCGGCCCCGATGAAGCGGGCGGCATTGGCTGCAGCAAACAGCAGATCGCCCAGCTCCAGCGTTTGCTCTTCTGCTGAATCACCATTCTGAATGGCTTCCTGCAGCTCATCCACTTCCTCGCGGATTTTGGCCAGAACATCGTTTACGTTGTCCCAGTCGAAGCCTACCTTGGAGGCCTTCTTCTGCAGCTTGTACGCCTTCATCAGCGCCGGCAGATCACGGGGAACACCACTCAGTGCGGACTCCGCTTCGGGCTTCACGCCTTTGCGCCGCTTCTCCTCCGCCTTCATGCCTTCCCAGTTCTGCAGCGCCTCCTCAGCATTTCCGGCAGCCTGATCCCCGAATACATGCGGATGGCGGAAGATCAGCTTGTCGTTCAGCCCTTCAATCACATCATATACATTAAAGGTCCCGACTTCCTCCTCCATTTGAGAGTGCAGCATAATCTGCAGCAGCAGATCACCAAGCTCTTCCTTCATGTGGTCCGGGTCATCCTCGTCAATCGTCTCCAGCACCTCATAGGTTTCTTCAATCAGATTTTTGCGCAGTGAATCATGCGTCTGTTCCCGGTCCCAAGGGCAGCCTTCCGGGCTGCGAAGCGTATCGACAATCTCATGCAGACGGGCAAAGGTGCGCCGCCGCGCCGCCTCCGAACGGTTCGCCGGAACATACACAAGGGACAGATTGCCGTAGCCATCCAGACGGTCCAGCTCATACAGGGGCACGCGGTCAATACGTTCTTCGCCCTCTACCCCAAGGGCATGGCCTACAATAACCTCATATTCCGGCGGGTACAGCTCCATCAGGCTGAGCTTGGTTTCCGACGCGGTGAAGCTGTCGTATACCTGGCCGATCAGCGTATGCAGCTCCGGCTGGAGCTGGGAGCTGCGGATGCCGGACGCGTCCAGAAGCTGAAAGCCCTCAATGGGGTCAAACCCGAGGCGTACAAACGCCTCGTCTAGGAAGCTCTCACCGCCGAGAATGTTCAGCTCAATTCCCGCTTCCGGGCAGCGCTGGCGCAGTAAAGAGACCGCCGATTCTGCAACCATTGGATGCCCTGGAACCGCGTAGACAATTTCCGTCCCCTGCGGTGCCGAAGCCGCCTCTTCGATCAATTTCACCGTAATCGCCTCATATACCTCAGGAAAAGAGGACAGTGATTCGTATAGCCCGTCAAAGGATTGCGAAGCAATCTCAAGCTCCACCAGAGCCGCCATAACGGGATGCTCTGCGGTCCGCACGTAGACAGCGGATGCCGCCTTCAATTTCTTGATAATCCCCAGTGTCAACCGGTCCGGATTA
Source organism: Paenibacillus sp. BAC0078 (assembly GCF_054483875.1). Lineage (NCBI taxonomy): Bacteria > Bacillati > Bacillota > Bacilli > Caryophanales > Paenibacillaceae > Paenibacillus > Paenibacillus sp. BAC0078. The sequence continues at coordinate 30,355 of NZ_JBTLRW010000028.1, forward strand.
CCGGAGCCGAGCCCGACTACCGTTAATGTTCCGCTCATGCGTTTCCACTCCTTTCAGGCGGCTGATGGCCGCTCTTATGTAAATGCCGATAAAAACGTGTTATTTGGGTGAGGATGATCTGGGGTGTGATGGGCTAGTGTAATGGCTAAATGGCGTTGTAGCTAATGGCTTAGCTGCCTGATAGCGCAATTGCCTTACAGCGTAACTGAGCAATTGCGTAACTGGCTAATGGCGTAACTGCACAATGGTGTAAAGTGACCAATAGCATAACTGACTAATAGCACAACTGACCAATCGCGCAACTGACCAATAGCGTAAACTGACTAATGGCGTAAACTGACCAATAGCATAACTGACTAATAGCGCAACTGACCAATAGCGTAAACTGACTAATAACGCTACTAATAGCGTAAAAAGCAAAGCCAGTGCGGCTGCGCCTTATGGGAACAGGCGCAGCTTCTTTAGCTTGTCCGCCAGCCGCGGGCCGAAGCCCGGAAGCTGGCGCAGCTCGCTCTCGCTGAGCAGCCGCAGGGCCACAGCGCCGATGGCAAAGACGGCGCAGCCTGCGAGCACGCCGAGCAGGCTCTGCGCCAGCGCCGCGGTGCGGCTGCCGCCAAGCCCTGCGGCGGCTGCCGCGCCGCCGATGCCGCTGCTCACCGCAGCAGCGGCCAGGCCCAGGCCCGCGAGCAGCAGCGCGGGCCGTACCAGGGCATCTGCGAGGCGAAGCCGCAGATGGCCCTGGCGGTGCAGCAGCAGCACGTTCAGCGCTGCTGCAAGCCCATGCGCGGCCACGCTGGCGATGGCCGCGCCGGTAATGCCCTGCTGCGGCACGAGCAGCAGGTTGAGGGCCGCCTTCAGCAGCGCGGCGGCCAGGAGGTGCAGCGCCGGCGCACGCACGGCGCCGAGGCCCTGCAGCAGCGCGGCCGAGATGATGCTGACCGTACTGCCTGCGGCAGTGAAGGCCAGCCAGGTCATCGCGGTGCTGCCGGAGGCGTCGCCGTAGAGTGCCACGTTGATCGGCTCCACAAGCACAGCCAGGCCTACGGCAGCGGCCAGGCCCAGCAGCCAGAACCAGCGCAGCGACAAGCTGCAGCGGGTCTGGATCAGGGCCAGATCCCCCCGATACTTGGCTTCGGCCAAGGCCGGGATGAACACAACGGACAGCGATGTGGCCAGCATCGTAACGATCTGCACCAGCGGCAGGCCGCGGTTGTAGATCCCGAACTGCGCCATCGCTGCAGCTTCACTGCCGCCTGTGGACAGCAGGCGGGGCACCGTGAACACATCCACCAGTCCGACCAGTGGTACGGCCAGTGCCCCGAGCATCACCGGCAGCCCGTAAGCGAGCAACTGCCGGGTACGGATTCCTGCAGCCTTCCTGCCTGCGGCTCCAGCAGCAGCACCGGACCATGCCGGCGGCCCAGCCGTCTCTGCCGCTGCAGCAAGCTCAGGCTGCGCCCCTCTCCGGCGGTGCCGCCGCAGGTACAGCAGCATAATGAGCAGGCCTGCCGCTCCGCCCCCGGCGGAGCCAAGCAGCGCACCGGCTGCGATACCTGCAGCATCCGTACCGATAGAGGTCAAGTACAGCAGCAGTGCAATCATGACCGCTACACGTACTGTCTGTTCGACCACCTGCGACACGGCAGTAGGCACCATGTTATGCAGCCCTTGAAAATAACCGCGCAGCGCAGCCATAAGCGGAACAACCGCAAGTCCCCACGCACTGCTGCGCAGTGCAGGTGTGACATGTGAATTGCCTACCCAGACCGCAATAACCGGTGCCCCGGCATAAACGGCAATTCCGATAACGACACCACTAATCGCTGTAAGAACAGCCGACAGCAGCAGGATTCGCCGTCCTTCATGCTCAGCCCTTCCCGCAGAAGCCTCGGCCACGAATTTCGAAACCGCGGCGGGAAGTCCCAGCATGGCCACCGTCACCAGCATCGTATACAGCGGATAGACGGTATTATAGATGCCGAATACAGCATCGCCGCCCAAATTTTGCAGCGGAATCTTCTGCAAGGTGCCAATCAGCTTGGAAAGGATGGCGGCAGCGCTAAGAATGAACGCGCCTTGCAGCAGCTTGGAGCCTTGAGGATTGGATTTCATAATATACCTGCTTCTACAGCCATAACTGCTATGATTGGATGAATTTCTATATTATAACGCATATGGACACGCAAGTAGAAACGTTTCGCCGCAGAGACAGGGGTAAACGCTCACGAAATCATTTATTCCCTGCCCCAGAACGGCAAAACCCCGCCGTTCCCTTTGTACATCATACCAAAAGGAAAGCGGGGTCCATAGTGCCAAAGCGGTTATTGCTCCATTTGCTTGCCCAGGAAAGCGGCGGCCGTCTCGGCCATCTTCACTTCCATTTGAGCCATTTTTACCGAATCATCCTTATTCATAAGCACTACGCAGCCGATAGGGTCCCCACCGGAAATAATCGGTGCAGCCACATAAGAGGATACCGTCTCCGGGTGATCCTTGCCGATATCATAGCTTCCTCCATTGGTTTCAAGGACCGTTTTCCGGCCCTCCATTACCTTCTCGAGCAGCGCACCCACCTGCTTGTCCAGATAATCCTTTTTGGAGCCGCCGGCAAGAGCGATAAAGCTGTCCCGGTCGGTGATCATCGTAATATGGCCTGTTCCTTCAAAAAGCGACTCCGCGTACTCCTTGGCGAAATCGCCCAGCTCGCCAATTGGAGAATACTTTTTCAGTATGACTTCACCGTCGCGGTCGACGAAAATTTCCAGTGGGTCACCTTCACGAATACGTAGAGTGCGTCTGATCTCTTTAGGGATAACAACTCGTCCGAGGTCATCAATACGGCGTACAATTCCAGTAGCTTTCATTTCACATGTTGCCCCGCTTTCTTAAGAAGTATGGTCCAACTACTGTCCATTATGGGAATGGATAATCCCAGTGATTTATCGAAATATCTGCCCATAGTATTCATCTCTTCCCAGTTCCTTATACATCCTTAGGGCATGTATAAAAAAGTTCAACAGAAGGGATTGGAACCATTTTAGTTATGCGCTAACATTTCCATTTTTATACACTAATTACCCAAGTTCATCAAGCGAATTCCGTCCATCAAAATAGCCCCGCCGCTTAATGCGACGGGGTGCCTGTCCATGCTTGTCCTGATTATTTGGCAGCTTCAGTAGCAGCCGGAGCCTCTGCGCTTGGTGCGGCTGTTGGCTCTGTTCCACTCGTAGCTCCTGCAGCCGCGGAGCTCTTCGGCAGATTGATTTTGATATCAAGCGATCCCAGATCCTTCTCCAGGAAGGATTCCAGCCCATTAGAAGCCAGCTTGCTCTTAATGGTTTCCTTCTGATCTGCGGTCAGCTTGTCAAAGGTTGTCTCCGTACGGGATTCCACCTTAATAATATGATAACCGTAGCTGGTCTTCACCGGATCACTGATAGTATTCAGCGGCAAGGTTTGGGCTGCCTTCTTAAATTCCTCAACATATGTTCCCAGCGTCTTGTCCTTATATTCCCCGCCACTATTCTTTGAACCTGTATCGTCAGAATATTCCTTGGCTGTTGCTGCAAAGTCGGCACCGCCGTCCAGCTTGGCTTTAACTTCCTTAGCCAGCTTCAGCGCATCTGCATCAGTGCGCTCCTTGCCCGCAGAATCCTTCAGACCGATCAGCACATGACGCAGCGTAGCTACGGTAAAGTCACCTTTGGTCGCTTCAAATTCAGTCTTCACCTGGTCGTCGGTAACCTTCAGCAGCATGTCCTGATACACGGTAAGTACACGCACCATGTAAGAGCGGATATCCGCTTCCGTCAAATTCTGCTCCTTCAGCGTGCTCTCATAAGTGTCGCCCAGGCCTGTCTTAATGGTATTCACCTGAACATCGGCTTCCTTCTCCGCCTCTTTCTTCGCGGCATCCGTAGCTTTGCCTGACAGGTATTCAAAAGCAACCTCCTGCTTCAGAATTGATTCCTTAAAGGCGTCAATTTCCAGGTACTGTGCCTGCTGAGGAGACAGGAACTTCATCACGCGTGTATCCAGATCAAATTCCTTCTCTGTAATGGTGCCGCCCTTGTAAGTAGCTACTGCGGTGCTGTTATCTTCTGCTGCATTGCCGTTCTTGCTGCTGCAGGCTGCAAGCATGGAGAAAGAAATTGCCGCAACCAGCGAAACCAGCAGCACTTTCCATGATTTTTTTTTATTTAACGACATTGTGTAGTTCTCCCTTCGATTTTAAAGACTGTTTGGCGGCTGCCAGGAACTGTTCCAGCAAATCGAGCAGCTCCTTGTCACCGAGATCCTTGGCTTTGATGCGGATGGTCGCTTTGGCATCCCTATCAAATTGTACACGTCTTTCAAAGCTATTTCCAACTTTAGCAAGCTTGGCCGTATCAAAAGAACCGATGCTGCCCTCATGGAAATTCAGCGAGACCTCATCCCCCCGGCGGACTATGGATTCCATGCCGTATAGCTTCCCGAATACCTTCAGGCGGGCAACCGACAGCAGATTGACGACGGCCTCCGGCAATTCACCGAAGCGGTCCAGCAGCTCATCCTCAAGCTCTGCAGCATCTTCAAAATTAGCCACGGCAGCAACCTTTTTATAAATTTCAATCTTCTGAATGCTGTCGTAAATATATTCGGACGGCAAATACGCGTCAATCGACAAATCAATGACCGTATTGCCCTGCTTCAGCGAGGTATCCTTCTCACCAAGCACACTTACCTTGCGCTTGCGGATCTCCTCCGCCAGCATTTGTGAGTAGAGGTCGAAACCGACAGAAGCGATGAACCCGTGCTGTTCAGCGCCCAGCAAATTACCTGCTCCGCGAATGGACAGGTCGCGCATCGCAATTTTGAAGCCGGAGCCAAGCTCTGTGAATTCCTTGATCGACTGCAGGCGTTTCTCAGCGACCTCTGTCAGCACCTTGTCACGCTGGTAAGTGAAATAGGCATAGGCAATCCGGTTGGACCGGCCTACGCGCCCGCGTAGCTGATAGAGCTGTGACAGCCCCATCTTGTCGGCATCATGTACAATCAAAGTATTTACGTTCGGAATGTCTACCCCTGTCTCAATAATGCTGGTGCTGACCAGCACATCGTATTCCCCATCCAGGAAATCGAGAATGGTCTTCTCCAGCTCCGACTCGGACATTTGCCCATGACCGATACCCACCCGTGCCTCCGGCACAAGCATGGAGATTTGCGCGGCCATTTCCTGTATGCCCTGGACGCGGTTATAGAGATAATAGACCTGGCCGCCGCGGGCCAACTCACGTTCTACCGCCTCCCGCGTAAGCGTCTGGCTATGCTCTACCACATACGTCTGTACGGGAAAGCGGTTCTCCGGTGGGGTCTCAATAACTGACAAGTCCCGCACACCAAGCATCGACATATGAAGCGTACGTGGAATAGGCGTGGCCGTAAGGGTCAGCACATCGACGTTGGTTTTCAGCTTTTTCAGCTTCTCCTTATGGGTTACCCCGAAGCGCTGCTCCTCATCGACAATGAGAAGACCCAGGTCCTTGAACACCATATCCTGCGACAACAGCCGGTGCGTGCCAATAACCACGTCTACCGTGCCCTGCCGTACGCCTTTGATTGTCTCGTTCTGCTCCTTGCGGCTGCGGAAGCGGCTGAGCACCTGAATGTTAAGCGGATAGTTGGCAAAGCGCTCGCGGAAGGTCTCATAATGCTGCTGGGCCAGAATCGTTGTAGGAACCAGCACCGCAACCTGCTTGCCTTCAATCGCCGACTTAAAAGCGGCCCGGATCGCCACCTCGGTCTTGCCGTAGCCCACGTCACCGCACAGCAGCCGGTCCATTGGCCGGTTCTGCTCCATGTCTTTCTTGATTTCCTCAATCGCCCGGAGCTGATCGCGGGTCTCCTCATAAGGGAACATTTCCTCGAATTCGCGCTGCTCCTGGGTATCCTTCTCAAAACCGTAGCCCAAGGCGCTTTGGCGCTCAGCATACAGCTTGATCAGATCATCGGCGATATCCTGTACTGAAGAGCGCACCTTACTTGTGACCCTCGTCCATTCATTGCCGCCAAGCTTATATACCTTCGGCTCCTTGTCTTCCGAGCCGACATATTTCTGAATCAGATCAATTTGCTCAATCGGTACGGAGAGCTTATCCCCCCCGGCGTACATAATATGCATGTAATCCCGGTGAATCCCGCTGACTTCAAGCGTTCCGATACCCATATATTTGCCGATCCCGTGATTCTGGTGAACGACATAGTCACCGATTTTCAGCTCGGTGTAGCTCTTAATCCGTTCGGCATTATCAATGCCCTTGGATACCTTGCGCGCCTTGCGCTGCTTCTGCGAGAACATCTCGCCTTCGGTAATCACCGCAAGATGAATGGAAGGAAGCTCGAACCCGGAGCCCAGATTTCCCTGGAGTATGGTAGGCTCCTCAATGCCGTAATCGTCCAGCACCCTGCGGACCCGTTCCATCCGTTCTTCCCCGTTGGCGAGCATAACGACCTTAACGCCTGATTTATGCCAGCGCTCCATCTCTGATTTCAGCACATTCATCTGACCATGAAAATCCTGCATTCCACGGCTGATAAAGCCTAAGATATTCTGCGGTTGAATATGCGGCACCTGCCGCAGGAAGATTGACATGAACAGGCTTTGGAACGGCCGGCGGTACATAATGGCATCACTCTCGACGGAGAGATGAAGGTCTGGAAGATTCTTGCCGTTCTGAAGCAGATGAAGATTCCACTCGGACTCGTCGCGCTCAAGCTGCTTCGCAGTTTCAAGCAGTCTGGCCGGTTCGTCCAGCACAAGCAGTGTATCCTGAGCCATATAATCATACAGATGGGAACGTTCAGGATATAAGAGACTGATATATTTATAGATTTCCGGAAAATAGTTGCCTTCACGGAGCATCTCCAGCTCCCTGCCCATCTCCTCACGCAAACGCAGCTTGGCCTGGCGGTCAGTCATTTTCTCAAGCTGCCGTTCCAGCATCGCCGAAGCTTCGACAGAAGCCGAATCCAGGCGCGTCCGATCAGCAATGATTTCTTTGGCGGGTGCAATCTTCACACTGCGTACCTTGTCAATCGAACGCTGGTCCTGCGGATCGAAGGTCCGGATGGAGTCAACCTCATCATCGAACAGCTCCACACGGTAAGCCAGAGGAGAAGTCATTGGGTAGAAATCAATAATACCGCCCCGCACGCTAAGCTCCCCGCGGTTCTCGACACGTTCCACCCGTTCATAGCCCATCTCAATCATAGACATGAGGAGCCCGTCAAGCTCCAGGGTTCCATCCTGGGAAATCGTCAGCTCCGCATTAGCCATCACATGCGGCGAAGGAAGCAGCCGCCGTACACCGGAATAAGGAACCACGACAACTCCACGGAAGCCCTGGGCGCATTTGGTCAGTACCTCAATCCGCTGGGCCAGTGTCTCCGGGCTGGAGACCGCCGCTTCAGCGGCTACAAGCTCATTCGCCGGATAGAGCAGCACACGGTCTGTGGAAAGCGCTTCCTGCAAATCCTCGGCCATTTTCTGAGCCGAGAACATGTTATGGGTGACTATGAGCAGCGGGCGCGAGGTTTCCTCATGCAGCGCCGCCAGCATGATTTGTCTGGCAGAACCGGATAGACCCGATATGAGCTGCTCCTTCATCCCCGCAGCGATGCCGCGTGTAACGGACTGAAAATCAGAATCTTTGGAAAAAGCTTCTATAAGACCTTGTAACAACAGGCGCACCTCTCTTACTAAATAGGCTGACAGCGGTATAGCCGCTGTCAGCTATTATAATCAGAATTGAAAACAAGCCTCAGCGTGTAGGGCTAAGGCTTGCGGATGACGATAGAGACAGGCGCTTCCACCTTACTGAAGCGGACTGGCCAGCAGGCTGAGCTCGGGGTTGTTCTCCAAGGCTTCCTTGCAGTAATCGCAAGTAACCTTTACCGTAATCTCGCCTTCTGAATCATACGCTATGATATCTCTGCGCTCCGCAGGGGTCAAGGAATGAAGGCCAAGCTGCATTTCTGTAGAATCACTTCTCTCGACGCTTCCAAGAAATGTGCGGCAATGCCTGCATACATAGTTTATTGCCATCTATATGCCTCCTGAAGGTAGTATATACCTTCAGTATGCCCCGTCTGCCTTGTCTTTAGCCTAAAGTGTAATTGACGGCAACTACCGCTGTCAGCCGTTGAATTTGGCCATCGTCTGCTCAAAAGTGTGCTTCAGGCTGAACTCCAAAGCATCACAGGTATCGAGAATCATCTTCCCCAGCCGGTCTCCATCCTTCTTGGGAAAGGCAGAGAGCACGTAATCAACTATGGCAAACCCGGGCTCAGGACGCGAGATCCCCATCCGCACACGGTTGAAGCTTTGCGTGCCCGTATGCTGTATGATGGATTTAATGCCGTTATGGCCGCCGGCGCTTCCTTGGTAGCGCAGCCGGATTTTGCCGATCTCGGTATCGAGATCATCATATACGACAATCATATCCTCAAGCGGCACCTTGTAATAGTCCATGTAGGCGCGAACGGCTTCCCCGGACAGATTCATAAATGTCATCGGCTTGATCAAGACGGCTTTTACCCCGTCAATGACACCCTCACCGATAACGGATTTGCATTTGTTCTGGTTGAAGGTAATCCCGTTTCTGGCCGCAAGCTCATCCAGAGCCATGAAGCCGACATTATGCCTAGTTTTCGCGTACTGCGGTCCGGGATTCCCTAGTCCAACAATCCATTTCATGATGGGGCTTATCCTTTCATTTTCGGTGCTCTCCGGCAGAAGAGCTCCGTTTTTGGTACAATGAGTTTAACTTCCGAAGACAGGTGATGAAACATGCTACCTCAGGGCGAAATTTTAACACTTCAGCGCCATTTTCAGTACCACATCCAATATGCAGTGCCTGTCCAGGTATACAGAGGCAACGTGCACGTTGACATCGGTGTAGTGACAGCCGTGGATGAAGGCTTTGTTGAGCTGCAGGGAACTCTGTATAACCGCAATCTGTTTACCTTCATCTCACGGCCGGGGTACTAAAGCAGCTAAGGCTATAGTCCACACTACGCCGACAAGGGTTACATCTTCCGACTAAGGAGGTGTAACCCTTTTTTACTATACCCAGCAGCTTATTCGATTTCGAACAATTTGCTGATCGACAGCTCTTCATGAACGCGGATAATCGCCTCGCCCATCAGTGGAGCCACGGACAGCACTTTTAGTTTGGAGGTCGGATTGCTGCTGCGAATTGGAATCGTATCCGTCACGATAATTTCTTTGATTGGAGAGTTTTCCAGACGTTCATGCGCGGGACCCGACAATACCGGATGGGTACAGCAAGCATACACTTCCTTCACGCCACCTTCCATCAGCGCATTGGCTCCGAGCACAATGGTTCCAGCCGTATCGATGATGTCATCAATCAGAATGGCCGTCTTGCCTTCGATATTACCAATGATGTTCATAACTTCACTGACATTCGGCTCCGGACGGCGCTTGTCGATAATCGCCAGCGGCGCGTTCAGGAAATCAGCAAGCTTTCTGGCTCGTACTACGCCGCCATGGTCAGGAGACACAACAACGGGATTCTGAATCTGCTTGGAGCGGAAATACTGGGCCAGAATCGGAACACCCAGCAGATGATCCACCGGAATATCAAAGAAGCCTTGAATCTGCATCGCATGAAGGTCCATGGTAATGACGCGGTGTGCGCCTGCTTTTTCAATCAGGTTCGCTACCAGCTTGGCCGTAATCGGATCACGGGAACGGGCCTTACGGTCTTGACGCGCATACCCATAGTAAGGAATAACCACGTTGATGCTCTTCGCGGAGGCGCGTTTGAGCGCATCTACCATAACGAGAAGCTCCATGAGATTATCATTAACCGGACCACAGGTGGACTGCACAATATACACATGACAGCCACGGACGCTTTCTGACAGCTTAACCTGAATCTCCCCATCGCTGAAGCTGGTTGTATGGGACTCGCCCATCGGAATGCCGATATAATCAGCAATTTGACTGGCCAGCTTAGGATTGGAGTTGCAGGTGAAAATCTTGAGTTTGGAATCGCAATAAGTCATAAAATATAAACCCTCCGTGACGGAATTTAACTTCCAAATGGCGCCGGCGCGGATTGCGGGTCCGTCCGGCGCTTTGGCTTCTGGCGCTTCTTAAGATGGACTCGACTGGTCTTTCTTTGCTTTGGCCCGGGAACGGATCTTCTCCGCATAACCAGGCTTGTTCTCCTGCCTTACTCTGGCAATCGCCAGATCATTCTCCGAAACCGGACGTGTTATTGTCGAACCGGCAACTACAAATGCTCCCTTGCCTACCGTAACCGGAGCCACAAGGTTCACATTGCTGCCAATAAAGGCATCATCACCGATCTCGGTTCTGGACTTATTATAACCGTCGTAATTAACGGTAATTGCACCGCAGCCGACATTTACATTCTTACCGACTGTCGCATCACCGACATAGCTCAGGTGCGATACTTTGGAGCCGTCGCCAATGACGGCATTCTTGACTTCCACAAAATCGCCAATCTTGACTTCTTCTCCAAGCACCGCGCCTGGACGCAAATAAGCGAAAGGCCCAACGGAGGTCCGTGCGCCGACTTCTGCCTGGCTCAGCACAGAATGCTTAACCTCAGCGCCGTCCATGATCACAGAGTCCTCAATTTCACTGGAAGGACCGATGATGCAATCCTCACCGATCACCGTCTTGCCCTTCAGGATGGTTCCCGGATAAAGTATGGTGTCTGCTCCAATGATAACATCAGCACCAATATAGGTTGAAGCAGGATCAATGATAGTTACACCGCTGAGCATATGCTGGCGGTTGATGCGCTGACGCATAAGGCCTTCCGCTTCCGACAAGGCCAAACGGTCGTTAACGCCAATAGACTCCGCAGCATCATGAGCTTGATATCCAAGAACGATATCTCCCTGTGCCCGGAGTATGCCGATAACATCGGTTAAATAATATTCCTGCTGGTTATTGCTGTTCGTAACCTTCTCCAGCGCTGCAAACAACTTGGCATTATCAAAGCAATAAGTTCCCGTGTTGATCTCGTTTACAGCCGCTTCTTCAGGAGTGCAGTCCTTCTGCTCAACAATCTTCAGCACGCCGCCATCCTCGCCGCGAATGATTCTTCCGTAACCCGCAGGCTGATCCATTACGGCTGTCAGTACAGTTGCAGCGGCCTGCCGGCCTTCATGCAGCGCCATCAGCCCTTCCAGCGTTTCCGCTGTTACGAGCGGGGTATCACCGCAAATCACAACCGTTGTTCCCTCTTCACCGCCGAGTAGACCCTTGGCCTGCTTGACAGCGTGGCCGGTACCGAGCTGGGTTTCCTGCAGCACATATTCCGCATCCTGGCCAATGTAAGCTTTAACCTTCTCTGCACCATGTCCGACAACAACCACTGTACGCTGACATCCGGTTGCTTTTACTGTATCCAGTACATGCCCCACCATCGGTTTGCCACAGACGGGGTGCAGTACTTTATATAATTTAGATTTCATGCGCTTGCCCTGTCCTGCAGCAAGTACAACAGCCATTCTTTTCAAGAATGCCAACCCCCTACTTCTTTAGCTCACTACTGAATATATCTCATTCCGGGCAAAAAGAAAAGAGAACCATGAAGGCATGGTTCCCTTTTCTTCGAACCCCAATAAAAAAAACGGCATGGCCTTAAGCCACCCAAGCGGGCAGCTGTCCTTCAGAGTTAGCTTTGTAGCCTAGGCTCCCTCTTCAATGACTTCTTCTTCTGTAGCGGCGCGATCATACTCGGCCAGAACCGCGGATTGAATCTTTTCGCGTGTTCCCGAAGAAATCGGGTGTGCGATATCGCGGAATTCCCCATCCGGTGTACGCTTACTGGGCATTGCAACGAACATCCCGTTATTACCGTCAATAACGCGAATATCATGAACAACAAACTCGTTATCGATGGTAATGGATGCGATTGCTTTCATTCTCCCCTCAGAGTTGACGCGGCGGAGTCTGACATCCGTAATTTGCATGTGTGTGTTCACCACCTTTTTCCATCAGAGACTTGGTGTATAATTCCACACAGCAAAGCGAATTCCTTCTTTTTGATTCCAAAAAATGCCTGATTAAGAAGAATATTTTTGCCGAATCAGCGATTTCGACACATTTCGTGCAGTTCTCTAAGCTTTCCTCACGAATTCGACATATTGCCCGTATTTTTAAAATCTAACGGTCATGCCCTTCTCAAGAGGAAAAGTAGTTGCCCGGATACGCCGATATCCGCCGCCCCTTGGAGTCGACTTCACTTAACTTCACTAGAGAAACATAGTCATGCAGCAGGCGCTCCTCTGTTTCAACCGCCCCTGATTCAACAAGCACACCCACACCGGCAACCTCGGCGTTGAACTCACCGAGCAGATCAACCATTCCCCGCACAGTGCCGCCTGCCTTCATGAAATCATCCACGATCAGCACCCGGGATTTCTCCCGCAGCGCCCGTCTGGACAATGACATCGTATGTATGCTCTTATGTGATCCCGATACATAATTAATGCTAACCGCTGAGCCCTCCGTCACCTGATGGTCGCGGCGCACCAGCACTACCGGTAGCCCAAGCTGTGCAGCCGTGGCATAAGCCAGCGGAATCCCCTTGGTCTCCACCGTCATCACCACATCAATCTCCACACCATAGAAGGCTGTTGCGATGATCTTGCCCGCCTGTTCCATCAGCGACGGAAGACCGAGCAGATCAGACATATACAGATAGCCGCCAGGCAGTATCCGGTCGCTTTGCTCAAGCTGGCCGCATAGGCCGTTCACGAAGTCCAGCGCCATCTCTGTAGGCATCCGCGGAATATATCGCACCCCGCCTGCTGCGCCGGCAAGTGTCTGCAGCTCGCCCATACCTTCGCCTTCAAACACTTCTTTTATAATAGCCAAATCTTCACTGATGGATGACTTTGCCGCTCCGTATCGGTCTGCAAATGTAGACAGCGGCAAGAGATCATGTGGTTTCTCAAGCAAAAATTGGGTCATGTCTACCAAACGTTGGCTTCTTTTTAGTTTTTTCACGGAATGCTCCTCGCCAAAACCGAATATTATTAAAAATAATATCATTTTTGTACGGATTTATTCAAGCGAAAATGGATTTTCCACCCATGGAAATGGACTGCGCCGCTATATAGATATTCACTCAGCTTAGTGAACGCACCGCATACACTTCTTTGCAGAATCCGCGCAGGCCGTTATAAATTCTGGCTACCTTGGACTGCTTCGACACCAGACCGAACACTGTAGGCCCGCTGCCGGACATCAGTACGCCGTCAGCGCCCAGCTTCACCATCGCATCCTTAAGCTGCTGCACCTCCGGGTGCAGCTTAAGCGTCACGTCCTCCAGCACGTTGCCGAGGCCAGCGCAGACCGCTGCGAAGTCGCCGGCCTCGATGGCTGCCTGCATCCGTGACGCAGACGGATGCACCGCTATGCTGTTCGCGCGTACGCGTCCGTACACCTCAGCCGTCGATACATTGATCGGCGGCTTCGCCAGGATGACCCAGCACTGCGGCGGACTCTTAATCGGAGTCAGCCGTTCGCCCCTGCCCGTAGCGAGGGCAGTGCCGCCTGTGACGCAGAACGGGACGTCCGAGCCGAGCTCGGCGCCCAGTTCCTGCAGTTCCTGCGCCGGAATCCCGAGGCGCCAGAGACGGTTCAGGCCGCGCAGCGTAGCTGCGGCATCGCTGCTGCCGCCGGCGAGGCCGGCAGCGACCGGAATTCTTTTGTCCAGATGGATATGTACGCCGCTCTTCACATTATAGCGGTCTTTAATAAGCCTTGCCGCCTGGAAGGCCAGGTTCTTCTCATCCAGCGGAATATAACCGGCCTGGCTCGTGATGATAATCGAATCCCGCTTCAGCTCAGACAGCTCAAGACGGTCCGCCAGATCGACCATCGTCATGATCATTTCCACCTCATGGAAACCATCGGCGCGTTTATGCAACACATCCAGCATCAAATTGATTTTGGCTGGAGCTTTTTCATACATTTTCAAGGCGTTCACCCACCCTCAGCTTTTCCCGTAAAAACAACTTAACATATTATATGAGAAACTTGTAACGAAGTCCATTATCAATAGTGTAGCGCAGGCCGAAAAGGGCACCGTCATCATGACAGCACCCTTTGGCTACCCTTTTTCGCACCCTGAGCTCAGGATTTGCGCGCTGCCTGCTCGGCGAGCTGGATTGCTCTTTTGACCATGTTCCCAGCGTCCTTGGCTCTGATCCCGCCCCACCCATCCCGCTCTACCGTCTCATAAAAGCCTAGTTCCTTGGCCAGCTCCGTCTTCAGTTCCTCCGACATCATGCCTCGTTTTCTGCGGCTCATTACGAAATTCCTCCTTGTAGGATAATGATGATGAGCTTGTTGCTGCTTTAGTATGCTGCCGGAGCGTACCCGCCATTCAGCCAAAACGTATGCCTGCTTCTTTTTAACAAAAAAACAGCCTCCCTGCGGGGAGACTGTCCGTACAACATTAAGCTTTAATATACACAATCCGCATCTGCCCATCATCTTCACAAACTGTGATTTCCACAGATTCAGTAAGTATATCGGCATAGCTATAGGAGACACGCTTGAAGGTTTGCTGCTCCTGATCCAGTTTGACAATAAATACAGAAGGGTACGTTTCTTCCAGGACACCGGTGCGTTCAACAGTTTTACGACGGCCACCGTTAGCACGCAACGTGATCTTATGACCGACATGTGCTTCGAGACTGCGTTTAATTTCCAACAGCGCGTTATTAGCCATTGCCTGACGACCACCTCTTTCCTTGTCCATTATACAACTTTTCATATTCATTGTCAAATTAAATAAATAATTATAGAGTATGCCAAAATAGTTGTCAACGGAATTTTTTTAGAAGGAAGAGAGGCCGTCTTTAGCTCCTTGTTAGCGGTAACATCAGGATCTACTAAGCAACCACGCTTATTGAGTCCATAACGACAAAAAGAAAAGGACAAGCGCTAAGCCTGCCCCTTCCTTTCTCCATATGCCGCTACTTTTACCGCTACATCACTGACGGCTCCACCTTCAGGGTCGAAAGATTCTGCAGGCGGGGCATACCAATGCGGAAGCTGCCGCGGGTCTCAATTCCGCCCATTCCCTGGCTGCCGCTGATGGTATTATTCAGAACGTCCCCAAGACTAACCGAATCCCGAATTGAGGTAAAAGAAGCCTTTGCCGCGATATACACCGGGTCCAGCGCGTGTATCAGGATTCTTCCGGGCGAGCTTGCAAAGTTGGCCCCTGCGCCCAGCAATGCTTCAAAATGTGATTGGCAGGCTCCCGCCACAACAGTCAGCGAGTCAAAATTGCGCTCATATTCCCGTGCAACCTGAACCGCCGCCACAAAGTTCTGCGAATTTTTGTAGCTGTTCAGACTGTAGAGATCATAAGTATGCTGCTGCTTGAGCACACCGTCGTGGCCGGTAATGACTACAATATCCGGGCGCACACGGGGCAGCAGCCGGTATAACGTTTCAGCCATCTTCGACTCATGGACATGATGGCCTTCAGCCGGTATCCGCAATTGCTCATACAGACTGATGCTCTTCTTCAAGTAAAGGGCATCACCATCCAGATGCAGCACTTTCCCCGGCACCTCAAAATATGCTGCCTCCTTGGGAGAATGGGGCCATACCCCGGATACACTCTCTCCATTGCGCTGGCTCTGCTCCTGGCGGTCCTTGCGCAGCCGGGTTAATGATTCTGTGGCCTTAATCTGCGCCTGCTGTCCCCGCTTAGTAACGCGGGTAGGCGGCACCTGCACCAAGTCGTCCAGTGGGGCATCCGCCAGCAGGCGGAATTCTGTGCCCTTGATTACGGCCCCGTTCTGCACAATATTTTCCACCCGGAACGTTACATCGCCACCATATGACTTACGAACGACCAAGTCTCCTAAATTCATTTCACACACCACCTCTACCCCATCGTATGGGCAAAGGTCCCGGTTGGTTCTTAATCGGCGTCTATTTGATTCCTGCAGCAAGCAGCACGGCGCTTAACCGGGCATACTCGGCAATACTCAGCGTTTCCCCGCGGCGGGTCGGCTCAATGCCGGCTTCAGCCAGCAAGGACTCCAGACGCTCCCTTCCTTCTCCCGGAAAAAAGCGGGCCTTGAGGTTGTTGGCAATCGTCTTGCGGCGCTGGGTGAAGGAAGCCTGGACTACCTCGAAGAAATGCTTCTCATCGGCCACTTCAACAGGAGGACGCTCTCTCACCTTCAGACGGATCACGGCAGACTCCACATTTGGCTGCGGAATGAATACCGTACGCGGCACAATGCAGACCAGCTCAGGCTCGCTGTAATACTGCACGGCGATACTTAAGCTGCCGTATTCTTTACCGCCCGGTGAAGCCGCCATGCGCTCGGCAACCTCCTTCTGGATCATCACTACGATGTTGTCGAGCGGCAGCTTCTCTTCGAGCAGCTTCATGAGTATGGGGGTCGTCACATAATAAGGCAGATTCGCAACCACACTGACTCTCTCCACACCGGTAAAATCTTCGGCAAACAGCTCCTGCAAATTCACCTTCAGCACATCATCGTTGCGGATCTTCACATGCGGATAGGAAGCAAGTACATCGCGCAGAATCGGAATCAAGCGCTGGTCTATCTCCACTGCCGTTACGGCACCGGCTGCAGCCGCCAGCCTTTCGGTCAATGCGCCAATCCCCGGTCCAATTTCCAGCGCACCTGCGGCCTGGTCGAGACCGGCCGCATCCACAATCTTGTCGAGTATATTCTGGTCGATCAGAAAATTCTGGCCCAGGCTTTTCTTGAACGAAAATCCGTAACGCTGAATAATTTCCTTAGTCCGTGCCGGAGATGAAATATTGTTGTTGCCACTCATGAGGTAATGCCTCCCTGATCAATTTGCGCGACAGCGTTATTGAATTCTTCCCGCGTAATACCAAACATCGCCAGCCGCTTAAATAGCTGCTTGCCGTTGCAATACCCAATGCCGAGCAAGTTGCCCAGCGCCATTCTCCGCTCTGCAGCCTGGGCATGCACCATCATCCCGGCAGCCATCAGGTCATCCAGCCCAATCAGGGCCGGGGCACCTTCGAAGGAGGTGTGGACATGCTCGAGCGCATGACGGATCGCCCCCGGGGAGGCATTTTCAACTCCGATGTCGCCTTTACGGGTAGCGTCCTTCTCGGGGATGAACGCGTGCTTGCAGCCCGGAACCTTCGAAGAGACAATCTTGCGGATGCGTTCACCGGCATGATCAGGGTCTGTAAGAATAATAACCCCTCTGCGTTCCATCGCTAGCTGAATCTTGGCGATCACCTTGCGGTCGACAGCCGAACCGCCAGTCTCAATCGTGTCCGCATCTACCGCGCGCTTCACCGCGACCGTATCGCTTTTGCCTTCCACAACAATTAGTTCCTTGATCATATTTCCTTTACTCCTTTATCGTCTGCAACGCAAAAAGAAGAGGATCGCTCCCCTTCTTTTTGGCTAAAGAATGTATAAGTGATGAGCGGCAGCTCTTTGATCCATTCCAAAAGTGCTACCATCACTATATCTTATAAACCGCTAATTTGCAAAAGACTTAGGCCGCCTAATTCAGCTCCGGCTTCACAGGCCCAATGACATAGATCGTCCGGGATTTGCGGCCAAAGTTACGGGCATGGCTCAGTGAATCGTAATAGACATCCACCTTGTTGCCTTTGATGGCACCGCCGGTATCCTCTGCACGGCGAAACCCTAATCCCTCAATGTACACCCACCAGCCGATAGGTATTACATTCGGGTCAACAGCAATGGTCCGACCTTCCGTTACGCGTGTGCCGGAGGCGGTACGTGTACCAATACCAGGCTCTTCAGAAGAATAAGCCGTCATGGATACATTTTTGATCACTCTTTTGTATTCGAAATCTACGCCTGCCTTAGTAATGACGTTATTGCTGTTTGCGCTGACTTTGGATGATTTGGAGGTAGTTTTTGGTTTGGGAGTTACTGTAGCTACTGCAGGCTTGGGAAGAGCTTTGATACCAACGGCAATAATCTTGTCTTTGGTTACCGTCTGTACTTCCTTGCCAACCATACGCATTGAAGCCAGCTTACCGTCTCGATAGATCTTCTCGATATGCTGAACCATTACGCCTGGTTTACCCGCTTGCGCCACTCTTACGGTTCCCTTGGTCAGGGAGGGGTCTGCTGTCTTGATTACCCGGAAAGGTAAACTTGCTGTCCGCTGTACAACTTGTTTGTTGATACGGACAATTTTGACTTCCATGTCAGCAGTAACTGCGGTTTCAAGCGAAGGATAAATCTTGTCATAACTCTCCAGGCTGATGCCCAGTTTGTCAATGGCCTGACCGATGGTGTCTTCGGTCGTATATAACGTCTTTGTTGCTCCGTCTGCGGTAAGGCTAAACGCCTGCGCACGGTTAATCACGACACGGTCGCCGTCTTTTATTTCATCACTAAGGCCAATGGATAAAGCATCATGCGGCTGCAGCGAAATTTGTTCCTTTGCCAGCACATCGCTGAGTAGCGCTTCCCGCGTCTCAAGCTTCTGTACTTTTCCGTCTATGACTAACGTTATTTCTTTAATGCTTTGACCGTGTACGTACAGCAGAATTATCAGCGCGATAATAATTGACACCACACCTGCAAGCGAAAGTACGCGAGGATTCACTTGCTTCAACCGTAATGCGAAAGACCTGCTGGATGATTGCGAATCATGGGATACTTCTGGTTGGAATACGCCCATTCTCTCCATCCTCCTTACATAGCCCCGTCGTCCAAGTTGTATATCTTAAGATGACTGTATCATTTCTGACGAAACTAGGTTTGAGATTACCACAGGATACGCCCGCATTGCTTTAGCGTTTCCTGCTCATGGATCGCCTGCTCGGCATAGCTGCTCCAGGTACCTGTTATATAACAGTATGCCGGGAGAATTCGCATTATTCATAACAAAAAAAGCCCAAAAGAGTTCATAGAGGACTCTTTCGTGGCTCTCCGGGTGTCAGAATACGCGGGAATGCTTTTGCACGAGGTTTCCTCTCTTACTAGCGCTTACGGGGTTAGCTGTCGGGTTCGGGCATAAGAGAGACGCCCTATCTTAGGTCACCCGCTCACGGCGGTTGCCCTCAAATTCACCCCAAAGACCCGTGAAGAAATCGAATACTGTCTGCGGCATTTCTGTGTTGTACTCTATGTACGGACATGCGGCAGAGCAATATTGGTTCCCCCGTTCTCCATACGGAGACTCAGCGAGACGATCCATGAAATAGTGACTGTCACAGTAACAACAGCTCACTGCACTGAAAAGATGATATCCTGTTTTGATGCATGTTGTAAAGCGCGATTCAAGCACGTTTAAGCAAAAAAATCATTAAAATATTGTAATAATCAGTTGATTTTGTGTTAAAAAAGTTTAATATATCGGATATACTTCTTTTTTCACCCGATTTTCTCTCGATTTCAGACTATCCCAAATCGTTCCAGCGCGTTCGCATACGTAATTTCCGCCATTTTTTGTAAATCAATCCCTTTTATTGCCGCCGCCGCTTCAGCCACCAGCTTCACATGAGCACTCTCATTTCGTTTGCCCCGGAAGGGGTGAGGCGTCAAATATGGCGAGTCGGTTTCGATCAAAAGCCGGTCCAGCGGAGTCTGGGCAAGCACCTCTTTAGGTACCCTTGCATTCTTGAAAGTAACAGGTCCGCCAAAGGACAGGTGAAAGCCGAGATCGAGACACATTTTGGCTGTTTCCCAGCTCCCGGAAAACGAATGCATCACACCGCCAACTTCATTCGCCTTCTCTTCCCGCAAAATCCGCACCACATCCTCATGCGCATCGCGGTTATGAATACAGATTGGCATCTTCAGCTCCCGGGCAAGTCCAATTTGTTTGCGGAACACCTCATGCTGAATTTCTTTCGGGGAGGTGTCCCAGTAATAATCCAGTCCGATTTCCCCAATGGCGACCACCTTTTTATGGCTGCACAGCGAGGCGATCCAGTCGAGATCACCGTCTTTCATGTCAATGGCATCCACAGGATGCCAGCCGACGGCTGCATAAATATAATCATAAGTCTCAGCCAATTTCATCGTTGTTGGAATCGTTTCCCGGTTGAACCCGATGTTAATCATCTTGCTGACACCAGCCTCTACCGCCCGGGCAATAACCTCCTCACGGTCCTCGTCGAATTGTGGAGCATCGAGATGGGTGTGAGTGTCGAATAGCTGCATTTCTTCTCATCCTTTCGTTTGTGATTTCTATGATGAATTCCATAAATTTTCGTATTATTTGTCAAAAATTTTAACGATGGACAGAGGCAGCCGTGGGAGAGCCTTCTGCAGCTTGTCCTGCGGGAAATACAGGTGATGCCTGCCGCGGTGTATCCCGCTGATCGAACGGACGATATCCGATACTTCGGAAATTTCCCTGAGCTTATCATGCCGGTCAAGGAGCAGAATTTGCTTGCTGTCAAAGCCCTCGCCCGGACGGAAAACATCATAGGGGAGATCTGTCGGAAAATCAATTTCCAGATCGTAATCGGCATCCAATCCAGCCTCTGCAAAGCTGCGGCGAATTTCGCCAATCTTCTCTGAATTGAGATTTTCCATCTCTACATATTTATACAGTCTACGATGAATAAATCGGTTGCACAAGTCGCTTAACGTTCTGTCCTCTTCCAGTGTCCACTGCATGAAGGCTGTCTGGACCAGAGCCTCATCCAAAAGCAGGTACTGCTCCACGCTCACCTCACCACGGAACAAATCACTCAAGGGCTCAATCATGAAGCGGAAAGAATAGCCTTCCCGGAAAAGCTCTTTGGCCCTGCGGAAAATCTGCCGCAATATAATCTCCGAGCTGCGTGTAACCGGATGGAAATAAACCTGCCAATACATCTGATAGCGCGACATCAAATAATCCTCAATCGCATGCATCCCCGACTCTTTGACGACAACCCGGCCATTATAGGGACGCAGCATTCTCAGAATACGGTCAATATCAATGGTTCCGTAATTCACCCCTGTATAATACGCATCTCGGAGCAAATAATCCATGCGGTCGGCATCCAGCGGCCCTGACACCAGATTAACGACAATTTCATGCTCATACGTCTTCGATATTACTGAGGCGACCTTTTGCGGAAAATCCCCTTCCACTTCACGCAGAATAGCGGTAATTTCCGTATCCTCCTGAATGATCCTGCAGGTCCAGTCTTCATGGTTCATTTCAAAAGCTTCTTCTATAGAATGGGAGAACGGGCCATGCCCCAAATCATGCAGCAGCGCCGCACAGAGGGTGAGCAGGCTTTCCTCCGGCATCCAATCTTTGTATCCGCTTCGTTCGAACTGAGAGATAATCCGGCGTGTAATTTCGTAGACCCCAAGCGAATGGGAAAAACGGCTGTGTTCAGCGCCATGAAAGGTCAGATAAGAGGTGCCAAGCTGGCGAATCCGCCGCAGTCGCTGAAATTCTTTGGTGTTAATCAATCGCCAGATAATCGTATCCTGAACATGAACATAATTGTGAACCGGGTCCTTAAAGACCTTCTCTTCCGTCAGCGGCTGCTTCATGAAATCAACTCCTTCAAATAATAATATTAGAAATAATAAGAAAAAACGATTATAATAGTGAATCATGTCGTACTTTGTCGAATAATGACGTTTTAAGGATTTACAAATCGACAAACTGCTTTGAAACGATTTTCGTGAATTTTGCGTTAGTACTAAGCGCTATAAAAGTTTTTTTTGAAAATCCCAGAAAATTCACTTCAAAAAAGGTTGACTGTTTTGGGAATGGTTGGTATTATAAGTATCATAAAACGGTGAACAATGTCGAATAATGACGCTTTTGATAATTGAGAGGAGCAACGATTGTAATGATGAAATCAACAGGTATTGTAAGAAAAGTAGACGAGCTGGGACGGGTCGTTATTCCAATTGAATTGCGCCGTACACTGGGCATTGGTGAAAAGGATGCGCTCGAAATTTACGTGGACGGTGAGCGGATCATGCTTAAGAAATACGAACCTGCTTGTATTTTCTGCGGCAATGCTGAAAATGTAACCTACTTCAAAGGAAAAATTGTTTGTCATGAATGTATTTCTGCCATCCCTACCCCTGTGACAAACTAGAACAAATAGGTTATAATAAGAACTAATCAAATTGTTAATTCTAACCTTTTTATATCTCCTTGGCCTCCCGTTAGTGCGGGAGGTATTTTTTTGCTGTTTTCACCCTCCCAAACCCTCCCTACAGGGAGGGCCCCAGAGGGCCCCGGCCCTCTGGACACCCGGAAGCTTGTCTAATTGTGGGGGTGGCGCGTAAGGGAGCAGTGTTTGGCGGTAGACCGGCCCTTTTTCGGGCGGAGCCCTCGGGGCCTTGCCATGCGAAGGGTTTCGCCATAGGCCTTGCCCCTATGGCGGCTGCGCAAGGCGCTCCCGGGCAACGTGCGGTGCAGCAAGCCGCTCTCCCTTCGGGAATCGCTTTGTGGCGGCGGGACCGAGAAACGGTAGCGCGGAGATGCACCTTTGAGTGCAATAGATCGCTCTCCCTACGGAATTCGCTTTACAGCGACGCGACCTGGTGACTGTGGTGCTGCTGGTTACTGGCTGAAGTGCGCCTTTGAGTGCTTTAGAGCGCTCTCCCTATGGGATTCGCTTTACGGCGACGCGACCTAGTGACTGTAGTGCTGCTGGTTACTGGCAGGGGTGCGCCTTTGAGTGCAATAGAGCACTCTCCCTATGGGATTCGCTTTACAGCGGCGCGACCTGTGACCATCGTGCTGCTGGACTACTGGCAGAGGTGCACCTTGAGTACATTAGAGCGCTCTCCCTGCGGGAATCGCTTTACAGCGGCGCGATGCAGCAGGGAAATAAATCCTGTAATTCCTCCCTTCATCATATATATAAATGTACAAAATACAAATACAACTAATATATGCAGAAATAATCTCCAGATATATAGAATGCATCTATTTTCATATATAGCTGTTAAAGGAACAGGATTTGCAGGCTCGCTGCGTAACAGGCCTCTTCACTAAGTTATGCAGCATGTTAGTCAATTTAGGAGTACTCTACATTTTTTCTAAAAGAGAGTCGTATAGCTTCCTATGCTGCAATCCCTACTCTCTTTCCAGCAGCGAGTTGTAGATATCACGTTTGGCCAGGCCGCGGTCTGAAGCTGTTTTTTTCATCGCGTCTTTGCGTGTCAGACCTGAAGCTTCATAATGAGTCACATGCTCCTCAATACTAAGCTCACGCCACCATGACGATTCGGCAAGCTCTGCCTCCTCTTTGCTCTCTCCTTCCAGCACGATGACATACTCACCGAGCGGCGGGTGTTCGATCAGCCAAGCACTGCATTCCTCAATCGTCCCGCGCAGGAACTCCTCATAACGCTTGGTCAGCTCACGGGCCAGCACAACCCGGCGGTTGCCGAAGGCTTCCTGTAAATGCTCCAGAGTCTTAGCAACCCGATGTGGCGACTCATAGAATAACAGGGTTCCCTGCGCCGAGCGAAGACTGGACAAAACCTTGCGGATATCCTTGCGCTCCCTCGGCAGGAAGCCGATGAAAGTGAAGCTTGTGGTTGGTAAGCCGGAAGCGATTAATGCAGATAGCGCCGCATTCGCTCCAGGGATCGGAATCACGGGAATACCATGGCTGATAGCAAGCGCTACAAGGTCGGCGCCGGGGTCGGAAATCGCCGGCAGGCCGGCGTCGCTGACGAGCGCAAGATTTTTACCTTCTATTATATAGCGTATCAGTTCGGGTCCACTGGCTGCCTTATTATGCTCATGATAGCTGAACAGCATCGAAGGCGTAATTTCAAAATGGCTGAGGAGCTTGCGGGTCTGTCTCGTATCCTCGGCGGCAATAATATCGCATTCCTGAAGCGTACGGACCGCGCGGTACGTCATATCCTCCAAATTGCCAATCGGTGTTGCCACCAGATACAATGAGCCTGTTCCTTCTTGCTGATTTTCATTTTTGTTCTGAAAGCTGCTTTGACTTGAGATCGTCATGATTTACCCTCTTTAGCACCATAGTAGATGTCCATGATTTCCGGACAGTATTGATTGTCCTCATTATATACGATCAGTGGTGGTTGTAAACGCACCTCAGGCTTGCCATCCCGCGCAGCTTCAATCAGCACCATATTGGCTTCCAGATGGGCACGCGGATGAACAAACCGGATGAGCTTCGGTTCCAGCCTGTATTGTCTCATGAGACTGATGATATCGACCAGACGCTGCGGCTTGTGAACCATGCTTACCTTGCCGCCGGTGCGGACAAGCCGGACACAGGCCTGAATTACCTCTTCCAGAGTGCAGCCCAGCTCATGACGGGCCATAGCCTTATGCGTATTCAGCTTGAGATCGCTTCCGTTCAGCGGCATGTAGGGCGGATTGACGGTAATAGCATCGTATACACCATATCCTGCCGCATTGTGCAGTTCACGCAAGTCTCCTTCATGGATCGTTACCTGATCCTGCAGGCCATTCATCGCTACACTGCGGCGGGCCATATCCGCCAGACGGGGCTGGATTTCAATTCCTTCTACAGAAGCTTTGGTTCGCGTCGTAAGCAGTATTGGGATAACGCCATTGCCTGTACACAGATCAAGCACTCTGCCCCGCGGCGGAATACTGGCAAAACGTGCAAGCAGCACAGCGTCCATAGAAAAGCTGAACACCTCATCGCTCTGAATGATCTTCAGATCATGAGTCAGTAAATCGTCCACCCGCTCCGCATCATGCAGAGGAACTGGCACTTCGCTAAAAGAATTTGTCATTATACTCTCCTTCTTCGGTACAAAACTCGCTACAAAATCATAAATGCCCAAAATTCAAAAAAAACCGTAGGCGTAAATCTCCTACGGCTGGATATCCTCATTTATTAAGAAACGAAAGACAGAACAAGCAGTCACCTTCTGTACGCAAATGACCGAAATAGACATTGCAGATGTGAAAGCCTTCATGATAAAGCCGGGCCAAATTGTCATAGCCTTCCCCGACAACCTCTTCTGTCCCCTCACTGGCGGCCAAAAGAGCCTCCGCTTCAGCAGAATGGGCAGCAGGGTCCAGAGGCGCTTCCCGCTTTAAAATTTTGCGGAGCTGTTCATTCTCCAGACTCAGCCTTTGATTGGCTTCCATTAATTCCTTAACCGTCTGTTTCCAATCTCCGAGACTTGCGCGCATCGTTTCCATCTGCGCTTCCATCTCCTGCATGTGTGCAAATATATTTATCTTCTCCAAGTTTCCACCCCGAAAGTAACCTTATATGGTTTACTTGACGACAACATCATCCATTGGAAGCTCCTTAACTTTGCCCACTTCGAACAACTGCACATGAACCGTGCGGCTTCCGGCATTAAGACCAACGACTTTACCCTCACCCAGTGAAGTTACGACGAGTTTGCCTACCGCCGGCATTTCTTCCTTCGTACTTTCATAATTATCATGCTCAAATTTCAAGCAGCACATGAGCCGTCCGCACAATCCTGAAATCTTCGTCGGATTCAGCGACAGATTCTGATCCTTGGCCATCTTGATGGACACAGGCTCAAAATCGCCAAGCCAGGAAGAGCAGCAAAGCACCCGTCCACAAGGTCCGAGGCCGCCCAGCATCTTCGCTTCATCACGCACCCCGATCTGCCGGAGCTCAATCCGGGTACGGAAAATACTCGCCAGGTCCTTGACCAATTCGCGAAAATCGACGCGGCCCTCAGCGGTGAAATAAAAAATAATCTTATTGCGGTCAAACGTAAATTCCACATCCACAAGCTTCATTTTGAGGCCATGATCGCGGATTTTATTTAAACAGGTAGAAAAAGCATCCTTTGCAGCACCCTTGTTCTCTTCCACCACACGTGCGTCGGTTTCACCGGCAATCCGCATGACTTTCTTGAGAGGCAATACAACATCCGCTTCCTGCACCTCTTTTTTGCCAACGACAACCTTACCGTATTCGACCCCTCTTGCCGTCTCAACAATAACGCATTGATCCCGTTCAATCGGAAAATCAAGCGGATCGAAGTAATATATTTTACCCGCTTTTTTGAAGCGGACTCCTACTACGCTGTACAAAAATTAACCCCCTTGTTTGCCGGTAAAAGGAACCCAAAAGCAAGTTCGCTCCCTGGTGATCCATGCTTGTCCTTCCTCATCCGTTAAACCCATACTTCCAGGCTCAAGCTTTGATCCGGAGGATATATCATAACTAACCCTTTAACTTTCCAGTCGGATTAAGAACTGTTCCAGACAGAGCTGGGCATTGGCATTGGAACGCAGCTTACGCTTGCTCTCCACCGCGAATTCCATATAGGCCACCCATTGTTCCGTACTCCGCTGACGGGCATGTCTGGAAATGAAGTCTAACTGATCTATGAAAACGATACTTTCGTGCTTTCGGTACAGGAAGTAGAGCATATCTTTGAACCATAGGTGGAACATGCTGAACAGGATATCCAAATGTTCACCGAGTCCGGTCTTGAACAGCTTCTGTCCGGCGGTTGCTACCGAAGAGCTGCCTTTGCCCAAAGACTCCTTCGCTAATTGTAACACTAGATTTCTCATTTCTGCAAACCAATTCTGTGCCAAAAGTTCCCTGCAGCCATCAAGCCCCGCAGTCAGTGATACCGCGCATCTCGCTAGTGGAACCGGGACCCCTTCACTGGCGAGTGCCTGGAGCATAATCTCCGGATGAAGCGGGCTAAAAGGAATGCGCTGGGTTCTTGACTGGATCGTTGGCAGCAGGGAACTGCTATTGTCGGAAATCAGAATGCCCACTGCAGGCGCCGGGGGCTCTTCCAGAAATTTCAGCAGACTGTTTGCGGCTTGCACCGTCATTTTGTCCGCTCCTTCTATAATATAAACCTTCGGATTAACACCCTCCGAGCGGTAAGAGAACATGCGCTGCAATTCACGGATCTGATCAATTTTGATGCTTGCGCCATCCGGCTTCACTAACGTTAAATCCGGGTGATTGCCATGCTCGACCTTGCGGCATTCCAGACATTCCCCGCAGGCATCATCTTCACTGGCTGTACAAAATATTGCTTGGGCGAATACAAGTGCCGTCTTCATTTGCCCGCTTCCGGACGGCCCGGTGAACAGGTAGGCATGACTCACAGCATCCTTGCGCAGAGCATTTTGAAGCAGTCGCTTGGCATCCGCCTGGCCTAATATATCATGAAAAGACATAAATTCCTCCAAGTCTTTTAAAAAGCAAGGTTAATCAGCATTCCGCGGATTTCTCCGACCCGGCCCAGCAGGTCAATGCGGCCCTGCTCGCTTTCCAGCAAATCATCGGCCAAATTCAGCAGCGCGGCATCTATCTCCTCCAGCAGCTTGTAGCGTTTGCCGCGTCCGCGCCGGTCCCAACCTTTAGTTTCTTTGAGAATAACACCGCGCCGCGCCGTCTCCTCGAGAAACTTTTTGATCATATTGCGGTAAATCGCCAGCTCGCGGACGGTCATGGACTTGGCAAGGCGGTCACCCTGCTGCTGGATATCTTTGATCTTCTGATTCAGCTCATCCATCGTTTTCTGTTCGCCCTGCTGCTGAAATATATCGGTGAACGTCTTCTGCTGGACGGGTCTGCCCGCACCTTCAGCTGTCGACAACCCGCTTTTCAGGGGTCTGTAGCCCGGATTGATTTTCAAAGGTATCTCCGCCCTTAATGGTATATTGCTTCATATATTACTCAATAATGCTCGAAACGATCAACAGGAAGCACAAATACTGTAGCTCCGCCTACCTGAACCTCAACCGGCAGCGGCAAATAGGAATCAGTCGTTCCGCTCATTGGTGTCACGGGAGTAACAAGCTGCTCACGCACCTTGCAGCTATTGCGAATCACAGTTAATACGGCATCAACCTGAGAATCGTCTACACCAATCATAAACGTAGTGTTGCCTGCCCGCAGGAACCCGCCTGTACTTGCCAGCTTGGTTGCACGGAAGTTCGCTTTGACAAGCTCGCTGGACAACCGGTTACTGTCTTTATCCTGGATAATAGCAATGATCAAATTCATCTTCGCTTTCCCTCCCAAAAATGGTTTTGAATAGCTGCAGAAGCCTGGGCTTCGTTTTGCCGTACACTTAAATATATTAGACAAAACACCTTATAAATCCTTTAATATCCGCGCTTTCAGCGTTTGAACGATGTCCTGTTCCACCATATGGATCGGACGGTTGGCATCGAGAACAACAATCCGCTGCGGATCGGCCTTAATGACCTGCTTGTAGCCCTCCCGAACCTTTTGATGAAAGGCCAGGCTCTCCAAATCCAGACGGTTGACTTCCCGATCCTGATTGGCGGCAATCCGTGATAACCCAACTTCCGGGTCTACATCCAGATAAAACGTCAAATCCGGCATACGGCCTCCGGTAGCGAACCGGTTGATGTTCCGTACCTCCTCGATACCGAGTCCTCTTGCAAATCCCTGATACACCAGACTGCTGTCGACAAAGCGGTCGCAGAGCACCGTCAGCCCCTCTTTAAGCGCTGGCTCCACCACCTCCGCCAAATGCTGGCTCCGGGAGGCCGCATACAGCAGCGCCTCGGTCCGCGCATCCATCGCAGTATGGGCCGGGTCCAGAATAATAGAGCGGATCTTCTCGGCGATTTCAATACCACCAGGTTCGCGCGTAATCAGGTACGGCATGGAATGATTCTGCAGATATGCAGCCACTCTGCCCAGCACTGTTGTTTTTCCGGAGCCATCGCCTCCCTCCAGAGTAATGAAGTAACCTTCTCGTGCCACTTATACGTCTCCGCCCTTCTTAATGTTATATACCACGATTTGCTGTAAGGCCGGATCAGCACAAGCCTGAAATTTGGCTCCGCCTTGTCTGAGGCCAATTAGCCTCGTGCATATGTCTTCGGTTATCTTTTCGCCCGGATACAGAAGCGGAATCCCTGGAGGATAAGGTATAACCATCTCCGCTGCTGTTCTACCCGCACTATATTCAAGCCTAATGCTTTCGGTTTCCAAAATATTAACCGGCTTCAAGGAAAACTGTACCGGCTTTGAAATCAGAGCATCTTTGAAAATGTTCCACGTGGAATTATTTTCGGAGGGGGAAGCTGAAGCTTCCGCTGGTGCCGGGTGCATACATCGCGCTGATATCCCGCTAGCTGCACCTTCAGAGCAAGCCGCCGCTTCTGCGGCGATCTTCCGCAGCGCGTCCAGCAGCCGCTGCGAATCCTCCGCCTTCGAGCCGAGGCTGAAGGCGAGCACCACGTGCCGGTCGTCACTCATCTCCGGCACGATCCCTTCAGCTTCGAGCCTGCGCTGCAGCTCGAAGCCCCCCAGGACCCCGGCAGCGTCATAAATGACGGCCTTGAAGGGGTCCTGTGTGCCGTACGCCGCCATGCCCTGCGGCGGCGCATCACCCGCGGCGGCTGCACTAGCACCGCCGCCGGCAGGCTGCAGCGGCTGTGCCGGCTGCAGCAGCCCGAAGCGCGGCAGCTCCGCCAGGCCGCGCCGCAGCACATCCACGGCGGCGAGCCCCGCCGTGAAGGCACCGGCGCGCTGGCTGTGCACCAGCCGCCGGGCCAGATCGAGCGAAGCCATCACGGGGTATGATGGGCTGGAGCTCTGCACCATGGCGAGCCGCTGGCGCAGCAGCGTGCGGTCGAGCCGCGGCCCTTGCACATGCAGCATGGCGCCCATAGTCAGCGCCGCCAGCATTTTGTGCGTGGACTGCACGACGCCGTCCGCGCCGCACATCAGCGCCCCGGCTGGCAGCGCCGGGTGCTGCCCGTAATGCGCCCCGTGCGCCTCGTCAACCAGCAGCGGAACGCCGCTGGTATGGCAGGCCAGCGCGATGGGCGCGAGGTCACTGCCCATGCCGTAATAATTCGGCATGGTCACCAGCACTGCTGCGGCCTCAGGGTAGGCTGCAAGCGCAGCCTGAACCGTCTCGACCGCCGGAGCAACCGCCAGGCCGCTGGCAGGATCAATCTGCGGCTCCACAAAAACAGCACGCACCCCGGCCAGCATTAAGCCGTGTATAACCGATTTATGCACATTACGCTGAAGAATAAGCGTCATCCCCGGCTCGGGACACACCGTGAGAATGAGCGCCAGGTTACCGGCAGTACTGCCGCCAACCAGAAAAAAACTCTCCTCTGCCCCAAAACAATCCGCCGCCAACTCCTGCGCTTCTTGAATTACCCCTTCCGGATGATGGAGATCATCCGTTCCGGTTATTTCCGTCACATCGTACCTCATCACCTCGCCTAAAAAACCAGCGCCCTCCAACAACCGATAGGCCTCCCCGTTCTTATGGCCAGGCACATGATAAGATAGACTTCCCTTTGCTCTATATTGTTCCAGCATTTCATATACAGGCGCCCTGCCAGGCTCTAATTTATCCATCTTTTCTTCCTTCCCTGGGGCTTACCTTCTATTTTAACGCAAATATGACTAAACGCCTATATTTCAGCAAAAATGCTTCCCCGCATAACAAAACAGCCCCTCAGCCAACATGGACAGAGGAAGCCGTTATATTGAATATTTCTGCTGCAGTAAAACGTAACACAGATCCACCGCCATTCCTTGGCACGTTAGCATGAAAGCTTGCCGGTCAAACCCAGTCAAGCATTCTTCTGCAGGTCAATCTTTTTCATTCGGCCGACAAAAAAGCGATATTTGGCGTCCTCAGCCTCTGTGCGCACCATCTCAGCCTCACAATCCTCGCAAATAAAATGCGAGACAATCACAATACCTTCTTCTTTAATCTGCCCGCAGATGATACAGGCCTGCCCGGTTTGCTGTTCCATTACCATCCCACCTTGACTCTTTTAAGAACAGTATGATACACCTTCTATCATTTTAAACCTTTTCATAGTTTTTTCCCATGCTTCATAGCATAAAACATATATATTCTACACACGCCTAAGCTGTGATTGTAAAGCCGGGTTTAACAAAACACCAGCATTGGCCGATATTAGTATCATAAGGACTTGCGAGGAGGTTAGAGCTTTTTTTATGGCATCCGACAACAAAGGCTCAGCTACATTCTACCAATACAAGCTGATCAAAAAAATCAATACTACCCCTGCTTGGCTGCGTATTTATATCGCATTGCCCGTTGCATGTGTTGTACTGGAAACCATATTCCTATCCTGGTGGAGCATTCTGTTTATGATCATTGCTGCACCAGTTATCCTGTGGATTCAATATGTTGTCTCCCGTTCCGTTTTGCTGATTACCGGAAATCCCATTGCTAAGCGGTGGAAAATGTCTTTTCACCTGCCGTGGCTTGGGTTTATGCCTGATCAATACATCAGCTACAGAGTCTTTCACAAAGTACAACTGCATAATCTCTGGATCGGCCTGTGCATCGCTGCACTTTTTATTGTCTGGGCGCCGCCGGCATTTACCGCTTCTTTGATCGTATGCCATCTGTGGGTGCTCCTGCCACGGTTGTACGCTATGCTCCGGCTGCGCCGCGAAGACAAGGACGGTATGCTGAAGTTCAACCCGGCTGACGTTTCCTATTACGCTCAGTAACAATCAGCACATTCAACTGCCACCATCTGCTCTTAAATAAATAATCGCCATCCTGTTAAGGACAGCGATTATTTATTTTGTCTTGAGCCCCTTAATTGAGGCCTTTTTTTCCTTTGGAATCATAACGATAAAATAACCGTCATGCACGGTTAAATGCACGACACGCCCATCCTTTTGAAAAACCCGGGAGCTTCCTGCGTCTTCATCCTTCTGTTCCTCCCAGCCCCAGTCTGTAATCGCCTGCAGATAGGCTTCTGGAACACCTTCCTTTTCCTTAAGCCCAGTCATAGAGTATCGGACATAATCCATGGCGACATTTGTCGTCGTCCGGTCAGGAGAGTTAGCTTCTTTCGGTACCGGAAAACTTTTCTCATTCAGCGCGCCTTCAAAAGTATCCCATTTCGGCTCTTTCGCTCCACAGCCCGCCAATATTACACCAACTATACAAAGAATACATAATATCCACAAAGGTCGGATTCGCTTCATAACTAAAACCTCCTTACACTACCATGCATCTAAAGACACAAGAAAATTCAAGTTTTGAATTTATCAGTAGTTCATTCGTATTAAGAAAATGCTGTGTATTTGCACTTTTCTATTATACTTGGATCAATGAAATCGTCGGTAACAAAAATGTCACTCAATTGAAAACGCTTTATTTATTCAATAAACCCTCACATTTTTGTTGTTTTATCTACAAAACAACAAAAAAGCCACTGTCGATTGCTCAACAATGGCTTTCATGTTGCTTGGCGGCGTCCTACTCTCCCAGGACCCTTCGGTCCAAGTACCATCGGCGCTGGAGGGCTTAACGGTCGTGTTCGGGATGGGTACGCGTGGAACCCCTCCGCTATCGCCACCAAACGGGCACTTGCGGTGCAAATGCATCTTTCAGGTCTCAGCATCGCCAAATGCTGAATATCAATTCATTATCACTCAACCACTTGGGCCTCATG
Organism: Paenibacillus sp. BAC0078; assembly: GCF_054483875.1. NCBI lineage: Bacteria > Bacillati > Bacillota > Bacilli > Caryophanales > Paenibacillaceae > Paenibacillus > Paenibacillus sp. BAC0078. The sequence goes on from NZ_JBTLRW010000028.1 coordinate 62,855, forward strand.
ACAATTCACTTGATTCCTGAAAACTGAATCCGAAACGAAATCTGCGTAATAGTATTTTGGATAAGCCCTCGACCGATTAGTATTGGTCAGCTCCACACGTTACCGTGCTTCCACCTCCAACCTATCTACCTCGTCGTCTTCAAGGGGTCTTACATACTGGGAAATCTCATCTT
>NZ_JBTLRW010000029.1:0-53950 GCF_054483875.1 Paenibacillus sp. BAC0078
CAGAAGGAGACCCGTGCTCTTTATTTGTGTATGAAAAACGTTAACTTTCGCTACTTCGACCGCCGTTTGGATTTCAACATGATTTTTGCGGCTTAAAATGGACTTTACCAACAGTCTGAATTTGTCCACTTAATTTCCTCGAATTCTTGCCATAGCGGATCTTAGTTGGAATTAGTCCACTTAATTCAGGGGAATTCGGCGTTTGGCGGCCGTTTTGGCTGAATTAGTTGTACTTTTTCCACTTCGGTCGGCAGACGGTAGGCCGATAACAGGTCCGTTAGTCGGTCAGCGACGGTAAGCTGTTGAGAGGCCTGCTAATTGGTCGGCAGACGGTTGCCGCTGACAGTCCCGCTGTTCGTAGGCAAGTTAGACGATTGACGGACCAATTGCACGTCAAGTAGCCGTTGGCAGCTAACAAGCAGCTAGCTGCCAACGGCTGTGCTCAATAGGTACACTTGACCGCAATTTAGGATGCCCTACCGGTCACGCCCAGCAAAATACTGCAGCAGTGTCTCGAGATCGGTATGTGACGGGTAGCTGGACAACTGCTCAATAATGGCGGCTGCCTGATCGAGATAGTCCTGGCTGACGCTTTCGGTACGGGCCAGAGCATCGCTGCGGTTGATCAGGCTCAGCACATGGGCAACCTCTTCATCGGAGGAGGAGGGACCGATTGTGCGGATGGCTGGAGCCAGCTCGGGGTCCTGCAGGGCAAACAGGACAGGGAGTGTAACCTGGCCGTGGCGCAGGTCGCTGCCGGCGGGCTTGCCGAGCACATCGGCCGACTGGGTGAAGTCCAGCAGATCATCCTGGATCTGAAAGGACATACCAAGCGCCTCGCCAAAAGCATAAAGCAGATTGGCAGTCTCATCAGTGCTTTCAGTGGAAAGTGCGCCTACCCGCAGGCAGGTGGCCATCAGCATTGCCGTTTTGTTGCGTGATTTCTCCAGATATTGCTCAAATGAAAGGTTGTAGTCGTAGGCATGCTCCATTTGCTGGTATTCACCAAGACATAGCTGGGCGGTAGCTACAGAGGATAAATCGTGAACGTAGCGGTTTTTGTCTCCGGTGTATTTACTGAGCAGTTCAATGATACGGGCGGACATATAGTTGCCGATATGTACAGCCGATAAGACGCCGGTCTTGGTGTGCAAGGCCGGAGCGCCCCGCCGCAGCTCGGCATCGTCAATAATATCATCATGAATTAATGAGGCCACATGAATAAATTCAGCAGCAGCGGACAATTGCAGAGTTCGGCGGCTTGAGGGCTTGCGCCCGAAACGGCTGCCAACGATGACCATGAGCGGACGGAGGCGCTTGCCGCCGGAGCCGGTCAATTCCAGAATACTCTGCGCGAGCTGTGATTTTTTGGGTACATCCTTATCACGGGCCACAAGATTTTGAATTTCAAGGTTAATTTCATTCAGGTCTATATTCAAGGCTTCATGGAGCTTCATTGTATGGTTCCCACCTGTCAAATGGCTTTGCTTGTGCGGCTTCGCTGCCTGCGCTCTTGAATCAGGAACTGTTCAATCCCAGCCGCCGGGTTTTGTTCCGAGAAGTCTCCATTTGACCGCGCGATTTGCAATTTTTTAATTGAGGGTGCCAAATAGGCAACCAGGTCCAGCTCACGGCACTTCACCGCAAACTGCAGATAAAAGCTATATAAATAATCTCCATCCAAAATGTTGCGGGTCAGGTCAGGATGATGTGGGACACATTCCATATGGCGTCCAGCCGCCACGGTAAGAATGGTATAAATACCAAGCAAATGGATTTTGCGTTCATATTCCAGATCATGGCGTTCCAGTACCGGGAGCAATTGCTCACATTCTGCCGGAGAGAGATGCAACTGAATTCCGGCGATGGGTGACATTTCAGCCTCAAGCAGCCGGAAGGTATCTTCAATGAGTTTTCTGTTCACAAGATTCTCTCCTTCTTGTCGGTTTTGCCGGAAGAAACCATAGTCTTGATTATCCCTACAAAACCATTATTCAAAACAAAACGCAGCTAAATCACCTTGGTAAACAAGGAGAGTAATGTGTCCTAGGGACACATTACTCTTAAGAATAACATATTCAGTTGCAGCAACATAAAAAACACATAAGTCACTGCTATTATAAATTATATGATATACGGAGCAGTGAACCGCTGAATCGTCAGTCGGTGAATAGATACCATCGCCGCACGAGCGGGATTCGTTTCCACTGCTTTTTGAGCCAAGGAAGAACGTAGTAGTCGAGACCGAATACGCTGCCCGATCCGCCGATGCAGGCGATAGCCGCCCCAACGTACCAGAGCATTTCGGTAGCTGCCATCTTGGTCGACCAGATCATTACCGCCATAGCGATGGTCGCCAGGGAAGAAAGAGCTGTGAACAGACCTACGATAAGCATAACACCAAAGACGATTTCGGCACAGACCATACCGATTTGGAACCATTTTGCCAGGAAGGTATAGCTTCCATCGTTGTTGTAGAACATCAAATCCATGAACCAGTTCGTAATGTCATAGACAAAGCCTGGAACCGGCAAAGCCGATACGGCTTCTTTGGCAGTGGAAACTGCCGAAGCTGCGGACTGTGCATCTACCGTTGTTTTAACGGCATCCACGGCAACACTGGCTGACGAAGCAGCATCTGTTGCAAATGGAGCAGCAGGGATCAGGAAGATTTTATTCGGATCAACCCAGATCTTTCTCAGCTTATCTATACCTTCATATAACCACATACCACCGAGAAGCATACGGAGCGGAACCAGCCAGAAGTTCGGCGAGCGTTTGGAGAAGTAGCCGCCCACAAAGCTCTTGCGGTTCTCTACATGGAAGAACTCGTGCATCATATAAGTCCATACTTTATTGAAGCCAGCTACCTGGGACAGGTAGAACATATTGATAAAATGCTTGGACAGCATAGCCATGAAGCCGGTAAGCATAAAGAGCTTGCCTGGAAGTCCTACGTTGGCAACGCCGTAGCGGCTGCCGATGGAGACCATCGTACCGTGGAAGCCTGGTTTGTAGGCTTTTTTGGCAGTACCGCTGATATCTGCAGCGATGTTGTTCGCAATAACCGGAGCGGCTTGTTCAGCATTTTCAACCATCTGCGGAACCGGACGGGTCTCGCCTTCAGGAATATAGAAGATGTTGTCCCCTACAACGTATACGTTCTTGTGGTCAACACTTTCCAGATGCTCATCTGTAACAATCCGTTTGCGTCCTTGCTGTTGTACTTCAAGGCCGCCGACAAGTTCGGAGCCTTCGACACCGGCGGTCCAGACAATGGTCTTGGCATCGACGATGTTCTTCTCGCCAAGAGCCACGCTGCCATCGCCAACTTCGGTGATTTTGGCACCGGTCACGATTTCTACCTTCAGCTTGCGCAGACGGGCTTCAGCCTTCTGAATCAGCTTATCCGGCAGGATTGGCAGAATCTTCGGAGCCATATCGGCCACAATCAGGCGAACCTCGGACGGATCAATGAAGAATTCTCTGCACAGCTCATCGCGTTGCTCAGCCATTTCCCCAACCAGCTCGACGCCTGTGAAGCCGGCACCGATGATGACGAAGGTCAGCATTGCGCGGCGTACAGCAGGATTTTTCTCTTTGGCCGCTTGAGTATACATGTCGCGGATTTGGCGTTTGAGTGCAACCGCGTCGTCGTAGGACCAGAAGGAGAAGGTATTCTCTTCAGCTCCCGGAATTCCGAAGAAAGTCGGTTTGCTGCCTGTGCCGATTACCAGGTAATCGTAAGCATAAGTGGCCTTGTCGGATTTCAGCTTCTTACCTTTAAAATCAATGTTGCTGATTTCATCCAGAACAACATCCACTTTGAGACCTGCAAAAATTTTCTTCAAATCAACTTTGATTGAATCCTCAGGCGCACGGTTCGCTGAAACCTCATGCAGCTCAGTCAAGAGAGTGTGATAAGGATTACGGTCGATCAGTTTAATTTCTACATCTTTGTTGTTCTTATACTTCTTTGCCAGTTTCTTAGCCGTGAGTACGCCGCCGTAGCCGCCACCCAAAATGACTATTTTCTTCAAGAGAAACTCACCTCATTCGTCTGATTAGCTGCAAAAGGATAGCGAATGTTATTTCGCGCCTTCGAGGGCTTTTTCTGCCAGTGAAAAGTATTCGCCAACGTGGATGGATACGCCGGAAATAGCGTCAGTTTTACCTTCTTTATCCAGAGTTGGGGCAGCACCTTTGTTGTCAAGGAAGTATTTCTCGGCAAGTGCGATTTCTTCGTGCCATTCAGCAGAAGCTCCGCCGGCTTTCATGCCGTATTTGCCATCTATGGAGTATTGTTTCTTGTCGTCGCCGGCAGCATTCACGCCGCTGAAGTTAGCAGCTACGATATTACCGCCCGCAACAGTCAAAGCAACAGTGGATTTCCAACCGGATTCTTTATCCATTTCGCCTTCAGCAGTGTATCCGCCGTCTTTGTAAGGACCAGCTTGTACAGGGCCGGCAGTCAGAGCGGCTTGAGCTGCAGTTACGAAATCACTAACGCCTACAGAAACGCCGGAGATGGCATCAGTTTTGCCTTCGCCATTTACTACAACTGCTGCAGGATCTTGTTTTTCAACCAAAAAGGCTTCAGCTTTAGCAGCTTGCTCATGCCATTCGGCTTGGCCGCCACCTTTGGATACCAGACCATATTTACCGTCTTCAGAAACTTTTTTCTTCAGGTCGCCAGCGCTCTTAACATTGAAAGCGTCCCAATCTGCTTTAGTGATTTTTCCGCCTTCAACAGTCAGGATTACGAAGGATTCCCAGCCGGTCTTTTCATCAGCAGGAGCTGTGCCGTAATATGTTCCATCTTGATACTTGCCTGCTTCAGCAGTGCCGGAGTTGCTTGCAGGTGCAGTAGTTGCGGCAGGTGCTGTGGATTCAGCAGGGGCATTGGTTGCAGCAGCATTGTTAGAATTGTTGTTGCCGCATCCAGCGAGCAACGTACCGAGTACCAGAGCGCTCGACAAGATTACAGAAGCTTTTTTCATTTAGGTTGACCTCCAAAAAAATAGTTTAAAATATATATATTAAAATGTAAAACATTTTAATAGTAATTGGAAGTGATAAAAATCACTTTATAAATGACATATATCACTTTTGAATCCGACTAAAGACCCTTTTTGTAGCAGCTACATGACATATATCGGCCAGTGATAAGAAAAAATTTAATAAATCCGTTTCTTCTTCGATGGCATTCTAGCACAAGTGGGACAATAGTCATGTGAAAATAATCACTTATCCATGAAGAATTTTATTAACACTTGAATTATATCAAATTTTAAAATATTTGGATATATATTTAGAAGATATTTAGAAGACTATTATGTGACAAAAAATGACTTTGTCCTTATGAAATCAGTTCGCATAATGCCGATTAGTCCTATTTCCGATATATAGCAAATAGGACTGTGATTCCATGAATTCATTCTACTGTTATGATACTATGAATAATGAGTGTTACAATTTTGTAATCTTTATCGGAGGAATGCTATGGAATATCTGAAGATTTTTCTTATGAATTCTGCCTTGCTTATAACTGTCGCTTATCTGGCGAATTTAATATACAAATATACTCTTACGTATGCACCTGCACCGGTAAAAAAGGCGAGCTGGGTGCTGCTGGCAATCTTCGGCGGATGGATAAGTTCTTGTTTCGGATACAGGCTGGACGAGCATGTAATCTTTGATTTGCGTTTTGTGCCGCTAATTATCTCCACTCTAGCGCTCTCTCAGCCTTTTATTCTTATATTGATCGGAGTCGGCACAGGGCTGACCCGGCTTACCTTCGGGATCAACGAAGCGGCTGTTGCCGGAGTGCTTAATTTATCAATTCTGGGCTTTGTATGCGCCGGACTCAGCTTATGGATGCGCCGCTCGCCTGCTTCGGTAGTAAGCAAAGGGCTCGTTGTCATTCTGGTTGTGAATTTGATGAACGCGGTGAATATCCTTGTGTTTGGCGTGATACCTGATCAGGCTTACATAATGAAAATTCTGCCGACGACTCTCCCGTCAGGGGTGATTCTCAGCATATTGTTTGCGCTTATTATCCGTGATTTTCAACTGGACCTGCAGCGTACCGGACAGGTTGTCAGGGCGAACGAGCTGCTGTCCGCACAGGCGGAGGAGCTGCATAAGAATAAGATCGCACTTGAGGAGCGGGCGAAGCAGCTTATGCTGGCGTCCCATTTCAAATCAGAGTTCCTGGCTAATATGTCGCATGAGCTGAGAACGCCGCTGAACAGCATTATTAACTTATCCCAGATTATTGAAGAAAATGATGGCCTGAGCAGCGAGGAAACCACAGAGTATGGAGGCATAATCCACCGTTCGGGCAGCGATCTGCTGTCGCTGATTAATGATATTCTCGATCTGTCCAAGGTGGAGGCAGGCAAGCTGGATGTGGTTCATGAGGAACTGAGTGTCAGCGAGATACCTGATCTGCTGGCGCAGCAGTTCAATGTGGTAGCGAAACAGAAGGGGCTGGATTTCAGCATTGCGCTGGAGGACAATGTGCCTGCGATCATTCATTCCGATCCTCAGCGGGTGCAGCAAATTCTCCGCAATCTGCTCTCCAATGCCTTTAAATTTACTATGAACGGGTTTGTTTCATTAAATGTGCGCACTGCGGAGCGTAAAGAAGCCGAGGTTCTGCAGCGCTGGATTGTTTTTGACGTGCAGGATAGCGGCATCGGAATTGCCGCCGAGAAGCATGCGGTGATCTTTGAGTCCTTTCAGCAGGCGGACAGCACCATCAGCCGCAAGTACGGCGGGACGGGGCTTGGTCTGTCCATCAGCAATGATCTGGCCAAGCTGCTTGGCGGATTTATTACTTTATCCAGCGGGGAGGATCAGGGAAGCCTGTTTTCACTATATTTACCCCTGCAGGCATCCGGTCATAAGGCGGTGTGAAGCTCCAATTTTATTTGTGATTTTGGCGTATTGACAGGAGATTGCTGTCGGGTAGAATGAAGCCAAAGCCGCATCAAAGGAGATCTTATACCCCTATGCACATCATAAGAAACAGGCAGCGCGTTGCCCGTCCCAAGGCCGTCCGCAAAGCCTCGGTACATCGTAAGAATCTGGAGATTGCAACGTTTGAGGGGATCCCGTCAACGATATTTCAGGTGCTGCTTCAAGGGCAGTTTCTGACCGGCTTTCTGCTGTATTTAGGAGCCAGCTCCAGCCAGATCGGTTTTGTACTCGCGCTTACCACTCTGGTTAATGTAGCGCAAATTGGCGTAGCTTTTCTGATCCAGAAGCTGCCGAGCCGTAAATGGGCTATGGTAACGTTTATCGGCCTGCACAGGGTGCTGTGGAGCTCCACCGGGCTGATACCGTTTATTTTCCCGAAAGAGTACTGGGTCACCGCATTCATCGTTTTGTATACGATTGCTTTTATTGTCAATACGGCGGGTGGTATGCTGTGGAACTCAGTAATCAGCGACCTGGTTCCCGCACGGGTGAGAGGCCGTTATTTTGGAATCCGCAATACACTCCTGAATGCTCTGGGATCTCTGGTCATGTATGGCGGCGGCGTTGTGCTTGACCGTTATCCCGGGGGACACGGGTTTTTGATTTTGTATATTGTTGTATGGATTTTCGCTTTATCGAATATTGCCGTATTCTTCTTCTATCCGGATGTGCCCTTTGAGAAATCGGACGAGAAGGATTTTCTGCCAATGCTTAAGAAACCGCTTCACGACAAGCTGTTTATGAAGTCTACGCTGTTTCTTTCGGCCTGGCTGCTGCTGCAGAACTTGAGCGTACCGCTGTACTCTTATGTCATGCTGCAGCTCCTGCACATCAATTATGAGACGTTATCTCTGCTGAACGTGTCCCAGACGATCTTTATGATGTTAAGCTTCTATGTGTGGGGCAATCTGAACGCGAGATACAGCAATAAAAGACTGCTGCTCTGGACGCTGCCGATCATCGCCTTATCCTCGCTTTTCTGGGGATTGCTCTCCGTGCTGCCGATGCTGCCGGTTCTGTTTGCCGCTCATATTATTTTTGGCATGGGGGTTGGGGGCTTTAACCAGCTGGCCTTCAATTTCATTATTGGAGATACGCCGAAGAAGGAACGCCCGATGTACATGGCGATGTATGCGGCGCTGACGGGGCTTGCGGCATTTTTCGGCCCGCTTATCGGCGGGAAAATCTATGAATGGATCAAAGAGTGGCCGCACTGGACACAGGTGTATGGCATGCAGCTTGTCGTTGGGGTACTTATGCTTGCCTTGGCGCTGCTGCTGGGCCGCCGAATTCTCAGGGACGACTAATAAAAGGAGACAGGTCAATGACTAGAATCGCCGTAGTTCTAGGGGCAACAGGCCTGATAGGCCGTGCGCTGACGGAGGATTTGCTGAATGAAGGGGCGTGGGATGAGGTTCGTGTGCTGGTCCGCCGTCCGCTGAAGCTCCAGCATCCCAAGCTGAAGGAAATTATCATTGATTGGGAGCAGCTTGGGCAAAATAAGGAGCAGTTTGCAGGAGTCTCGGCCGTCTTTTGCTGTCTCGGGACAACGATCAAGAAAGCCGGCTCACAGGCGCAATTCGAGCGCGTCGATCTGGAATATCCGCTTGCCGCTGCCGAGCTGGCCAAAGCCTGTGGTGTGGAGCAGTTTCTGGCAGTCTCCTCTATGGGAGCTAGCGCCAAATCACGTAATTTCTACTCCCGGACTAAAGGGAAGGTGGAGGAGGGGCTGATGGCTTCCGGCTTTCAGGGACTGCATCTGTTCCGCCCCTCCCTGCTGCTTGGTGAACGTGAGGAGCACAGGCCGGGCGAACAGGCGGCTTCAGTGCTGATGAAGGCGCTGGATTTCGCCATGATCGGCAAAGCGGCCAAGTACCGGGCGGTTCCCGGTGCTACAGTGGCTAGAGCCATGATGAACATTGCTCTGGCTGAAACCCGTGGTGTGCATGTCTACACCAACGACGTTATCCATGTGATTGGAAGAAGCTGATGGCACAGGTTTGCGTTACACGGAGCTCAGGACGTACAATTGAGACATAAATCATATGTACATAAAGGAATGTGTACAGCAAAACAGGAGGAGCAGATTATGAGTAAAAAGCAGGTAGCAACCGCAAAAGCACCCGGAGCCATCGGCCCTTACAGCCAGGCGATCATCGCCGGGAACTGGGTGTATACTTCAGGTCAACTGGGATTGAACCCGGAGACAGGAGCGCTGGCTGAGGGTGTACAGGAGCAGGCACGCCAATCGCTTAGCAACGTTAAAGCAATCCTTGAAGAGGCCGGAGCATCCCTTGAGCATGTTGTAAAGACGACGGTGTATCTGAAGGATATGAACGATTTCGCGGCCGTAAATGAGGTGTACAGCACCTTCTTTACCGAACCTTATCCCGCCCGCAGCGCTGTTGAGGTTGCGCGTCTGCCCAAGGACGGGCTTGTAGAGATTGAAGCGGTGGCACGCAAGAAATAAGCCCGTTATTCTGTGGAGCGCTGCGAAGTGAATAAACTGTGGAACAGGAAGGTTGTCCGGCTATTGCATAGCTCAGGGCAGCCTTTTTTTGGTGTTTTTTAGGGTCCCCGCAAAGTACCTGAATCGGCATCGAAGCAGAAGCTCCACTTTGCAGGGTTATTTTGCGGATAGCACTCCGGGCTCTCTGGGCAAAATGTAGTATTAGCAGGCCGCAACAGACGAAGGGGGAAAGCGAGCAATGGAGAGCAGTGAGGCGATACGCCCCGAGAAAATAGGTCCGCTCGTGATGAAGGAGACCTGGAGCACAACCGGCAGCCTGGTTTCCTGGGAATGCTCGGAGAATATTTATATTTGCCGCGGGGAGCGCGGGGGGATTGCTTTTGTTTTTTTGAGCGATGATATGTTTCGGATGAAGGTGTTTCGGGACCAGGCACCTGATTTGACGACGACCGAAGCGGTGCTGGCGGAAAGCTGCATTCCGCATTTTTTTCCGGTGGAGGAAACTGAGAATCAATTGATCTTCACGACCGGTGTCATCCGGCTGATTATTGAGAAAACCACATTTCTGCTCCGGGTGGAGAAATTGGACGGCACGATCATCATGCAGCAGAATCTGATGAGCTGGAATCCGCGCGGCGCGAGCCATGCTGAATATGATATGCAGCCGGATTCGCATTTTTACGGACTTGGAGAGAAAGCGAGCTTCCTGGATAAACGCGGGGAGCGTTATACGAACTGGAATACGGACGTATTTGCACCCCATCTGCCGGAAATCGAAGCGCTCTATGAGTCGATACCACTGCTGATTCATATGCACGGCGGCCTGTCGTATGGCTTGTTTCTGGATAATCCGGGCCGGAGTGATTTTGATATGCGCTCGCATGGGGTTGCTTTTACCATCGGCTGCTCTACCATGGCTTATGATATCTATTTCATCAACGGGCCTGACATGAAGGATGTGGTCAAAAGATATACCACGCTGACCGGACGGATTACGCTTCCTCCCAAGTGGGCCATCGGCTATCACCAGTCGCGCTACAGCTATATGAATCAGCAGGAGGTGCTGCAGCTTGCGCAGACGTTCCGGGAGAAAAAAATTCCCTGCGACGTTATTTATCTGGACATCCACTATATGGATGAGTACCGGGTGTTCACTTTTGATCCGGTCAATTTTCCTGAGCCTGACAAAATGATTGCCGAGCTTGGCGAGCTGGGTGTGCGGATTGTGCCGATTGTAGACCCTGGTGTCAAAAAGGACCCCCAATTTGAGGTATATAAGCAGGGGGTGCTGGAGAAGCATTTTTGCCGCCGTCTGGAGGGCGATATTTTCTTCGGCGAGGTGTGGCCGGGCACCAGCGCGTTCCCCGATTTCAGCGACAGCCGGACTGCCGAATGGTGGGGAGATCTGCACAAGTTCTATACGGACCTTGGCATTCAGGGCATCTGGAATGATATGAACGAGCCGGCCGTATTCAATGAGTCGAAGACCATGGATCTCGATGTGATGCATTCGGGGAACGGGCGGCTTCTAACGCATGAAGAGTATCACAATCTGTACGGGATGATGATGTCGAAGGCCACGTATGAGGGAATGATGGGGCATATGGGCGGCGAGCGTCCTTTTGTGCTGACCCGGGCCGGATACGCCGGCATCCAGCGTTATGCCGCAGTGTGGACGGGAGACAACCGCAGCTTCTGGGAGCATATGGCGATGGCGATGCCGATGGTGCTGAACATGGGTTTGTCGGGACTGGCCTTCTCCGGGCCTGATATCGGCGGGTTCGCCCACCATACCTCCGCGCAGCTGCTGGTGCGCTGGACGCAAATGGGTGTATTTTTTCCGTATTGCCGCAATCATTCCTCCATTGGCACGCTGCGCCAGGAGCCGTGGTCGTTCGGGGAAGAGGTGGAGGGGATTCTGCGGGAGTTCATCGGCCTGCGCTACCGCTGGATGCCGCATTTATACAACCTGTTCCATGAAGCAGAGATGAGCGGCCTGCCTGTGATCCGCCCGCTTGTTCTGGAATACCCGCGTGACCCGCATGTGACCAATCTGTGCGACCAGTTCCTGCTGGGGGAAAATGTGCTGATCGCTCCCGTCTACCGCCCCGATACAGACCACCGCTGCGTGTATTTGCCGGAGGGACGCTGGATTGATTACTGGGACGGAGAGGTGCATGAGGGCGGACGCCACATTCTGGCCGCTGCGCCGCTGCGGATTATGCCGATGTACGTCAAGGCGGGGACTTTCGTCGCCGAAGGCCCTCTGAAACAGTATGCGCTGGAGGATACGGAAGAAACGTTAGTATTTCATCTGTACGGAGCAGAGGCGCGAAGCGGGTTCTCTGCTGCTTGCACCCTCTATGAGGATGATGGACACAGCTTCAGCTACAAGAAAGGGCATTATGCGGAAATCAGTGTGCAGGCCGCCGGGGAAGAGGGCAAATTGCGGCTGAGCTGGTCCTATACCGTGCGTGAATACGTTCCGCGCAGAGAATCGTTGCGGTTCACTCTCTGTTATCCGTTTTTTACGGCTGCTGCCGTGGAGGGGCTTGATGAAATTAGCCAGGAGCAGCTTGAAAAAGGGTGCCCCGGCTGGGCCTATAACGGCAAAAATGGGGCGATAATTATTCAGGTGGCCGATGCTCTGGAAGGCGGGGAGCTGCAGATTTATGCGGCGGGGCTGTAGCTAGTAGAAGGAGTTGCCTCATGTTGACTTACGAAAGTTTGAAATGAAGGGATCCCCGCAATGGGGGGACTCGCCGGGGAGTCAGTGCGGGAATAACGGCAGAAATGCCGTTGTTGAGAGGCCACCGGGGAGTATGGGTGAGAATAACTGCAGAACTGCCGTTGTTGAGAGGCCACCGGGGAGTATGGGCGGGAATAACGGCAGAAATGCCGTTGTTTTGTGCTGCCTAGGGTCTTATGCGAAAACGCTCAAGTTTGTGCCTCGCAGAACTGCGGAATCCTGCATTTGTCGCTTTTTTGCAGATCATCTGCAGAAAAATTGCAGAAAGGTTTTTAAATATGGGCTTTTTCGTATAAGATGAAGGGATGAAGAAAAAAACGTTATGGGAGATCATCAATGATTAAGCATCTGTATGCAATATGGTTAGGGGACGTGTTGTTTTGCTTCTCCGGTGAAACTTCAGAGCCGAAGGTGGATGCATGGACGCGTGTAGTCAAGCGGCTGGAGCTTCGGAGCGGCTGGCGTCCTTTTGCAGGTGCTGCGCTGCGGCTTACGGAAGTGAAATATCCGGTTGCCCCCTCTGTGGAAGGAAAGGCGACGCGGCGGGGCGTGCCGGGGCGCACGCTTGAAGGGCTGGCTCTGTCGCCGAAGGACGCGTTCGAAATGCTGCTCGGCTGGGATGAGCAGCTTTGCCGCAGCCAGGGACTTGAGCCGGGCGGGGAGCTGCGCTACTGGGCGGCAGCGGCCCGCTTCGCACTGGAGCTGATGGGCACGGGCGGCATTGTGCCCGGAGCCCTGCCGCCACGGAAAGCAGGCTCGCGCCGGCGCGGAGGCGAGCAGGCAGCCGCTGCCGTCTGGTCCCCGGCTTTTCGGCAGGAGGCGGACAAAGAGCTGTTCCTGCAGATGGCGGCATCCATGCCGGTGCTTGCGCTGGGTACTCATGTGGCCGAGGAAGGTGATTTGTCCTCACGCGAGGATGCCGGCGCTTATGTGCTGTATTCTTTTCTGCAGGCGGTATTGACTGCGGAGATCAAGCGGGTCGTGGCGGAGAATGAAGGGAAGCTCGCGCCGTATAAGGCGAATTACCGGCGCGGTTATTCGCCGCTTACGGAGCTGTGGTGGAACAGCCTGCTCACGGGCAGCCGCGATATCCCGGTTCAGGGGACTCCCGCAGAGGTGGCGGAGCTTCTGAGCACAGTGAACGGGACAGCGGGCAATGAAGTGCCGCATGCGGAGACGGAGGAGGCGCGCAGCGGCCAGCTCGGTCTTGGCTTGCGTCTGGAGCCGCCGGCGGACGAGAGTGAAGAGTGGCGGCTATCCTTCTGGGTGGAGAGCCGTGAGGAGGGGGAATTCTGGCTTCCGGCGGCGGCAATCTGGAGCAGCCGGGAACGGGAATTCACGCTCTGGGGCAAGCGCTACCGCAACATTCAGCAGCAGTTGCTTGCCGCGCTGGGCCGGGCAGGCACAATATCGCCGGATATCCAGCGTGCGCTCACCGTACCGGCTCCGAGCGGTGTAGAGCTTGCGCCGGAGCGGCTCTATTTCTTCCTGAAGGAGAGCGTGCAGCCGCTGCGCGAACGGGGAATCACGGTGCAGATGCCTTCACGCTGGAGTCGTGATGGAAGGCGGCGGGTAGGTATGAAGATGAAGATGCAGCCGCCCGCCGGCGGGGGAGACGGCCCTGCCCAAGCAGCGCTTGGCCTGGAGCAGTTGATCTCCTTCCGCATCGAGGCATCGCTGGGAGATTCGGAGATCAGTGAAGAAGAACTAAGTGCTTTGGTGGAAGCCGGCGTGCCTTTTGTGCGGTTCCGCGGGGAATGGATTGAGATTGACCCCAAGGAAATCCGCCAGGTGCTCAGATATATGAAACGGAATGAAAGCGGAGAAATGACGGCGGCGGATTGGATGCGGCTTGAAGCCGAAGATGGCAACGAACGTCTCTGGAAAGGGATGTCGGTCACCGGGATGGAGACCTCCGGCCTGCTCGCATCGCTTATGGAAGGCGATGTGCTGCGGAACCTCCCGCTGCGTCCGGTGCCGGATGCTCTGCATGGGACGCTGAGACCCTATCAGGAGCGCGGGTATCAATGGCTGGCTTCGCTGAGCGGGCTGGGGTTCGGCGTCTGTCTGGCCGATGATATGGGGCTGGGCAAAACCGTGCAGGTGATTACCTGCCTGCTGGACCGCGCCCTGAATGCCCCGCCTGATGAGAAGCGCCAGCCGGTGCTGATTCTCTGCCCGACCTCGCTTCTGGGGAACTGGCAGCGGGAGCTGCAGCGCTTCGCGCCTTCGCTTAGCCTGCACATCCACCATGGGGGGCGGCGGGTGCGCGGAGCAGGCTTCGCCGAGCTTGCCGCCAGCCATGAGATCGTATTGACAACCTATCACCTGGCAGGCAGAGACAGCGAGGATCTGGCGAGTGTGCGCTGGTCAACCGTCGTGCTGGATGAGGCACAGTACATCAAGAATCACCGCACCAAGCAGGCGCAGAGCGTGATGAAGCTGACGGCGCCGAACCGCATTGCCATGACGGGCACTCCGGTGGAGAACAGACTGGGTGAGCTTTGGTCGATTTTTCATTTCCTGAATCCGGGGTATCTGGGGACGTACCATTCTTTCCGCCAGCGTTATGTCTCCGGGGAGGGGGGAGAGCGGCTACGTGAGCTGCATCGGCTTGTTTCGCCTTTCCTGCTGCGGCGGCTGAAGAGCGACCCGGACATCTCCAAGGATCTTCCCGAGAAGCTGGAAGTGAAATCGTATTGCACGCTGACTGAAACGCAGGCAGCGATGTATCAGGGTGTGGTTAATGAAATGCTAGGCGTGATCGGTGAGCGCTCAGGTATGGCCCGCCGGGGACTGGTGCTGTCCTCCTTGACCAAGCTGAAGCAGATTTGCGATCATCCCCAGTTGTTCCGCAAGGATGAGGGGCGAAGTCTTCGCACGGAGCAATCCGGCAAAATGGAAGTGATGTTCGAGCTGCTGGACAGCATCAACGAGCTTGGGGAATCTGCACTCATTTTTACCCAGTATGTGGCGATGGGCGAGCTGCTGGTCAGCCGGCTGGCAAGAAGGTACGGCAAAGCGCCGCTGTTCCTGCACGGCGGAGTTTCGAAGCGGGAGCGGGACGAGATGGTGCATGCTTTTCAGGAAGGGGAGGGCGCTTCCTTCTTCGTGCTTTCGCTGAAGGCCGGGGGCGTGGGCCTGAATCTGACCCGGGCCAACCATGTGCTGCACTATGACCGCTGGTGGAATCCGGCGGTGGAGAATCAGGCGACCGACCGGGCTTTTCGTATCGGCCAGCACAGAAATGTGCAGGTGCATAAGCTGATCTGTCAAGGAACGCTGGAAGAACGGATTGATGAGCTGATTGAACGCAAAAAAAGTCTGTCGGAGCAGGTCGTAGGCTCCGGTGAACACTGGCTGACCGAAATGTCCAACCATGAGCTGAAGGAACTGGTTGAGCTGCAGGGCCAGGATTGGATGTAGACGGAAATGACCAGTATAAAGGAGGAGTGAACAATGAGCGGACCACTTAAGCTGTGGCTGGAGATTCTGCCCGGAAGGCTGCGGGCTAAGGGGCTTCAGGGAGCGGGGCGGCCTGCGGAAATGCAGGCCAGGCAGACGGCGGGCGCTGCTGCCCGGGACAGCGAAGCGGCGTATGTTCTCACTCTGGAAGCTCCGCTATGGCCGGCTGAGCGGAAGAATAAGGTGCTGCAGGAGCTTGCCGCACATCCGGGAGAGCTATACGGGCTGCTGCAAGGCAGGCTGCCCGACAGGCTTTCGGGGTTAGGGCTGCTGCCTGCTGCGGCGGAGCTGGAAGCTGCGGTCTATGAGCAGGGAGAGGGAACAGCAACCCGGGCAGAGCTGCAGGAGCTGATCAAGCAGCAGCTATCCGAAGAACCGCTGCTGGCATTGTCGCTGCGCGGCCTGGACAAAGAGGAGCTGCTGGCCGGAGTATTTGGCCTGTGGGCCGAAGAAGAGGTCCTGGAGGCCGGTACAGGCAAACCGGCCAGCGGTGCGCTGGCGGCAGAGCTGGCCCGCCTGGAGCGCAAGGGACCTGCGGTGTCCGCGGGAGAATGGCTGGCGGAGGCCGCTGCCGAAGGCTCGCTTCACCAGCCGGGGCCGCTGTTTCATGAGATCGCTGCCCGGCCGTTCCCGGTGTCCCCGGTGGTAGCGGAGCCTGCGGAGAATTGGCCGGCCCTGCTGCCTCAGACACCGGGAGCCACTGAAGGGCTGACGCTCATCATGCGGCGTGTGGCTGAGGCGGCTGCCCGCCGGGCTGCTGGTTTGAGCAAGCTGTAAAGTGAAAGATTAAGCTGAATGGGGGATGCGGCTTTTTTTGGAGGAAGCAGACCGCAGCTCAGCTATTCCAGCAGCTTCTCTTGCTTGCTGTGCTCCTGAACGCGAAATAGTTCTCACGGTGAGTGAGCGCATATAGTTGAAGGGCAGCATATGAACAGGCTAACCAATGTTCATATGCTGCCCTTTTAGACGTTATAAGACCTTTTGAAGCGATTATTCCTTGGCGGGTCCTTCGGTCAGCTCCAGAATTTCACGGCGCAGGCGGAGCATCTTCTGATCCAGCTCATCGGCGGCGCGGGCGGCTTCCTTCAATTCTTCGGCAACGTGCGGCGGCAGCTGCTTGTCGAATTTATAATAGAGAATATGCTCCATGCTGGCCCAGAAATCCATTGCAAGCGTGCGTAGCTGAATCTCCGCCTTCACCCAGCGGGTGCCTTCCAGCAGGACGAGCGGAATGGCTACAATAACATGAAGACTTTGATAGCCGTTAGACTTGGGATTGGCGATATAGTCCTTGATCTCCAGCACCCGGATATCTTCGCGTACGCATAGATGATCGACCAGACGGTAAATATCCTTCACAAAAGCACAGACGATACGCATGCCTGCGATATCATGAATGTGCTGCTCCATATTCTCTATGGTGAACTCATGGCCCTTGCGCTCCATCTTTTGCAGAATGCTCTTGGGTTCCTTGATGCGTGACTTGACATGCTCAATCGGACTGAAGCCGTCGCGCACCTGCCACTCTGTCTTAATGATATCAATCTTATTCTCAAGCTCATTCAGAGCATGGCGGTAGAGCGCCGGCAGCGCTTTGAAATCTTCACCCTGTTTGGCGAAATCCTCGCCCATCTGCCATTTTTGCAAATCCTTGACATGTACCTGCAACTGATTCAGCGTAACTTGTGTACTATCATTTTCTTCCACTGAGACTCTCCCGGTTTTCGTCGTTATATGTGACTGATTGCTTCTTTATTTTACCCCATGTGCCGCCCCGGAAGCAAAATAAGTCTGAGACTCCCCGCTTGTCCAAGACAATTTTACAGAAACATTTTAGGAGTGGCAGCGTATTAGCACACATAAAGTATGTATTAATGAATCTGTTCGAGACATTTGGTATGATAGAAGCACGTTTTACGCTTCTGCATGGAGCGTTTAAGGGCAACTTAAACTATTGGGGCAGCAAATCAGCCCTGTTCTCACTCTGGAGAAGGAGGAACTGCAATGAATATACTTAAGCGCATCAAAGACGGTGCCAGCCGGGTGAGTGAAAAAGCGCAAAGCTCGGTGGAAATCGGCAAGCTGAATGGACATATCTCCGATATTGAACGCGAGATGGAAGTTGAATTTATGAAGATGGGAAAGCTTTTCTATGAAGGCTACCGTTCCAGGGATATGTCTGTGGCTGAAGGCAAAATGGTGGAGCTCTCGCGGGGCTGCTTCAAGCTTCAGGAGCAGATTGACGGGCTGCGTGCACGGATTGCTGAGCTGAAGAATGAACAGCTCTGCGCCTGCGGGCAGGTGGTCACCCTGGGAGCCAATTTCTGTCCGCACTGCGGACGCAAGCTGGAGCCTGCTCCCTCGCTAAGAAAAGAAGCGGCGGCAGTGAACGTACATATCGTTCATAAGCATGAAGAGGAAGAGGATGAATACTACGGCGAGGAAGAGCTGACAGAAGCCGAGAAGGAATTAGCAATGCGCCACGATCTACGTGCGTCATACACGGAGAAGCCGCCTGTGAAGGAGGAGCTGCCCCCGGAGCATTTCGGAACGGCTCAGGAGGAGGAACGCGGACGCCGCGAGGCCGATGAGCTGGAACGCGAACGCGAGAGACAGCTTGAGCTGGATCGCCGTATTCGTGATTGGAGAGCTGCCGAGCCGGAGGAAGAGGCGGCGGTCAGCGAGGGAGGCAGCGTGCGCGAGCTTGTGAAATGCCAGATCTGCCGGGCCGATCTGCCCAAGGGCTCGATGTGGTGCCCGCGCTGCGGCTCGGAGCAAATTTAGACAGGAGTTACAGTCAGCTTAGGGGGACAACATAGATGGAACAGTTGCTGCTGCATCTGCGCAATTTGGGTTTCACGGAGATGGAATC
Source organism: Paenibacillus sp. BAC0078 (assembly GCF_054483875.1). NCBI lineage: Bacteria > Bacillati > Bacillota > Bacilli > Caryophanales > Paenibacillaceae > Paenibacillus > Paenibacillus sp. BAC0078. The sequence goes on from NZ_JBTLRW010000029.1 coordinate 18,541, forward strand.
CAAAATCATGGTCGAGCTGGCCACCAAAGGCCAGGCTTCGGGCTACGAAGTGGCAAAACAGCTCGGAGTATCGAGATCTAACGTATATGCGGCGCTTCAGCGCTTGACTCAGCAAGGATATGTAAGATGCGGTGAAGGGGAGCCGGCGCGCTACAGCGTGCTGGACCCTGAAGAGCTGGCGACAATGATTTCCGGCCGGGTGCAGGCTTCGCTGGCATATATGGAGAGTGAAATGCCGCGCGGCGGACCGGTCAGCCCGTCCTTCTACAATGTGGAGGGCGACCGCAATGTGCTGGGGGCGCTGATTCGCCAGCTTAATCTGGCCGGGCAGGAAATTGTAGTCGATGTATGGCGGGAGGAAGCCTCATTGCTGCGCAGCGAGCTTGCGCAAGCAGAGAAGCGCGGGGTGAAGCTGCTGTGGGCCTTTGACGGCGGCAACGCGGCTCCGGCTCCATATCCGGCATGGCCGCCGCTTGGCGGGAAGCCGCGCAGAAGCGGAGGACGGAAGTTTTCATTTGTCATCGACCGGGCCTGGTGTATGCTGGGCATGCGCTATGAGGATGGCACCGCGCAGGCGGTCATCACTGAGCATCCGGTGCTTGTGGAGCTGCTGCTGAACCACTTTGCACAGGAAATGGTGCTCTTCGAGCTGGAGGAGGACATGGGACCTGAGCTTGCGAAGCGGTACGGTGAGCGCTACAGCCGCATTTTCGGCAAATATGTGCTGCATGACCAGGATAGCCGGGAGCAAACGGATGAAATAGCGGAGGAGCAAGAATAAGCGTATGAACATGCGGAGCAGCTCCGCAGCCTGAAGCTAATATTAAGCTGTATAAGTTGAACTGAAAAAACATAACAAGGGCAGAAGTGCGGAGGGGAAGTTTGGAACTGTAGGAGCGATAGCGTCCGCCTTTGTCTACGGATTTCATCCGCCGAAGCATAATAAATCAAGAAATCTGTAGACAACAGCGGCCGGAAGTCCAAACATTCCCCGCAGTTACGACTATGCCCAAATATGAAAAACTAAAGTTCAACTTATATAGGGAGGTGAAGAAATGGAATGTATCGTTCATTTTGAAGTGGAGCATCCGGAAGGCGTCAAGAATTTGCGTGGCCTGCTGTTTCTGGATGAGGATCAGTCCCCCGGAGAACAAGAGCTAATCAGCATGTTCAAGGACATGAAGTTCGATGTGCGGCTGGATGACCGCGAGAAGCTGATCTTTAAGCCTGTGAATCCGGGCGAAAAGTATTCGCAGATCCGTATTACGGGCTTCGACACCGGGAAAGAGAACAGCACAGAGGATCACAATCTGAAGTCAATTGTCGGCAACCTGCTGCCGCAGAAGCCAACAGGACTGTAAATCAAAGCCGGGCCAGGGTCCATTTCAGAAGAGAAGGGGGAGCACGGATGAAGCTGCTCAGACAAAAGGTTCTGGATGAAGGCATTGTTCTCGGTCAGGGTGTGCTCAAGGTGGATTCTTTTCTGAATCACCAGATGGACCCTTTCCTGATGCGCGAGGTGGGCCGCGAGTTCACCCGCCGTTTCGCCGGGGAAGAAGTGACGAAGGTGCTCACTATCGAATCCTCCGGGATCGCCCCCGGGATCATGACCGCGCTGGAGCTTGCGGTGCCGCTGATATTTGCCCGCAAGCGGAAATCGCTGACCCTGACGGAAGACATCTATGTGGAGAAGGTCTACTCATTTACGAAAAAAGAAAGCAATGAAATCACCGTTTCCAAAAGGTTCATTGCTCCCGGCGAACGTGTGCTGATTGTCGATGATTTCCTCGCCAACGGCGAGGCCGCCTTCGGCCTGGCCCGGATCGTGGAGCAGGCAGGCGGCACCGTGGCCGGGATCGGCATCGTGATCGAGAAATCCTTCCAGCCGGGCAGCCGTCTACTCAAGGAAGCCGGCTACCGCGTGGAGTCCCTGGTCCGCATCGCTTCGCTCGACGGGGGTGCAGTCACCTTTGCCGAAGATGATGGGGAGCAGCGCTCCGAATAGAGAAATAACACAACGAACCTTTCTGCCACGTTGCCGTGGAGGAAGGTTCGTTTGTTTGTGGAGCGGGCCTAGCCGCTGGCGGAGCAGGGATCGGCTGCGCCCTGAACGCCGGCCAGCGGCGAGAGCACGCGCAGCGCGCAAGGCTCGCAGCGCACGGCCATCGGCGCCGTGCCGAGGCTCTCGCCGTCGCCGATGGCATGGCGCGGCTGCGCGAAGCGGACAGCTACGCTGTGTCCGCGCAGCATGGTCACGAAGGGCAGCGCCGTATGCGTGCCCTTCATGACCGTCGGGAACAGCCGCAGCAGCTGCCAGCGGCTGATCCCGTGCACGACGCAGACGTCGAGCAGGCCGTCATCGGCCTTCGCCTGCGGGCAGATCAGCAGCCCGCCGCCGTAGCTGGGCAGGTTGCAGATCGAGACAAGCCACGCGTTCTCGAAGGCCTGCTCTTTGCCGTCGCAGGTGACGCTCACGCGGCAGGGCTTGAAGGTCATCAGCGTATGCAGAATGCCGATGAGGTAAGCAAGCTGTCCGGCGCCGAGGGCGTTGCACAGCCGTTTGTAAGGGCCGTTATTGACATTGACGGCCACCTGGGCATCGAAGCCGCTGGCCACGGCGGTCAGCGTCCAGCCATCCGCGCCTGACAGCAGGTCGGCTGTCAGGCAGCGGTCCTGCAGCGCGGCGTCCAGCGCTGCCTCTGTGGCCAGCGGGATGCCGAACCCGCGGGCCGTGTCGTTGCCGGAGCCGGCGGGAATCACCGCCAGCGCCACGCCTCTGATCCGCAGCGCGCCCAGCACGCTGTGGATCGTGCCGTCGCCGCCGATCACGATGGCGGCGCGCCAGTCCTCACGGCGTGCAAGCGCGTGGAGGACCTGGGTCTCTGCGCTGTCCGCGCTTTGCGTGAACAGCGCTTCGTAAGGAGTGGCGCGAGCCTGGAGCATGGGCTCCACGGCATGCCAGGTCCGCTGCCCCGCGCCACCACCGGAACGGGGATTTATGATGAATAGATACATGGATGTTCCTCCAGCCTGCAGATTCCTGTATGTCTTGAATCCATTGTACGAAGCGGAAGAGGAAAAGGGAATCTTTTTAACAGCAAGAGGCTTGCTGAATCGATCGCTGCAGGAGGGAGCTACAGCTGGCGGAGCTGGTTCTCGGCGATGTCCCCCACCCAGGGCAGCTTATACCATCTTCCGCCCAGCGCATGGTAGATCATAAGCAGCCACACGGCGAAGCTGCACAGAGAGATGAGGACGGCGGCCAGCGGACCCAGCAGCGGAATGAACCCGCTCAGCACGTGGCAAATCGTCAGCGCACCAAAGGCAATCAGCGATTGCAGCGCATGAAAGAGCACAAAGCGGCTGCGCTTCTCCAGGGCGAGGAAGATGATTCCTCCAATAAAAGGGAAAAAGTAGCATATGGCCGCAGCGATATTATCGGGCAATCCGGTGGATGATCTGAAAGGGGACAATCTGGCTCACGCTCCTTGAGGTTGGTAAAGAGGCGGTTCTCGTCTTCCCGCTTCTCTACAAGCCTATGAAGGGGCTGTACAAAGTATGTGGGCGAAAGGCACGCTCGAAGCTAAATGCTTGCAGCCTAACATGCAGTGAAAGGTAAATGAATAAAATAAAACTCATTCGCACATTTTACAAGGAAAGGTGGAACTTGGACTGGAATATGATACAATATAGCGATAAGGCCCGAAAGGAGTGATTCAGCAAGTGGCTCTTCGGGTAACCAAAGTGTCTAAGGTGTCTATATTTAAGACATCCTTATTCTCAGCCCAAATCACGACGAACCTGCTTCACCGGCAAGGCGGCTTTCGGGAATCCCGGAAGGACAGTCTGGACGGATAATGCAAGCCACGTATGTGTAATGGTTTCTTCACTTGCATTTCAAGGTTACGGCGGACTTTTCATCATGCATTCTCTACAACGGAGCATTCATTTTCAATGTTTTGGGAGGGAACTGATCATGGCAAGTAAAGGTCATAACGAAGTCAAGGAAAGTCTGCGGGAAATGACACGAATTTTCCGGCCCAAGGATCCCAAGAAATTTGTGAAGGAGTACGTCCGGAAGTACCGGATTACGGGAGGCTACGAAGAGGAGCTGACCATGGTCGTGGAGCATGAGCTGGTGAGAATGAACTCATCTGTCTCCTAGCTAACAGACAGGAATGCGCTGCTTGCTTTTGAACAACATCATTTTGAGTTATCACATCCATGAGGATTCTCATAAACCGTGCCCGGGCGGCTTCTGCCGCAGGAAGCGGTTTTTTTTGTATGCTTTTTGGAGTTCAGATACTCTCGCAATAGTCAAATGAATTTCTATACATAAATGAAAATGTATGCGTTTTATCTATTATAGCACATATTTCGCGTATTTTTGAAAACGTTCTTAAACCCAGTAAAGACAAGCATTTACGATGCCAAAAAACAATTTGTGAATTTGTTGTGAACGATTGACAAAAACCCCCTTCAAACTTATATTAGTAGTGATTATTATAATTGACGGAACAATGCTTTTATCTACGAAATCGGAAAAAGCGGGGGAGATCAATGATGAAAACGTGGCAGGCTGGAAAGCGGCTTCTTCCCATGACCGCAGCGCTTGGACTCATTCTTGCCGGATGCGGGCGGGAGGACCTGTCTGTGCTTCGTCCGCAGGGACCGGCTGCGCAGAGCTCGTTCGACCTGATGAGGCTGTCGATAACGATCATGATCGTTGTACTGCTGATCGTCTTTTCCATTGCCGCCTACGTGCTGATCCGTTTCCGCCGCCGGCCGGAGCAGAGCGAACCGCCTGAGCAGGTGGAAGGCAGCCTCAAGCTGGAGGTGCTCTGGACGGTCATTCCGCTGATTCTCGTAGTTGTTCTTGCGGTTCCTACGGTCAGAGCCGTATTTGCCGCCGGAAATGATCATGCCAGCGACAAGAATGCGATAAAGGTCAAAGTGACCGGACACCAATACTGGTGGGAATTTGAGTATACCGATTACGGAATTACGACAGCGCAGGATCTGGTGATCCCGGCAGGCAAGGATATCGCCTTTGAGCTGAGCACGAAGGATGTGCTGCATTCCTTCTGGGTGCCTTCCCTCTCCGGCAAAATGGATACCAACCCCGATGGCACGACGAACCGGTTCAGCTTCAGTGCGCCAAATGAAGGCGTTTACCGTGGCAAATGCGCGGAGCTGTGCGGCCCATCCCACGGGTTCATGGAGTTCAAGGTGAAATCGGTCAGTGAAGCGGCGTTCCAGAAGTGGGTCGATTCCATGAAAGCTCCGGCTGTTCTGCCGGAAGATCCCGCGTTGGCCCAGACGTTCAAAGCCCAGTGCCTGAGCTGCCATGCCGTAGGGGATCAGAAGGATCTGTCGCTTGCGCCCAACCTGACTGGAATTGGCTCCCGCGAGTCGGTGGCCGGTATTCTGCTGAACGATGATACAGGTGTGGACGGAGAGCCTGTTCTCGACAATCTCAAGACCTGGCTGCATAATCCTGCGGAGGTCAAACCGGGCAACAAGATGCCAAATCCCAAGGAGCTGGGCTTAAGCAAAGAACAGATTGACGGAATCGCCGAGTATTTGGCTGGCTACACGCTGGAATAGAGATTCAGCCGGCATAATTGAAAAAGGGGGTACGAACCTTGGCTCAAGCAGCGCAATCCCTGATTCCTTCCCAGCCCTTGAAGCATGGTCACAGCGTGAAGCGGCATACCGGGCTGATGGACTGGATTACCACCGTCGATCATAAAAAGATAGCAATTCTGTACCTGTGGGCCGGAGGATTCTTTTTTGGCATCGGCGGGCTTGAGGCCATTCTGATCCGTATCCAGCTGATCAAGCCGATGAATACCTTTCTGAATGCCCAGACGTTTAATGAGCTGATCACGATGCATGGCACAACCATGATTTTTCTGGGGGTCATGCCTGTAATCTTTGCGCTGATGAACGCGGTGATTCCGCTGCAGATCGGCGCGCGCGATGTGGCTTTTCCTTTTCTGAATGCGCTCGGCTTCTGGACATTTTTGTTCGGTGGCCTGCTGCTGAATCTCAGCTGGATCATGGGCGGTGCGCCCGATGCCGGCTGGACCTCCTACACGCCCTTGTCCACAACTCAATACAGCGGGACGCATGGCGTGGACTTCTACACCATCGGGCTGCAAATTGCCGGCCTCGGGACTTTGATCGGCGGCATTAATTTCCTCGCAACTATCATTACAATGCGCGCCCCTGGCATGTCCTATATGCGGATGCCGATGTTCGTCTGGGCGAGCTTTATTACCTCGGCTATTATCCTGTTCGCTTTTCCCGCTATTACAGTAGGCCTTGTGCTGCTTACGTTCGACCGGATTCTTGGAGCTAATTTCTTCGACACATCGGCAGGCGGCAATTCGGTGCTCTGGCAGCATATCTTCTGGATCTTCGGCCATCCCGAGGTGTACATTCTTATCCTCCCGGCCTTCGGCATTATCTCCGAGGTGATTCCAACCTTTTCACGCAAGCGGCTGTTCGGTTATAGTTCGATGGTCTTCGCTACGATTCTGATCGCCTTTCTGGGCTTCATGGTCTGGGCGCATCATATGTTCACCACCGGTCTTGGTCCGGTAGCGAACGCATTGTTCTCGGTTTCTACCATGCTTATTGCTGTACCGACCGGGATCAAAATCTTCAACTGGCTGTTCACCATGTGGGGCGGGCAGGTGCGGTTCACCACCCCCAACCTGTTTGCTGTCGGCTTCATTCCCACCTTCACTATGGGCGGGGTTACCGGGGTGATGCTGGCTTCTGCTCCTGCGGATTTCCAGTTCCATGATACGTATTTTGTCGTGGCGCATTTCCACTATGTTATTGTCGGCGGTCTGGTCTCCGGCCTGTTCGCGGGTCTGCACTACTGGTGGCCGAAGATGTTCGGTCGGATGCTGAGTGAAACCCTTGGCAAATGGACGTTCTGGACCTTTATCATCGGATTCCATCTCACCTTCTTCCTGCAGCATTTCCTGGGGCTGATGGGGATGCAGCGGCGCGTGTTCACGTATTTGCCGAATCAGCAATTCGATCTGCTGAACCTGGTCAGTACCGTCGGGGCGGGACTGATGGGTCTGGGAATGCTTATATTCCTGACTAACATTTACCTTACTTCCAGAAAACCGGCTGATGCGGGGGATGACCCCTGGGAGGACGGCCGTACCCTGGAGTGGACGATTTCCTCGCCGCCGCCGGAATATAATTTCAAGCAGACACCGCTGGTACGGGGGCTGGATGCCTTTTGGAAGGAAAAAACCTCCGGCCATACCGCCATGATTCCGTCCGAGCCGGTCGGCCCCATTCATATGCCGTCGGCGACGATCCTGCCGTTCCTGATGTCGCTCGGCATCTTTATTGCCGGACTTGGCTTCATGTTCAGCCGCGACAACTTTAGCAGCGGATTCATGAGCTTCATGTTTAACAACTATTTGGTTACGGCCATCGGGCTGCTGATTACCTTCGGGTCGATGCTGATACGCTCGCTTGTTGATGATTACGGCTGGCACATCGAGCCTGAAGAGCTGGAAGGAAGGTGAGCAGACATGACAACGGCACATGCTGAAGCATCAGACACTTTACCTCTCGAACCGGAAAAAGCGACCCCGGAAGGGCGTAACAAGGTGCTGGCCTTCTGGCTGTTCCTTGGCGGGGAGTCGGTGCTGTTCGGCACACTGTTCGCCACGTTTCTGGCGCTGCGCAATCAGACGAATGAGGGGCCGTCAGCGAACGAACTGTTTCACCTGCCTTTGGTGGCAGCGGCAACATTCCTCTTGCTGGTCAGCAGCCTGACCAGTGTGTTCGCCATTCAGGCGATGCATCGGCACAAGCCGGCACTGCTGCGCAACTGGCTGCTTGTTACGGTATTTCTCGGCCTTTGCTTTCTTGCGCTGGAAATCTATGAATTCAGCGTGTATGTAAGACATGAGGAGTTCGGCATGACGACCAGCGCGTTCAGCTCAGCGTTCTACACACTGGTAGGCTTTCACGGCGCTCACGTAGCCTTCGGCATCCTCTGGATTTCCGTGCTGATCGGACAGTTGGCCCGCAAGGGGCTGACGGTAGTCACCGCGCCAAAAATTTATGTGTCCGCGATGTACTGGCATTTTATTGATGTGGTGTGGGTCTTTATCTTTACGGTTGTATACCTGCTCGGAAAGGTGGGTTAACCATGACGACGGAACAGCACTCCCCGGACGGCGCGGTGAAGCACCGGCATAGGCATGAAGGGCCGCAGCGGCATATTGTGGTGTTTATCTTCTCTGTTGTTCTCACGCTGATTGCCTTCGCGGCTGTAGCTGCCGGAGGGGTCAACGCGACATTTGCAGTAATCCTGCTGCTGGTCATGGCTGTGCTGCAGGTCATTCTGCAGATGGGCTTCTGGATGCACCTCAAGGACAAGGGGCATCTGCTGCCGATTGTGTTCATGCTGGGCGGCTTTTTTATCGCAGGCACTTGTATCGTGATGGCGCTGTACTGGGTCTGGTGGGATTAGCGGGAGGGGCGGTGCTTGTAAAGTACATGATTCCGGGGCCCCTGCAAAGAATCCGGGTGGCCATAGAAGCCAAAGCCCCACTTTGTGGGGTTATTTCGCTCTGGGCGAGAGGATTAGTTGGAAAAAGTAAACTTAATTCTCGGCATTTGGGGCCGAAACGGATGTTAGTTGGAAAAAGTAAACTTAATTTTGCTGAAAACAGCGGCTGAGTGAGTTTTCTTCTGAATTAGTGGGACAAATTCCACTTAGCGGCCGTAGCGGCGGGTTTATAGAAGGATTAGTGGTACTAATTCCACTTAACAATCGAGGGGAGGAGCGCGGAGGGGAACGGGAGGCTGTGACGTCATTGCTATTGAGCAACGGGCAGACATACTCAGCTAGGGTAGAGGGGAAGCGCACGTTAGCTGTACGGGAAACACATTTGCCTTGAGGGCTTAGGAGCAGGCCGCGCCTACCCGTAGTTTCGCGAACCTGCGGGGGGACTGCGTGAGGCCGCAGATCGGCTGCCTGGTGCCCCACCCGGCCCTCGCAACGGCCACCAGCCGAAGAGCGCGGCTCTGTGAAGCACTCAGGAACTGCGCGCCCCATGCCTTGTCCCATCGAACATACCACGCCCGAGGAGGCCTTAATCATGCCGGGATTAGCCTATTTTAGCTTTGCCGAGCTGTGGAGTCCGCTGTTTCTGGCGGCAATGCTGCTGCTGGCAGCGGGGTATTTTGTGCTGATAGGGCCGCTCGCCAGACGTTTCCCCGGTTCATCTCTGGTCCCGCTGTGGCGGCGGCTCTCGTTCACCTGCGGCATGCTGGCGCTCTATCTGGCTCAGGGCGGGCCGCTTAGCCTGCTGGGGCATATTTTGTTTTCTTTTCACATGGTGAGCATGGCCTTCTCCTATCTGGTGGCGGTGCCGCTGATCATGCTGGGCATTCCGGATTGGGGCTGGCGCGCTTTGCTGGGGAGACTTCCGCATCGGCTGTCTTTTCTGGCCCAGCCTGTACTGGCGGCGCTGCTGTTCAACGGACTGTTCTCGCTGTACCATATTCCGGTGGTCCATGACTATGTTATGGTGCATTTTACGGTGCACCGCTTGTATTATGGTGTGCTGTTCCTGACCTCTGCGCTCATGTGGTGGAATCTGATCAACCCGCTGCCAGAGAGGCGAAGCTTGAGCGGGCTCAGCCAGGTGGGTTATATCTTTCTGAACATGGTGCTGCTGACGCCTGCATGCGGACTGATTATTTTTGCGGGAGCGCCGCTCTATGCTACCTATAGTGATCCAGGCACATGGGCGCGCGCGATGGGGTATTGCGTATCGGGAAGTCCCGCAGCGCTTCTGCAGGCTTTTGGCGGTCCGGCTTTCTTTGGCTGGCTGTCACCCAAGGCCGATCAGCAGGTAGGCGGAATCGCCATGAAGTTCATTCAGGAATTTATTTTTGCTTCGATGCTTGTCTTTGTGTTCTATCATTGGTATAAAAAAGAGAACGGACAAGAGGGTGCAGAGGACTCCGCGCTTTCTTCCGGGCAGGTAGAGCACCGAGGAGGATAATCATGGACATTTTTACAGTGTTTCCAACGATCAGCACATCGTTTATTGTGATTAGTGCGATACTCGTGGCTATCGGCTGGGGACAAATTATTAAGGGCAAACGCGAGGCGCACAAGAAGACGATGATTGCCGCTGCTGTAGCTGCTATCCTGTTCTTCATCGTATACGCGTCAAGAACAGTGTTCGTGGGCAATACATCCTGGGGCGGTCCTGAGAATCTGTCGCTGCTGTATCACATCTTTCTGATTTTCCATATCGTGCTGGCGACGGTAGCGGCTGTATTCGGGATTACGACGCTGATACTCGGATTTAAGGCCGAGTACGCCAAGCACCGGAAATGGGGCAGAATCACCGCTGTGATCTGGTTCATTACAGCCATTACAGGGGTGGCAGTATATGTGCTGCTGTACATTTTCTATCCGGGCGGTCATACAAAGCCAGTGTGGGAAGTCATTCTAGGCGCATAATGGCATAAGTGTTGCTGTAAAAGAAAAAGACCTGTGAGCTCTGCAATTCCGCTTGGGAATGCAGGCTCACAGGTCTTTTCTTCTCGCTGATTAAGTCCCGCCGGGGTTTACAGACGGAAGGTGGCAACAGTGTTCTGCAGCTCTTCGGCCAGATTGGCCAGGGATTGGGCAGAGGAAGCCGTCTCCTCACTGCTTGCGGCTGATTGCTCGGTAGTTGCAGAAATGTTCTCAACGGCGGCCAAGACATTGGTTGACTGTGCCGCTTGTTCTTCACTGGCAGCGGCAATCTCGGAAATTTTCTGGCCGGCATTATTCACCATCGAGACAATCTTGTGGAAGGCAGTTCCGGTTTTCTGGGACAGTTCGGCGCTTTCCTGTACGGAATTCACACTGTAGCGGGTGTTCACCTGCATGCCTTTGATGATGCCCGTAATCTGCTTGGTCGCCTCACCGCTGCGTTCGGCCAGCTTCCGCACCTCATCGGCTACGACGGCGAAGCCGCGTCCTTGCTCTCCGGCTCTTGCCGCTTCGATGGCGGCGTTCAGTGCAAGCAGATTCGTCTGGTCGGCAATATCCTCGATGACATCAATAATATCTCCGACCTTTTGGGAGTCCTCCTCCAGCCGGGACATCTGGTCACTTACCGACTGCATGCTCTCCATAGATTCCCTAATGATATTATTGCCGTCTTCGGCAATCTGGACGGTCTCATCCGAGATGGATGAAGCCTGTTCCGTGTTCTGGGCTACGGAGTGAATCGCGCTGGAGAGCTCCTTGAACAACTCACTGATCGTGCTGGCATCGTTCGCGGTGCTTGCGCTGCCGCTGGCAACCTCCTGCGTGCTTGCGGAGATTTCCTGGGCGGATGCGGCCAGGCTTTGGGAATGCGACAATATTGCACCTACGGTGTTGCGGAGATTGAGGACCATCTCGTTCACCTTGGACGCCAGCATCCCTATTTCATCCTTGGTATCAATATCCACTTGGGTGCGCAGATCACCATCCGTTACTTTTACGAGGGTTTGGACTACCCGGGCCAGCGGCCTCGAAATGACTCTGGAAATGACAATGCCCAAAACAATACATAGCAGTACAGCAATAATAATGACCGAAAGGGTAATCGTTCGTGAAGAGCTGTACAAGTCAGCTCCGTTTATTCTGGCCTGGTCTGCTTCCTTGATGTTGATGCTGATGAGGCTGTTAATGATTTGCTTGAGAGCATCTGCCTGGTCAGACAGCGTGCTGCTGCGGAGCTTGCCCAGAAGCTCATCGTCCCGCCCGGCAAGGGCCGAGCTGACAATGGATTCGTATGTAGTCAAATACGCATTCCAGGCGTTTTCGAACGGTTCGATCGCTTTGATGGAGTCCTGGCTGAGCTTGGTTTTACGGAAAGCTGCTATATTATCCAGCACATTTTGTTTTTCAACCTTATAGTCCTCCACGCGCTGTTTCCGTTCATCTAAGGATTCTCTAATATATAGGTCCCGGGCAATTCCGCGCATAGTGGTGAAGCTGTTCTGGGACGCCTGAAGTGAGGAGACCGGAATCAAGTTGTTCTTGTACATGTCGTCCAGACTGTTGTTTATCGAGCCAAGGTTGCTCAGTCCATAGACGCCCACAAATGCCAAGATAACAGCGACCACCAGAAAGGAAGAGATTAATTTCACGCTTGTTTTCAAGTTATAAAACCATTTCATACCTGTTTCCTCCAGTTAGCATTTATTTTGTTGAACCGTAAAGCTTCATTGAATAAAAATGCTGCCAGTGTCGATGATCAGTGCAATTTTGCCGTTCCCCAGTATGGTTGCCCCTGCAATGCCATCGGCCTTGCCTATGTATGAGCCCAGTGATTTAATGACGATATCCTGAGTTCCGACCAGTGCGTCTACAGTCAGCGCGATCCTTTTCTCGCCACGGCCAAGAATGATTAGAGGGAGCGAATCTGTTAACCCTTCTGTTCTTGGATAGTGAAAATAATCATGCAGCCAAACAACAGGCACGAGCTGGCTGCGGACTGTAACGACGGGGTTGCCCCTGACACTCTTGACTTCCCCTGCAGCGGTGCGGATAATTTCAGCCACATTGCTCATGGGAATCACAAAGGTTTCCTTGCCTGCCTTAACCAGAAGCCCTCTGATAATAGCCAAGGTCAAGGGGAGCTTGATCCGAAAGCGGGTGCCTTGTCCTTTGACGGTTTCAATGTCGATGATTCCGTTGATCCGCTCAATATCGTTGCGGACAATATCCATGCCAACCCCGCGCCCGGAGATATCGCTCACCTCAGTGGCGGTAGAGAATCCGGGTCTGAAAATAAGGCGCAAGGCTTCATCCTCATTCATATAGCGGGCCTCTTCGGCTGTAATGATGCCTTTGTTCACGGCTGACTGCGCAATTGCCTCCGTATCTATGCCTGCCCCGTCGTCTTCAATGACGAGGATGATCTGATTATCCTCATGAGCGGCAGAGACACGGACGATTCCCGTTTCATTCTTGCCAACCGCACGCCGGATTTCAGGTGTCTCGATTCCATGATCAAGGGCGTTGCGGAGAAGATGGATTAGCGGATCGCCCAGCTCCTCAATCAGTGTCCGATCCAGCTCGGTCTCCTTGCCTTCAATCACCAGTTCAATTTGCTTGCCCAGCGAATGCGACAAATCTCTGACCATGCGCGGCAGCCGATTGAACAGTTGCTCGATAGGCAGCATTCTGACCTTGATCATGCTTTCCTGCAGCTCGCCGGTGATGGCTGACAGATGGTCGGAAAGCTGTCCCAGCTCATCTATTAGGTTATCTGCGCCGAATTTCTGGTGAAAGCTCCGGTGCAGCTGCCCGAACTGGGTTTGATCTATGACCAGCTCTCCTGCCAGATTCATGAGCTTCTCCAGCCGGTCAACACTAACACGAATCGTTTGTGACTTCATTTTGTCGGCCGCAGCAGAACTTGTCCCGGAGAGCTCGTGATCTTCCTGGCCCCCTTGAGGTTCCGCTTTGTTGTCGTTGTCTTGTTGAAGGGAAGTCTCCTTTAGTTCTTCTATGGTGATGCTCTCGACATCCATTATGGAGGCAATGGTATGTCTGATTTCATCGACATCGCCCCTCGGAGCCAGCATCCAGGAAGCACTTTCCAGGCCGCTGTCATCAATATCCTTATCCTCCAGCTCCGGCTTCATTTGAAGGACAGTGGTCAGGCTCCGTAGCCTGGCGTCGATCAGATGCAGGCGCGGCAGCCTCATTTCGCATGATGGGGACAGACGGACATGGAACCACAGCAGCAGGAGGGGGGCTGCATCCCTATTGTGATGCTGTACAGTGGGACTGCGCACATACCCCTGGGCTCCAAATGAACTCAGCCTGTGGACTAGCTCGGATACGTCAGTGGTTTCGTTGTCCTCCGTGGCAATTTCCGTTTGCAGCGTCCGCATTCCGTCCAGTGCCTGGAAGAATAGCTGAATGAGCTCTGGCGTAACATGCAGTTCGCCGTTTCTCATTTGATGAAGCAGATGCTCAAGGTGATGGGTAACCTCTTTGAGCTTGTTATATCCCATCGAAGCCGAGGAGCCTTTGAGCGTATGCGCCGCCCGGAAAAATTGCTGTATGCCGGCTTCCGTTTCCCCAGCTTGCTCCAGCCGGAGGATCTCATCTTCTATGAGCTGCAGCTGCTCCTCCAGCTCCTCCAGAAAAATCCCCCGGTATTCTGATAAATCAACCATAATGCACCTTCTCTCCCATGTTGCCTTCGGTTATTCGCGCAGCAGTATCTCATCCAGCTTCAGAATTCCAACGAGTGCTGAAGAGGAGAAGCCGATGCCTGTAAAAAGGGAGCCGCTGATCCCGGAGAAGCTGTCCGGCGGGGGCTGGATATCACTGAACGTAGTTACTTTGTTTACCTTGTCCACAATGACGCCGATGGCTTCTTCCTGATGATGAACCACCAGGATACGCGTGTGCTTGGTCTCGGCGGTTTCCCCCATATCCAGAAGAAATCGCAGGCTCAGCACTGGTACAATTTTTCCCCTGAGGTTGATAATGCCCTTAACATAGTGGCGGCAGTTCGGGATTTCCGTGATTTCCTGCATTCTGATAATTTCATGAACATCGGAGATAGGAATTGCATAATGCTCGTCCTCCACCCCGAACTCGACGTACTGTTTCTGTGCTGTCGACTCCATAATAGTTCCTCCGGTTTCTCTACGAGTGGTTAAGAATCACCGCTTCTCTGGAGCGGGTGACTTAAGTCCTCCCTTCTTCAAGTATCCGCGCCTTGTAATTATCCAGCGGGATGAATATTTTTCCTCTGTTTTAAGGGGAAATAACAAAAAAACCGGGAAGATGTCGTACAATATCACTTATGCGACATTCCATAACCTAAGAGGAGCAATGAAATGACAGTAGAACAGGCAAAATCTAATGAAGTTCAGTTGGATTTAGTGGAGGGCGGGGATGGTCTTAGCAGCGACGAAAAGATCGTGCAGATGTTTCTGGCAACCTGCTGCGCAAATGCAAATACGCGCCGCAACTATGGGCGGGCAATCACTGCTTTTCGTAAATTTATTTCAGGCAAATTATTGCGGGAGGTTACCTGGAGGGAGATTGAGGCTTATAAAATCTTTCTGACACAAGGCGGCTACAGTTATCCGAAGCAGCTAGCCCCGGCCAGCATTGCCGCCTTCATTGCACCCATAAAATCATTTTATAAATGGGGCAGCGGCCAGCATATTGGCTTCTTCAGCAGCAATCCGACCTCCAGCGTACGGATTCCCAAAATTACGATTACCAGCAGAAGAAATTTTTTGACCAAAAGAGAAGTGGGGAATTTACTTGGCGAGCTGCAGAAGCAGGGTCTGCGGAATTACTTAATTGGGCTGACGCTGGTCATGCTGGGCTTGCGTGTATCGGAGCTGACGGCAATGAGATGGGGGGATTTCCATACAGATCCTCTGGAAACCTCGATTTGGCTGACAATTGCGAATGCCAAGGGCGGCAAACGCCGTGAAATCAAAGTGCCGCCTACGCTGTGGCAGTTATACTCCGAGCTCTCAAGCTCCCTTGCGGAAAACGGGGAGCCGGATGGGTCGCTTCGGATGTTTCCGTTGTCTTCAAGGCAAGTGGAGCGGATCATCAAAACAGCCGGAGTGATCAGCTCCATTGAGAAGGAGCCTACCCCGCATTGGCTGCGGCACACCAATGCTACGCTTGCGCTGCTGCAAGGCGCCTCGCTTCAGCAGGTGCAGGAATCGCTTGGGCATTCTCACATCAATACTACACAGCGCTACCTGCATACGGTGCAGCAAATCCAAAAGGCCGCCCCCGATTTCGTCGAGGACAGCCTGCGAACTTTTATTCAATGAGACAAGGTTTGACAAATAACGATAATTTTTCTGATGAGTTCCTATACAGCGTTATGAAAATAACCTATAATGTAGGCATAACAGCTTCGATATGCATAAATGTGCAATTATCCCTTTTTTTAACGGGAAAAATGTCGCATAAGTGATATTGTACGACATTTTCAGTCATGATATACATACTTACTTGGATATGCATTTATAAAACATCTACTTTCTCCCAAAAATTTGGTTGTTAAACCCCCGCTGATTTTCACTTTACTCAGTGAGAAGCCATACTGATCAGACAGGGACAGTTTGATCAGTTGTCGTCCCGCTTCTACAACCTGTTAAGGGAGTTTTTGCTCATGGCGTACTATGTGTTCAACAGCTATACCGCAAGCAATGGCGTGGTTCTGAAAGTAATTAAGACTTCCCCTCGAAATGTATATCCCGACAACATCGACGAATGTGGCGAACTGCAATGCTACCGTTGCAATGAACGGCGGATTTTTTGACTCCGGCGTCCCGCGTCCTTATGGAATTTGTTCAATTGCTGCCAATGATGGAGAACAGATCGGTTCGAAGGATTACGAGAATGGCTACCGCAACCTGTATGAAAATGGAATAATTGCCCGCGGTACACTGGCTTGGGATGGAACTAACCGAAAGTACTATCTGGCTGTGGTAGAGGACCTGAGCGATTTCGGGTTCACCGCATACTCCAGCAGCAACTGGATTCAGGGTGGGATCAGCATGAATCTTCAGAATGATTCTACATGGCGCAACCAAGCGGTTAACATTGAAAAAATGTATAACCCCGACGGCAAGGTAACACGCTCTGGTCTGCTGTATGGCGCCTCTCTGAATCTGTATCTGGTCACTACACCAACCGGTTGTACAGCCGCTGCCTTTAGAGCAGCCATTAAGGAAAAAGTCGAGCCAAGCAACAAACTGGAAGGTATTTTCCTGGATGGTGCAGGTGTGCCGCAAATGAAATGCCCAGAGTATACAACGACTGACCAGACTCGCATCATGCCTACAATTTTACGGGTTTCCCATAACGTAGACCTGTAGGTACAACAACAATAAGGCAGCCCTACCTTCAGAGCAGAAGGTAGGGCTGCTTTTACATAAATATAACAATTTAAATGTTTCACGCTATAAATTATCCTTCTATTTCTCGCTGAAACGGATACCTGAAAGCGATACGGAGTATCGCTGCTTCGGAAGCTTAGGCTTCTTTTAAGGACGGCGTAGCCGTTTCCACTTGTTGCTCACAATTGTTTACACCGCTTACGGCTCGGTTCCCCAGACAAGCTCCAGCTTCACGAAGCTGCCCAGTACGTTAGTATTGCCCAGGGCGGCATAGCCGGAATGAAAGGATAAAGGCGTATCCCCGTCAATAGTGAACCAGTAACGGATTTTCAGACTGCTTGCGGGTACTGCGGTGGTTCCATTATTTTTGATGATAAAAAATGGCTTCACCTGGTTATCTGACGCGTACATGGAATAGTCGTTGACATTGGAAATATCAGGTCATATACTGTGTATATAGATATATACAGTAAGCACACAGCGATACACAATATACACGGTATCCGCTGACGCCTACGCTCATGAGACGACAAAGCGAGGTTAGAGTTCATGACAACCATAAGAAATGCCTGGATTATTGTCCGGAGCGACCTTCGGGCCGACAAGCTGAAGATCCTGCAGGCGCTGATATTCGCCATTTTATTTATGGGTTATATGTCCATATTTAACGGAATGATTTTCAGTGATGTCCTGGGGGAGGGGGAGGGGGAAGTTCTGGCTGATTTCCTGCTGCTCGCTATGACTCCGATGCTTGGCTTCACCTTCTCCAAGCGCACGATGAAGTATTGGAGTGAGGATTCTTATACGAGAATGCTCGCTTACATGCGAACTCTTCCGATTCCGTCTGCTGTAATTTTGTGCAAAAGAAAACTGCACACCGTGTGCTCTTTCGGGCTGAACGGAGCGCTCTATTTCGGCCTCACGTATGCCATCAGCGGCCAAATCCGAAGTGAATTATCCATCCCCGGCTATCTTGCCTTTGCACTGACCTGGATCGGCTTTGGACTTATGATGTCGGGACTTTACATTTTCATCGAATTATCGTTCAGCGGCAAAATATATTTCTGGTTCCTCCTGCTCATTACGCTCCTGTGCCTGGGCATAGCGCTGCTGATTTGGTTTTCGGGAGGGAACCTGTTCCTCTTCAGTGTTCAAAGTGCGAAGGAATGGGGCTTCGCCTCTCCCCTCATGTGGGCAACCCTGCTGCTGGGCACGCTGTCGGTACAGCTCTTTTCCAAATGGACCATACACCGGCTGAAGAGCCGTGATCTCGTATGAAGGGGCTGAATGGCAAGAAGGCCATCCGGCTTGCCGGGGCCTGGAAGGTTGGTGGAAATCATGTGGATTCCGATTCAAATTAATGAGAACAGCGCCGAGCCGCTCTACCACCAGATCGAAACCCAGCTCAGATCGCTGATTATCAGCGGAGTCATCACCGAAGGTACGCTGCTTCCCTCGATCCGTGAATTTGCCGGTGACCTGAAATGCAGCGTCATTACGGTTCGCCGGGTCTATCAGGATCTGGAGAATGAAGGGCTGCTGCGGACGAGGCAGGGTACGGGTACTTTTGTCTCTCATGTGGGTGGTGACGCGATGGAAGGCTACAAGAGAGAGGCTATCCGCAAAGCGCTGGAGGGTGCGGTGGATGTCGGCTTATCGGTAAACTGTTCGGAAGAGGAACTGACAGAACTGTTCATGGAGATTGTGAAGAACAAATATAAGGCACAGAAATGAAGGGTGGGGTCATTCAATGGTACAGCAGGCTATAGAGCTGCGGAATGTGAGCAAGAAGCGTCGCAACAGAACCATAGGGCCGCTTAATCTGAATCTCCCGCAAGGCTATATTACCGCACTGGTGGGCCAGAATGGCTCCGGCAAAAGCACGCTGCTGCACATGCTTCTGCAGCTTACGTACCCCGAAGAAGGAGAGATCCGCTGGTTCGAGCAGCAGCATGCGGACGGTCTGCCGCTGGAGGTTCGCCAGAGCATTGCCTACGTCCCGGAGACCTCGCAGTCTGAGGAGAGATACTGGACTGCCGAAGGTGCGGGCGAATTCCGCCGCCAGTGGTATCCGGCTTGGGATCATGGCTATTTCCAGGAGCTGCTTGCGAAATTTGAAGTCCCGAAGGGGGCAAGGCTTGGCAAAATGTCCAAGGGCGAGCGCCGGAAATTCGAGATTGCCGCTGCGCTTGCGGCCCGCCCGAAGCTGCTGCTGCTGGATGAGCCGTCCTCGGGGCTGGACCCCTTTGCCTGGAAGATCATGATCGAAACGCTGCGCAAGCACATGGATCAGACCGGTGCTACCGTGGTGATCTCTACCCATATCGTCGAGGAAGTGCGGCGGCTCGCCGATTATATCGTGCTGATGCATCAGGGGCAGCTGCTCGGCATGGCCGAGAAGGACAGCTTGTTCGGCTCCTGGAGTGAGATTTCCGTTCAGATGGAGCAGGAAGAGCTGGATGAGCTGGCGGCCGAGCTGCCGGGAGCGATGCATTTTGCGGTGGAGACACCGGGAGTCGCTTCATTTATATCCCCGCAGGCAGAGCAGAATGAGAAACGCATCCACGATTTGGGCGTAAAGGTTATTAAGACCCGAAGCTTGGAGCTGGATGAAATCTTAAGCTTATGGACACAGGGGCATCGCCCCGTTCTGATTGACCAGGAGAGAGGAGATTAAGAGAATGGAAGCTTTGAAGCTGGAACACGTAGTGAAGCAGTATGGTGACAAAACCGCAGTAAATGGAATCAGCCTGAAGGTGGAGCAAGGTGAGATTTATGGACTGCTCGGTGCCAACGGCGCCGGCAAAACAACAACCATGCGCATGGTGCTTGGCCTGATCTATCCTGACGAAGGGAAGATACTCTACAACAACAAAGCATACAGCAATGAGCTGCAGCATCTGATGGGATATCTCCCGGAGGAACGGGGTCTGTATCCGAAGGTCAAGGTCAGCGACCAGATCATTTATCTGGCCCGGCTGCGCGGCATGTCGGCAAGCGATGCGGATAAGAGCCTGCGCTACTGGCTGGACCGCTTCGACGTCCCGGAATACTACAATAAGAGAATCGAAGAGCTCTCCAAGGGCAATCAGCAGAAAATGGGCTTTATCGCTGCTGTTGTCCATAAACCGCAAATTCTGGTGCTCGACGAAGCTTTCAGCGGTTTAGACCCTGTCAATGTAGAGCTGCTCAAGGATACAGTAAAGGAACTGCGCGATCAGGGCACCAGCATTCTGTTCTCCACTCACCGGATGGAGCACGTGGAGGAGCTGTGCCGCAATATTACCATTCTCGACCGTTCCAATACGGTTGTTCAGGGCGATATCCGTGAGATCAAGAAGGGCTACCCCCGCGAGGAGGTTATACTGCGGACAGTGGGTGAAGTCAGCGGACTGGAAGGCATTCCAGGGGTAAGCGCAGTACAACGGCAGGAACGCGGTTATGTCCTTTCGATCAGCGAGCTCGGTGCGGCGCAGCGCATTCTGCAGCATGCCATATCGGCGGGAGAAGTGGAGCATTTCGAAATCAAGGAACCAACCTTGAACCAAATCTTTATCAGAGCGGTGGGTGAATCTAATGAATAAGATGGGAACAATTATCGGCTTTACCTTCAAAAATAAAGTGAGAACCAAGTCGTTTACGGTAACGACGCTGATTCTCGTGCTGCTGATCAGCATCGGTATGAACATTCCGTATATGATCAAAGTATTCAAGGGCGACGATGGTGCTGCCAAGACTACACAGATTGGTGTAGTAGCTGAGCAGGGCAACCGTGTTGCCGATCTCCTGGTGGCCTTTACGCCTCCTGCGCCTGCGAATGCGGATAAAGCTGCAGACAAGGTGGCGCTTACGCCGTATGCATCAGCAGATGACGCTGCTCTGAAGAAGGGGCTGGATGACGGAACCATTGAAGGCTACCTTACTTTTGCCGCACAGGCCGGGGATGGCGTGCCTCCTGTAACCTATCACAGTAAAGACGGAGAGCTGAATGGAGACGTGCAAACCTATCTCCAGAACGCGCTGCAGCAGGTCAACACCCAGTTGATCGTCGGCGACAAGCTGACCCAGGAGCAGGTAGCTGCCATGTTCGCCCCGGTATCCATCGGTACACAGCAGATCACCACGGACGGAACAGCGGGCGTGGACGCACCTGAGAAGTCTAAACCTATCATTAACTATGTCATCGTGTATGCTCTGCTGTTCCTGTTCTTTATGTCGATTATGATGACCGGCAATATGATTTCAGCCGAGGTAACCTCGGAGAAAAGCTCGCGTATTATGGAAATTCTGATTACCAGCGCTTCGCCGCTTACGCAAATGTTCGGCAAGGTCATCGGTATCTTCCTGGTCGGCCTGCTGCAGATTGCAATTATTTCCGCCAGCGTCGCCGCCAACCTGATGCTTCCGCATAATGCCAGCATATTGTCCGACTTTGATTTGGATCTGGGCCAGCTAAATGCTGGAATCCTGGTATATGGTCTTATTCTCTATATTCTTGGATACTTCCTGTATGCGCTCATGTATGCAGCCGTAGGCTCCATTGTCAGCCGTACGGAGGATCTGGGGCAGGCATTGATGCCGGTTCTGATGCTGGGTCTTGTCAGCTTCTATATTCCGATGTTCAGCATTTCGGCCCCGGATACCATGCTTATCAAGGTAGCCAGCTATATTCCTTTCACTTCACCGCTCAGCATGCTGCTGCGCATCGGTGTAGGGGAAGTCGCTTTCTGGGAAATTGCCGTTTCGCTTGTGATCCTGCTTGTGACCACCTTCGTTATGGGCTGGCTCGCTGCCAAGATCTACCGCACCGGCGTCCTGATGTACGGCAAACGCCCAAGCATCAAAGAGATCAGAAAAGCGATGAAGGCATACAAGATTTAGAGCGTGGATAACAGGTGTGGGCAATACGTAATATTGTCACACGTAAGACGAACTAATGTCATAGATAGTCAGAAGATTTGTCATAAAAATACAACGGAATTCTAGATAAATGCTGTTGCATCAAAGGGTTTGTGTGGTTGTTGCTTTGGATTTCAAGTATTCGGAAAGTGTCTTTTCATAAGATTGGGAATCCCTATGGTTGAATATGGATTAGCACTTTCCGAATCAGAAATTTGGGCTCTACTGGATATTCTTGATTATGCTAATTACAAACTGAAAAGAAAGGGCTGTCCCAAGTAGCCATTTCATGGCTTTTGGGACAGCCCCCCCTATATTGAAAGTAAATTATCCGAGCAAAATCGCTTCGATCCGTTCCAGTTCTTCCGGCTAAGCTCCGGTGCATTTAACGATACCGCATCCTTGAAGCGCGATCACTTCATGCACTTGGAAAAGCCAATCTTTTCAGAAGCACATACTTTCGTTGGATCTAGAGCAATCTTCGTCATGGAGCTGCGGCAAGGAAGTAGTTTGTGTGGTCACCCTTTCTCTAGAAGACTTGAACGACTTCATGAATGCCATCCACTTCTTCAAAAATGGCACGTTCAATTCCAGCCTTCAATGTGATCGTTGCACTAGGACAGCCGTTGCACGCTCCCAGGAATTTTAGTTTAGCCACTCCGTCCTTAACTTGAACCAATTCGGCATCTCCGCCATCGCGGTTTAAAAAAGGACGCAGTCTTCTCAAAACATCATCTACATCTTCGAACAATTCCTCAGAATCTCCCACTTCATGACTCCTTTCATAAAGGCTGTGTGAAGAAGAATTGCAATGATGTCACTTGGCGATTTTTGCGAAGTATTCTAATGTTCTAACCAGTTGCGCGGTGTAAGACATTTCATTATCGTACCAGGCTACAGTTTTCACCAGTTGCTGGTCGCCAACTGTTAGAACTTTTGTTTGAGTTGCATCAAAAAGAGACCCAAATGTCATTCCTCTAACATCGGAAGATACGATCTCGTCCTCAGTATATCCGTATGTTTCTGGATCTGATGCTTTTCTCATAACGGCATTAACTTCTTCAACCGTAACCTTCGTGTTCAAAACAGCTACGAGTTCTGTTACGGAGCCTGTTGCTACAGGTACACGCTGAGATGCACCATCAAGTTTACCCTTCAATTCAGGAAGAACGAGGCCAATGGCTTTAGCAGCACCGGTGGAGTAAGGAACAATGTTCTCTGCTGCAGCCCGTGCTGCGCGGAAGTTTCCTTTTGAATCTGGTGCATCAAGAGTATTCTGGTTGCCTGTATAAGCGTGAACGGTGGTCATCAACCCGGACTGAATTCCAAATTTATCGTTCAAAGCTTTAGCCATGGGAGCGAGACAGTTCGTTGTGCAAGAAGCACCGGAAATGACGGTTTCCGTTCCGTCCAGTGTTTCATGGTTTACGTTATATACGATGGTCTTCATGTCGCCTGTTGCCGGAGCGGAAATAACGACCTTCTTTGCTCCGCCTTTCAGGTGAAGCTCTGCCTTTTCTTTGGTGGTGAAGAAACCAGTACATTCGAGTACGATAGCTACGCCAAGCTCGCCCCAAGGGATTTCTTCAGGGTTGCGGTTAGCCAGCACTTTAATTTCTTGGCCGTTAACAGTAAGAGATCCATCATGAACTTCAATGTCACCATGGAAAGTGCCTTGTGTAGTATCATATTTGAGCAGATGCGCCAGCATTTTTGCGTCAGTTAAATCGTTTATCGCTACAACTTCGATATTTTCCATTTCCTGAATACGACGGAAAGCGAGTCTTCCAATTCGCCCAAAACCATTAATGCCTACTTTTATACTCATTGAATAGTCCTCCTGTTTCGTTCTAAATCCATTCCACATAAGTTTGTCCAATAGAACTTAAAGGTAAATAATGAGCCGAAGCCAAACAGGTTTGCCTTTGGAATGGGTTTGTTTTATAATAAAAGATACCGATCGGTACCTTTTATTATATCAGAATTTAAAACTTTGGCAAGGTTTCGTCCGTAAATTTGATATAATGTTGGTTTAGACTAAGATCATTGGGAGGAAACTATGAAAAAAGGAGATCGAACAAGAGAGCACATTATTATGAGATCGGCAGCAATCTTTAATCAAAGAGGTTATGCTGGTACATCGTTAAACGATATTATTGCCGACACCGGAATTAAGAAGGGGGGCATCTATCGACATTTTACAAATAAAGATGAGATTGCACTTGAAGCCTACAACTACGCTGCCAGTATAGTTATCAGCAAATTTGCTGAGGCGGTCGACCGGGAGCAGTCTGCGTCAGGGAGGTTGCTTGCTTTTTTTCGTGTTTATGAAGATGTTGTTGGTAATCCTCCATTTGTTGGCGGATGTCCTATGCAGAATACAGCAGTAGAAAGTGACGATACTCATACGGAGCTTCGAGATCGGGCAAGACAAGGGCTGCATAACCATTTGGATATGATAAAGAGTATAATTCTTAACGGGATAAATAGTGGGGAGTTTAAGGAGGATTTGGATACGGATGCACTTGCTTCATTTGCCTTTTCCTTGCTCGAAGGAGGCATTTTACTCAGCAAGTTAGATGGGGATAATAAGCATATGCAAATGAATACAGCATGCTTTGCATTCTATTTACAAAATTGTTGTTTGAAAAATAGTTAATCAGTTGTACGTTGCAGAGTTCTCCACGGTCGCCAAGAAGTCCGACATGTAGCTGTACCCCTGCTTTTTGCCCCTTATGGGGAGCCCAAGGCAGGCGGCCGGTTTTTTTGATTGTAGAGTCTGATCATGATATTAAGCAAACGCTTGAAGAAATAGTGGATTGGTCAACCTTGCACGCCCGCTACGCGCCATCCGCTGCTCTCCATCCCCGATATCCCTTCCACTGCTGGAAGGCAGCTTCCGCCAAAAACAAATATAACTTATCAGTATATTGAAGAATGCTGGATATTGAAGTAGGTTTTTTCATGAGGCCGCCTCGTTTCGGGAGATTGCAGGGGTACACACACTTTACCGAATGAGGCGGCTTTTTTACCTTTTTTGGCTAACCAACAGGCTTGGCCCAATACAGTCATCGTTCCGCGGTCCAGACATAAATGATATCGCTGACCCATTTCTCTTCGGGCTTGGTCGCTTGGAACTCGCGGTTTAACACGTTGTGTTGAACGGGCAGCGTATTATTGGAGAACCATACACTGTGTCTTGGTTAATCTTCAGTTCTTTGGCGACGTCTGTCACCGTTTGGACGCTTTCATTAATATGTTGAATTGTCTGACACCTGAAGGCCTCGTCATACATTCACCTTCGTGACTTTTGTGCCACGAACTGATGCCACAGCGTATATAACAAGCGCTGTCCAAATGAGTGCAAAACCGACGAGAAGGGTAGACGATACCGATTCCTTGAACACAAATACGCTCAGTAACAGCATGATTGTCGGCCCGATGTATTGTACGAATCCGAGCGTGGAAAACGCCATGCGGGCGGCTGCTCGTGCAAAGAAGAACAGCGGCAGTGCAGTTACTACGCCCGAAAGGAGTAGTTCGATGAACATGTACGGAGGCAGCGTCCATGCCATCGCCTTGCCCACGGAGGCCAAATAGACCCAGTAGCCGAGCGCAAAGGGTAGAACTACAACTGTCTCCGACAACAAGCCTACAGAAGCGTTTAGCACAATCTTCTTTTTCGCAAGACCGTATAAGCCAAACGACGAAGCCAACGAGATTGCGACCCATGGAAATCGCCCATAGTCGATTGCGATGATGAGCACCGCCGCGCCAGCGACGGCAATTGCGAGCCACTGGCCACGATTCGGCTTCTCACGAAGGAAGACGATCGCTAGTAACACGTTCAGCAGCGGGTTTAAATAATAGCCGAGGCTTGTCTCAACGACATGGTTGTTGTTGACAGCCCAGATGAAGATGAGCCAATTAGCAGCGATCAACAGTCCGCTGGCGGTGAGCGATAGCAGGAGCGAACGGCTAGTCACAATCCGCTTCATATCACCCCAGCGGCGCTGGACGGTGACGAGAATGCCCATGAAGACAAACGACCAGACAACCCGATGCGATAAAATCTCGCCTGCGGGCACATCATTAAACAACTTCCAATAAAGCGGGAGAACTCCCCACATGATATAAGCGATAATAGCGTTGATTAACCCATTATTCATAATCAATTTCCTTCCTCCCGCTCCGATGTCTGAGTGCAATATGCTCAGTTCCCCGTAGCGCCGATTAATTGTAACTCAATTTGTTTCATCTTATAAAAATAGCCTTTCGGTATTTAACGTACAACTTGGCTGAACCGACTGCATTACAGGAGTTATCAGCGACCAAGGATGCCAATACACGTCTCATGCATAACACGACATGCTGCCACAGGTTGGCACACAATCAGCATGTCGTTGGGGGCAGTTGTCTTGATGGGTTCGTGATGGGCACGCCTCCTCGTCAAACCCGCGTCCGCTTAGGCTTGAGGCAGCACTGCCTTGAAGACGATTTCGATTAGTTGCTCTGGGAAGCCCAGTCTCGGTACGCCGATCAAATTGCTGGCGACCTGAGGCTGCGGTGTCCCGTAGACTTCTTTCCGAACCTTGCCTGCGACCGCAAATGCCGCATCGACATCGAGGACGTAGAGCGTATCTTCAACCACGTGATCGAAGGTGGCCCCGAATTGTGCTAGGATCTTCGCGGCATTGGCATAGGTTACCCGCATCTGCTCCTCCATCATCGAGAAGTCGGCCGGCTTCCCAGATTCATCGAGCACCGCGGGGAAGACCATCGCCCCATTTTCGTCGTGGCTGAGTTGGCCGGAAACATGGATCGTGTTTCCGATCTTGATTGCTTGTGCATAACCGTAAGCGTCTTCCGCCGGCACACCATGATAGGCGGCCTCTTTACCATTCGTTGCGTTCGTATTCGTCATCTTCTTATCTCCTTTTCGTATACGCTGACTCGGATATCCGAGCCGCTTTTTCTTGTGAGCCGATTGCATTGTCGTTGCTGATGGATAACATTATGCTCAGGAACCGTTCTTTTTTTATGCACCAGCAACGATTACTGGACATATGAGCGCAGCGCCGCTTATGAGGGGTTAAGTTTTTGGATGACTCCCCGAGTGAGATCCCCCCTTAGGATTCAACTGCAATCAGAAATGGCTGAGTGACGAATTCAGCATACTTCTTAGCCAGTTTTTCAAGAGCTTCGTCATTTACTTCTCTAACACCACTAATTTCAAAGGAGGGTTTATAAAGCATTTTTAATCCGTGAAGCATAATTTAGCCCTTTACACGTTCAGCAACTCTGTCAAGCCAACAGGTGTGAGTATGTTGCCAACGTAAAACTGGCCGAATTCTCCGAAGCGTGCGCTAGTCTCGTCGAACCGCATCTCATAGACGAGCTTCTTAAAATGCAGCGGATCGTCGGCAAACAGTGTAACACCCCACTCCCAATCGTCGAAGCCGACCGAGCCGGTGATAATCTGCTTGACCTTACCTGCATAATTGCGGCCGATCATACCGTGACTGCGCATGAAGTTTTTGCGCTCCTCCAGAGAGAGCATGTACCAGTTATCGTTAAGCATGCGTCGCTTGTTCATAGGGTAAAAGCAGATATGTTTCGCCTTGGGTAAGATTGGCTTAAGGCGAGCGGCTACTTCGGGAACTTGCATCGGATCGGAGCCGGGAGGTGCTAAATAATTGCTCAGCTCGACGACACTGACGTATGAGTAAACTGGTTTTACGAATTTGGCGAACCGAGAACGATTAAATGCGTTCTCCGCTGAGTTCAGCTCCTCGAGTGTCTCGCGTAGGTTTATAAACATAATGTCTGCCTTCTGGCCGACGATGGCGTACATTGCCAAGCTGCCTTCCATCCGGGATTCGACCGCCGACCATTCGTAGATTAGCGTCATCAAATCATGCTTTGCATACTCGCGTTCCTCTGTGGTTGCACTTTTCCAGGCAACCCAGTCGATTGTGCGGAAATCATGCAGCGCGTACCAACCCTCTAGCGTTTCTGTTGCTTCACTCATCTTACTTTAGCCTCCCTTGGTTGTTTTGGCTTATCCAATAGCTTTCTTTTTTTGAATTTCATTTCTTGATCTTAGAACAAAGAGTGATTTCATCCTGATAAGGAGTTGCTGCATCCAATGTAACGGGACTATTGATTTGAGAAGCATTTGAATGCGTCTATCCCGAGCAACAATGAGAATTTTAGTTCCGTATTTTAACAAATATATTCATTATGTGACAACTCTTTAATTCGGGGAAAAATAAGGTCAGATCAGTCAAACGTTTTTAAAATTTACTTTTCAGTCATTCTCAAGTCCTCCTATAAGTTTTAGTTATTCCAAAAAGGTAATACCTCTCATGAAATCAAAATGGCTCGGCGCTATTTCATTCTAGAACAGCTTGTTGTACAATAAAAGATACCGAACGGTATCTTTTATTGTACCATGATTCTAGTGAAAGGCAAGACCGGAATCGTATGTTCGATTTTTTCGTGACAGGATTAAAGCTGGGGAGTTTAGGGGGATCTGGATTTAACGAGTTTTGCTCAGCAAATTGGATAGGGATAACAAGCGCGTGCTAATGAATATAACATTCTTCTAGTCTTATTTGCAGGAATGCCGTTTCGCAAGGAAACACGAGTAGATGGCAAAAAGAGCTTGTCGAATGGGGCTTGTGAATAATGCAGGAATCACCTGAGTCTGGTGCTAAAGCTGCTGGTTTTCGAGTGCTTTCTTTTTGAAAAAAACGGATAGGTGGTTATTTATTTGGATGTAGTGAATATAGAAAATAAACCAGAAAGTAAAAGCCCGACTTTGGCGCTATTAGCGCTGACAATAGGGGCATTTGCGATTGGAATGACTGAATTT
The DNA here is from genome assembly GCF_054483875.1 of Paenibacillus sp. BAC0078. Taxonomy (NCBI): domain Bacteria; kingdom Bacillati; phylum Bacillota; class Bacilli; order Caryophanales; family Paenibacillaceae; genus Paenibacillus; species Paenibacillus sp. BAC0078. The sequence goes on from NZ_JBTLRW010000029.1 coordinate 47,267, forward strand.
ATTATTATGGGGTTACTTCCTGAAGTGGCCGAAAGCTTGCAGGTGTCCATCCCCTCAGCAGGGCTACTCATTACCGGATATGCACTGGGTGTGTCTATAGGAGCTCCTATCATCACAGTCGCCACTCATCGAATGAAGCGAGGGATTTTCAGCGTCCGTACGGGGAACGGATATAGTCACGTCGGGAACCTGGGGGTTTATCGAATGTCAGGAGGGTATTGGCACCAATATAGCATCGCTATAGACAAACCAATATAGCTGTGCTATATTGGTCGCATGAATACACACGACGTTCTACTCAATGCGGCTTTACAAGTTCTCGAGGAAGAGGGCGAGGCACAGTTCACGACACGCTCTGTCTGCGCAATCGCGAAGGTGACCGCACCGACGCTGTATCATCACTTCGGCAGCGCCGACGGGCTACTGAGCGCCGCCATTAAGGAAGCATTTGCTCAGTTTCTCGAAAGCAAAAGGACTGCCACGCAATCCTTCGATCCGGTTATGGCACTACGCGAGGGCTGGGACGATTACGTGCGCTTCGCGGCGGCTCGTCCACGGCTCTACGCGGTGATGATGGGCCGCGTTCTCAACGATGCTGAAATTCCCGCCGCCGAGCAGGCCTTTGCGCTCCTCATCCAACGCATCGCGGCCATCGCCGCTGAGGGCCGGCTCAGGCCGACGGTGGAGGTGGCTGCCGATCTCATGTGGGCGTCTGCGAATGCTGCATCCCTACTATACGTCACAGCTCGGCTACGCAAAGCGGTGCCACCCACTTCAGAAGTCCTGGAGCAAATCCGCGAGGGTGCCATACGGTCCATCCTAAATCCTGAACAGAAAGGACGAACAGAATGAAAATTCTTGTCACGGGAGGTACTGGTCTGCTAGGCGGTCGCCTAATCCCGAAGCTCATAGAGGACGGTCACGAGATTTTCGCACTCACACGCTCCATATCATCTCACGCCAAACTCAAGTCCATGGGTGCTACGCCAGTCGATGCCGATCTCGAAAGCAGCACGCCACTCATATTGCCGGTGATTGATGCGGTTGTGCACGCGGCCGCCCTGTTCCGCTTTTCGGGGCCTCGCGAACCCTTCTTCCGCACCAACGTTGATGGAACCGTAGCCTTGTTGAAGGCAGCCGAGTCCGCAGGTGCGAAGACATTCGTCTACATCAGCGCAGCGGGAATCCTCATGGATAATGGCGGTACGCCCATCCGCAACGTTGATGAAAGCACGCCGATTTTCCCGAGCCACTTCTCCGCCTACCTGGCGAGCAAGGCACGGGCCGAATCAATGGTTCTGGCAGCTAACAAACCCGGCTTTCGCACCATCGCGCTTCGCCCGCCGGCTATCTGGGGGCCTGGTGATCCGTTTAGTCAAGGGCTTCCCGAAGCAGTCAGGTCTGGACAGTTCGCCTTCATCAACCGCGGCGACTACGCTTTTGCAACCTGCCACGTGGACAATGTGGTAGAAGCCATACAATGCGCTCTTAAACGCGGAGAAGGCGGTCATGCCTTCTTCATCAAAGACCAGGAAGGGCAGACTTTCCGTGAGTTCGTCACCTCGCTCGCGAACTTACAGGGCCTGTCCATCGATAAGCTGCGTTCGATGCCCTACTGGCTTGCCTCTGCCATTGGCCGGCTGCTCGACACTATCTGGGCCGTCACGCGGAAAGACGGGGATCCGCCGATCTCACGCTCGATGATACGCATGATCGGGCGTGAGTTCACAGTCAACGATGCCGCTGCACGTCGAGAGTTGGGCTATGTCGGAAGAACTTTGCGCGACGCGGGCTTGCAAAGCTATGAGGAACCATCTGCTCTACGATAGTGCTTTGGAGGGCGAACGCCGGCAATCGCCGGTTAGTCGTTCTTTGGACTTTCCCCCTTTTGTCGATATGGCAGACAGCAGAGAAGCCGTAGCAATCAGTAATTCAGGAAAACGAGCATGTAACGTGCTTAGCGCTCGCTCATGTGCAGGTAGTAGAGGATATCCTTCATGTAGAATACAAGCACTGTTTTTTTCTGCCCCACACTTTGCTGACTATCGTAACCATTGGAAGATATAATAAGCGCAGTCACTAGTACGAACTTATTGGCTGGGCTTTTTCAGTGTGCATATTATCAAAAATATTGCACACCCATCTATCAATTTTAAGTAGATTCATTTTTTAGAATATGGCGCTACCCCCTTTTTATATAGGTTTTCCACTAACTCGAAAAATTCTTCTGGCGATAAATCCTTTTGTCGCTGGAGCCAAAGACGAAATAAAGAAAGTGATGTTGATATGTGAAACTCAATCAAGTATGGCGTTATGGAGTTGTTTTGCGGAAGGTTTAATTCCAAGCTATCAAGGGTGATTTCTCTTTTCAAGCGTTCTAAAAAACGAATACTGCCATAATCGCCCAAGAGGGCATTGAGAATCGAGAGATACTCCCTTTTCTCCAAACAATGAAGCGGATTTTGAACAGCAGTATGCGTAGATAACGCTTTATTCGCTAATTCTTCTTTTATGTAGTTCAATAAATCATTCTCAACAAAGTCTAACAATTCGTAAATATCAGTAAAGTATTGATAAAATGTGCTGCGGTTATATCCCGACTTATTCGCAATTTCTTGAATCGAGATTTTTTCAATCGGCTTTTGACTATATAGCTCACAAAAAACATCTATAAAAGTTTGTTTTGTTTTCTCCGTTATTTCAGGTTGCTTTTTCATTTAATCCTCCTATTGCGAACAAGAATATCATCCGACAAATAATAAAAAACTGATGGTTGATGAAGAAATCATAAGGATTTATGATCACATCATACAACACGTTGTCTGATGATCAAAAGGAATTGTTAATAAATAGGGGTGATTTTATGTCAGTAAAACAGAATAGAATTTTAATTTTTGGTGCAGGTGTTATAGGGAGCATATACGCAATTAAATTTATTGAAGCAGGGCTTGACGTTACTATGTTAGCACGTTCTAATCGATTTAATACATTGAAAGAAAATGGCCTGAAATATAATGAAAAAGGTACGGTCAAAACTATAAAAGTAAATGTCATTGATGAGCTTGAAAATGATGATATTTATGATTTTATTTTCGTTACAGTTCGTTACGATCGATCTGAATCAGCGTTGTCAGCACTCAAAGACAATCAAAGCAAAAATATTGTTACAATGATTAGTAATCCAATTGGATTCTCTTCATGGCTGGATATTGTAGGGGATAGATTTTTACCAGCCTTCCCCGGCGTTGGTGGACAGATAAAAGATGGAATATTGTACGCTCGATTTCCATCAAAGTTATTAGCGGCTACTATGTTCGGAGAAATTAATGGCGTAGTGACAGAACGCATAGAAACTCTCGCAAGATTATTAAGAACAGCAAAACTTCCTTACGTAATAAATAAGGATATGAGTGCGTATTTAATAACTCATGCCGTAACGGATATTGCAATGCTTAGCTTTTTGAATATTGATAATAAGATCATTGACCCCAAAACAGCTAGAACCAGAAAAACGGCACATAAAATAACATACACTCTGAAAGCGAATTTAAGGGCTGTACAAAAAGCCGGTGTTGCGATTGATCCGTCTAAAATAAAAATTTTGCTTAGATGTCCGGATTGGATTTTGGATTTTTTCTTTATGATATGGTTACGGACGAACATGGTAAAGGATATGATGTTGCCTGATTATGCGAGTAATGCAAACAACGAAATTGTACAGTTGAATAACGACTTAATGAAGTTTTTAAGTCAAAAGGATATCACACCATAAGATATTAAGGTTTATGGTATTTACAGCATTTGTTTTGGGCGAATGGGACTGCTTGCGAGAAACGAAGCAAAAATGAGCAAATCATCGGCCGTTTAAGAGCGAAGCCAAAGAATGCGCCTTCATTCGTGAAGGGGAGGCAATCTTTGGCTTCTTTTGCCATCTGCAACGTTTTACATTAAACGGCCACAGGCGTAAGATTCAATCAACAACTGAATGTAATAAAACTGTTCTCAAATGGCTGAATTCCGGGTAGTGGGAACGGGGGAACCAATGGTGAACGCGGCTTTTGCTCAGATAGCTGCTCACCTGGGGTGAATCCTTGCTGCGTGCTGAAAAGCGCGCTTCTTGCAAGGTAGGGCAATCTCGCTGCCCGAATCCGTCAGCTAACCCCGTAAGCCTCGAAGAGAGAGGATGAGCGCCATGATCGTTTAACCGACCACGGAGAGCCCTGCCGCTTCTGTGGTCTTTTTGCTGTGCATGCAGGAAGAGAATTGCTGTCTGTATGAGGAGCTGAAATCTTATAACAACGAAAATTAGAGCTTTTATTCACTAGCTAAAATACCTGAAAGGGGGAGATTATCGTTACTGTATTTATCGTGTGCTTCTGGGTAGGGCTATTGCTCCTTCTCAGCGGCGGATTTCATGGACATGGCCTGGCGGGTCATCTGCATGCGGGAGGCGGCGATGCTGGAGGTCCGGGCTTTGTGCCCATACTCCCGCTGATGGTGTTTGTAACGGTCTGGGGCGGCACTGGTTATGTGCTTTCCCGGTTCAGCGGAATGAATATGCTTGCAGTGGTGCTGATCTGCACCGTGGTTGCTTTACTGCTGGGCTGTCTGATGTATGCGGTGCTGGCCCGGTTAATGACCCGGTATGACAGCAGCATGAATGAAATGGATTATGAGCAGGTGGGGCAGCTTGGTTACATCAGTATTTCTGCAGTGGATGGAGCGGTTGGGGAAATGAAATATGTGCTGCACGGAACGATGCGCTCCATTGGAGTGCGGGCAGAAGCCGGCCAGCAGCTCGCAAAGGGCGACAGGGTGATTATTTTGAAGGTGGATAAAGGAATGGCGACAGTAACCCTCTTTGAGAGGGAAATCGAACAATAATAAATAACGGGGAGTGTCGAAGCAAATGGCTATTCTTTATTTAATCGCGGCAATTGTTGTTGTTATCCTGCTGGCTTTGTTCAGTATCGTGAACGCTTATAAAAAGGTTCCGCCCAATCAAGCGATGATTGTGTATGGTCTCGGCGGAAAAAGAGTGGTGCAGGGCGGCGGGACCTTTGTCATCCCCGGCTTCCAGAACAATAAGACCATCTCCATGATGCTGATGAGCTTTGATGTCATCCCGGCGCAGGCGATGTTTTCCCGGCAAGGCATCAAGCTCAGCTTGGAGGCGGTGGCCCAGATTAAGATCAAAAGTGATCCTACCGCTATTCTGACTGCCAGCGAGCAGTTTATCGACCGGCCGGAAGAAGACCGCGAGACCATTATCCTGCATTCGGTGGAAGGCCATTTGCGTGGCTTAATCGGGCAATTAACGGTGGAATCCATACTAAAGACACCCGACGAAATCAACAGCAAGATGCGGGAGACCTGCTCGGAGGACCTCGATAAGATGGGGCTTGAGGTGGTCAGCTTCACCATTAAGAAAATTACCGACGATAAAGGGTATATCGACAATATGGGGGTTCCGGAAATTGAGCGTATCCGCCGCGATGCCAGCATTGCAAAGGCGGAAGCGGAACGCGACATTCAGATTAAGCAGGCTGAGGCGGCGAAAGAATCCTCCATTGCCAAAGCCGATGCGCATCAGGCCACCATAGAAGCGGAAACCGCCGCCCGCGCTAAGGAATCCCAGTTCGAGAAGGAACTGAACATTAAGCAGGCCGATTTTAAGCTGGAGACGGAAGTGAAGAAGGCGCAGGCGGATCTTGCGTACGAATTGCAGCAGAATAAAATCAGGCAGTCGCTGGTTACCGAACAGGATAAGATCACGCAGATGGAAGCGGAAGCCAACCGGACCGTCCGGGAAATCGAAGTTGAACTGAGACAGAAGGAACTGGAGGCAACGGTGATCAAGCCTGCCCAGGCGGAGAACCAGGCTACGGTTATGAGAGCGGAGGCAGCCAAGCAGCGGCAAATCCTTGAAGCGGAAGCAGAGGCAGCCACGACGACCAAACGCGGGCTGGCAACGGCGGAGGCGGAGCTGGCGAAGGGGAGAGCCAACGCGGAAATTGTTCAACTGGCTGGAGCGGCGGAAGCGGGGGCACTGGAGAAGAAAGCCGAAGCATATAAACAGTTCACGCAAGCAGCGCTTACAGTGGAGTTCCTGAAAGTTCTGCCGGAGCTGGCTGACAAAATCGCTTCCCCGCTGGCCAAGGTCGATAAGATTACAGTGATTTCCCAGGATGGAGCTTCATCCGGCGTGAACAAAATTACCGGCGATATCGCCAAAATTATGGCCCAGGTTCCTGAATTGACCCAGTCGCTTACCGGTATGAACGTGACAGAGGCGCTCAGCGGGCTACTCGGCCGGGATAAGGAGCAGTAATACTGAACACATATTAAGCCCTTGATACGTCGGAAATCCCGATGATGTATCAAGGGCTTTTTATTTTTTTGGAGTGAAGAACCATTCGGTATCCCCCGGTAATTTTAGAAAATGGAATTGGGCAAAGGCAGTACAATGACTATGAATGTGGAGAATATCTGGCATAAATCCTATTATATAATATTTTATATCTGAGTTTTCTTTGATGGTGGTGAGCCAATGAGGATTGATGAATTGAGCCTCCAACACGGCTAAAGCCGTGGGATTCCTAGCTAGTTAACGCACGCAAGCCATTTCTGTTTTGTGCAGACTGCTAAGTCAAGAGCTAGCTCATTAGCTCGTCCTGGATCAGA
>NZ_JBTLRW010000030.1:0-51052 GCF_054483875.1 Paenibacillus sp. BAC0078
GTTTTGATTATATCAGATCAAACCATGTAGGACAATTAAGCTGTCCAAAGACAGCCCTTGTCCTAAGCCGATTCATCCCATGCCTGAAGACGTTGGGCTTTCTCGGCTATATACTGTAATGAAGCCGGGCGTAACCGGCTTTTCAGAAGAAGAATTGAGTCAACAAGAAATCAAAACGTTTGAAGCTTATCTATTCCATGCAATTAGGAATGAAAACGGAAAGATAGTTTATAAGGAACCGCCAATAAACTATAAAACGTTCTACACCTATCAAATAAGAACAGGAGAAATGGACTTTTACATACTATTTATCCTTAAGAACATCCGAACAAAAAATGATTAAATACTGGAATCCAAAAACAATCGGTGAAGTTATATTTAACTGTTGGGACTGAGTGGTCCCGGTTATGGATTAATTCTACCTCTGCGGCTCGTCTGGTGAAATATTCTTTTATGGTGTACCTTAATAGGTAAGGAGTGGTGCTGTACATGAAAAAAAGACAAACGCCTCTGCTCGTAGCGGCTTCGATCCTGCTGATTATTGTCAGCAGCCTGATCCGGCCGGAGGGCTCGACCTGGCTTGGCGCGCTGCAAACGTTATTGCTGGGTGTCGGATTATTGGGCTGCTGCATGGCCTTCTTGAGGTTTACTAAGGGCGGCAAGGGCAAGCGCTGAGACGAAATAGAGAGAGCTGCGGCATTCTGCCGCAGCTCTCTGCCTGCCGTTAAGGAAACTATGATTTTCGTCTGTTGATGTAACCTTGAAAAGATAAATGTGTGCCTTAACAACGGCAGAAATGCTGCTGTTGAAGTGCAGATGGCTGGTTTGTTCAGGAACAACGGCAGAAATACCGTTGTTAAGGCGCAGATGGCCGACTTGTTCAGAAACAACGGCAGAAATACCGTTGTTGAGGTGCAGATGGCTGGTTTGTTCAGAAACAACGGCAGAAATACCGTTGTTAAGGCACAGGTGGCTAATTAGTTCATATGCTTACGCTCCTCACCCGGCGGTCAAGCTGGATTTCGGCAGTAAGTTCTCCTGCGCCGCCATCTGTTCGCGCACCTGTCTGAGCTGTACCTTAAGGGCGGGCACACTCCGCTGAAGAATGGCGCTGATTTCAGGCAGGGGGAGCTTAAGACCGTAGCGGAGCGCCTGAACAAGCCGGTTTTCCCAAGACAGCATATTTGCATAGCAGGGCTTGTGGGTTTGTGCAAGCCGGGAGCATTGCTGGATGCATTCACGGTAAGCGTCATGGGAGAAGGCAAGCGGGTCTAAACGCTTTTGCAGGTAAGACTCATAGAGTGCTGCGAAGGTCTTCACCACAGCCTCCTCCGCCTCGGTTCCCTGCCCGAGCAGCAGGCTGCTGAGTGCATAGACGCTCCTGCTGTATTTCTGAACATACTTCGTGTATCCGGCTGCGACAGCCGGCTGATGCGATAAGGGGTCAGGCATAATCTCACGGTCCTCTCTGAATATGAAATCTATAATATCGAGTAATAAGCGATGGATTTGTCGATGAGCTCCGCCGTGTCCAGATCTGGCCAGCTCCGCTGGTGCAGCAGGCTTCCCGAAGGCTTATAATACATCCGCCCCGTACTTGAGCCGTTGCCTGCGGCAGCCGCATGAAGCCGCGAGTCTGTCTGGATATGGCCAGACAGCACTTTTCCCTGCAGCTTTGCTTTTAAATCGAGCAGGGCTGTCTGTACCATCTCCCGCTGTGTCTGTTCCCATTCCGGGCTCAGGCGGCGGACGATCTCGATGGCTTCATCCAGCCGGCAATGCCGGATGGTGCGCAGGAAGCTGCTCCATTTCATCAAGTCAAATTCCGTATCATCTGCGCATAATATGCCTTGGGCCAGGCTGCAACCTGCCTTGCAGGTAAGCCTCAGAATGCCGAAGCGGGAGTTCCCGGACGATTCCGGGCCGCAAAAGGCAGGCCAAGGAGCATTGAATACAAACACCTCAATACGTGACAGCCTGCGCTGCTCCATTTCAGCTTTCCTCCTCAAAATTCCCTAAGTCTTAAGCCATTGTATCCTCCAAATCAGCTTATGCGGGTACAACAAAAAACCGCAGCAGAGGAGGACCTCTGCTGCGGCTCCGGTACAGGCTTAAATAAGCCTGGCGCAAAAGCGTGGCGGATCAGGATCTCTCTCTTTACGCTTACGAGGTTAGCTGTCGGATTCGGACGGTGAGAGTCGCCCTACCCTGTGAGACCGCATCTGTGCAGTCCCCTTAGGATTCACCCCAAGTAGGCTTTTCGCCTGGTGGTTCCCCCGTTTCCTGCTTGGCAGGAATTCAGCGTTTATGTAACTTTTCATGAATTACTTTCAAAACGAATCATACTACTTCGGGCAGGTCTTTGTAAAAAAGGAAAAGGGAGGGCAGCGGCAAGCTTTCATTGAATTGCGGGGATTGGGTGTAATTAATTGGCTAAAAGCATATATGTTGACGTTTATCGGCCCGTTATCTCGCTCGCACGCTGTTTTTCATTTTTAGGGGAAAAGGAGCCGGGTGATGGGGGATTATGACAAAGAAAAAGGGTCCCCGGTTGCTGCCGGATTCCCTTTTGTATATCAGCACTTTTATTTCGCGGCGGCTTCGATCAGCACTTTAAGCTCGGGAAGGTTGAAGCCTTTGACAGCATGTTCTCCCGATACAGTAACAGGAACGCCCATGAACCCAAGCTCCTCTACTTCCTCCTGATAAGCTGTGCTCGTCATAACATCTCTAACCTCAAAAGGAACGCCCTGTTCCGTCAGCAGCTGCTTCACCTGGTTGCAATCACTGCAGTTCGCAGTGGAGTACACGATAACGGATTCGCTCATTGGTTCACAGCTTCCTTGATGGCATCGCGGGTGATTTTCCAGTGGGAGGTATTCCAGCGGACTTCGCTGTCTTCCAGCAGAAAAATTTGCGGAGATTCATGCTTGATGCCGAAATCCTCGGCAATCTGGTTCGAGACCGGACGGTCCTCAATCACATGAACCACGGCTGCCGGAGTGCCGGAGTCCTGGACGTAGGCTTGAAATTCCTCATTTGCTTTGGCGCTGATCGGGCAGGTAGTGCTATGTTTGAAGAGCAGCTTCTTGCCGGGCTGTTCCACGTATTGATGCAGTTCATCCAGGGTATGGATTTGTTGAATGGACACCTTGAATCACCTTCCTGAGTATGATATCCCTGATTGTAACATAGTTCAAAATTAAATCAAAAGGGAGATTAAGCAGTCTTGTCCGGGAAAATACAGTCCTGTACAGGACATTGTAAAAATATAGGCGCCATGCTAAGGTGAAGGGAATGCGGGCAGTGCTTGTTACTTATACCTCAGGAGAGGGAGTGTCCATCTCATGATTAGAATTGCATGTGTTACCGGTGCTGACCGTGGACTCGGATTCTTCCTTGTACGCTGGCTCCTTGAGAATAAATATACGGTTTTTGCCGGTAAATATATGGCGGAGCCCGGAGAGCTTGCGGCGCTGAAAGAACAATACCCGGAGCGCTTGAAGCTGATCCCGCTTGATATCGGCAGCAGCGAAAGTGTGAAAAGCGCGGCACGCAGCATTGCCGGCAGCACCGGGCATGTGGATCTGATTATCAACAATGCCGGTATTATTCAAAGCGCGGATGATGCCACGATACTCGTTGATATGGATGACGCCTCAATGGCCCATTTATATAATGTAAATACGCTCGGCGCTTTACGGGTCAGCAACGCCCTAATGGGCCTGCTGCTGCAGGGCAAGCAAAAACTGATTGTGAATATATCCTCCGAAGCCGGCAGCATCAGCCGTAATCGGAGGATTAATATGTACGGATATTGCATGTCCAAAGCAGCGCTCAATATGCAATCCTCCCTCATGCACAACCATCTGCGGGTGATGGGCGGCCAAGTCATGGTTTTTCATCCCGGCTGGCTGCAGACTTATATGAGCGGCGAGAAGGATGAGGGAGCCCCGATACCCCCGGAAGAGTCCGCCCGCAAAATTATGAATATTGTGCAGGAGCACAAGAAATACATAGGCGAGGAGCCGGCTTATCTCGATCTTGATGGAAATCCTTGGCCCTGGTAGCCTATTTTCCTCTGAAAAGAACTTAAAAAATCCAACCGCAGCTTAAGGCTTCGGTTGGATTTTTTGGTGCGCTATGCGTGGCGATCGGCGTGAAGTCCCAGCAGGAGACACTTCCGAAACCTCGCCTCGTTCCGAGCACGCTGTGATCAGGATCAGCAAAGCTAAAGTAAGCGGCAGCACGGTCATTCATTTAAAAGTCAACATATCTGGTTAGTTCACTCCCTATAAGCAGCGGTTTTCACTCTTGAATATGCAAGGCTCGATTTGATATAATCCATAGTAAATACAGTTAATTACTCGACATTATAGTCAAAAAAAGAGGTGGCAAAGAAATGATCAGATACCGCAATCATGATTTCATGTGTACTTCCGAAATCACGCTGGGATTGATCAGCGGCAAATGGAAGCCCTTAATTCTGGGCCATTTATCGCAACAAACCTACCGATTCAATGAACTACTGCGATTGATGCCCGGAGCCACGCAAAAAATGCTAACGATACAGCTAAGAGATCTGGAAAACGCCGGATTAATCACCCGAAAAGTATATGCCGTCGTTCCGCCAAAGGTAGAATACTCGCTTACCGATATGGGAAAAAAGCTTATGGCCATCTTAGTCCAGCTCTGCGACTTTGGCGCCGATTATATATGGGCATTTCCGGAAGAGGATCAGACGGCCGCAGAGCAGCGCGCGTAACCTCCTCGACAGCCGGCCTCTTACCGTAAACTTAGGAAACTCCGCGATGAAGCAGAAATTTTGCGCCGAATTGTTTGCCCGCCCGAAGCGACGCCGCCACTTCATCCGCCCGGTCACTGTCGATGACAACGACGTTTTGCGGGAACAGTTTGCCAAGCAGCCCCAATAAGAGAGGTGTATTCCCTTCGGCCGAAACATAGTGTATGCCTTCCCGGCTGCTGTCCACCAGGCCGGGAAGGGCTAATATATCGGCGGCGGCGTACTCAAGCCACCCGGAACGGTTCTCCGTCCCAGCTGTGGATTCTGCGGTTGCGGGAATGGCGGCCTCGGGACGGTACATGTAGCGCTGCCCCCGCAAAGCCTGCCCGACATCCACACGATATTCGCAGCTTCCCTCAAAATCAGTCAGACGCAGCACCAACGAAGCACGGCCCGGCTCAATCACCCGGGGTACGATATCTGCGTCGCCGCTAAAGAGCTGGATTGCCGCGTTGGCATTGTCTGCCTCTTGCTTCTTTGGCGTAAGGGGGTCAAGCCGGCTGAGGGGCGCGGCACCGTAATCGGCCTGCTCGTAGTCAAATACGATAGCGGTTGTCTCGCCAGACTCCGAAGCTGACAGCAGCTGTGCGGGATGCCAGCGGAGCAGGTTTGGGGCTGCGGTTGCCGGCGATTTCCCGATCACCGCGGGTAGCACCGTTCCGAACTTGTATTGAAATCCGTAGCCAACCGGGTCAAGCTCAGGGCACAGCACCTTTTGAGCAAAACGCACGATCTCCTTGTGCGGAATTTGCTTGACGATCAGCTCGGTGAAGAAGCGGTCTCGCGCCGGCTCGATGAGACGCAGCCCGATGGCCTGACGCTCCTCCCTGATCTCCAGGGGAACCTCCTCCCAATTTTCAAACGGAATGAGCGCATCTCTGAGCAGCACGAGCTGATGCAAATACTCGTTGAATAACTGCATGACTTCCGGGCTGCCAGCCGGCCCCATTAAAATGCCTACCACCTCCGGCGTCCATAAATGCTGGTCACACCGGCTTCGATGAACGAGCTGGACCAAGCCGTTGTATCCGTACCGCTGTCGTCCCGGCTGCTTCGCATAAACCTCCCGTGCCCAGCCCGATATAGCTGTTCCGATTTGCTCTGCCTGGACCAGAAAACGGTTCTTCGTCTCCTCGCCCGCCGCCAGCGAAGCGAACGGCAGCACCGCTTCTCTCCCGGAAACCGCCAGGCTTGCTTGAAGATTCCTTAACAACGGCTCGGCTGCAGCGGCGCTTCCCAACCGGGCACAAACCGCTTCGAGCAGGATTCCGGCTTCGCTGACAATATCCTTGGCTCGGTATACACCCTCAGGAATACCCCATTTTACCAGATCCCGGATATTGCTGGAGCTCACAGCTACAGTATCATATGCGGGGTCTAACCGCGTGCCAAGACGCAGACTTCCTTCCCCCATTTGAATGCGATAATCCAACCAAACCTCCCCCTCTCACTATGTTTCGCTCAGTATAGAATCAATTCGAAGGCTTGAAAAGTACGCACCTTATGGTATGTAAGTTTCAATTCAGTAAGGTAGTTTCAATAAAGGAACCGGACCGCGTGTAGCGCTTCCCAGCCGTGTTCGCCCGGTCAAACCTGCGAACTGCGCAGAAAAGTGTTGACCCTTACACTGGTGTCAGGGTTTATACTAAGGGCAGACCATTTCTCATGAACCCCGGGGAGAATGCCATGAAGATAGGTGAGCTTGCAGCCAAGACGGGCGTCAGCGTCCGTTCTTTGCGATATTATGAGCGTCAGGGATTGATCGCCCCGCTCCGTCAGGCCAACGGATACCGCGAGTATTCGCCGCTGGCCGTGGAGACGGTGGAGACGATCAAGCTTTATTTGAATCTGGGCTTATCTACAGAGGAGATTGCCGGATTTTTGAATTGTGTGCTGAAGAATAAAGAGGCCTTCTGTGCAGAGGTGATGCCGCTGTACCGCAGCAAGCTGGAGGATATTGAGCGCCAGCTCGTACAGCTGAACCAGATCAAGCTGAATCTGCAGCAGCGGATCGCTTCTATACAGCAGGAGCAGAGCGAATCAGAATAAGCATAATGTGTACAGATACACTAGGAGGTAATCGTGATGGCGATAATAAATGCGGAGCATGCCGATACGCTGCGGACGAAGCTGCGCGAGGGAGGAACGGTGCTGGTTGATTACGGCGCGCCGTGGTGTCCGCCTTGCAGAACGCTGCTGCCTATTCTGGAGGAGCTGGACGAGGAGTATGGAAGGGATGTTACCATACTGAAAGTGAACTGTGACGAACTGCCGGAGCTTGCGGCCGAAGCCGGAGTGATGGGTATGCCTACTGTGGTCGTGTACAGCGGGGGCCAGCCGATGGAGAAGCTGGTTGGCTTGCGGCCGAAATCGGTCTATCAGGGTGTGCTGAACAGGCTGGCTGCTGCAGTACCGGGCAATTAAGAACTGAAAAAGGCAGGAGGGCGCATGCATATCGTGCGCCTCCTGCCTTTTAATATGGCATATTATGAGTGATGGGGCTGCTTCGGTTTCTCGCTGAAGGGAACAACCTCGTTGTGGTGCAGCGCTTCCAATACTTCGGCTCTGAGGCTGTCTGTGAATTCATCCCACACCCTTCTGCTAACACCCAGTTCATCGGGGGTAGCGGAGCTGAGCACCTCCAGCCATATCCGTCGATCATTAATGCCGCCTAGCTGTTCCTGAATGCCCTTGTAGATTTCTTCATCGGCATGGAACTTCTGGTTAAGCGCAAAGGCAGCGGCACTCGCGGTATAGCGGAGCTCCTTGGCGGCGATACGCAGCTCATGCAGCGCGTCGAAGGCGGCGGCGGATTCGGCCTCTGGACCCTTGAACAGGGCTTTGCAGGTCTTTTTCTTCTGCTCAAAGGCGACTTCCAGCTCGCGCATGACGACATTCGCATCTCTTTTGGCAGCAAGCTGCTCCAGCTCCCTGCTCAGAAAAGACTCCCATTGTCTGTTCAGACTTTTACCGGTAAGCTTCGGCAGCTTGTCTGCCAGCTTCCTGCGGTACGTCTTCCGCTCACCCTTCTGTTGCTCAATCACTGCCTTCAGCAGCTCAGCGGTTTCATTTGCGCCGGCTTCTTTCGCCTGCTTGCGTTTATCCTTGAAGGCTTCGATAAGCACATCCGCATCTCTGACCTTGCCGAGTCTTTTCTGGGCCTGCTTGAGTGTGCCGTACAGCTCATCTGTGACGGAGTGGCCGGGATCGAGAATGGACAGCAGCGTCAGCAGCTTGCGGCTGTTCACCCTGGCCTGATGGACATCCTCACTGTCAAAATCCCGCAGCACTTTCTTGCAGTAATCCTGATAGTCGGTGTACAGCCTGTTCAGCGCCTGCTCCCATTGTCTGGTCTTGCTGATTTGCCGTTCCTTCGCTAGTTGTAGGGTAGTCATGCGGCATCACTCCACTCTTGTAGGTTGTGTAAGCATGAGCTTCAGCGCAAAGCTTGTCGGAATGAATCATCTTCTTATATCCTAAGAATAACGGTATCCTGCTGCTATTTCAATTGCCTGATTCAGCGGCCGCTTCGCGGCCGGGCAGCGATCGGTTACAATGAGAGTATTGCCGGAATAATGGAATATTACAGGGTAACGGATACCCGGGCGTTAATTGGTATGACAGCATATGACCTTAATCGCCCGTATCCGGGAAAACCGGTAGTCAGTGGAGAAATTGGAGGTTTTATCTATGAGCAACGGACCAGCGGACAGCCGGGAGCAGGCAGGAGGGAGCAGCCTTCCTCCGGTTATGGCGCTTTTTGAACATTTGAATGAAACGGAAAACATGCAGGCTGCCGGGGACATAGCGGCAGTAGATGGGAACGGGGCGGTAGCGAATGCGGCAATTGCCGGAGATATGCTGCTTCCGTTCGCTTTTGAGGAGACGCTGTGCCGGGATATCGGAGCGGGTGCGGTTCCTCCGTCTGTGCATTTGTGGAGCCATCCCGGCGGCGTGGCGCTGGGCCTGAGGGACAGTAAGCTGCCCCGGGCAGCCGAGGCGATGGACAAGCTTGAACGGCAGGGCTTCCGCACGGCGGTCCGGCATTCCGGCGGCGCTGCGGTGCCGCTGGATGCCGGGGTCGTCAACGTGTCGCTGATTCTTCCGAAGCCTGCGGGCAAGCTGGACTTTCACGATGATTTCCGGCTGCTGGCTTCGCTTATCGCCGAAGCCGTCGCCGTAAGCCATCCGCAGGCAGCGGCGCAGATCAGAGCGGGAGAAGTCGCCGGCTCGTATTGCCCCGGCGACTTCGATCTCGCCATCGGCGGCCGCAAGTTCTGCGGCATCGCCCAGCGGCGGCAGAGCAACGCGTACTTTGTGCACGCGTTCGTGATCGTCTCCGGCTCCGGACGGGAGCGCGGAGAATTGATCCGCGGCTTCTACGAGATTGCCGCGGGCGGTGATGGTTCGCTGACGTATCCGCGCGTCAGCCCGGAGACTTTGGCCGCGCTCGAAGAGCTTGGCGGCCCGGCTTCGGCGGCGATGTTCGCCGAAGGATTCCGCCAGGCGCTGACCCGGCGCGGCGTCAGCCTCCAGCCCGCCGCCCTGCTGCAGCAGGCGGCGGGCTATGATCTCCAGTACGGCGATTCTCGCGTACTGGAGGCCGCGCGGGTGCTGCGGGAGCGGTACGCCCGCTAGCCTTCCCGGGGCGGTTGCGCCAGGCAACCGGCCCTGTCCGTCCAAGCCGGGTGAAACGGAGTAAGACAGGCAAGGCGAAAGGCGCCGCAATTCTGCTGTCTTCAGCAGGTGCGGAGCCTTTTTCTGTCTGGTGATTTCCTGCCGGTTGTGGGTAAGATGTGTATAAAGCTGGGGATAAGCTGTTTTTGGTCCCAATTTCCGCTGGGAGAATTTGATCTGCTTTGCAGAAGTGACTGAGGAGGTTATGATGCCCGGAGTGAAGTGGAAAAAGTGAGCTTAAATGTGCTACAAAGCGCTCAGCAGCGGCGTTAGTGGAAAAAGTAAACTTAAATGTGCTCAAAAGCGTTTCGCAGCGGCGTTAGTGGGAATTAGTAAGCTTAATTGAGGGGATTTCAACAGGAAATGCTGCGAATCCGCCGGATTAGGTGGACTTTTTCCCACAAGCGTTTGCTTTGAAGCGAGGGGGACAAAATTAAGTTGCCTTTTTCCACCTGGGTTAATCCCCGTTGTTTTGTCCCCACAGCCCAAGGTGGCCTGAGCACTCCAGTAATTTCCGAACTTAAAACGGCTGCAATGTCCAGTTAAGGACGGCGCAGCCGTTTTGTTCTTGTTATAGTTCCCACCCATTGTGGATAAATTGTGCATAAAGTTGGGGATAAGCTGCTTTGGTTGAACCATAGAAAGATGAATTTGTGACCTAACAGCAAAAATGCCGTTGTTGGGCACCCCTTGCCGTTGTTGACCCTCGCCCCGCCGCCTATGAAAGTACATCCTTTTCTACAGCTACCGGTACAGCTCCGGCCTCCGGTCAGCGAAGATGGGAATCTGCTGACGCACCTCCCGCACTTTGGACAGATGAATATCGCCGCTGACAATCTCCTCGCCTTCAGACGCTTCACAGACGATCTCGCCCCAAGGGTCAATAATCATCGAATGTCCGGCGAAGGTGTTCGCCGGGTCATCGCCTGCACGGTTGCAGGCCACGACATAACATTGATTTTCAATCGCCCGGCTGATCAGCAGCGCCCGCCAGTGGGACAAGCGCGGCAGCGGCCATTCCGCACTGATGAACAGAATCTCGGCACCGAGCGCAGTGTGGGCGCGGACCCATTCGGGAAAGCGGATATCGTAGCAGATCAATCCGGCGCATGAAGCCCCGTCCAGAGTGAAAAGCCCTTTGGCTGCTCCCGGCTGCAGATACAGATGCTCATCCATCAGCCGGAACAGATGCAGCTTGCTGTACTCTCCGGCGAGCTCTCCGCTGCGGTTGAAGATATACATGCTGTTGGTAATGCCGCTGTCTTGCCGGCTTGCAACGGAGCCGCCCACAATATGGATGCCTAGCTCGCGGGCCAGGCCGGACAGCTGAGCCTTCGCAGTGTTCCCCTCAGGATCGGCAATCTCCGTAAGCCGGGTTAGGTCATAGCCGGTTGTCCACAGCTCGGGAAGGATCACAACCTCCGCGCCGTCAGCCGCTGCCGCCCGAATGTGGCGTTCTGCCGAAGCATAATTCGCCTGGGGATTGCCGAATGCTATATTGAGCTGAATCAGGGATATTTTCATGAAGAAAGGCCTCCTCGTAGAAGAAAACTGTACTTTGATTGTATGGGGAAGCGGGCCTGCAAGCAAGAAAAACAGGTAACGCAGAAATAATAGTTGACGGGTCAATGATGTGGGTGTACACTGATGAATGTCAAAAAGATTTTGCACAATATATTTGCGTTAGGGGGTTAATTTTGACTGGACATCTGCCTGAGGAAGAACGTGTCTTTGAACTGCTGCAGGGGCTGAACAAAGCGGTCACGCCGAAATTTGAGCGCTGTGCCGGCATAAGTCCCACACGTCTACGTCTGCTCCATGAGCTGTTTCAGGTTGACGAGATCAGCCAGATTGCGCTGCAAAAGCAGGTTGACATCGACGCAGCAGCCGTCACCCGCCACCTCAAGAGTCTGGAGGATACCGGCATGATCTCCCGCCGCAACAATCCTGCCGACAACAGAGTTACTCTTGTCTCGCTGACCGGGCAGGGCCGGGAGAAAATACGGTCTTACCGGGAAGAGAAGAGCCGTTTCATCAGCAGCTTGCTAAGCGGCTTCGACGAACATGAGCGCATAACGCTCGCAGATATGCTTGCCCGCCTGCAGCACAATATCAATCTGCTGTAGCTATAAACTATAATCTATAATCCAACTATAAAGGAGCTTATTTTTACAATGAACACTACCAAAACCAATGATTTCACAAGTATTATCACAGGTCGCCGTTCCATCCGCAAATATGATACATCCGTCAAAATCAGCAAAGAGGAAATGACCGAGATTCTTACTGAAGCTACGCTGGCCCCTTCCTCGGTGAACATGCAGCCTTGGCGGTTCCTGGTGATTGAAAGTGCAGAAGGCAAAGCTAAGCTGGCGCCTATCGCTAAATTCAACCAACTGCAGGTAGAGACCTCCGCAGCGATGATTGCTGTGTTCGGGGATATGAACAACTTCGATAATGCCGAAGAAATTTACGGTACGGCTGTTAAGCGCGGACTGATGCCTGTTGAAGTAAAAGAAAGACAGCTCGCCGCCCTGACTGCTCATTTCTCGGTTCTGCCTGCTGATGTGAATAGAGAAACCATTATGATCGACGGAGGTCTTGTCTCCATGCAGCTGATGCTGGCCGCCCGCGCCCACGGCTACGATACCAACGCTATCGGCGGCTTCGAGAAAGACAAGATTGCTGAAGTTTTCGGCATGGATAAAGACCGTTATATCCCGGTAATGCTGATCTCCATCGGTAAAGCCGCAGAAGAAGGTTATGCTTCCGTCCGCCTGCCGATTGATGCCATTGCACAGTGGAAATAAGCGTTAAGCTACGTATACACTAGAAGTAACGCTAACAAAACTAGGCGTATGCTTCCGAAGCGAATTTTGCCGCAGTGAATTCTAGGAAGCCACGCTAACAAAACTTTTAGGAGGAACCGACCATGATTATTATTCATGCCTTAATGCAAGTCAATCCTGACCGTGAGGAGCAGTTTCTGGCCGAAGCCAAAACGCTGCTCGCCGCTACCCATAAGGAAGAAGGCAATCTTTCTTACGAGCTGTACAAGCATGCTGAACAGGAAAATGCCTATATCATGGTAGAAATCTGGCGCGATATGGAGGCCGTATCCAGCCACAATACAAGCGCTCATTTTACCGGCTTTGCTGGGAAAGCGGGCGAGTTCCTGACAGCTCCGCTGGACGTTAAGGTCTACAACGGTGAACTGCTCAGCAAATAATTTATGCCGGAGAGGGTGACTCCTGCCAGTGAACATTTTTGAGCCTTCCGCATTGCTCCAAGCGTTGCCCAAGCAGTTTTTTGCCGCGCTTGTCGGGAGAGCCGCCCTTGCCTCGGCAGCGGGTCATGATGTGATCAATCTCGGCCAGGGCAATCCCGATATGCCTACACCCGAGCACATAGTCCAGGCTCTGCAAGCGGCAGCGGTGAACCCACTGAATCACAAATACCCTCCGTTTCGCGGCCACAGCTATCTGAAGGAGGCTGTAGCCGCGTTCTACGAGCGGGAGTATGGCGTGGCACTGGAGCCGGAACGTGAAGTTGCCATTCTGTTCGGCGGCAAAACCGGACTGGTAGAAGTGGTGCAATGCCTCCTGAACCCCGGAGATACAGCGCTTGTGCCTGATCCCGGGTATCCCGATTACTGGTCGGGCATCGAGCTGGCCCGGGCGGTCATGGAAATGATGCCGCTGACTGCGGCGAACGGCTTCCTGCCCGACTACGGGAGCATAAGCCCTGAAGCTGCGGCAGCAGCCAAGCTGATGTTCCTGAATTATCCGAACAACCCGACCGGCGCAGTGGCAACGGAAGAGTTCTTCCGTAAGACGGTGCAGTTCGCGGAGGAGCACAACATTTGCGTGGTGCATGACTTCGCTTATGCCGCAATCGGCTATGAGGGCCAGCGGCCACTAAGCTATCTTCAGACACCGGGAGCGAAAGACACCGGGATTGAAATCTATACCTTATCCAAAACCTATAACATGGCCGGCTGGCGTGTAGCTTTTGCCGTAGGAAACCCAAGTGTGATCGAGAGCTTGAACCTGCTTCAGGATCACATGTATGTCAGCCTGTTCGGCGCGGTCCAGGAAGCGGCAGCGGCGGCACTGCTTGGTCCGCAGACCTGCGTTCAGGAGAATATAGCCCGCTATGAAGCGCGGCGGAATATCCTGATCGGCGGTTTGCGCGAGCTTGGCTGGAAGGTTGAAGCTCCGGGCGGGTCATTTTTCGCCTGGCTGCCGGTTCCCGAAGGTTACACTTCACAGAGCTTCGCCGATTTGCTGCTGGATGAGGCGCATGTGGTCGTCGCTCCCGGCATTGGCTTTGGAGCCTACGGCGAAGGTTATGTGCGGGTAGGACTGGTGAGCAGCGAAGAACGGCTGGCAGAAGCGGTGAAGCGGATCGCGGGTCTGAAGCTGTTTGCTTAAATTTAAGGCCATAAAGGTTTCAAGCCATAAATTATTATTATTTTCTCGCTGAATTGCACAGGGGAAGTTTCGAGAGCCGAAGGGCGCTTGGAGCTTCCCCTGTTTGCTCTGTGCCGCCGCCCGGAAGTATACTTGATCGCGTAACCGGACTGGTAGCGTGTATAATATGCAGTAAACTTAAGCAGATGGGGCAGAGCGATGAATATTGAGATTACTGGTATAGGTCGGAAAAAGGATGAAGTACTCTTTGGGGCGGACTTTGGCGAAGGCAGAGGGATCTGGTGCGGTGCTCCCGTGAAGCCGGGCGACAAGTGTGCGGCGGAATTCGAGCTTCCTGCATTGTTCATGCGCTGGGTGGATATTGTACCTGCAAGCGGAGGCGAGTATGGCATACGGACCGAGGGGAACGATGTTATCTTGACCGGTGTACTGGAGAACATTGAGGAAGACGGAACCGGCTACCTGCGGCTAGGTGAAGATTTGATTATGCTTGAATGCCTCGGTGAACCGATGGCGCTTGGCGGTTTTGTGGAGATCAGGGCGAAAGAAATCCTTGTGTATCCGGCGCTCTAGCCTGAAAAATTCTCCGGCGGCATAGCCACTCTTGACTAAATAGGCTAAGATAAACAATAAACAAGAAGTAAGCTATGAGGAGCAGAGGTTCAATGAACAGCGAAATTCAGCAATTCAAGACGGAATTTTTCAAGGCGCTGGCTCATCCGATGCGGATTCGTATTCTGGAGCTGCTGAGCGAAGGCGAGAAGAATGTGAACGAGCTGCAGGCCATTCTGGGGTCCGAAGGGTCTGCCGTCTCCCAGCAGCTTGCCGTGCTCCGCGCCAAAAATGTGGTAGCCAGTGTAAAAGAAGGCACTACGGTAATCTACTCGCTGCGTGATCCCCTGATCAAAGACCTGCTGGCGGTAGCCAAGCAAATATTCGACAACCACCTGGTGAACGCCATCTCCATTCTGGAAGGTATCCGCAGCGAATGACCCCGGGTCTCCCGGGGCAGATTACCCGTTGACAAGAGCGGTTTGCAGGAGTAATGTTGCTCTTATATTCAAATAATCAGATATTCAGAGAAAAGAAGGTTAAAGGATGATAGGGTGGGGCCGTTTTAAAGGCTACAATATTGCTGCGCTGCGCAAGGATCTTATTTCAGGGTTAATCGTCGGCGTTATTGCCATCCCGCTGGGGATGGCATTTGCTATTGCTTCCGGTGTAAAGCCGGAGTACGGAATTTATACAACCATAGTCGCAGGGATTCTGATTTCCTTGTTCGGCGGTTCAAAGTTTCAGATTGGCGGACCTACGGGTGCGTTTATTCCTATTTTGTTCGCCATTGGCATGCAGTACGGCTATGAGAACCTGCTGCTCGCCGGAATGATGGCCGGGGTAATTCTGGTTATTATGGGGCTGCTCCGGCTGGGTGTGCTGATCAAGTTCATCCCCAAGCCTGTGACCATCGGCTTTACGGCGGGGATAGCCGTCATTATTTTCACCGGGCAAATCGCGAACTTCCTCGGCCTGAAAGGTATAAAGCGGCATGAGAGTTTTGTGGATAATATGAAGGAAATTGGCCTGCACATCTCGACCATTAATTTGTACAGTGTTCTGACGGCTGTAATTTGTCTGGCTGTTCTTGTGCTTGGAATGCGTTTTGCACCGAGAGTACCGGGAGCACTGGTTGGGCTGCTCTGTGCAACAATTATTGCGGCGCTGTTCTTCAGCGGCAAGGTGACCACAATCGGTTCCGCCTACGGGGACATTCCGAACACGCTGCCGAGCTTCCACTTCCCGGTCATTAGCTGGGAGAGGATACAGCTGCTGATTCGTCCAGCCTTTGTTATCGCCATGCTGGGCGCGATTGAGTCGCTGCTGTCCGCTGTTGTTGCCGACGGAATGTCGGGCAGCCGCCATGACAGCAACCGCGAGCTGATCGGTCAGGGGGTTGCCAATATTGCCGCGCCGCTGTTCGGGGGGATTCCGGCTACCGGTGCGATTGCCAGAACCGCTACCAACATTAAGAGCGGAGCCGTATCTCCATTGTCGGGTGTGATTCACGGCGTTGTAGTCTTTCTGATTCTATTGTTGTTCGCCCCGTATGCATCGAGTATTCCGCTGGCGGCAATGGCGCCGATTCTGATGGTGGTTGCCTGGAATATGAGCGAACGCAAGGAATTTCTGCATCTGCTCAAGCTGAAGACCGGGGATTCCCTGGTGTTGTTCATTACTTTTCTGCTGACGGTTTTTGCTGATTTGACGCTGGCGGTAGAGGTTGGCCTTGTGCTGGCGGTGGTGCTGTTCGTCAAACGGATGGGCGAGGTTCATATGGTGTCCAAGGTGCTGCCTGATCCTTCTTCTGTAAAGGTGGAGGCGCATATGGTCACGGATAGCCATGATTGTCCGCAAATTGGCATATATAGTGTGGAGGGGCCGCTTTTCTTTGGGGCTGCTTACCGTTTCGATGATACGATGCCGGGCCTTGGACCGGACCAGCCGAAGGTGATTCTGCTGCGCATGGGTAAGGTGCCTTTCATTGATACTACCGGCGAAGCCAATCTGGCGGCACTGGTGAAGGAGCTGCATGGGGATGGCGGGAAATTGATGATTTCCGGCATTCAATCCCAGCCGCTGGAGCTGCTCAAGAAGACCGGGCTGTATGACCGGATCGGGGCGACGCAGTTCTATGCTCATACGGGAGAAGCGATCAATGATGCGCTGAAGCTGATCAACTACAATAAATGTCTGGGCTGCCGGCATGCGGCCTTCAGGGAATGCGCAGCGTTCTCCGGACTGGATGAAGCGGCTGGACGCAGCACGTTCAAAGGCCGCACGCCTGCAGTGGCCCGCAAACTGAGCGGAGAAGTATAGACACTGGAAGCTATGCGGCCACCCGAATTTTTTTACATTAGCGTTTAATTAGGAACAGCAATCTTAAGCCCGGGCGCTCAGTCGTCCGGGTTTTTTATTCATGTCATATTTGTACAAGGCACGTAAATATTTGTACAATTACAGGAAGCCTGTACCGAATTCTTACGGATAAGGAGATTATACACTTATGAAGGAATTGAACTATTCCAGAGTATTTCTGCTTTTGGCGGGACTGACTCTAGCAACGCTCGCGGTCTACAGTGTAGTGTCGCAGCGGACGGATGACTATTTCAAATTCTTGATCTGGAATCTGTTTCTGGCCTGGCTTCCGTTTGTATTCTCTATGGCGGCCCATGAGCTGGATAAGAGGAAAGTCGGCGGACTGCTGGTGTTTCCGCTTGGCATAGCCTGGCTGCTGTTTTTTCCGAACGCGCCTTACATTATGACTGATCTGGTGCATTTGATGATGCGCAAAAATCTGTATTTCGTCGGGGGAACCGTTCAGAGCCGCTTCTGGTATGATCTGGTCATGCTGCTGCTGTTCACCTGGAGCGGCTGGCTGACGGGGTTCTTTTCCCTCTACCAGTTCCAAGCGGTCATTTACCGCAAAAGCAATCTGCTGTTCTCATGGATCTTCGTGCTGTTCGCCTGTGCACTGGGGGGATATGGTGTATTGCTTGGCCGGGTCTACCGGCTGAACAGCTGGGATGTGCTCACCGACCGGCATCAGCTATACCAGCTCGTTATGGACAGCCTCAACCGGCAGTCTGTCTTCTTCAGCCTGTTCACTGCCTGTGTGCTGCTGGCTATTTATGCGACGATGTACTGTCTGCTGAATGTGCTGGGCAAAGGGAGCGGACGCGCCTATTCCGGAGGCGGAAGAAAATAGTCTTCATCTGGCTCAGGGTGATGCAGGTAACGCTTAAGATCAATCACGCCTTTATCATCAAAAACGATTCCCTCGCCCAGCAAAAATAGCTGCTGCAGTGAGCTGGATTCATCATCGGTCAGAGCGATTCGCCCCTCAGCATTCACAACTCTGTGCCACGGCAGCTTGTATTTGCGGCTCATGGAATGGAGAATGCGGACGACCTGTCTGGCCGCCCGGGGACTTCCTGCCGCGCGGGCAATGCCTCCGTAGGTCATGACGCTGCCTTCGGGGATCGAGCGTATAACGGCGATAACTTTTTCTGTAAATGGTGTCATAACGGGCTCCTTTATTGCTGAGAAACAGGGGTAACTGCAGCTTAACTATATAAGTTGAACTTGAAAAATAAAAAGGGAAAAGTGTGGAGGGGAAGTTTGGAACTGGAGGAGCGAACGCGTCCGCCTTTGTCTCCGGATTTCATCCGCTTAGAGCGGTAAAAATCAAGAAATTCTTACGACAACAGCGGCCGGAAGTCCAAACATTCCCCGTAGCTACGCCCAGACCCTAATATAAAATCTGAAGTTTAACTTATACAACTAAATTATATCAACTGGAATACATGTTTTCTATTAGGGTATGAGAGTATTTCCGAAAGGCTCGTGAAGTTGCTTAGGAAGCAATTTACGGGTCTTTTTCTTGCAATACAGCAGCTAAATTATGGCGAATAGGAGTTAGGGAGTCGGGGGATAATCAGATCAAAAGTATTGTGTCAGGAGTGACTGCTGTGAGCAACACAGATGCTGCCCCAAACGGCGGACAGGCCGCCGGACAAATATCCTCTTCCCAGCCGCTTAGCCCCTCGCTCGATGAGACAGTGGCTCTGTTTCGGCGGATCTTCAGCGGCGACGGGACCCTGATAATAAGGGTGATTGAGAATAAGCATAGCACACCTGTACGCTGCGGCTTAATCTACGTGGACGGAATGATCAATAGAGAGCTTATACAGAACGGTATTACAAGGCCGGTGATGGCCTATGAATTCACGGAAGAAGAAAGCCGTAATCCCGCCGAGTTGATGGAGAAAATCCGTGCAGAAATTATTACCGTCAGTGACA
The DNA here is from genome assembly GCF_054483875.1 of Paenibacillus sp. BAC0078. NCBI lineage: Bacteria > Bacillati > Bacillota > Bacilli > Caryophanales > Paenibacillaceae > Paenibacillus > Paenibacillus sp. BAC0078. The sequence goes on from NZ_JBTLRW010000030.1 coordinate 18,772, forward strand.
TTATAGTCTCGACTAAGCTTGACGAATTAGTTGGAGCCGTTGCAGGCGGCAGAACGCTTTTTTTACTGGACGGATACGCCGGAGCGCTGAACATAAATGCTCAAGGCTGGGAGACCCGGGCCATAGAAGAGCCTGAGACTGAAAAAGCAGTCCGGGGTCCGAGAGAAGGCTTTACAGAGTCACTGCTCATTAACCTGACGATGATCCGCCGTAAAGTTCTGAATCCCGATCTGAAGTTTGTTTTTAGTGAAGTCGGAACCCGCTCCAAGACAAAAACCTGTATCTGTTATATGGAGGGCCTGGCCTCGCCGGATATTCTCAAGGAGCTTCAGGAACGGCTGGCGAAGGTGGAAATCGACCATCTTTTGGACAGCGGCTATCTTGCGGAACTGATCCGCGACGAGCCCTATTCGCCCTTCGAGATGATCGGCAGCACTGAACGGCCCGATTCTGTGGTCAGCAAAATTATGGAGGGGAGAGTTGCCCTTCTGATTGAAGGCAGTCCATTTGCGCTGACACTGCCCTTTGTGTTTGTGGAGAATTTTCAAGCCAGCGAGGATTATTATATTAACTATTATTTCGCCTCCTTCAACCGGCTGCTGCGGGTACTGGGAGCCATCCTGTCGATCAGCATTCCTGCGGTCTATGTAGCGCTGGTTACTTACAGCCAAGAGATGGTTCCGACACCGCTTCTGACCAGTATTGCCACTGCGAGGTATTCGGTTCCTTTTCCCACAGTGGTTGAGGCTCTGATTATGCTGACCATATTCGAAGTTCTGCGTGAAGCGGGGGCGAGAATTCCGTCCTCCATTGGGCAGGCAGTCAGCATAGTGGGAGCACTGGTGCTCGGGCAGGCTGCTGTGGATGCGCGGATGGTCAGTGCGCCGATGGTTATCGTCGTAGGTCTTACCGGCATTACAACCTTGCTGAATCCAAGGCTTACCGGTCCATTGATCATAGTGCGGCTGGGACTGCTGCTCCTTGTCTTCTTCCTCGGGATATACGGATATTTCTTTGGACTGCTCGGCCTGGTAATTCATCTCATGAGCCTTCGCTCCTTCGGGGTTCCCTACATGCTTAGTGTAGGATCAATCCGGCCGGAGGATATTAAGGACACTGCCATCCGCGCCCCTTGGTGGGATATGTATCTGCGTCCGGCGATAATCGGTGTGCGCAATATAAAGCGGAAGCAGGCCAAGAAGGTTAGAAGGCCATGAGGCCAGTGCGGAGACTGTTGTCAGTGCTGTTCAGCGTAGTGCTCCTGCTTGGCATTAGCGGCTGCTGGGATTATGTCGAGGTTGATGATATGTCCATAGTGGCCGGCGTGGCCATCGACAAAAGCCAAACCAAAGGCAAGATGCTGCTAACGGCAGAGATGCTCGACACCAAGGGAGGGCTTGACAAGAATCAGCCGGGCTTCAAAATGCTCAGTCTTTCGGGCGGGACGATGTTCGAAATTGTCCGCGACATGATCTCCATGACCGGCAAGAAGCTGTTCTGGAGCCATGCCAAGGTGATTATCATCAGTGAGGAAATTGCGAGGGAAGGCTTAATTAAAGCGATTGACTGGTACAGCAGAGATACAGAAACAAGATCAGATGTATTTATATTTGTGTCAAATGAGAAGACTGCGAGTGAAATCCTGCATCTGAACAGTGCCACAGATTCCATCCTGTCGTTTGATTTAGCGCAAATGATGAGCGATGAGAAGTTCACCAGCACAGCCCCGGTTGTGGAAATATGGGATTTCCTCGACAAGCTGGAGACTTCGGGGAACCATGCGATAGCACCGCTGATCCATATCCATGAGAGTAACGGGAAAAAAATTGAGCGTGTAGACGGGTGTGCCATCTTTTCAAAGGACAAGCTGGTGGGCAAATTGAACGGTGATGAGACCAAAAGTATGATGTTTGCCAAAAATGACATCAAAGGAGGCGTGCTGGATGTGGCTGACGATCAGGGAATTCCCACCTACTCATTGGAGATATTATCAAACAGGACCAAGGTGAAGCCGAAGCTGACAGACGGCAAGCTTAAGCTGCAGATCAAGACGGTGACGCATACGAATCTCGATGAAGTGATGACCTCTGAAAACTTCTCTGAGAATAAACATATAACAGCCATTGAGAAACGCGCCGGCGAGAAATTGCAAAAGGAGATACGCTCTGTCATCCGGGGGGTTCAGCAGAAATATCATGCTGATATTTTTGGCTTTGGAGAAATCATTCATGAGCGCATGCCGAAAACCTGGGCCAAGCTGCAGAACAACTGGAATGAGGAATTCACTCATCTGGATGTCGAAGTAAGCTCAAAGGTCATTATTGAGAGCAGCGCCAAAACCTCGCGTTCCATCAGGTTAGGAGATTAGGATGGTCATTTACCTTGTGCTCATTTATGCCTTGGTCGTTATAGTTGATCCCTACGGACTGCTGAAGCAAGGGGGGAAACGGGATTTCTATGTGTGCTCTGTGCTCTGCCTTGTGTCCTTTTCCCTGGCGTTTGCCTTGTCCATGCATTGGGAGATTCCAAGTCCTTCGCCGCTGATTGTCAATTGGGTCAAAAAGCTATTCTAAGCCCGCGTTTCTGAAAGGGGGAGGACAGATGAGCAAGGAAAACATACCGGCAGGACAGGCTATAAGTATATGCATTCTGTTTATTATCGGCAGTTCTCTGTTTATGGGGGTCTCGGGACAATCCGGGAATAGCAGCTGGATTGCTCTGATATTTGCCATTTTGCTGGCGGTCCCCCTTATGCTCATCTACGCACGGCTTCATAAGCTATTCCCTGGCAAGGATCTGTACGACATGCTGATTACGGTGTTCGGAGCCATCTTTGGCAGGGTGCTCTCCTGTCTGTACATATGGTATGCCCTTCATTTGGGTGCGCTGGTGCTGCGGAATTTCGGCGAATTCGGCAAGAGTGTGGCCCTGACCTCAACGCCTATGCTTGTCCCGATGCTGGTGATCGGTCTGCTCTGTATTTGGGTTGTGAAGGCGGGACTTGAGGTGCTCGGGAGAAGCGCCAAGTTCCTGCTGCTGTTTACTGTCACCGTGCTTGTATTACTAGAGCTGCTGTCTATCCCAAAATTTCAATATCATCATCTATTGCCGGTTCTGGACAGCGGGTGGAGGCTTGTTGCTACGGATACAATCGGCACGTTCACCTTTCCTTTTGCGGAGCTTGTAATCTTCCTGGGTGCATTTAGTGTGCTGCCCAAAAAAGTATCCGCCAAGCGGGTTCTGGTAAGTGGTGTGCTGCTTGCGGGAGTCATTGTGATCTTTGTTACCCTGCGCAATTTGCTGGTACTGGGCCCGAATATTTTATCAAGCCTGTATTTCCCCTCGTATGTAGCCGTCAGCAGGATCAATATAGGCGATTTCCTAACGAGAATTGAAGGTTCGTCGGCGGTTTTATTTGTCACGGCACTTTTTGTGAAGGTGAGCTTATGTCTGTATGTAACCTGCAATGGGGTAGCTAAAGTGTTCAAGCTGAGCAGCTACCGCTCCGTAGTGCTGCAGATGGGCCTGATTATGGTCTATTTGTCGGATTTCATCTACGAGAATATTATGCAAATGGAATATTTCGCCTACCATATCTATAAGATTTACGCTCTTCCGTTTCAGCTGGTTATTCCTGTGTTATTATGGATCACCGCAGAAATTCAGGCCCGAAGCGCCAAGCGGGCGGCTCCACAGCAATAGGCCTGCTTACCGCTAACTCAGCTTTCCGTGGTATGATCGGGGGGGATAAGTCAGGAACGAGCACCATGATACCGGGAAAATATACAGCAAGGAGATGATTGTTATGATTCTGGAAGCAGCCATGCTTCAGGTAAAGCCGGGGCTTGCCGGTCAGTTTGAACAGAGTTTTAAGGAAGCGTCCGTGCTGATTGCCTCCATTGAGGGGTATTTAGGCCATGAGCTGCAGCATTGTCTTGAGGACGATCATAAATACCTGCTGCTGGTAAAATGGCGCAATCTTGAGGATCATACCGTAGGATTCAGAGAATCCGGCCAATATCAGGAATGGAAGGCGCTTTTGCATCATTACTACAGCCCGTTCCCGGTAGTGGAGCATTTCACTCGTATCAATCTGGAGTAGATGGGGGAAGTAGCGTGCAGGGGAAAAGAATAGGAGAAGGCAGAACCGCTGAGGTGTGGGAGCATGGAACCGGGGCGATTCTGAAGCTTTACCGGGATAATATTCCGGAGCATCATGTGGAACACGAATATAAGATCAGTACATATGTGCATGGGCATAATGTCCAGACCCCGCAGCCCATGGAGCTTATTACATCAGAGGGCCGCAAAGGCATTGTATTCCAGCAGATTCATGGCCGGTCTATGCTTAAGCTGATTAGCGAGAAGCCGTGGAAGCTTGGCGGGTATGCCCGGCAGATGGCGGCACTTCATTATGAGCTGCATAAGCTTGAAGGCCCGGAGGGATTGGGACGGCAGAAGGAAGCTCTGCACAAAACCATTATTGCCGCGCCCATGCTCACGCTGGAGGAGAAAACGGCTGTGCTGGGTGAGCTGGAGAAGCTGCCTGAGGGAGAGCGGCTGCTGCATGGTGATTTCCACCCCGACAATGTGCTAATGGGTGAGCAAGTCTGGATCATCGACTGGATGACAGGAATTTCCGGCAATCCTGCCGGGGATGCGGCACGAACCGTGGTGATGCTCAGTATGGGAGCCGTTCCGCCGGGGGCATCCTGGTTAACCAGGATGATGATAGCTTTTATGAGGCAGAGGCTCACTAAAGGATACATTCGGGAATACCTCAAATTATCGGGCTGCTCATACGCTGAGATCAATGCCTGGGTGCTGCCGGTAGCGGCGGCAAGGCTGGTTGAAGGAATTCCGCCTGCGGAAAAAGAGCAGCTTGTCCGTGAGATCCGCAGACGTTTGAGTTCTATATCGACCCCTTAATATGGTTAAGGAAAGAAGGTGCGCTATGAATACCTATATTGCGCTGCTGAAAGGCATCAACGTTGGCGGCAACAAAATCATCAAAATGCAGGCGCTGAAGGCCATGTTCGAGTCGCTCGGATATGACCGGGTCCGAACCTATATCCAGAGCGGAAATGTAGTGTTTGAGAGTGGAGACACCGACAGCGATGCGCTTGCGGAGATCATTAGCAGACAGATCATGGAGACGTTCGGATTTGATGTTTCCGTACTGATCCGCAGTCTGGAGCAACTGGAAACGGTGATCGCAGGCAATCCGTTTGAGATTTTTGAAGAAGAGGCTTATAAGCGGCTGTATGTTTCTTTTCTGGAAAAAGAGCCTTCGGAGGAGGCGCTGGAGCAGCTTCAGCCTTATGCTGATGGTGCGGACAAGCTTATTGTAGCCGGGAGGGAAATGTACACCCTGTATGAGGTGAGTGTAAGCAAATCCCCGCTGTTCAAGGTTCCGCTGGAGAAGCTGCTGGGCACGTCCATCACCGCACGCAACTGGAATACGGTGAATAAACTGGCCGCGCTGGGCCGGAGTGAATAGCCGAGATAACTGTATCACATACCTATTACATTTTTGAGTAATATAAATACAACCGGTATCATTAGTGCGGGAATTAAATTCATCGTCTTGAAGTTTTGTATACCAAGAATGTTTAAGCCAGAGCAAAATATCAGCACTCCGCCAACAATGGATGTCTCAGTCAAAAGCTCTGGTGTGATGAAACCTGATAAAGCATTTGCCAGAAGGTACAGCAGCCCTTGCCAACAGAAGAGTACTGCTGCAGACCAAATGATTCCAATACCAAATGTAGATGCCAGTACAATCGAAGTAACCCCGTCAAGAATAGCATTAGTGAATAAATACGTATGATTCCCGTGTAAAGCACTCTCTATTGGTCCCAGTATAGACATTGTTCCTAAGCAAAATAACAGTATCGCTGTTGATAACCCCTCTGCTAGATTTCCTTTTGAGATTCTGGTAACCACATTCTTAAATCGTTGCTCCAAATTAAGCGTCTGACCAATAACACCACCAAGTGCTAAGCTCACAATAAACAATACGGGATACTGGCTGGCCGACATATACGTGACGAGCGAGTGGATGCCAAGGGCAGCCGCTGCAAGTCCCATTGCCTGCATCAGAATATTTTGGTAAGACTCGTTCAGACCTTTCTTAAAAAGACTTCCGGCTACGCAGCCTGCAATAATAGTTGATACATTAACAATCGTTCCAATCATTGTTGCTCTCTCCTATAATTCTGTTTTAAACAGAATAAACCCTCCAGCGGCTGGAGGGTCAATGCTTATGCACCGGCATTTGAATTTCTGTAACGAATTTGGAGGCGTCCTGCGTAATTCCATAATCAATATATGTAATTTCAAGCGCATCGTCCGTTAAAATGTATCTCTCCCCGTTTGCATATGCCAGCAATTTTTCGTAATACGGCGATGCGTCTGCATGCGTGCCTACAAAACGAATTGTCAGGTATTTTTGCTTAGGGAGCAATTTTGCAGTGGAATCCAAACGTTTAGGCTCATCCGGTTCCACGAACATGAATAAAGAATGGTATTCTTCGAAATTCCTTTCCTGCAAGCTTGTGACTGAGATCGTCAAACCTACCTGGCCCAAGAAAATACTGGACTTCATATTGCTGCTGTTTTCTAAAATGCGAATGGGCATTTCCAGATTATCGCTTTTAAGAATCCTTTGTTTAAGCATAATGATCATTCGTTCCGGAAGCTGCACTTCCCGGATTCTCAAAAGATCTTCTACTTTGGACACATCTTCAATCTGCCGGATACGGTTATTAATTTTCTGCCCAATCTGTTCGAACTCACGAATCTTCTCTTCTGTTCTTCGCTGTTGTTCCTTCAATAAAGCTAGAATATGCTGGATATCCCGCTGGTCTATAAACTGCTTGATTTCTTTTAGAGGAATATTCAACGCTTTGAGGTAAAGTATTGTGTTCAAGCGCTCGAATTGTTCGATAGAGTAGTACCGGTAGCCTGTTGCATCGTCAACAAATGCTGGCGTGAACAGATGGATTTCATCATAGTAACGCAGCGTCCGGATATCAATCTGAAAGAGCTTTGACATTTCGCCGATTAAAAACATATTACTCATGCTTCCCCCGCTCCTTTCGAATCGTCCACATATAATATAGCTCATTTATATCAAAGAATGGACATGAACTCAGCATAAGACTGATTCATGTCCATTTTTTTGGCGTGTCGGCATCATCCGGGTTAGCCCGGGTTTCAGCAAACATTCAGCTTGATTTCATTATGGGTTAAGGTACGGGTGCAATAATACACCTAAGTAAAGCTGGACCGGGGGGGAGCACTGCCGGACTAGATGGATGGGGAGTGGAGTGAGATGAAACTGATTAAAAAGCTGGGTTCCGATGTTGTGCTGCTTGTCATCCTGCTGCTTGCAGCCTTTCTGTACGGGTATGGAATCTGGAATGATCATTATGTAAACACGTACTATACAACGGCGGTAGGGAGCATGCTGCAGAGCTTCCACAATTTCTTCTTCGCCTCGCTGGACTCGGCGGGCTCGGTAACGGTCGATAAGCCGCCAGTCACCTTCTGGATTCAGACGCTCAGCGCTCTGATCTTCGGACTGCACGGCTGGAGTGTTATTCTGCCGCAGGCGCTGGGCGGCGTTGGCTCGGTTCTGCTGGTGTATCTGCTGGTGAAGCCGACCTTCGGCAGAACGGCGGCGCGTCTGGCCGCACTCACAATGGCCTCGACACCGGTAGCTGCTGCTGTCAGCAGAACGAACAATATTGATGCCATGCTGGTATTTACACTGCTACTGGCAGCGTGGTTTCTGTTCAAGGGAACAAAGCGCAACAAAACCGGCAGCCTGCTTGCCGCATTTGCACTTATTGGCGTGGGCTTCAACGAAAAAATGCTTCAGGCCTACATGGTATTGCCTGCATTTTACCTCTTTTATATTCTGGCAGCGAAAGTGAACTGGAAGAAAAAAACCGGGGTGCTGGCAGCCTGCACGGCAGTGCTGCTGGCAGTCTCCCTGTCCTGGGCGGTGATCGTGGATTCGATCCCGGCCAGCAAACGCCCTTATATGGGCAGCAGCGGCACCAACTCTGTACTGAACCTGGCTTTTGGCTACAACGGGGTATCGCGTTTGACCGGTGACCGCAGCACAGGCGGCAGCGGCGGAGGCGGCTTCCCCGGAGGCGGCGGGGGGATGTTCGGTGGCGGTGAAATGCCGGCATGGAACGGCGGCGAGATGCCGGCCATGAATGGCGCTGGAGGCCAAGGGATGATGAACGGCACTGACGGCCAGGGTGCTGCCGGCGGTCAAGCGGGCAATGGCGGTCAGCCGCCGGGGCAGACTCCAGGCGGAACGGATGACGGATCAACTGGCCGTGGACAGGCCGCAGGTGACGGCGGAATGCAGGGCCAAGCCTCCGGCGGACGAACGGACAGAGAGGGCCGCGAGTTCGGCAGAGGCCAGGGCGGCCAGTTTGAAGGCGGTCCAGGCGGGATGAACCGTGGCGGCGGAATGTTCAATACAGGCACCGCAGGTCCGCTGCGCTTGTTCCAGTCGGCGTTGTCCGGTCAAGCCAGCTGGCTGCTGCCCTTCCTGCTGTTCGGCTGCATTGGGATTTTTGCCAGCCTGCGCAGAAGGAACTTTACCCAGAAGCATAAAGAAGCGCTGTTCTGGCTGGCCTGGCTGGTGCCGGTTATGGGATTCTTCAGCATCGCCGGATTTTTCCACCAGTACTATCTGATTATGATGGCTCCGCCGATTGCAGCGCTGGCCGGCGCAGGCTGGCTGCAGCTCTGGACCTATTATAAGGAACGTTCAACCTGGCTGTCATGGCTGCTTCCGGCGGCAACGCTCGCAACGGCTGTGTTCCAGTGGTACATTATTCATCCGTATGACGATAAGATCGGAAGCGGCTGGTCCATTGGTGTACTTGCGGCAGGAATCGCGGCTTCCTTGCTGCTGCTCATCCTTCGGATACTGAAAGGCAAAGAGAAGCCGCTGATTCATGCGGCGGCTGTGCTTGGATTGCTGGTGCTGCTGATCGGACCTACGTACTGGGCGTTTACGCCGATAACGTACGGCTTGAACAGCATGACCCCGGCGGCTGGCCCGGACAGCGACAGTGGTTTTGGCGGCATGGGCGGCGGAGGCGGCAGTGGCGGTGGTGGCAGAAATAACACCGCAGGTGTCAACGAGAATCTGCTGGCCTACCTGAAGGAGCATAATACGGGCGAGAAGTATCTGTTCGCAGCTATGGATTACGGAACGGCAGGCCCGTATATCATCGACAAAGGCGAATCGGTAGTCATTCTTAACGGGTTCAACGGCTCGGATGTACCGTATACCACCGATACGCTGAAGGCGCTGGTGGCCAGCGGCAAGGTGAAATATTTCCTCGTCACCACCGGCGGCATGGGCGGCGGCGGACGCGGCGGCAATTCAGAAATTACCAGCTGGATAACGGAGAACGGGACAGTGGTTCCGACCGCAGATTGGCAGGGAACAGAGACAGGTATCAATGGCGGAACCTTGTATGAGGTTACGGTGAAATAGGATGTCGTTCAGCAGGCTGTACATGAAGCGCGCCGCAGAAGCTTTTACGGCAGGCGCGCTTCAATATTTATATTTAAGGAGGAGCTGCTCATGAGCACCAGCGTGCGCTATTCCGTAGTCATACCAATGTATAACGAAGAGGCGGTTATTCAGGAGACCTACCGGCGGATTAAGAAAGTGATGGGAACGACAGGAGAACCCTATGAACTGCTGTTCGTGAATGACGGCAGCACTGACAACTGCGCGCAGATGATTGAGGAGTACAGCTACTGGGATGAGAGCGTGAAGCTGATCGACCTGTCCCGCAACTTCGGTCACCAGATTGCCATTACCGCTGGTATGGATTATTCGCTGGGCGATGCGGTGGTCATTATCGACGCTGATCTGCAGGACCCGCCGGAGCTGATTCTGGATATGATCCAGGAATGGAAACAAGGCTATGAGGTCGTGTATGCCAAACGCATCAAGCGGAATGGAGAATCCCTGTTCAAAAAGTGGACCGCAAGCGCCTTTTACCGGGTGCTGCGCTATTCCACGGACATTTCGATTCCTGTCGATACCGGCGACTTCCGCCTGATTGACCGCAAGGTGTGCGAAGAGCTGAAACGGCTGCCGGAGAAAAACCGCTTTGTACGCGGCTTGGTAAGCTGGGTAGGCTTCCGCCAGAAGGCTATCGAATATGAACGTGATGAACGGCTGGCCGGAGAAACCAAATATCCGCTGAAGCGCATGATCAAGCTGTCGCTGGACGGCATCACCTCTTTCTCCTATAAACCGCTGAAGCTGGCGGGATATCTGGGAGGACTTCTGTCCGCAGGCGGGTTTCTGTACCTTATGTATGTGTTGTACCTGGCTCTGTTTACGGACTCTGCCGTTAAGGGCTGGGCGTCCATGATCGGCATTACGCTGACCTTCAACGGATTCGTGCTGATCATGCTGGGTATCCTGGGCGAATATGTCGGCCGGATCTATGACGAGACCAAGCGGCGTCCGCTCTATATCGTTCAGGAAATCTACAGCGGCAAGAAACAGCAGAACGTGACTGAGCAGAGAGTTGCGCAGCTGAATAAATAACAGGCAAGGGAGGGGTTCATTATGAAAATTAGAAAAGCCGTCATTCCCGCTGCCGGACTGGGTACGCGTTTCCTGCCAGCCACCAAAGCGCAGCCGAAGGAGATGCTGCCCATCGTCGACAAGCCGGCGATCCAGTATATTGTTGAGGAGGCGGTCCGCTCCGGCATTGAGAGCATTATTATTGTGACCGGCCGCAATAAGAAGTCGATTGAGGATCATTTTGACAAGTCGGTGGAGCTGGAACAGACCTTACTGGACAAGGGGAAAATGGACTTGCTCCGCGAGGTGCAGGGAATCAGCGCGCTGGCCAGCATCCATTATATCCGGCAAAAAGAGCCGCTCGGTCTCGGCCATGCCATCCTGTGCGCAGAGCAGTTCATCGGCGACGAGCCGTTTGCCGTGCTGCTAGGCGATGACATCATGGTCTCCGAGCCTCCGGCGCTCTCGCAGATGATGAAGCTGTACGAGCAGTCAGAGCAGACGATTGTCGGTGTGCAGCAGGTACCCAGATCAGAGGTAGGCAAGTATGGGATTATCGCCTCCGGCGGCTCTGTGAAAGGTGTGCATGTGGTGAGCGGATTGGTGGAAAAGCCTGCTCCGCAGGCTGCGCCTTCAACGAACGCGATTATGGGGCGTTATATCCTGCAGCCCTCGATCTTCTCAGTGCTGAGCAGGCTGGAGCGCGGGGCCGGAGGCGAATACCAGCTGACCGATGCGCTGCATGAGGTGTGCCGCAGCGAAGGATTGCTGGCGCTTGATCTGCAAGGCAAGCGCTATGATATCGGTGACAAATTCGGCTATATCCAGGCGACGCTGGAGATGGGCCTGCAGCGTGAAGAACTGCGGCCGCTGCTGCTGCCGTACCTGCGGGAGCTGCTCGGGAGCCTCGGCGACGGTGTGGAAGCGCAGGCGGTGCTGCAGTTCCCGGGGGCAGGCGCAAGCAGCCGGAGGAACTGATGGACGGCCACGGACAATTGACATCTAACCGCATAAGGCGGTTTCGGAGGAGCATGGCTGGCAGCTAATGATCATCTGGAACGGTCTTATGTGCCGTCTGCGCGAAGTATGTCTTCCTGCTAGGGCGTCTGGAGCTGCCCGTAGCCACCCGCCGCCGCCCTGTCTCTTACTCTCGCTGAAGAAAGTTAATTGTGTTAATTGCGCCGTCCCGGCTAAAATTTGTTTTACTGCTGTGTTGCCCGAAGCTGCCCGTAGCCACTGCCGTCACTCGCAGCCAACCGCCGCCACTCGCCGCAGCCCTGCTCTGAACCTCTCTGGAAAGTTAATTGTACTTACTGCAGCTATCTGGTGCGAAAATGTCTGAACGCAGAGTTTAGCTGTACTTCATACAATTAAAAATCAGGAGAGAGGGTATTTTAGCGGAAATCAGCAAATATAAGTGTACGAACTGCAACTAAAGCTTTGTTAGGCGAAAAAAGTGAGGATTTAAGTGTACGAAGTACAACTATCTCGCTCAACCTTTTCTTAGCTACTTCATCATGCCGGATCAGCGAATTAACCTGCGTGCGGGACGAACAAAAAAGGCCAACCCGAAAGGTTGACCTAATGATACGAGCCTGCCGCCCACCGGCAGGAGACCTGCTTCAGCGCAGCCTAAATCACCCTGCCTAAGCCTTCAGCACATCATGATCGACGTATCTAGCACCGTTCAGCTCGCTAATGACATTAACGGCGACCTTCGCGCCGTCTCCGGCGGTGATGATGGCGTGTACGCTTACTCCGGCTGCCGTTCCTGCTGCCCAGATGCCTTCGACGTTGGTTTTGCCTTGCGCATCAACCGCTACAACCGTTTTGATTCTCGGTTCAGTGCCGTCTTTGGTGTCCACTCCAGCTTTGGCAGCAAGGTCTGTCAGCACGCCTGTAGCGAGAATGACATGTTTCGCTTCATAAGTGGCGCCGCTCTCAGTCTCGATTACGAAGCCTTCGCCTTTTGCGGCCAGGTTCACCGCTTGATCCGCCACCAGCTCCGCACCAAATTTGACCGCCTGCTTGTGGCCGGTTTCCACCAGATCAGGACCGCCGATTTCGGCGATGCCGTAGTAGTTCTCATACCAGCCTCTGCGTGTCATACCTTTGTCGTTGTCGACCAGCAGCGTTTTTTTGCCCGCCTTTGCGGCGAACAGGGCTGCGCTTGCGCCGGCAGGGCCGGCTCCGATTACGGCGATTTCATACATAAGATCAACCTCCTGTAGACTAAAAGTTTGGATAAGCGCTATCCATCAATTCACTTACTATTATAACGTTAATTACAGCTCAATAGCTAATGAAGCAGGCAGGGAAGGTTAACCTTGAAGGCCGTGCCCTCTCCGGGAACGCTCTCCACACGGATATCCCCGCTGTGCGCTTCCACAATTGATTTCGTAATGGACAGGCCGAGACCTGAACCGCCGTATTTGCGCGTGCGTGAGGAATCGCTGCGGTAGAACCGGTCAAAGACATGAGGGATATGCTCGGCCGCGATCCCTGAGCCATTGTCCCGCACAACCAGCTCAGTTTCCGTGCCGCAGGCATGCAGCGAGATATGAATAGTCCCTTTCTCCGCATCGGTATGCTGCACCGCATTGTGAAATAAGTTAAGAATAACCTGCTTCAGCTTGTCGGGATCATACATTCCTCGGATACCGGAGGATATATCAAAAGTCACCTTGCGGTCACCGGAGAGCAGCAGAAGCTGGGGCTGCATCTCAGTGATAACTTCCCCCAGCAGCAGGTTTTTGACATTAAGCTGCGGTGCTCCGTCCATTCGGGCCAGCAGCAGCAAATCCTCAACCAGCTTATTGATGCGTTTGGACTCGCCATGCATGCTGGTCAGCGCGCTGTAGAGCTGATCTTTGTTATCTGCCGCCCCGCGCAGCAGCACCTCCAGAAATCCGTGAATGGAAGTCAGCGGCGTTCTCAGCTCATGGGAAGCATCGGCGGCGAAACGGCGCATTTGCTCCTTGGCTTCACGTTCATTGTGAAAAGAAATCTCCAGCCGCTCCAGCATTCCGTTAAACGAACTGGATAGCTTATCTATCTCCGACTGTCCCTGATTCACCGGGAAACGCTCATTCAGATTGCCCGCGTCGATGATCTGTGCAGCTTCTCCCATCTTGGATAAGGGAACAAGCGTCTTCCGCAGCGCAGGCAGATACAGCAGCAGTCCAGCCAGCAAGGCTACCACCGACAATGCGGCAAAAATCAATAGCTGCTGCATGATTACATCCCTCAGGGGACCCGTTTCGACACTCATCTGCAGCAGCATTTTGGCTTCCCCCGGTTTGCCGAGATTCATAAATACGGCCAGGTGCTCTCTCCCATCTGCCGCTGTAATGAGCCTGTACTTGCCGGAAGCCTTGTCTGTGGTGTGCTTCAGCAGCTCATTGTATTCAGCACTCGATAATCTGGGGGCGACGGAATCAGACAGCGTTTCCTCCTGAAAATCCTTGAAAGTGCCGTCCGAGCTGTAAATCGCGAGGGTCGTATGGGCATCCAGCAGCAGCGGGCGTCTGTTCCCGGAGCTGCGCATGCTGCCGGGAGGGATGTTCTCAGGGGTTTCACCGCCACCCAGTCCGCTCCCTAAAGGCGGCAGTCCGGGAGCGAGCGAGTTCGGAGCGCCGCTGTCTGTTGCACTGCCGCCGCCGGGTACGGAAGTACCCGAACCACCGGAACCGTTCGAACCGCTCGTAGCACTCGAATCACCCGAATCACCCGCCCTGCCCGTTCCGCTCGTCCCGCCCGTGCTGCTACCCGGAGCTGCACTTCCTGCATTCGACTTGCTGGTATCCTTGCTGTTCGCTTCTGTTCCCGCCCCGTTATTCGCATTGAAAGCAAACGAATTAAAAAACAATTCACGCGGCACGGAGCGGATCTGCGTTTCCATCGACTCTGCTCTGTTGCTGTAAATGAAATCCCGCATTAGCACATACTGCAGCACTCCGATCAGGAGGAGCAGTCCCGACAGGATCAGCAGCGAGATGGCGAGCAGTTGCTTGCGCAGGGAACGCGGCGCCGGAAATTTGCCGAAGAGGCTTTTGGCGCGGGCGATCATATCAGATCCACACGATATCCCGCACCGCGCAGCGTGCGGATAATCCGGTGCTCCTTATCGCCGAGCTTCTCGCGGAGGGAGCGGATGTAGACCTCGACGATATTTTCCTCACCGCCGAAATCATAGCCCCACACCTTGTCCAGAATCATCGGTTTGCTTAACACCAGACCATGATTGATCACAAGATATTGCAGCAGCTCATACTCCGTAGGAGACAGCTCCAGCACCTCGTCCTTGTGGCGGATTTCCTTGCGGCGCCCGTCGATGCGGAAGGGGCCGCAGCGTACTTCGCCGAGCAGTCCCGGGAACTGGTTGCGCAGCCGCGCCTGAATCCGGGCCAGCAGCTCGTCGAAGCTGAACGGCTTCACCATATAGTCATCGGCTCCGATGGACAGCCCTTTGACACGGTCATCCACTTCGTCTTTTGCAGTAAGCATAATCACGGCAATTTCCGCTTCTTCCGAGCGGAGGTACCGGCATACCTCGAATCCGTCCATGCCCGGCATCATCACATCGAGAATGGCCACATGCGGCTTGAATTCAGCAGCAACCGCTATGGCGCTGACTCCGTCCGGCGCGGTTCTTACTTCAAATCCCTCATTGATCAGGCCCAGCTCCAGGAACTGGAGAATATGAGGCTCGTCATCGACGAGCAGCAGTCTTACACCTTGGGCAGCCTTCATTGTCTGTTCCTCCAAATCGGTAATAGTTAGCTACATTATGACATACCACGTTGAATGTTTGCTGAAGATGTTCGGTAGTGAAGCGAGAAGGAGCAGCATCATTTTTAGACCGGCAGCTTTTTTTTACCTGTTCATATTCCGTTCATACTGTCGTCATTGGGGGGACATCTTGGTTGGTTATGCTGCCTTTAGCGCTCCCTTTAAGATAGATCAACCATATATGAAGACAGGAGTGGATGTGAGAGTGAACCCAAGAGAGGTAATAAAAATGAGGATAAGCATGAGTGCTGCCAGAAAAAGAAATTCTATAGCTGCGGCAGCTCTTGTGCTGACGATGCTTGCTCCAATGTCTGCAATGGCCGCACCGGCTGCACAATATACCAGTCCTCCTGCTTATGCTGCAACCCAAAAAATAGCTGCAGAAAAAGCCGCCCTGCTGACAAAAACATACGGCATCCCAAGTGTGCAATATGCGCTCATTGATGATGGAGAAATTGTGGTCTCAGGCCAGGCAGGCAAAAATGACCTGAACGGCAAAATCCCTCTTACTTCAAATACGCTTTACGGGATAGGTTCAACGAGCAAAGTAGTGCTCACGGCTGCTGTGATGAAGCTTGTAGATGAAGGTAAAGTAGACTTGGATCTCCCCGTTGTGAACTATATTCCTGAATTCAAGATGAAGGACAACCGTTACAAGCAGATCACACCACGCATGCTGCTCAATCATTCCTCCGGTCTTCTCGGTAAAGCGGGCCCTAATGTGGCCTTGTATGATGATAATGATACTTATGCACATGATAACTTGCTGGCGCAATTGGCGACTCAAAGCCTAAAGGCAGATCCTGGGGCATTCTCGGTCTATTGTAACGATGGTTTTACATTGGCTGAGATTCTGGTAGAAAGAGTTAGCGGCATGGGCTTTACAGCATTTATACACAAGTATTTCACAGAGCCTCTGGCAATGAATCATACAAAAACTCCGCTGGATGCTCCGAATGTAACAGAAATGGCCGGTATCTATTCCCCTGCGTACAAGGGACAACTCCCCGTTGAGAATTATAATATTATCGGTACCGGCGGTATCTACTCAACTGCTGAAGATCTCGTTAAATTCTCACAGATTTTCACGGAAAAGAACAAGGGCATTCTGTCTAAGAAGTCGGTAACAGCCATGGAACAAGAAGAGTATAAAAGAGGGATGTGGCCGGAAGATAGCGATGAGTCTTTTGCATACGGATTAGGATGGGATAGTGTGAACCTGTTTCCATTCAACCAATACGGGATTAAGGCACTAACCAAAGGTGGAGATACAATGTCCTATCATTCATCATTAGTTGTGCTCCCGGAATTGAACATGGCTGCGGCTGTGATCTCTTCTTCAGAGGGTTCAAGCCTAGTCACCCAAATGTTGGCGAATGAACTGCTGCTTAGTACACTTCAGGAGAAAAAGGTCATTCAGAAACTGAAGCCGGATAAATCATATGGTATACCTGTAAAAGCGGATATGCCGCAGGAACTGTCCCGGTATGCCGGTATTTATGGCGGTTCCACTATGTTAAAGGTAGAGATGAGTACTGCGGGAGTACTGTCAGTATTCACAATTGACGCTCCGGACAGTCCTGCCCAAAAGTATACGTATACGGCTGATGGCTCTTTTGTAAATAAAGAAGGCACCGAAAAGATAAAATTTGTTGTGGAGAAAAATGGCCGTACCTACTTGTGGTCCCGTTCATATATAAGCGTACCAGGGCTTGGACAAACGGCTACCTCGGAGTACAGTGCTGAGAAACTTGAAACCAATGAATTATCCAAAGAGGTTACTGCCGCATGGAAAAAGCGCGAAAATAAAAAATATTACTTATTAAGTGAGAAATATTCGTCGATGTTATACCAATACGGTTTGCCGGCTGTACCCATTTATACAAGTAAGGATACTCCGGGTTATGTATTTAATTTAAAGATCGTAGGGGCAAACCAGGCAGTGAACCAGCAGCAAATCCCTGGAATAGCAGGTCGGGATAATATGGAAATCAATCTTTTCATGAAAAATGGAGTGGAGTATTTTACGTTAGCAAGCAGTCTTTACGCCAGTGAGGAATACGTGAAGCCCCTCTATTCAGGCACACAATCTGCAACTACGATCCCAGTGGACGGTCATGCCAAATGGTTCTCAGTTCCGGCTGCCGCCAAAGGTAAGCTAATGACAGTTAAATTACCTGCGAATAGCGCATTTGCTGTATATGATCAAGCAGGGAATTGTATAAACCACTCTGTGGTCAGCGGTAAGAATCAAGTCTTGTTGCCAGAGGATGGCAGGATCGTTTTTGCCGGCAAGGCCGGTTCCAAGTTTGTCATTTCATTAAAAAAATAAGTCATTTGATATATCGTGAGCAAAAAGCGACCACTCCCCGGCTGGACACCGGGTTGCAGTCGCTTTTTTTCATCTGAGCGGTCTATTCGTTATTCGGATTTTTCACTCATTGAGGCAGCCCTATAAGTTTGATGTTATCAACCACAACGGTCCCGGATCCTGTATTGTATTGCAGAATCTGAATGTTCTTTAGCTTGTTCAGGTTAAGCTTATCATTAGCGTCTTCACCCGGGGGCTGATAATCCACTCTTTTGGTGAACTTGCTGAACGGAATCACAATAGTGCTCCAATTATTGGAGGAGCCGCGAATGGTATATTTCCAATTTTCACCGTCTGACGTTTGATCGGTTCCCTTTTCAGTAAGTATGACATTAAAAATCACATTGGATTGCGCTTTTACATCGAGGGATAGGCTAACCCAGGAAGACCAGTCCGCATTCACATCACGCGTTACTCCCCAATAGCCCCCGTCGCTGCCTGTGAACTGCACCTGCATTGCTTTCCCGGTATTTCCGTTGACCAGAGAGTGGGCCACTGTAGCGCCGCTGCCTTGATAGCTGCTCCATTGCAGCTGCCCTTCAAACGAATCGAACAGCTGTGATCCAACGGAATACACCGGAGGTTGCCCCGGATCATCAGGAACGGTTACCGGATCTGGCCAAGTGAAGGTTCCCTTCTGCAATATCGCCCGAAGTGTCGGCTGATTAAAGGTTCGCTGGTTACGGTCATACAGCTTGAACCAGCCTTCATCATCCCATACCGAGAGGGCGAAGCCATTGTGCTCGGCTGCGTCGGATACATAATCGTACCATTTCAGGCGGGACTGGCTGTCACTCTCCACTTTCACTCCATACTCCCCCAGGTACACAGGAATATGATTCTTATCGGACCATTGCTTCACCTTGTCAAAAGCTTTGCGGATTTGAGTCATATCGTTATCAGTTCCCCATGTTCCGGTTGACTGATGTGTGAAGTCATACGGATCATAATAGTGGAAGGTAGCTATCACATACGGGTCGTTCGGAATTTGCAGGTTGTAGACCATTGCACGCCAGGAATTCCAAAAGCCTGCTCCAATAATGACATTGCGAGTAGGGTTGGTTTGCCGAATAATAGATAATATTCTTGTATTCATATCGTTTATTTCCGAGTCCAGAATATTGCCATGCGGCTCGTTCAGAACCTCAAACAGCAGATTGTCCGACTTGTACTTGAACCGGTCTGCAACCTGCTTCCAGATCATCTCCAGTCTTTGAATATTGCCCGAGTAATTATCCATGACCCATTCATCATGATGCGCGTCAATAATGGTGATCAGCCCCCGTGAAAGCGACCAGTCAACAACCTGCTCAACCCGGTTCAGGAAGGCGGGGTTAATGGTGTACGGATACTGCTTGCTTACATGATTATCCCAGCGGATTGGGATTCGCACATTCTTGAAGCCTGCGGCTTTATAATCATCAAAATAATATTCGCGGGCCGCAGTAGCCCACTCCCCTTCATAGGGGGGCTCCAGGGTGTTCCCCATATTGATGCCGTTGCCCATACGTTGAATCATGCTGTAGGCACTGACTGCGCCCGACCTGCTGTCTTGCTTTGTTTCCCCCGCCGAATAGATGGCAGCCGGAAAGAAAGCGGTAACAAGAACAAACGCTAACATAGAAAGCAGCAACCTTTGTTTCATAATCCTTCCCCTCTCATCATTGGATTCGGGATAACAGCCGTCATCCCCTCTATCCAATACAATTCAATATATTCCCCTTAATTCCTTCTAATATTTTACATAAATATAAATTTTTGATTTCGTATTTTAAGGTTTTCGAATAAGGCAATAAAGGGTTTTGACGGCGGCTATAGAACACTTTACAATAAGGATACATACAGGTCTTGAGTCTTATCTTTGGACCTGGTGAACTGTCCCGATTCCATCGGTTTCCCCGTTTTTGACCTTATCACATTTCCTGTCAAGATCATCTCTTTTGCTGCACCTCTTTCTGAAATTTCTATTCAACCAATCTGATTTATTACATGCTTCAATACCCATAAGTCAAGGAGGCTCTTCCATGATGAAAAAAGAAATGGTAGCCATGCTATTGGCGGGAGGCCAAGGGAAAAGGTTGAAGGGATTGACCAAATCACTCGCTAAGCCCGCTGTTTATTTTGGGGGGACCTACCGGATTATCGACTTTCCCTTGAGTAACTGCTCCAATTCAGGTATTGATACAGTGGGTGTGCTGACGCAATATGAGCCGCTTGTGCTGCACTCATACATTGGAGTAGGCAGTGACTGGGATTTGAACCGCAAGGATGGCGGTGTATTCGTGTTGCCGCCGCATGAACGGGAGAACGGAAGCAGCTGGTATCGGGGAACGGCAGACGCGATTTACCGTAATCTTAAATTTGTTGACCAATTTGACCCGGAGCATGTACTTATTCTGTCCGGCGACCATATCTATAAAATGGACTACAACGCAATGCTGCAATACCACAAGGCGAGAAATGCCGACTGCACGATATCGGTCATTGATGTCCCTCTGGAGGAGGCCAGCCGGTTTGGCATACTCAATACGGAGGAGGATCTGAAGATTTACGAATTTGAGGAAAAGCCAGCCAAACCTAAGAGCACACTGGCATCTATGGGTGTCTATATTTTCAAATGGGAGGTTCTTCGCAAGCATCTGCTGGAGGACGGGGAGAACGCAGGCTCCTCCCATGATTTCGGCAAGGACATCATTCCGCTCATGCTGGAGGACGGTCAGTCCCTGTACGCTTATCCTTTTGAAGGGTACTGGCGGGATGTCGGTACGGTGACAAGTCTGTGGGAAGCCAACATGGATCTGCTGTGCGATACCCCGCCGCTGAATTTGAATGATCCGGGCTGGCGCATCTTCACCCGCAATCCGAATCAGCCGGCGCAGTATGTGGCTCCCGGAGCGAAGGTATCGGGCTGCATTATCAATGAAGGCTGCATCGTTCGCGGAGAAGTGAAGCATTCGGTGCTCTTCTACGGGGTGGAAGTGGGCGAAGGCAGCGTGATTACCGATTCGGTCATTATGCCCAAGGTCAAAATCGGCAAGAACGTCAGAATTCACAAAGCCATCATCAGCGAAAACACGGAAATTGAGGATTATATGGAAATTGGTATCGAGCGGGAGAATGAGGATGAAATTCTGCTGATCGACAACCGGAGCAAGAAACGGAAAAGCATTGCGGCCAAAACCATATAACCAGCAGAGGACGGTGGATTCGGATGAAACAACTGATGGGCGTCATTAATCTTGACCATGAACTGGATAAACTAAACGAGCTGACCTATTTCCGCTGTGGCGCGGCCGTGCCTTTTGCCAGCCGTTACCGGCTGATTGATTTTGTCCTCTCCAATATGATGCGGGCGGAGCTGGAGAGCGTGGGATTGTTCGTCCGCCGCAAATACCGCTCCCTGATGGACCATCTTGGCGACGGCAAGTCATGGGATATGAACCGCAAGCATGGAGGATTGTTCATCCTGCCGCCCGACTGGAATGATCCGACGGATACTTCCCTTGGGGATCTGCAGCATTACCATAACAATCTCGATTTCTTCAAAAGGGCTTCAGCCAAATACATTGTGTTCTCCGGCAGCCAGCATATTAACACTGTTGATCTTCAGGAGGTGTACCAATATCATCTCGAGCAGGAGGCCGACGTAACCCTGGTTTACAAAAAAATAGACCAGCTCCAGCCGGAGCATGATCTGTGCCTGCGCGTTGAGGTGAACGAAGAGAATGCCGTAACGGAGATTCATCATGAGAAGGACCATCCGAATGTGTATCTGGATATTTTCATTATGGAGAAAAAGCTGTTTTTGGAGCAGGTGGAATACTGCATTGCTCATGGGGAAAGCTATTTCTTTCGCGATGTCATCCAGAAGAACCGCCACAAGTTCAAAATCGCCGCCTATGAGTATACCGGCTACCATGCGGTAATCAACTCTCTGGAGAGCTATTATAAGAACAGCTTGAGCCTGCTCCAGCAGGATAATTATTTCGGACTGTTCAAGGAGAATCAGGTGCAGACTAAGATTAAATATGAAGCCCCGACCCGGTATCTGGACAGCGCGGAGGTCAGCAACTCGCTTGTCGCCAACGGCTGTATTATCGCCGGAACGGTGGAGAACAGCGTGATTTTCCGGGGAGTGCAGATCCGCAAGGGGGCGCGCATTATCAACTCTGTTATTATGCAGAAATGCGTAATCGAAGAGAATGCCGTCATCGAAAATGTCATCATGGATAAAGACGTGCATTTGAGCAAGGACAGGATACTTGTCGGAGACAGCAAACGCCCATTTGTGATTGCCAAGAGCAGCAAAATCTAAAAGCAATTAAAATAAGCATTTGTCAGGAGGAACCTGCTGTTGTTCAACGATAAAGAGACTTTCAAACAAGTGTTCCGCGAGACACTCATCGGAAAATTGGGCAAGCCGCTGGAAGAAGCATCTAACGCCGATATTTACAACATTCTCGGCAATATGATCCGCGAGAGCGCGGGCAAAGATTGGGTGGAAACCAACCAGAAACTAAAAGCCGATAAGGATAAGCAGGTATACTATTTTTCAATGGAGTTTCTGATCGGCAGGCTTCTTGGCAACAACCTGCTTAATATGGGCGTGCTTGAGGTTGTACGGTCAGGACTTGAGGAGCTGGGGTTCTGTCTCCGGGATGTCGAAGAAGAGGAAGCGGACGCGGGCCTCGGCAATGGCGGTCTGGGCCGCCTTGCCGCCTGCTTCATGGATTCGCTGGCCTCCCTGCAATATGCGGGGCATGGCTGCGGCATACGTTATAAATACGGCCTGTTCGAGCAGAAGATCATTGACGGGTATCAGGTGGAGCTGCCCGATAATTGGCTGCAGAATGACAACGTATGGGAAGTGAGACGTGAAGACAAACAGGTGGAAGTCCGGTTCTGGGGACATGTTGAGACCTCTGCAAAGGACGGGGAGCTTGTCTTCGAGCACAAAGACTATGAAGCGGTGCGCGCGGTTCCTTATGATGTTCCGATTATTGGGGCAGACCGCAGGCATGTGAATACGCTGCGCAACTGGAGCGCAGAGTCCATTACCCAGCCTTCGAGAATGTTCGGTTCGCTGGCAGGAAGCGATTATCACAAGTTCCTGGAATACAAGCGTTCGGTGGAGTCGATCTCGGAGTTCCTGTATCCCGATGATTCGGAGTATGAGGGCAAGCTGCTCCGTTTGAAGCAGCAGTACTTCCTCTGCAGCGCGGGACTGCAGAGCATTCTGCGGACCTACAGCAAGACGGGACTTCCGATTGAGCAGCTACCGGACAAAGTAGCCCTGCATATCAATGATACGCATCCCACGCTGGTGATCCCTGAGCTGATGCGAATCCTGATGGATGTGCATGAACTGGGCTGGGATAAGGCCTGGAGCATGACCACCCGCATGGTCTCTTATACCAACCATACCATTCTCAGCGAAGCGCTGGAGAAATGGCCGCTCGGGATGGTCCGGGAGCTGCTGCCGCGTATCTTCCTCATTATCGAGGAGGTCAATGCCCGGTTCTGCGGCGAGCTGATGAGCAAGTATCCCGGGGACCAGAACCGGATTAATCAAATGGCGATCATTCATGACGATCAGGTACGGATGGCCAATCTGGCAGTTATAGCCAGCCATAGCGTCAATGGAGTTGCTGCATTGCACACAGAAATTTTGAAAAAACGCGAAATGCGCCTGTTCAATGAGATGTATCCGCACCGGTTCAATAACAAGACGAACGGCATCACCCACCGGCGCTGGCTGCAGCATGCCAATCCCGAGCTGGCCGGACTGATCAATGATTCCATCGGCACCCGCTGGGTTCATCATCCGCAGGAGATGATCGGTCTGATCAAGTACAGTGAAGATGCCTCCTTCCAGGAGCAGGTGGCCGGGATCAAACGCCGTAACAAGGTGCGTCTCTCAGAGTATATTGCCGGCAAGCATGGCGTGCAGGTTGACCCGGACTCGATCTTCGATGTGCAGGTCAAGCGGCTGCATGCCTACAAGCGCCAGCTATTGAATGTTCTGCATATTATGCACCTGTACAATCAGCTGAAGGACAACCCTTCAATGGATATTGTGCCGCGCACCTTTATCTTTGGCGCCAAGGCGGCGCCGAGCTATCACCTGGCGAAGCGGATAATTAAGCTGATTAACACTGTGGCGGATGTCGTCAACAAAGACCCGGACATCAAGGGCAAGATCCGTATTTTCTTCCTGGAAAATTACTCGGTCTCGCTGGCAGAGAAGATCATTCCGGCCGCCGATGTCAGTGAGCAGATTTCTACAGCGAGTAAGGAAGCCTCCGGCACCGGCAACATGAAGTTTATGATGAACGGTGCGCTGACCATCGGCACAATGGATGGGGCCAACGTGGAAATGCATGAAATGGTGGGAGACAACAATATGTTCCTATTTGGTCTGCGGGCCGAGCAGGTCATGGATTACTACCAGTTTGGCGGCTACCACGCACGCGATATTTACAATGGAGACTCCCGTGTGAAGGAAGTGCTGGATCAACTGGTTACCCCGGGTCCTATCTGCTGTCACACCCAGGAGTTCGAGACATTGTACCAGTCGCTGATCGACAACAATGACGAGTTCTTTGTGCTCAAGGATTTCGCTTCTTATGTCGAGACGCATGTCAAGATAGACCTGGCCTATCGCAACCGTAAGGAATGGCTGAAAAAGTCGATTATTAATATTGGACACTCCGGCAAGTTCTCCAGTGACAATACGATCAGCCGCTACGCTGCCGAGATCTGGAACATCAGTCCGGTCCGGCGGTAAGCTTGAACTGTTCCCGTATCTGAGAGAAGCTTAACGAACGAAACAGGACCCTCACGGAGCGCAGGTCATTCTGCGCCTGTGAGGGTCTTGTATGTCCCGAGGGACAGATTAAATAACTTCCGAGACCATTGCTGCGAACCGCTCCAGGAAGCGCCGTTCTTCATCATCAAAACGGTGCTTGAGCGGGCTGTCGATGTCAAGGACGCCGAGCAGGACGCCGTCACGTACCAGCGGAACGACAATCTCGCTGTTCGAGGCTTCGTCACAGGCAATATGTCCGGGGAAGGCATGCACATCGCCCACGACAAGGGTACGGCGCTCCGTTGCTGCTGTGCCGCATACTCCTTTGCCGAGCGGAATGCGGATGCAGGCCGGCAATCCCTGAAATGGCCCGAGCACAAGCTCCTTGCCGTCAAATAGATAAAAACCGGTCCAGTTGGTATCCGGCAGAGAGAGCTTAAGCAGCGCCGAGGCATTGGCCAGATTGGCAATGGCATTCGGTTCGCCTTCCATCAGTGCTCCGAGCTGGGTAAGAACCGCCTCAAACCGCTCGCTGCGTGTGCCGTCATAGGGCATGGCTTGAAACATGAAGCATCACCTTCCTGTACGATAAGTCAGCATGAATCCATAACTGTAACTAACAACATAGTACAGCGCAGCGGGATACGTCAAGCCTTCCGGGGATTTTGCCAGGGCAATCGCTTAGGGGATGAACTGAAAAGCAGTGAGAACAAGGAATCTTCTAACAGGATGAAGTGGAAAAAGGGAACCTAATTAGTGAGTTTTACCGATTTTTTGATGACTAGGTGGAAAAAGTAGACTTAAACCTCTTCATTTCCCTTCATTTAGTGATTTTATAAGGAAATAAGTGGACTTTTTCCCACATATCATTCTCTGGGAGGTCATTCAGCAGAATGAAGTGGAGAAATTCCAACTCAGTTACCTGGCAAATAGGGTGAACGCTTCCGAAGCCATTATTTCCTGAAACTTTGAGTACAGGGTTCAAAACAATCCGTAAGTAATTGCCCTGGGGTTTTGGTGAAAAAGCGCCAGGTGCTGTGCCCGGATGATGGTATACTGATAAGATTGAAGGGGGATGGGGGCGTTGTACATATGTGGCGGAGTAATACCCGTACTCCAAGGACAGAAGGTAGAGCTACGGGCAATGGCTGCCCAAGATGCGGCGGCGCTGTATGCGGTTTGGAGCCATCCTTTGGTTGTCCCCTGGCTGGACGCGCCGCCGCTCGCTTCACCAGAGGAAGCAGAGGAGCTGATACGCCTCCTTATGCAAATGGCGGCTGTGGAGGAGAGTCTGCGCTGGAGTATTGTCGGGCCGGAAGGTGAAGTGATCGGCAGTTGCGGTTATAACAGTTGGCAGCTTCAGGGAGCTTACCGGGGCGAGATTGGGTGCGAGCTGCTGCCGGCTTATTGGGGACAGGGCTATATGCGGGAGGCGCTTGCGCTTGTGCTGGCTTTTGGCTTTGGCACGATGGGCCTGAACCGGATTGAGGGGTTGTGCCATCCTGACAATACCCGGGCTGAGGGGCTGTTCCGGGGACTCGGTTTTCAGCAGGAAGGCTTGCTGCGTGAGTACCGGCATACGGCGGCGGGTTTTCAGGATGTTGTTCTGTATGCCCTGCTGCGCCGTCGGCAGCTATGAAGTAAGGAAAGGATCAAGCAGAGAGAGGATATGGATTCATTGAACGCAATTGCAGGAACAGAACGCAAGCTTATATTGACAGGGGTGCTGCTGGCCACATTTCTGGCGGCAATTGAAGGTACCGTAACCGGACCGGCTGGACCGGCTATCGTCAGCGAGTTTCAAGGGATGCAGTGGCTGAGCTGGATATTTACTGCCTATCTGCTGGCGATGGCGGTTACAACGCCGATCTTCGGCAAGCTCAGCGACCTGATTGGCCGCAAGCCGGTGTTCATCGGCGGAACGGCTGTTTTTCTTCTGGGCTCACTGCTGTGCGGTGTTTCACAGAGTATGGAGCAACTGATTATTTTTCGGGGCATTCAGGGAATTGGGGCAGGTGCGCTGATTCCGATGACCTTTACGATTATAGGAGATATTTACAGCATTAAGGAACGGGCCAAAACCCAGGGGCTGGTTAGCTCCGTATGGGGAATTTCCTCCCTGGTAGGCCCGCTGCTGGGCGGGTATGTGGTGGATTACCTGAGCTGGCGCTGGGTATTCGTATTCAATCTGCCTTTTGGGCTATTATCCATTGTCTTTATCACCCGCTTCCTGAAGGAAGAGAGAGTTAAGCGCAAGACAAAGATTGACGTGTTAGGGGGACTGTTGTTCGCGGCAGGCATGGGGGCACTGCTCTTCGGACTTACCGTAGGAGGCCAGAATCTGCCTTGGACCTCTCCGCTGCTGCTGCTCACACTCGCTGCTGCAGTCTGTCTGCTGGTCTTCTTCTGGTTTGTGGAGCGCCGCACTGAGGAGCCGATGCTTCCGCTTGGACTGTTCTCCATCCGCAATATCGCGGTGTCCACCGGGGCCAATCTGCTGGTCAGCACCCTGATTATTGGCTTAACCACATATGTGCCGCTTTGGGTACAAGGAGTGTTCGGAAAAAGCGCGGCCCTATCAGGACTGCTCCTGGCCCCGATGTCCGTGGGATGGATGCTCGGCTCGATTGCCGGGGGAAGAATGATATTGCGCTCCGGCTCCCGGCGGACAACCATGCTGGGTCTGACCTTAATCGCAGTAGGGGCCATCGGCCTGACATTTATGACCGCGGAGTCTTCGCAACTACTGCTCCTGTGTCTGATGATGTTCTGCGGCGTAGGCTTCGGTTATGCCTCCACCGTGTTCACGATTATCGCTCAGTCCTCGGTTGAGCACAACCAGCGCGGAGCTTCTACAGCACTTAATACCTTTACACGCTCGCTTGGACAGACAGTGGGGGTGGCGATTTTTGGCTCCTGGCTGAACCTGAACATCGACAGGCAACTGGCCGAAGAGTCAGGTGCTGCTGCAGCCGGAACTGACATCAATCAACTGCTTCACCCGCATGAAGGTGCTGCATTGTCCGGCGAAGCCTGGAGCAGTCTGCGGGGCGCGCTGGAAGGCGGTTTGCATTCGCTTTTTATTGTGATGGCTGTGTTTGCTGTTCTATCGCTGGTGATATCCTCAGGGCTGCATAAAGGTCTGCCGTCGGTCATGGAGGAGAATAAGGCACTTAAGAAGGTTTAGCTCTCGTTGTTCGAATCATATTTCCGTGCAAAAAAAAGCTGCGCCCCCTGAACAGGATGGTGCAGCTTTTTGCATCATATAGCCGATAATCTAATAAGTGAATAGATTCACAACCCCTGTTGACTTAAGCTACTTGCGGGGAAGAGGAGAGAGCTTCTCAGCCTGCAGGCCCATCTTCTTCAAAAGGGTAATCATTTGTTCCTTCTCTTCATCACTCAGTCCGCTGAACGCAAGATGCAGCCGCTCCGAGTACTTCGGATACATTTCGTTCATCAGGCGTTCGCCCTCTGTAGTCAGCTCGGCAAAAATCACCCGCCGGTCGCTCGGACAAGGCTTGCGCTGCAGGTAGCCGCGTTCTTCCAGCTTGTCGATGACATAAGTAACGTTGCCGCTCTGCAGCAGCAGCTTGGCGCCGATCTGCTGGATAGGCTGTGGTCCTTTATAATAAAGAACCTCCATTACGGCAAAGGCTGTAGGATTGAAGCCTTCGATCTTGCTGCCGGTTACGGCGTGCTCATTAATGCTCTTGAAGGACTTGGCAAAAACCCGGTACAAATGCAGTGTCAGTTGAGTATCGCGTTCATAGGATTGTATCATGCTTCTCCACCTCTATTGTTAATCGTGAGGGTTGCCCCGCACGGTTTGGAATATAAATGTTATTGATATAATCTTACAATACGGCAAAGAATGGACGAAGAACATGTGATTTGTCACAATGAGCACACTTTTAATTATTAAAAATCAAACAATTTTTCGACGGTGCATCAAAGTTGTGAAAATCCTTCTTTTTTTATCGTTATCCGCCTTGAGTTGGAGAGGATATTCAGCCTCTGGCGCAGCAGACAGTTACACCTGTGGGTCGATGAATACACCTTCCAATTTCCTTAAGATGGGTTACAGGAGATAACCAATCGAACGGGAGAGTGGATGAAGGATGAACGTATCTCAAGGTTATGAAGAAAAGCCGGGTAAGCTGACCGCGAACAAGCCGTTTATGCTGCTGATCTCAGCACAGCTTGTATCGAACGTAGGGGATTGGCTGCATGTGCTGGCGCTGTTGACTATGGTTGGTTTGAAGTGGCAGGCTACACCTTGGGAGATTACGGCCGTATCGCTGTGCATGGCAGTGCCTATGCTGCTGGGCGGTCCCTTTGCGGGATACTTGAGCGATAAAATGGACCGCAAAGCAATCATGATCGGATCAGATCTTGTGCGCGCGGGAATTGTGGTCTGTCTGGTATTTGCCGGGTCCTTATGGCAGGTGTATATTCTGCTGCTGGCCAAGGGAGTTCTGGATGTGCTGTTCTCTCCGGCCAAAAGCGGCAAGCTCAAGGAGCTTGTACCTCCCGGACAAATGGATCAGGCTGTGGCGCTTAGCGCATCCATTGAGCAGATTACGAAGATTGTCGGCCCGGCCCTTGGCGGCCTGCTCGTTGCGGCCTTCGGCATTTCCGCGTGTTATGTAATCGACTCGGTAAGCTATCTGGTGTCTGCGGTCATCCTCCTGGGACTGCCGCGAGTGGGGATGTTCAAGACAGAACGGGCAAGTGATAATGCGGAGAACCCGCAGGAGCGCAAATCGTTCCGCAGTGAAGCGGGCGCCGGATTGCGGCTGATTGCCGGTATGCCGGTAGTGCTCAGCGGAGTGGTGATGATTGTAGCGGTGCTTCTGGTGCTTCAAATTGCCGATTCTCAGACGATCACCCTGTTCCGGGAAATTCCTGGTGTGAGCGGCGATTTGCTTGGCTGGTGTGTAGCCGCCAGCGGCTTCGGCACACTGCTCTCAGCGGTGACGTCAGGCCGGCTGGGCTGCAGCAAACGCCCGCTTGTCTTTATGGGCGCAGGTACCGTCCTTATGGGTTCTGTCTTCACCATTGCCGCTTTAGTGACCGCTTACGGACAGGCAGGCCTCTGGATGAACATTACATTGTTTGGGTCGTTCGTTCTCGTAGGGGTGGGTGCAGGCTTTGTTATCATTCCTTTTAACTCGATGCTTCAGAAACGGACGCCGGAAGCCTACACAGGCCGGATATTCGGAATCATTGGCAGCCTGACGAGCGCGGCGGTCATTCTCGGACCGATAGCTGGGGGAGCATTGGTTACAGCCTCAGGGCCTATTTCGGCTTTTATTGTCTCGGGGGTCCTGGCGGCACTGCTCGGAGCGCTGCTGCTCTTTCTGCGGACCGGGATTGAAAACAGGGATGCAGCGGCTGTACGAACCTTGGCGGAACCGGCAGCAGAAGTTTCCTAGCATAGGGCCGCTGAGGATGATATGATCGGATTACTGGATTCTATCCTATCCGGTAGGCGATTATACCAAAGCTATTAATGTAGGAGATGGAACTGCATGGAAGAGACGGAAGCGCTGCAGGCACAGAAGCCTGAAGCAATCAAAGAAAGTGAAGAGGACAGCTCAGAGCGTGAAATCGTACTCGATGTCTTCATTGACCAGGCCGGCTACGAGGCTGGAGATGCAAGGATCTCCGATATCTCTTTTCAAGTGCGGCGGGGCCAGCTTCTGGGATTAATTGGACCAAACGGAGCCGGCAAAAGCACTACGATCAAGACGCTGCTTGGGCTGCTGAAGCATGCCAAAGCCAAGGTGAGCCTTGGCGGAGAGAGCAAATCCTATGCTTACGTGCCGGAGCAGCCTGTATTTTATGAGGATTTAACGCTGTGGGAGCATCTGGACCTGGCAGCCGCAGCTTATGGCTTGACCTATGAAGCCTTTGAGGAGACTGCCGGGAGGCTCCTGACCCAGTTCGGCATGGAGCATGTCCGCAACGATCTTCCGGCAGGCTTCTCCAAGGGCATGAAGCAAAAAATGATGCTGATGCTGGGCTTCCTGGTCCAGCCCGATGTCTACATCGTGGACGAGCCGTTCATTGGGCTGGATCCGCGCGCGACCAAGGACTTTCTGCGGCTGCTTGCAGCGGAGCGGGAGCGGGGAGCCGGGGTGCTGATGTCTACGCACGTACTGGATACGGCTGAGAAGATTTGCGACAGCTTCGTGCTGATCTCCGGCGGGAGAATGACCGCTTCGGGTACACTGGAAGAGATCCGCGCTCAGGCGGGATTGCCGGAGGGGTCGTTGTTTGATTGCTTCGACGAGTTGACATGAGCAGGAATTCATTTGCTTTTCCTACGGCGCAGAGATTGTTTCTGCGGCGGCTGACCTCCCACTGGCGCGAGCAGTGGGCAATTATCCGCACGGCGGCAGACTGGACGGTGCTGCTCTATATTATTATTCCCGGGGGGCTGCTTGGCGGACGTTTTTATTATGGGTTATGGAATCATGACCTGCCCTCCTGGGTGACAGTTCTGCCCTTCATGATGCTTCCGGCCCTGCTGGCTATTCTTGTGGCTACGGGAGGGATGGTTCTGCTTCTGCAAGAGGGCGATCTGCTGTTCCTCAGGCAGAGGGAGGGATGGATCAGGACAATTATTCTGCGGGGAGTGGTCTACAGCCTTATAGTTACAGCGCTGAAGATGGCTGCGGTGTATATCATTCTGCTGCCCTTCATTGTCCGTGGTTATGGGGTCAGCCCGGGCGCGGCCTGGGCGCTGCTCGCCATGACCATTGCCTGCAGCTGGTGTGTCAAGCTGCTGGGGCATCTTGTCAAGGTGCAGCGCCAGGGCTTCCGCCGCTGGCTGTGGCTGATTCCGGCGGTGACCGTACCCTGTGCCATTTATATCCGGGCTGCGCTGTATTGGAAGGACAGCCCGCTGCTTCTGCTGCTGACCACCGCCGTATTTGCGGCAGTGACGGCCTGGGCGATCCGCTACCGCCTGCGGCTGCGCGGCACTTTTATGAATGATGTGCGCGAGGACTTCAAGCAGCGGATGAGGATCGCCGCGCTCATGCTGCGTAATGTTCTGGATAAACCGCGTCCTACGCGGTACAAGCCGTGGATCTTCCGCAAGTCGCAGCCGCTGCTGAAATCCAAGCTGCCGGAGAGCCGGTTCACGGCGGCGGCAATCAAAGCGCTGCTGCGGAATCCGGCGCATTTCAAGCTGTACCTGCAGTTCACCGGGGTAGGGCTGGTAGCGGTGCTCATCGTGTCTTCCGTGCTGAAGTGGCTGATCTTCGCGCTGCTGATCGCGTTAATGTCCTACTGGCTGTCTTCCTTCTGGCTGCTGTTCTCCGGGGATGATTATATCGGAATTCTGCCGTTTACCAAGCAGCAGAAGGCGGAGGCCGGCTCGAAGGCGCTGCCGATCATGCTGATGCCGTTTGCCCTGCTGTGCTCGGCGGCTATCTGTCTGCCGTTGTATGGCTGGTGGGGGCTTGTGCTGTTTATCCCTATTGGCGGTGTGGCCGGATATTTGATCTCCTCCATGTTCAGTGCATTTCGTTTTGCCAAATAATTCTGAATTAAAAAAAGCCAGCCTCCGGTTGTATTGGAGGCTGGCTTCTTTACAGTATATAGCCGAGAAAGCCCAACGTCTTCAGGCATGGGATGAATCGGCTTAGGACAAGGGCTGTCTTTGGACAGCTTAATTGTCCTACATGGTTTGATCTGATATAATCAAAAC
>NZ_JBTLRW010000031.1:0-47983 GCF_054483875.1 Paenibacillus sp. BAC0078
AAGATGAGATTTCCCAGTATGTAAGACCCCTTGAAGACGACGAGGTAGATAGGTTGGAGGTGGAAGCACGGTAACGTGTGGAGCTGACCAATACTAATCGGTCGAGGGCTTATCCAAAACACTATTACGCAGATTTCGTTTCGGATTCAGTTTTCAGGCGATCAAGGCCTGGGCAGGAAGGTAAACCGAAAGGTTTGATATTTTCTTGCAGCGATTTCGAGAAGCGGAAGCTTCGAAAAATCATGTTTGGTGGCGATAGCGGAGGGGTTCCACGCGTACCCATCCCGAACACGACCGTTAAGCCCTCCAGCGCCGATGGTACTTGGACCGAAGGGTCCTGGGAGAGTAGGACGCCGCCAAGCAACATGAAAGCCATTGTTGAGTCATCGACAGTGGCTTTTTTTGTTGGAGATATGTACTTTTATAATTCTACGGACAGTGTTAAATCATGGATGCACGCTTCAGAATTGTCCACTCTATACGGACTTTCGTCCAAGAATTCGCTTACCCGGTGTCCGTTTTCCGAATACTTTCTCAGATGATGTAATATTCTTGACAGGCCAAAAGCCCTTTGCTAAGATGGCAATAATATATTTTTGGACAAGCATCTCAAACCTTAATTGAAGATACGGATACGTCTAGCTTTCAGGTCTTTATCGGTGTCTGTCTGGTATGGACTTGAGCCTTAGTTTCTTCATCATAAAGTTTGCGGGCAGTTAGAATAACATATAATCGAGGAGGAATGACCCAGGTGTGGGAAGATAAGTTTGGCAAAGAAGGATTAACTTTTGATGATGTGCTGCTGGTGCCCCGTAAATCCGAGGTGCTGCCGAAGGAAGTAGATCTGGCCACGGTACTAAGCAAAAATGTGAAGCTGAACATCCCTCTGATGAGTGCGGGTATGGATACGGTCACGGAAGCAGCTATGGCGATTGCAATTGCCCGTGAGGGTGGGATCGGCATTATTCATAAGAATATGTCCGTGGAGCAGCAGGCGGAAGAGGTGGACCGTGTGAAGCGCTCCGAAAGTGGCGTTATTACGAATCCTTTTTCTCTTACACCAGAACACTTGGTATCCGATGCTGAAGTCCTGATGGGGAAATACCGTATTTCCGGTGTGCCTATCGTCGATGAAAGCAATAAGCTGGTTGGAATTCTAACGAATCGCGATCTTCGCTTTATTCATGATTTCAATATTCAGATCAAAGAAGTAATGACACATGATAACCTGGTCACCGCTGCCGTGGGCACTACGCTTCAGGAGGCAGAAGTTATTTTGCAGCGTCATAAGATTGAGAAGCTGCCTCTGGTGGATGAGAACAACATTCTCAAGGGTCTGATTACTATAAAAGATATCGAAAAAGCCATTCAATTCCCGAATGGTGCCAAGGATGCTCACGGCCGTCTGCTGGTTGGTGCAGCGATTGGGATTTCCAAGGACATGCTTGAACGGACAGAAGCTTTGGTAAAAGCCGGAGTCGATCTTATTACTGTCGATTCTGCACATGGTCACCATATCAATATTATTGATGCTGTCCGCAAATTGCGTGAGCTGTACCCGGATCTTACAATTATAGCCGGCAATGTGGCCACCGGAGAAGCAACCCGTGAGCTGATTGAAGCCGGAGCTTCGGTAGTTAAGGTGGGAATTGGACCGGGCTCGATCTGTACCACACGTGTAATTGCCGGTATCGGTGTACCTCAGATTACAGCCATCTATGATTGTGCTACAGTAGCCCGTGAGTATGGTATTCCAATTATTGCGGACGGCGGGATTAAATACTCCGGAGAGATTACCAAAGCTATCGCTGCTGGAGCATCTGCTGTTATGATGGGCAGCATGTTTGCCGGTACGGAAGAAAGCCCGGGGGAATCGGAAATTTACCAGGGCCGCAAATTCAAAGTGTACCGTGGTATGGGCAGTATGAGTGCTATGAAGCAGGGCAGTAAAGACCGCTACTTCCAGGATGATGACAAGAAGCTGGTTCCGGAAGGCATTGAAGGACGTGTTGCTTTTAAAGGAAGTCTTTCCGATACGGTTCATCAACTGATTGGCGGCCTGCGCTCAGGTATGGGATACTGCGGAACGAAAAATTTGACAGAGCTGCGTAACGACACTACGTTTATCCGGATTACCGGAGCTGGTTTGCGTGAGAGCCATCCGCATGATGTACAGATTACGAAGGAAGCTCCTAACTATTCCTTGTAATATGGCGTGGATTTTATGGACAGGCAGGACTAATTCGTCCTGCCTGTCTTTTTTTGCAGGTACCCCTGTGTTAGAATAGAACAAGCAATGATATGAGGGCAAAAAGGAGAGTAGTAATCATTGAAGCACAAGCGTAAATTCAGCGGTAAACAATTTGTGATTAAGACAGCGGCAGTAGGTCTGCTTTTAAATATGTTAGCATTTCCTGTAGGTTCGGTACTGGCCGAAGCGGTGAAGACACCGGCAACCACTAAGTCAGGCACAGCAGCAGCAACAACTCCTAAGACAACTGCAGTTAAGATTCCTTCGGTAGAGAGTCTTGGGCTCAACTTGAAATCGGCGGTATTGATTGAAGCCTCCACGGGTGAGGTGCTTATGTCTTTGAATGCGGACGTGGCTCTGCCTCCGGCAAGTATGACCAAGATGATGACAGAATATCTCGTTGCGGATGCCGTAAAGAAAGGCCAGCTCTCTTGGGATCAGAAGGTCATTGTGCAGGAGAATGCCTCCAAGCAAATTGGCTCGCGTATTTTTCTGGCACAAGGGGATGAACATACTGTAAAAGAGCTCTATATAGCGATGGCGGTAGGCTCTGCAAATGATGCCACTGTAGCTTTGGCGGAGCAGGTAGCAGGATCTGAGCAGCAATTTGTAGCATTAATGAACGAAACTGCTCAGAAGATGGGCATGAAGACAGCTTATTTTATTAACTCAACCGGTCTTGACCGGGCCGATATGCCTGCGAAGTTCCAACCCAAGACTGATCGTGAAACCGTAATGTCTGCTATGGATGCAGCTATTCTCGCCAAATATATTGTTACCGATCATCCTGATTTCTCGGATTTCACAACTATACAGTCTTACAAATTCCGTGAACGTGATAAGAACCCGATCATCAACTATAACTGGATGCTTGAAGCGAACAAGAACATTCCTAACTTCAAGGCGTATGCATATCCAGGCCTTGATGGACTGAAGACAGGGCATACTACCAAGGCGGGCAACAACTTCACAGGTACTGCCGTTAGGAATGGAATGCGGCTGATCAGTGTTGTAATGGGAGCCAACTCCGAGGCACACCGTTTCACTGAAACGAAGAAGGTGCTTGATTTCGGCTTCAATAATTTTGAGGTCAAGCAGGTTGTAGCACCTAAGGCTGTGATTGCCGGCAATGAGACAGTTCCTGTGCTGAAGGGCAAGAACAAAGACGTTTCCGTAGTTACGGACGCCGGAGTTACCTTTATCGTACCTAAGGGAACCACTTCTCCGCAAATCAAGACCACCGTTGTAACCAATGATCCAACAACTTTGGTTGCGCCAATTCCGGCAGGGACCAAGGTGGGCAAGGTTACCTACTCATACCAGGTAGCAGGGATTTCTCAGGTTCAGGAGAAGACCGTTAATCTGATTACCGCAGAAGAGGCTGAGAAGGCCGGCTGGTTCAAGCTACTGATGAGAGCAATCGGAGAATTTTTTGCCGATCTGTTTAAAGGAATCAAGAACTTGTTCTAACGGCGGTAAATGTTGAAAACAGGAGATAATCCGAGTAAATACGTTGTATATATTTCCGCCTTGCGGTAAAATTATTAGTTAGATTAAGGAAGATTAGTCGGGAGGCTTGGACATGGAAACAGGAACAGCGCGAGTTAAAAGAGGTATGGCAGAAATGCAAAAAGGCGGCGTCATTATGGACGTCATGAATGCAGAGCAGGCTAAAATTGCTGAGGCTGCGGGGGCAGTAGCCGTTATGGCCCTTGAACGCGTACCTTCTGATATCCGTGCAGCGGGCGGTGTAGCACGGATGGCCGATCCTACAATTGTAGAAGAGGTTCTCAAGGTGGTAAGCATTCCGGTTATGGCGAAAGCTCGTATCGGTCATTACGTAGAAGCTAAGGTTCTGGAATCACTGGGTGTCGACTATTTAGATGAGAGTGAAGTGCTTACTCCCGCTGACGAAGTGTTCCATATCAATAAACGTGAATTTACGGTTCCGTTTGTATGCGGGGCAAAAGATCTGGGTGAAGCGCTGCGCCGCATTAACGAAGGTGCTTCCATGATCCGGACCAAGGGTGAACCGGGAACGGGGAATATCGTTGAAGCTGTTCGCCATATGCGCTATATTAACAGCCAGATCCGTAAAGTAGCCAATCTTTCACTCGATGAGCTATTTAATGAAGCTAAGACATTGGGTGTTCCTTATGAGCTGCTGCTTGAAGTACATGAGCTTGGCAAATTGCCGGTTGTCAACTTTGCCGCTGGCGGTGTAGCA
This sequence comes from Paenibacillus sp. BAC0078, assembly GCF_054483875.1. Lineage (NCBI taxonomy): Bacteria > Bacillati > Bacillota > Bacilli > Caryophanales > Paenibacillaceae > Paenibacillus > Paenibacillus sp. BAC0078. The sequence goes on from NZ_JBTLRW010000031.1 coordinate 4,479, forward strand.
ACTCCCGCTGATGCTGCTTTAATGATGCATCTTGGTGCAGACGGTGTATTTGTAGGCTCTGGTATTTTCAAATCGGACAGCCCAGAGAAGTTTGCCCGTGCAATCGTAGAAGCAACGACTCATTATACGGATTACAAATTGATTGCAGAAGTATCCAAGAATCTCGGCACCCCGATGAAGGGAATCGACATTGCCACACTGTCACCAGCAGAACGCATGTCGGAACGCGGTCGTTAATAGAGAGAAGGTTGTCCGGATGAAGATAGGAGTGTTGGCGCTTCAAGGCGCCGTAACAGAGCATATTGTCAGTATAGAGAAGACCGGGGCGCAAGGCCTGCCAATCAAGCGTGTAGAGCAGCTTGAGGAGGTACAGGGACTGATTATTCCCGGCGGAGAGAGCACAACCATTGGCAAGCTTATGCGGAAGTACGGCTTTATTGAAGCCATACGCGATTTTGCCGGACAAGGCAAGCCGATTTTCGGGACATGCGCCGGCATGATTGTACTGGCTAAGCGTATCGCCGGTGGCGAACCGGGCCATTTGGAGCTGATGGACATTACCGTTGCCCGCAATGCCTTTGGCCGTCAGCGGGAGAGCTTTGAATGCGATCTGGAGGTTAAAGGTATTGATGAGCCGGTGCGGGCTGTATTTATTCGCGCACCACTCATCAATGAGGTTGGTCCTGAGGTTGATGTGCTGACAGTCTATAACGACGAGATTGTGACCGCTCGCCAGGGCAATCTGCTTGTATCCTCTTTTCATCCGGAGCTGACAGATGATTACAGGCTGCACCAATACTTTGCCAATATGGTGAAGGATAGCGTAGCAGCCAACCAATAAAACTGCATATAAGAACATCCTGACTCTTTCAAAGCTGTGAACAGCAATTTGAAAGAGTTATGATTGTTTTCAGGAGGGAAACTTTGTGTTAGATGTAAAGGTATTGCGCAGTGACTACGCCAAGGTAGAAGAGGCGCTTGAGAAGCGCGGCAAGTCGCTTGATTTGATCGCTGAATTTCCGCAGCTCGATCTGCGCCGCCGTGAGCTGCTGCAAGAGACAGAAGGACTGAAGAACCGCCGGAATACCGTGTCGGGTGAAGTTGCAAAGAAGAAGAAGAACGGCGAACCTGCCGATGACTTGATCACAGAAATGCGTACTGTGTCTGACCGGATCAAAGAGCTGGATGACGAGGTGCGGGAGCTTGAGACCCGAATTGAAGAATTGACCATGAATATTCCGAATATCCCCCATGAGTCTGTGCCTGTAGGCAAATCAGAGGAAGAAAATGTTGAAGTGCGCCGCTGGTCACAGCCGCGTGAATTTGGGTTCACGCCGAAGTCACATTGGGAGCTGGCGCAGCAACTGGATATTATTGATTTTGAAGCCGCTGCCAAGGTTACGGGCTCACGGTTTGCTTTCTATAAAGGGCTGGGAGCGCGTCTGGAACGTGCACTGATTAACTTCATGATGGACCTTCACAGCGGGGAACATAGCTACGAGGAGATGCTGCCGCCATATATCGTCAACAAGGACAGCCTTTACGGCACTGGCCAGCTTCCCAAGTTCGAAGAGGATCTGTTCAAGCTGCGGGATACTGAATATTATCTCATTCCTACGGCTGAGGTCCCGGTTACGAATTACTATCGTGAAGAGATCCTGACCGCTGCAGATTTGCCAAAATACCATGTGGCCTACAGCTCCTGCTTCCGTTCTGAAGCCGGCTCGGCGGGCCGTGATACCCGCGGGCTGATTCGCCAGCATCAGTTCAACAAGGTAGAGCTGGTCAAGCTCACCACACCTGAGACCTCCTATGAGGAGCTGGAAAAGATGACAGCAGACGCAGAGCGCGTGCTGCAGCTGTTGGAGCTGCCGTACCGTGTACTCGCGCTCTGCACAGGTGATATGGGCTTTACCGCGGCCAAGACGTACGACCTGGAGGTATGGCTGCCGGAATGCGGGATGTACCGTGAAATCTCCTCTTGCTCCAATACTGAGGATTTCCAGGCGCGCCGGGCAAATATCCGTTACCGTAAGGAGCCTAAGGCCAAGCCTGAATTCGTTCATACGCTGAATGGCTCCGCTCTGGCCGTTGGCCGGACAGTAGCTGCCATTCTGGAGAATTATCAGCAAGAGGATGGCAGTGTGTTGATCCCTACAGCGCTGCAGCCATACATGCGGAATGTTAAAGTGATTAGTCCTAAAGCTAATCAATAATTATAGTTGCGTTTTTCTAAGAATGTGTGGTACAATCCTAATGCATGTGAAATTTTGATGCATTGGAGAGGTACCGAAGCGGTCATAACGGGGCGGTCTTGAAAACCGTTAGAGTGCAAGCTCACATGGGTTCGAATCCCATCCTCTCCGCCATTACTTTAAAAGCTAAATACGAACAGATAGAAGCTGCCTTCCTTGGAGGGTGGCTTTTTTATTATATTATTGGAATCTGTGCCAACTAGAATAAAAAGCCCCATTTCTCCGCAATGTATTAGAGAAGGAGGCTGATAAGAACAATGAACCGACAATTGCATATGGATCAGCAAAGTCTGGTTTCTGCGTGGCAGGAGCGTTTGCCTGCCCTGATGGAGGATGGAGACAGTTTTAGCGTACAGGGTGATGAGGCGGACCGTAACAGCCTGCTGATTCATTTTAATGCCGCCGGACATCAAGCTTATACCCTTGATTTCCGCTGTACTTATGTTGATAGCCGTGAGGTGGCTGTGAATCTGATCGACGTCGAGCAGGATGGACGCCATACGGATGAACGTGCCGGCGCTATTCAACAGTTGGCGCAGCAGTACACGAGACAGATTCACGAATGTGCCCAGGCGCTTCAAGGCTTGACCAATCCATAGGAGGCGAACCGTAATGAGCAAACCCAAAAGCGTGCCTGTTCCTGGAACCGAGGAAACCCGTCAAAGCCGGCGTAACGATCATAAATCTTCCGGACCTGAGCCGCTTTCCGGCTCCAAAAAGGTAAAACAGGCCAATCATGTGGACCATCATAACCCGCAAGGCTGAAAACATGGGATAATATGAAACAAATGGTTTCTGTTATTTGCCAAATGGTTTATCATTAAGGAGGGGAAGAATCTTTATACATGGGAGAGGAGATTTTTAATGAAAAAAAGATGGGGGTTATCCGCTGCTGCTTTGTTGCTTACAGCCGCAGTAATTTTGCCTGGCTGTGCTAACAAGCAGGAAGCACCTAAAGAAGCTTTGAAGTCCGCCGCTATCAAAGCGACTACACTGAAGTCATATGAAATGAAAAGCAAGGTGGTCATTAACAATTTGACTATTGATGCGCCAACCGGTGGTGAGACAGATGCGACAACTGCGCAGGTGCTCAGTATGCTCAAGAACGCTGACATTTCAGTTGAGGGTGTATACCAGGCAGAACCATTGCAGACTGAATTAACAATGGTGTTGAATCTGAAGGGCGATATGACGATGTCCTTCAACATTCCTATGGTTATGGCAGGGGAGAAGATGTACATCAAAATCCCGTCAATTCCATTTTTGCCGCTCCCGGAATCAGTTGTTGGCAAGTTTATAGAGCTTGATCCTAAGGAACTGGCAGAGCAGGGAGGAACCGACTGGAATCCTGCCACTATGGATACTCAGAAGATGCAGAAGCTCTCCAACGAGGTCCTGAACACATTGATGGGCGAGTATGATGAAGCAAAATATTTTAGCGATATCAAACTGAAGGATGCAGGCTTGCCGGAAGGCGTACAGGCCGAACAGGTTGTACAGTTCAAGGTGACCAATGATAATGTCAAAGAAGCGCTCACCGTTCTTGTGAATAATGCCCTGCCGAAGATCATTGATATCCTGGGCAAAGAAGAATACAAGGACATGCTGAAAATTGACGCCGCCGATTTGTCCAAAGCTAAGGAAGAGCTTAAGTCCAGTGAATCCCGCAAAGAGTTCGACAAGGACCTGGCTGACCTCGGCAAGTATCTGACGATCAACCAATTCCATCTCAATACGGCGATCAACAAAGATAATTACCCTGTGTACCAGGATCTGCTGATGGATTTCAAGGTCAATGATCCGGACAAAGGCGAGAATGTCAGCTTATCCGTAAGCGCGAGCAATCAATACAACAAGATTAATGAGAAGCAGACGTTTAAGATCGGTATTCCTAAAGGCAAGGATGTTATTACCCTGGAAGAACTGCAGCAACAGTTTGGTAGTCTGGGCACTTATTAAACTCACGTAGCAATAGAAATCCCGCATGTGTGAAAATTCATCACGCATGCGGGATTTTTTTAGAAAATATACACTTCTTCCTATTGCACGACATCTTCGGCGAGGATGGCGTAGGTGCGGTGATCCTGAAATTCTCCATTGATCTTAATGAAGCGGCGGGCGATCCCTTCAGCCTGGAAGCCGTTCTTCTCCAGAACCCTGCGGGAGCCAGTGTTATGCAGCAGGATGGCGGCTTGCACTCTGTTCAGGCCAAGGGAGCGGAAGGCGAACTTCAGAATGAGGCCAACGGCAGCGCTTGTATATCCTTTTCCTTGCAGGGCATAATCAATAAAATAGCCGATATCAGCATATTGTCCGACGCCGCGGACTACATTGGAAATGGTGATTTGCCCGACCAGCTGGCCGTCCAGCAGAAAGATGCCGAACATATATCCCTTGTCCTGCCGGGATTCCTCCAGGCGCTGGCTGATGAGCCTCTGCTGGCTCTCCAGCGTAAAGTAGTCTTCCTCACGCAGAGGCTCAAACGGCTGATGATGCTCTTTATTGCGCAGGCGCAGCTTAAGTAGTTCGTCGACATCCACAAGCTGCAGCAGTGTAATATAAATGCCTTGAGTAGTATCGTATAGCTTAATAGACATGGGTGTTCCTCCTTTTCGATGCAGCTGTGCTCTGGAATGTTTAAGGCTTGGAAGGCTTCTGCCGCAAGCGGCGGAAAAAGGTAGTCAGCAGCTCTGCACATTCCTTTTGTAATATGCCTTGTATAATCTCGGTGCGGTGATTAAACCGCGGCTCCTCCAGAAGATTCATCAGGGTTCCTGCGCAACCGGCTTTGGGATCAGGGGTGCCGTATATGGTAAGCGGTACTCTGGACTGGACCATCGCTCCGGCACACATGGGGCATGGCTCCAGTGTAACGTATAGCTGGCAATCCAGCAAACGCCATGAATTCAGTGCGGCACTGGCCTCACGAATGGCGACCATTTCAGCATGGGCGGTGGAATCCATCGTCGTCTCTCGCAGATTATAGCCGCGTCCGATAATTTCACCCTGGCGGACAACAACCGCACCAATAGGGACTTCTCCCAGCGCTTCTGCCTTCTTGGCCTCCGTAATCGCTTCTCTCATCCAATATTCATGAATCGCCAATTCCTCAGGCGACAGTTCATTATGTATCCTATCCAAACTCATCTTCCCTTCTGCAATCGGTCCTTGTACAACGAACAAATATTCGTTCTTAACAAACTGTGCACAACTCTGTGGATAATACCTGATTTATACACAATGTTGTGCACATGGCTATCTGATAAAATGTTTATATGTGCATAACCTGTGGATGGTTTCTCATCCATTGTAGAGAAAGTGTCAGTGAAATTCAATATTTCGCGAAACAGAGGGCCTCTGTGAAATGTCTTTTCAAATGGAGGGGCAAAAGGTATGATGTTTATTGAACACTCCGCTAGGATTTACCAGCGGTAAGAGGTGAAAAAACAGCTTGTCCATAAAAATAAAATTATCGGCAATTATTTTTGGTTCGGTGCTTCTAATTTTGACGCTTACCCTTACCCTTAATCTTCATGCTGCCCGGAGCAATCTTCGTAATGAAAGTATAAACAACATGAAGATGACCGCCAAGCAAATTGCCGTTTCCGTCGAGCAGAGCAGTTACAGCTCTAATTATGTGCAGCACCAAATCGCCCAGAACCTGCGAATGACCGCTATCCTGGCCTCCAGGGAGCTTGACCCTGATATCAAGAATGTGAAGAATGAGCAGCTACAGGTGCTTGCTCATAAGCTTGGTGTGTCTAATATTTCACTTCTGGTCAAGACTGATGATGATATAGTAGTTGCCAAATCCTCAGATCCAAGTGAGCTTGGTCTGTCTACCAACGGGATGGGTTATTGGTATGTAGCCCTCCTTGAGCTGTTTACGGGTCAGGAGGTATCGGTTGAGCAGGGAGAGAGCTTTGAGAATTTCTGGTCCGGACCGTTTGAATACTCGACCTCCAATCCGAAGTATATTGAGAAGTGGGGATACTATCATGATAAAGCAAGAAACTACATTATAGATCCTTACATTCGCAGCACAGCGGTGAGTGATTATATTAGAATTATGAATCCTGATGAGATCGTCCGGCAGTCCAAAGAGGTGAGCCCGGGAATTCTGGAAATAACAGGGATAAACCCCAAAACCTTTGGATCACCCAGCATGCAGCCGGATGGAAGCGATTCAGCGAATCAAAAGCTGCGAACTCGTCCCATTAAATATGGCACCTATACCTTTGGCAACGTGGAGGAGGATAAGGCGGCAGTTATGGAGGCGGTAAGCGGTGGAAAGCCGATCACACTGGATACACAAGCGCTTGGCAAAAGAGTGCTCAAAAGCTTCATCCCAATTATGCAAGCGGGTACAGAGAATTATGTCATCAGTGTGGTTATGGATTATTCGGTCATTTCTTCCGTCATCAAGAAGCAGTTGATTAATAATGTCAGCACTTCAGTTATACTGCTTGTAGTCTTTTTTGTCGTAAGCTATATTCTGGCGGGTATTGTTACCCGGCCGATTAAGGATATACTGGCAAAGGTAAACGATGTGGCCAGAGGCAAGTTCGAAACTCCGTTAAAAGTAGACAGCCGTGATGAGCTGGGACAACTGGCCCACCGGATTAATGCCATGACCTCACATCTGCTGCAGCATACCAACCGGCTGGGGCAGACGCTGGAAGAGAACCGGGCAGTCAAGGAACATCTGGAGTCGGTAATCAACGGTACCTCTGATGCCATTCATACAATGGATATGGATGGCCGGATTACCAGCACGAATCGGGCTTTTGAAGAGCTGTACGGCTGGAGTGCGACTGATACATTACCTAGGACGCCTTATCTGGTACCTGCCACAGCTCAGAAGCAGGAAGAAATCAGGCTGAAGGAGCTGAAGAACGGAGCGGTTCTGCCTCCCCTGGAGACCATAAGGCTCAAACGGGACGGCTCACTTGTTGAAGTCAGTGTCAGCACCTCGGTTATTCGCGATGAGGAAGGAGAGCCACAGTCCTTTGTCCATGTGTCGCGCGATATGACGGAGCGGAACCGGATTGAGGAGCTGCTGAGACGTTCCGAGAAGCTGACTACAGTTGGCCAGCTTGCCGCCGGGGTTGCGCATGAGATCCGAAATCCGCTGACCACACTGCGGGGATTTCTGCAGCTTCAGCAGGAGAAGAAGGTTTTGGTTCCGCTTCATGTTGAGCTTATGCTCTCGGAGCTGGAGCGGATTAATCTTATTGTCAGTGAATTTTTGATTCTGGCCAAGCCGCAGGCCGTCCATTTTCAGCAGAAGGATGTCCGGCACATCCTAAGTGATGTGGTCTCTCTCTTGAGCAGCCAGGCGCATCTTTTCGGAATAGAGTTCGAGACGAAGTTCTCGAAGCTGCCGGCAACGGTCCACTGTGAAGAGAATCAGCTTAAGCAGGTATTTATTAATGTCGTCAAAAATGCGATTGAAGCTATGCCTGAGGGCGGCACAATTACACTGGAGCAGGATACAGTTGACGGTTATGTAGTCATAGTGATTTCCGATGAGGGAGTAGGCGTTCCTGAGGAAATGCTGCCCAAGCTGGGTGAGCCGTTCTTCACCAACAAGGAGACGGGAACCGGACTCGGGCTGATGGTCAGCCAGCGGATTATCCAGTCCCATAAAGGCAGTATGGAAATCCGCAGTGAATACGGCTGCGGGGCTGAAGTAACAATTAAGCTGCCTGCGGCTGGCGAGGTTGCACCCGGGCAGAGCATGAACGAAGAACGGAGTGAAGACATACATGAGGATTAATAAGTTCATCAGTGAGACAGGATACTGTTCACGCCGTGAAGCAGACAAGCTGGTGGAAGGCGGCAGGGTTACCATTAACGGAGAGCGCGCTGTGCTCGGCAGTCAGGCTGAGACGGGGGATGAGGTGCGAATAGACGGCAAGCTTCTTAAAACGGGCAGCAAGGTCGTATACATCGCTCTGAATAAGCCTGTGGGTATCACCTCTACCACAGAAGCGCATATTCAAGGGAATATTGTCGATTTTGTTGGACATCATGAGCGGATCTTTCCGATCGGCCGGCTCGATAAAGACTCCGAAGGATTAATTCTGCTTACGAATGATGGAGATATCGTTAACAAAATCTTACGGGCGGAAGGCAAGCATGAGAAAGAATATATAGTTACTGTAGACCGCCCTATTACGCCAGCCTTTATTACAGGGATGTCGAGCGGCGTCAAAATACTGGGCGGGCGTACGCTGCCCTGTGAAGTGACGCGGGTCACCGAGCGGGTCTTCCGTATTATTCTCACAGAAGGCAAGAACCGGCAAATCCGCCGGATGTGTACGGCGTTTGGATATGAGGTCAGACGGCTGCAGCGCATACGGATAATGAATATTCGTCTTGGAGCCATGAAAACAGGGGAGTGGCGTGACCTGACTGCACAGGAGAAGCAGGAGCTGGGAGCTAATCTGAACTACCAACTGCAGTAAGCAAAGAATAAGAGCTGATCTGATGGTCTTGGTGAGACCCTTCAGATCAGCTCTTTGTTCGATTGTACAATAAATTAATTGCCGGAAGTGGGAACGTTCGTGGTTTGTGTCGCATCCTGATATTTACGAAGGATGGATACTTCCACACGGCGGTTCTTGGCACGGCCTTCAGGTGTAGTGTTGGGAGCAATCGGATGATATTCGCCATATCCGATTGGACTGAACTTCACCGGGTTCAAATTGGGATTCAGCAGCAAAATCTTCATGAATTGCAGCGACCGCGCCACACTGAGATCCCAGTTGGAGGGGTAAATGCTGTTGGAGATTGGAACGTTGTCCGTATGCCCCTGTACCAGCACTTCATAATCTGGAAATTCCTGCAGCATGTTCGAGATTGATTTCGCAAGCTGACGGGAGTCATCCTTAACGAATGCTTGCCCGGAAGCGAACAAAGCGTTGTCGCTGATGGTGATCATTAGCTGCGATTGATTCAGCTTGGTGCTGAGCAGATTGGTCAGCCCGTTATTCTTAATATACTGATCGAATTGCTTCTTCAGCTTCTCCAGATCCTCTTGCTCTTTCTGCTTCAGCTTGTTCAATTCGTCTTTGCCGGTATTCTCTGACATCACACTGTTCATTTTTTCTTCTTTACCCTGGTCAAGCTGGGTATTCGTAGGAGCATCTGATTTATATTCCAGCACTCCGCCTCCACCGGTAAATACGGATCTGAAGGCCTGGGCCATCTCTTCAAATTTCTTGGCATCTGTAGCGCTCATGGCGTACATAGCGAGGAACAAGGCGACCAGAAGGGTCATTAGATCCGAATAAGGCAATAGCCAGGATTCATCGGCATGCTCTTCGTGCTCCTCATGTCTAGTCTTTTTGCTCACTCGAAGCACCCTCCTTGTCTGTCAGCTTCGCGCGTTCAGAAGGCGTGAGGAAGACGGAAAGCTTCTGGTTGATGGCAATGGTTGATACCCCGGACTGGATGGATAAAAGTCCTTCCACCATCATTAGTCTGACCTCGATTTCGCCTTTGGAGAGCCGCTTCAGCTTGGTCGAAATCGGATGCCAAAGCACATAACCTGTAAAGATACCGACTATGGTGGCAATGAAGGCACCCCCGATGGCGTGAGCCAGTTTTTCTACTGCACTCATATCCGAAAGTGCGGCGATCAGCCCGATAACGGCCCCGAGTACCCCTAGCGTAGGAGCGTACATACCTGCCTGCGAGAAAATCAGCGCTCCGGCCTTATGCCGGTCCTCTGTAGCGTGAATATCTTCCATTAATACATCGCGGACAAACTCCTGGTCGTTACCGTCGATAATCATCCGCATGCCGTTTCGAAGGAAGTTGTCTTCAATTTCATCGACCTTGGATTCCAGGGCAAGCAAGCCTTCACGGCGGGTAATAGAGGCCCATTCCATGAACATGGTGATCAGTTCCGTTTTACTGACCATTTTCTTTTTTACAAATATTATCTTGAACAATTTAGGGACTTTCTTGACTTCAGAGAATGGGAAAGCCATAAGTATTGATGCGGCTGTACCCAACAGAATGATTACGTAAGCTGCGGGTGCTCCCAAGGCAGCTAACGGCGCGCCTTTAAGAAACATCCCCCATACTATTGTAACGAAACCAAAAATCAAACCAAGTATTGTTGAAATTTCCATTTACGCACCTCGTCCATGAGAATTAGGAAGTGATCCGACTATACCGCGTGTATCATCCATGAACAGCGGTGGGACACTCTGTCTGACCAATAACGTATATTCTTATTTATCGACAGCATTCCCTTTTTTGTGAAGTCATTTTTTCGGCTATAATGAGTAGGGTAATATTATTCATCTGTGGAGAAAACGGAGTGATTGACGTGGGTGTGAAGCATGGCAGAGATTACAGCGAAATTTTGAGTGAACTGACAGAAGCGGTAGGAAGGATTTCCGACGGGTATTTATTTTTTGAAATGGAGCCGGATGAGTGGCAGGAGCTGCCGCAGGAATCGAAGCTGGAGGTCTGGGAAGCGCTTGCCGAGGATTTGTTCTATGCTCTGGGCAATGAGCCGGTGATAGAGGTTGGCAGCGGCGTTGTGATCTACGATAAGGACACGCACCGGATTAACATTCTGCTCGGAGAAGAGGATTTGGCTTCGGTCCTTCTGGTCTAGGAGGCAGGCTGCAGCCTGAGGGCGGTTTGCCCGCAGCCTTCGCATCGTGGTAAAATTGATGGAGCCGAGTACTATTTGCCGGGATTTTTGAATACATTAAACCGAAAAAAAGCCTTCATCCTGGCGCATCCCTTGGACTTTATAAGCTGAGGGATGTTTTGTTTAAAATATAAGGATGTATATGTTTCACACCACAAATCATCCTTATATTTCTCGCTGAAACGATACCGTCCTTTTAAAGGACGGCGAAGCCGTTTCTGCTTGATGCTAATTAAGTAAGGGAGGAAGAACATTGCAATTTACGGAGGAAGAGCTGCGGGAGCAGGTAGGCAAGCTGGAGGGCTGGAAGCTGGAGAAGAATAAGATGGTGCGCAAATACGTGTTCAGTGAATATATGAAGGGCATTGCATTCGTAGATGAGGTAGCGGCCATATCGGAAGCCTTTGAACACCATCCGCATATTACAATTGATTACAAGACCGTCACGCTGCGGCTGGCTGCAGATGAGGAATGCGGAATTACAGCGCTTGATATTCGTGAAGCTCATGAATTTAATGAAGCCTTTGAGAAAACCCGTTAGCATACTTAATCCAAGGGATAGCGAAGATTATTATATAAAAAAATGCCCACGCAAAGGATCTGCTGCATCTTTGCTGGGCATTTTGTGTTTGTAGTGCAAAAGCTATTTCTTCTCGGCAAGCCACATGGCAACGTTCGCGATCTCCTCGGGTTTCAGCTTTTCTTTGAAGGAGGGCATTTGCCCGCGTCCCTTGGTTACGATACCGAAGATTCCCTCTGCATCATGCTTGCCGCCTTCTTGCTGGAGACTCGGTCCTACACCGCCCTGAAGCTGATCGCCGTGGCAGGTGATGCAATTGAGCTTAACCGTTGACTCCGCACTGGCCGCATCCAGCTCGACCACCGGCATCGTCGGCTTATTCTCCTCAGCTACCTCGTCTTTGCCGGGTAAGGTAAACAATAAAACCACCGCAAAGGCGCAGGCGGCAAAAAACAAACCGCTCATGATCCATTTCTGCATCTGCATCCGTCCCCTCCATGTAAGCTGCTTCCTACATTATACAAGAAGGTAAAGCGTTATCATAGCATTTGTGTCAAAAAAATGAACGTTCTATTTACCATAGACCATGCAGTAAAATGGCTTGTCGCCAGTTGGGGTCCGGCGTTCATAGGTGTCGGTTATAGTGAACCCGCTTTTCTGGTAAGCCCGGATGGCTCGCTGGTTCCAGGTTAGCACCTCAAGGTCAATCTCACGCTCTGGATAACGTGCCAGGGCTGCCTCAACGACAGTAGCTGTGAACAGATGTCCCATACCGTGACCGCACAGCTCGGGACGCATGCCAATCCCCAGCCGCACTACACCTTCCATCGGGAATAGCTGTGCGAATCCGCAAAGGGAGCCTTGCCCATTTACTACGGAGACGTATTGTTCGCTTCGCAGCCGCGGATCACCGAATTCAATTTCCAAAGCCTGCATTTGCTCCCAGGGCATCCATCCGTAGATGTTGTACGGGGGCTTGTAATTCCATTCGCAGATTTCTGCGGCATGCGTGGCTTCCATAGGCACAACGTGAAAAGTTACCGGGGAACTCATCATAAGGCCACCGACCTCCTTTCAAGACAACAAAACATTATTTATTTAATTATATACAATACAGTCTCTTTCCGATGCACAAACTTTAAGGGGAAGTTAATATATTGAAGGGGTAAGTATTTAATGTAGACAAAAAAACAAGCTCTTCTCCAAGATTTCGATAAAATCCTGGAGAAGAGCTTGCCTTATGACATTTTATTGCACATCGTCGTTGTCTTGGGAATCGGAGGCTACAGACTGATAAGCATCTGTGCTCATAATCCGTTTGGCGCCAACGTAGCGGTTAACGTAGTAGCTGTCATTCAGCGAACTAACAGTTACGCCGCGTTTGGACGATGCATGTGCGAATTTGCCGTCACCGACATAAATGCCGACGTGGGATACACCTCTTCCGCTTGTATTGAAGAATACAAGATCTCCCGGTCTGATACTGTCACGGGAAACGGCTGTGCCCATCTGATATTGGGAGCCGGATTGGTGAGGAAGGTTGATGCCGATCTTATCAAAAACGTACATTGTAAATCCGGAGCAATCAAAACCGTTTGTCGAGATACCGCCGGATACATACTTGGTTCCGATGGCTTTGTCGATAACCTGATCCATTTTGGAATCCGCGAAAGCGCTTCCTGCTCCGATAGTAAGAACAATGGAAAAGCTCAGTAGTGCTGCTGCTAGCTTCTTCTTCAAAAGTAAATACCCCTTCCAAATGCCTACGAGGTTAGCTTAAGGGTTCGGTTGAAGGTCCCCTATGACCCCTCTGTGAATAGGAGGTCAATTCACCCAAAATCGGTTCCCCCGTTCCCCTAATGATTAGGGAACTCGGCACGACTGTTGATTAGGATTAGCTTACGGATCTATACATGACAAAACTTTTGTAAAACTGCTTTGAATAATTACAAAAATGTTACTATCAACTCACTGCGATTATTGTAACAAAGAAGGAAGCACTTGGCAATCACTAAAAACATATTCTTGCATATTTTTTGCGATTTTTGTGAGTTTAATTTATTATAAAGGGCTTACAATAACATGTCAGGTCAGATTTACGATAGGTTTATTGACATATAGAGCAAAAAGGAAAAACCCGGAAGGCTGATTACGGCAATAATCAGCTTCCGGGTTTGTATAAGCTACATTTAGTTGTTAGAGGTTGTCATTGTCAGCGGGGATAATCAATCGTAAGCGACAGCCTGATAAGCTGTTGTGCTCATCACGCGTTTGGCGCCAACATAGCGGTTGGCCCAGTAGGCTTGACTCATCGAAGTTATGGTCACTCCGCGTGAACTGGAGGATTGTGCGAATTTTCCGTTGCCAACATAAATCCCGACATGGGAAATCCCACTGCCCAAAGTGTTAAAGAATACCAGATCGCCCGAACGCAAATTGTTGCGTGATACGGCAGTTCCGACCTTAAATTGCGCTTTCGATGTGCGAGGCAAGGTAAGACCTACGTTTTTGAACACATAAGAGGTGAATCCGGAACAATCGAAGCCGGCAGTGCTGGTGCCCCCGGTTTTATATGTAGTTCCCAGTGTTTTTGTGATCACATTGTCCATTTTGGAATCCGCGAAAGCGCTGCCAGCTCCCAGCGTGAATACCATTACCAGCCCTAATGCTGCTGCGGTGCATTTTTTCTTAAAATTGTGACTTTTCAAAAGATGTACTCCTTCCAAGGCCGGCGAGGTTAGCTTAAGGATTCGGTAGAAGGTTCCCCTATGACCCCTCTAAAGCGAGATCAATTCACCCAAAAAATGGTTCCCCCACTTCCCGGTGCAGGGAATTTGGCGTATTATGCACCGAACAGTGACAAATCGACAATCTCAAATGCTGCGAAGCATAAACCAGATGTGACAAACATTTCTGCAAAGATTACAAAATTGTTACTAGTGGTACAGGCATCATTGTACCAGAGGGTCTGCTATTTTGCAAATAGGTAAGATTTGCCGCATGCGCAGGTACACAAGAAAAGAGTCACGCTCCCCCTAGAGAAGCAGTGACTCTTGTTATTATGCCGATCAGGCAGTGTAATTATTGTGGAAATGTTTTACTGGACCAGAGGTGATATTGTGCGGCTGTCCCCCACATTTTGAACAGAGTGGTTGGAAGGGGGGAGAGCTGCTTAAGGAGAAATGCGGGCAGTCCAGGGCTGAATATCGCTGACAATCCGCAAATAAGCAACACCGCCAGCCCGCCGGCACCCATCAGGACGGATACGCCTATAGATGGCAGCAGCACTTTCAGGCAAACCAGCAGGGAGGAGAATATGCCAGTTCCGGCGGTATAGCCGAACTGCATGTACAGCAGCAGCTTGCGGATAAAGAAAAGATATAATAGCCAGACCAGAATATAGGGAACGAGCTTGAGCAGCATTTTATAATCAAGGATGCCATTTAGCAGGAGGCCGTACATTTTGGGCAGCAGCCAGTACAGAGGCAGGAACGCAAGCACCCATTCCGCTATGCTGAACAGCAGGACCGGAAGCCCATACCGTCTCATACCCGGGAAAAAGAACATTCCACGCTCTCCTTTGCGTTCCTGATGCAGTTCATGCAGCAGTCCCGCCCGGATAAAGGGGGAGACCAGCAGCCGCACTGCGCTAAGTAGGAGAAGCATCCACAGCCAGCGCTGCACATCAGGATCGTTGCCTAGAGCAAGCTGTCCCTCGATATAATACAGGAGTCTGCCTATTGCGCTGCCGCCAGCATATTGATCGGGATAACGCAGCAGCACCGAGATGACAGCGTCCTTGATGAACTTGTACATGAAATAGCTCCAGAACAGCCGGTAGATAAATAACAGAATCAGAATATAAAATTGCTCTTTCATGCTGTGCCAGCCGCGGGTTATCGCTCTCTTCACAATTCTTCACCTCACCAGACAAGAGTTCCGAGCAGGTTTTCAAGCAGGTTAGTTATGCTAAGCGTCCAACGTGAGAGTGTAGCTGGCCGCAGCTCCGACAGTCTAAAGTTATTAAGATGCTTGCTCTCAAGCAGAATGGAGTGCGCCGGATCAATCTCTGCCGAGATAAGCGGTGCTTTGTAGGATAGCTGAATTGTAGTGTTCTTCTCTTCCCCGCTCCAATATTTTTGAACGGTGTACCCGTCCGAGAACATGAACTTTATTGGAACCTCCCCATAACGGCTTCCTTTGTTGCTGACTTCCACCGATGATTCATAGCGGGGGGGTTCTGTCCCTGTTTTTTTCATGGCAATTGTGATGTTATCTACGGCAAAGTCAGGCGCACCGCCGCTGTAGATATATTGATCGAAGTAGGCTTGCCATGATTTTGTGGTCACCTTTTCCACAACTTTCTGAAAATCGGCGGTGGAAGGATGATGGAAACGGTATTTGCGCGCGTAGGCGGACAGAATGCTGTCCATTGTTTTGGTACCCACCTGCTTCTCCATATCCTTCAGCACCAGCTTGCCCCGGATGTACACGTTGCGGGTGTAGGAATCATCTCCGGCATATTTCCAGGTCTCCAGATTAAGCGGCTGGGGAGAGGTCACCAGGCTGGTCTGCAGCGGAAAGTTGGAGATCACTCCGTATTCCTGCTCCATCAGCCGGTCTTCTGCATAAGAGGTGAAGCTCTCATCCAGCCAGGCTTCCTCAAATTCATTGTTCGCTACCATACCGTAAAAAAACTGATGCCCGATTTCATGGATAACCGTACGTTCAAGCTGGGTGCCCGGAGCATCGTCACCTGCAGCGGCAGCGGTGATAAGTGTGGGGTATTCCATCCCGCCGGCCCCATTCCCCCCTTTGGGAGGAACAACGATGCTGAGCGTCGAGTAAGGATAAGGGCCGTACCATTTGCTGAAGGCGCTCAGAGCAGCTTTGGCGGCCTGGAAGTAACGCTCCTGCAGGTCCTTGTGCAACGGGTCCAGATAGAGCTTGATCCTTACACCAGGCACCTCAGCGGTGGAGAAGGCTTCTTCTGCGACCACAAAGTCGGGGGAGGCCGCCCAAGCGAAATCATGGACATCATCGGCGTAGAACTGGTAGATCTTCTGATCCTGCTTCAACCTGGGGTTTTTTACCGGAAAGCCAGTTGCGGCAACTATATAGTTGGAGGGAACAGACAGGGTTACGTTATAAATGCCAAAGTCGCTGTAGAACTCGGAGGTGCCGTGATATTGATGCAGATTCCAGCCCTCCTGCTTCACGCCACGGGTACCGGCAGGCTCATACACGCTGATTTTGGGGAACCATTGCCCTGCCATTACAAAATTGCCGGATACCCCCATACGGGCGAATATTTTGGGCAACTGGACGTCAAATCTTAGCTTGAGTGTGACACTTTCTCCGCCGTTCACCGGCTGCGGGAGGTGTACTTTTACCAGTGTTTTGTCATTCACATTGCCGTCGTCCGGCTGAACATATTGCAGCCGCTGCATGAGCGAGATGCCCTCTGAGGTCCGCAGATCGGTTAAGGTCATACTGCCGTAGCCATTTGCGGGCATGGCATCTCCGCGAAGCTTGCCCCCAGACTCCTTCATGAACGTGGTATCTTTAGATGCGAAGGCATTGGGGTACAGGTGAAAGTAGAGGTCTTGTACCGGTTTTTGACCGGGGTGGGTCCAGGTTACCGTCTCAGAAGCCTGCAGCAGCTCTGAACCCGGAATAAGCTGCGCCGCAATATGATACTCTGCTACCCGCTCGCTTAAGGCCTCCGAAACAGGCACCGGCTTACTCTCGGGGAGAATGGGCTGGAGGGTTTTGGTCTGTGCGGCTGCGGGGGACTTGGCCTCTTTTGGAACAGCGGCTGAAACGGCAGGGCTGTGCCCTGAGAGTGCCCAGATTGCGCTGCCCAGCAGAGTGAGGGCGGCCAGGGCTGCAAAGATGAGGGTGTACCTTAATGACAGTGGCTTCATACTGTGATTCCTCCCGTGACAAGCATCTACGGGATGTATATGTTTGCATTCGCTGCATTATTAGCTAAAATTAAATTATATAAGATGAACTTGAGAACGAGCCTGACATTCTCAAGTTCACGTTCTATTAGTGAAAGGGAAGGATGTGCACTTATGGATAACAACCAACCGGAGGGCAAGAAGCCGATAGCTCTAAATATCGTGAATGCCAAGAGCAAGCATAAAGGCTTCGGCGCAGGCTCCATTGACTTGAATAATGTATCGCCGGTTATTATTGACGGTGGTGAAGCTGTTATTGATATCGGTGCCATGCATGCCAAGAGCAAGGTGGAGAAAGGGATTAAATTCAGCGTGAACCGGGAGGATGTTCCGGATGGCAGACAGGTCTGGGTCGTGTGGGTAGCGGTGGACCGTACACCGGAAGGACAATCCTACGGAGGAATCACCGCCTGCGAAATGTGGATTGACACTGAGGCCCGGCGCGGCTGGAAAATTCTTGCCGATCATGTGAATAAGCTGGATGCAGCCCTGAAGCGGAAAATCATTCTGGAGGGATTGGGAGCCGAAGAGAGAGCTGCACTGAAGTCGCTGCTGGTTGCTCACAATGAAGATTGGTGGAACGGCTCCTCAGAAGAGCTGAAAGCGGCTTTGTCTTAAAGTGTGAATATACACCTGGAATTTAAAAACGGCCAAGCCCTCCTGCAAGCTGGAGGGACTGGCCGTTTTGTATGAAGGTAACAGTGTGCCTGATCTGTCTAGGATCTGCTGAGCATGCTGAGTTTGCGTTTTAGCTGGCTAACCCGGGCCTGGCTGATGCCAAGAACCTCGGCGAGCTCCTTCTGGTTGGCATAGGGATGCTCCTCTATGGCCTTCTCCAGACGTTGGCTCATTTCTTCTGTCTTTGTCCGCCGGCCTCCGCGGCCGGGTTCAGGACTGTCCTCTGAGGCAATCAGCGGTTGTATGATCTCTTCGTCCGTACGATCCGGATTGCCAAGCTCCTTCAGACAGTTGTTACAAATAAACTGGTCCTTATAGTAGGTCACGTGATCAAGGCTTCTGCAGAACGTGCATTCGGTTGAGGTGTACTTTCTAAGCACAATAACTTCGTCATCCAAAATAAAAAATTCGATAGGATCCCCAATGTCAATATTTCGTGTCATGCGGATTTCTACGGGAACCACAATTCTACCCAGACTGTCTAAACTCCGGATCATGCCTGTATCCTTCATCCCATGTCCCTCATTTACATCTTTATATTTTTGTGGATATCTATGATTATAGCAGTAATTGTAAGTTTAGAGAACGGGTAAGCGCATTCAAATTATGAGTTTTTTTGTCAAAAAAGGAAGAAGATAACGAAACTTAAAATCTCTCCGTTCAGGAAGTCCGAACGGAGAGATTAATTAGGGTTCTCTTGTCTTTACCCAATACAGGGCCTGCGAAACAGCGGGGGCCATTTTAGGTCAGCCTGAAAGCGTGGGCCGCCTTTTCGGCCACAGACGGCAGCCGTTCAGGCTCTTGTCTATGCGCAGTGCCCGGCACAGCCTGCCTGGTCCTCCGCACAGGCTGGTAGGCTTCCGTATCGCAAGGAGGCTAGCAGAGCAACCGGGATCAGTTCAGCCACCAGCGTTTGATCTCGCTCCACAGAGAATGGTTCTCCTTGGAGGCAGCGGGTTCGCCGCCCGGGCCTTCCTTGGCAGGACCGGCAGAGCTGCCTGCACCGTGCTGGTCGCAATATTCGGTAGGCTCCGTTCCGCTAATAAAGGTTTCCAGCTCTTTGTCGGGACAAGCCGCTGTCGCCAGCTTCCCGGACTCCGGGTTGATATAGACGCTGACAACATCGTCAGGAATCGGAAAAATTTTCGGCGGAACGTTCTCCAGCGCTTTCTCCGTGAACTGGGCGAAGATGGGCGCCGCGCGGCGCCCGTCCGCCGTGGCGATATCGCGGCCCTTGTCATAGCCGACCCAGACTGCCGTTGACAGCTCAGGTGTGAACCCGACCATCCAGCCGTCGGTATCGGTAGTGCCGGTCTTGCCGGCCACCGGCCGCTTGATAATCGAAGCTACACGGTTGCCCGTTCCGCCGCTCTCGAAGACCCCTTCCATCAGCCGGGTCAGCACATAAGCCGCCGCCGGTTCTACGACCTTCTCCCCTTGCGCCTCAGGGGCTTCATATAGAATCCGTCCCTTGGCATCGGTAATTTTCAGGATGGCTGTAACCGGCTGCTTCACGCCGCCGCCGCCAATGACGGCGAAGGCCGAGGCCATCTCCAGCGGGCTGACTGGGGAGGTGCCCAAGGCCAAAGAGGGCACACGCTGCAGCGGGCTGCCGATACCCATCTTGGCCGCCATCTCGGCGACCTTGTCCGCACCTATTTTCATAATCGTATTCACGGCATAAATATTGTCGGAGGCGGCAATCGCCTGCCGCATATTAATCTCCCCAAGATACTTGTCGCCGAAATTCCGGGGCTGATAGGTTTTGCGGTCGTTGTCATAATGGAACAGCGTCGGCTGGCTGTTGAAGACGGACAGTCCGGTCATGCTCCGGGAGGACAGCGCCGTCAAGTACATAATGGGCTTAAAGGACGACCCCGGCTGGCGAGTGGTGGCCAGTGCATGGTTGAACTGGTTGTTGCGGTAGTTTTTGCCGCCCACCATTGCTTTGATATAGCCTGTGCGGGGATCAATCGAGACGAGAGCGGTCTCCAGCTCGCTGCCGGGGTCCATTCCCTTGTTGACGGCATCCTCGGCTGCCTGCTGCATATCGGGGTCCAGGGTGGTATACACGTTCAGTCCGCCCTGGTCCAGCTCATCGCTGCTGATGTGCAGGGAATCAATAACCAGACTGCGCACATAATCGCGGAAATAGGGCGCGGTAACGTTGGTGTTCTTTTCCCCCTGGGGTTTGAAGCTCAGGTTCTCCAGCAGGGCAGTGTTCGACTGTGCCGCCGTAATATCGCCCATTTCCGTCATTGCCGCCAGAATGATCTTCTGCCGTTTCTTGGCATTGTCCATATGGGTGTAAGGGGAATAATAGGTTGGCCCCTTGGGAATTCCGGCAAGCATGGCGCTCTCGGCCAGATCCAGATCCGCAGCCTTTTTGCCGAAATACATTTGAGAAGCAGCTTCTATGCCATAGGCTCCATGGCCGTAATAAATTTCATTTAGATACATATTCAGAATCTCGTCCTTGCTGTATTTCATCTCAAGCTGCATTGTATAGAGAGCTTCCTTGGCCTTGCGCGTCCATGTCTTCTCATGGGTCAGATAGAGATTTCGCGCAAGCTGCTGGGTTAAGGTGCTGGCCCCCTGGGTACGGTCTCCCGCCTCCAGATTGGCTAGTACGGCCCGGCCCATGCCCTTCAGATCGAAGCCCGAATGTTCGTAGAATTTGCGGTCCTCCACTGCCAGTGTAGCTTGTATAAGCAGCGGCGAGATTTGATTAAGGGTTACGGGAGTGCGGCTGCGTCCGTCTGTAGTGAAGGTGGTCAGTACATTCCCTCTGGAATCGAGCAGCTTGGAGCGGATGGCATCGGCGATTGGGGGGAGATCTTTCTGGTATAAGTAGCCGAGCAGCGCCCCTGCCGCCAGCACAGCAAGCAGCCCCATAACAGCCAGCAGCCGGAATAGCCGGCGGAGGCGGCGTTTAGGTTTTGGAGGTTTAACAGAATCGCGCGGCATGGCATCAGGCTCCCTTTCGTTTCAATTGTCCATTCTCATTATGGGGAAGGAAAAGGAGAGATATTCATATCTAGGCGGATGCGCCGGGCAAGCGGTAACCAAATTGTCTTCTTTTTGTGACCTTATCCGGGTAGATAGAAGGGCAGACGGGGCAGTATAACAGAGTAGTGTCTATAGGAAAGGGTATATATAATCCAGGAGGTGTCATCATGAATTGGACAAAAAAATTGCATCATCGGACGTTAACGCTCCTGTCAGCCGGACTTTTGGCGGTTTCCGCCTGGGGAGCGGCAGCACTGCCTGCCCAAGCAGCGAAGGCAGCACCGGCCTGCGGCACCGGTGATCATGGATTGCTGCGGCAGCTTCAAGCGCAGCACTCAACAACTGAGTCAGCACCGCTTGGTTTTACTGACATTCAGTTTCTAAATGCCGATATAGGCCGTGCCGCCGGCAATGGATTTATGATCGGAACCTCGGATGGCGGCTGCCATTTTCAAGAGATCTATCAAGGGCCGTGGAACTTCAAGCAGATTGATTTTCCTGATAACGTAAAGGGCTGGGCACTGGCTTCTGCGCAGGACACAGGCGCAGCCTATCTTATTGCCACCACAGACGGCGGCTCGACCTGGAAACGGCTTCCGGGTACAACGCCGGCTTTTGAACGGATTGATTTTAAGGATAGTAAGCAAGGCTTCGGCTATAGCGGGCCCTCCACTTACTACACCAAGGATGGCGGGCTTAGCTGGAGCCAAATCTCCACTCCGAAGAATACACGCGGGGCCGAGTTCACCAGCCGCAGCAGCGGCTGGGCGGTTGTGGTTGCACCGGGAGCCGGATACCGGGTTATGAAAACCACAGACGGAGGGGCCACATGGCAGCTTTCCCTGAAATCTTCCTTTGCTGAACCTGAAAGTGGACGGATATATGCGAGCGGCGATCAAGTGTATGCCCTGCTGTACGGGGGAACGGGGATGTCGCAGACCTCCTATTCGCTCTATGCCAGCAGCAATAAAGGCAGAAGCTGGAGCCGCGTCATCGCCCAGGATACCGCAGGCGGCGGCCCTGCGCCGGGCAGTGGACCAGCGCAGCTTAAGAGCGGACCGGCTTCCGGCAAACCGGGCAATATGGTGCTGGTCGGAAGCAAAGCTGCCTTTCTGGCAGGATTCTCTCCGGCAGCAGAAAAGGTAGCGGTTGGCCGCTCCTATAACGCCGGTAAGCAGTGGACGAACCTTCCATCCATTCCGGGGTATGACAATATCATCTCCTTCACAAGCGTCAAAGAAGGCTGGATGGCGGTTAGAGGACAGAACACATCCTCCCTATATGCTACGGAGGATGGAGGCTCGACCTGGAAGCTGAAATTTGCTTTTAAGGGAACAGAGCAATAGGCAGCAAAATCTTTGATTGAATTTTCTTTAGGCAGAAGCGGCTCCATGCAGAGGAGCCGCTTTTTTGTGTTGATTCCTCCTCTTTGGAATAAAAAGGCGAACCTAGAACCTGTATAGAAAGTCATATATACATCCGCCATGTATGGAGGGGTGGCCACGTTTGCCAGGAGGTTTTTGTTAAGGCGCTGCTTGCCGACCGGTCTGAGGTGAAGAACATGAAGGCCTGGCTTATGCGGATTGCCGTTAATGAGAGCAACTCACTGCTTAGCAGGAGGGCAAGAGGCCGGGATAAGGAGCGGAGTCTTTTTCTGAGTGAGCGAACGGTGCTACAGAATCCTGTAGAGACTGCGGCAGAACAGCATGAGCTGTCCCGGCAATTCGATATCTTGTTCGGCCGTCTTCCCTTGAAAAATATGTGATTACACCGGGAGCCAGATACCGGGTATTGAAAAAAATCCTCCCGGACCGCAGCTTACAACGGCCTTGGAGGATTTTTTGGACTATAGAACCTTAGATGGATCTTACTTCACTTCCTTAGGTCCTGAGCTAACTATCGTCCGCGATGCTTGTCCTTCGCCTTCTGCCGGGCGATTTCCCGCTTCTTCAGGGCAAGCTCCTCCCGGGCGGCTTTGCTCCGCCGGGCCGATTCTGCCCCGCGTTTTTCCTGCTCCAGCTTGATAGCCTGCTGGCTGAACGTGCTGCCGCCTGTGCCGCGCGATTCCTTAGCCGCTGCCCGCGCTCTGCGCTTGGGATTACGAATTACCGCGGCCGCCTTGCCTGTGGCGACGCCACAGCTTAATCCTTCGACGACTTCCAGCAGCCGGAACCGTACAAAGTCCAAAATCTCCTCCTGTGAAGGTTCGCTTCCAAATACATAACGCCCGGCCTTGACTACACCATCTTCCGTTAGCTCAACAATTCCCACCCAAAAAGGCTCTTCGAAAAATACCGTTAACTTCACCGGTATTCCCCCTCTCAATATTAATAAGAAACGAGGGACATCCCGAGGGGGAAGGCTACTGACACGGAAAACTCAAGAGAACGCGTGGCCTCATTTGCACCGCCGCTGAACGTCTCCTCCGTGCGTCCGGACTACCGACCGGAGCTGTGTTTTTACGTTTCCTCATTATTTTACCTTAAATTTCCTCAAAGCGGGATAGGGCAGTTCCTCCATGTGTGAATTTGTGGTCCGTTATGGTAAAATTTTAGGTACTTTATTATAAAGCACGCCTATATCACGCTTAGGAGGACTGCTGAAATGGCCTTTCGTGTATCCGCAGTACAATATCATTTGCATACCATCTCCTCCTTCGGGGAGTTTGCCGCCCAGTGCGAGCATTATATAAAAACAGCCGAGGAGTTCGGTGCCGATTTTATCCTCTTTCCTGAATTTTTGACGACACAGCTCATGTCTATTGGAGATGAACAGGGCAAAGCGCTCAGCATCGAAGACCTGCCGCAGTTTACAGACCGTTATCGCGAGATGTTCTCCGGCTTTGCCAAGAAATATGCCGTGCATATTATCGGCGGGACCCATGTGCTGCGCAGAAACGATAAGCTGTATAATGTGGCGCATCTGTTCTATCCGGACGGCAGGATTGCCGAGCAGGCCAAGCTGCACATCACACCGGCTGAAGTGGAAGGCTGGAACATGGGCGCAGGAGAGGGGCTGGAGGTGTTCCAGACGGACAAAGGGACCATCGCCATGCTGACCTGCTATGATATCGAGTTTCCTGAGATTGTGCGCATGGCTCGGGCCAAGGGGGCGGATGTGATTTTCTGCCCTTCGTGTACGGATGACCGCCACGGCTTCCACCGCGTAAGATACACAAGCCATGCCCGTGCCATTGAAAATCAAATCTACGTTGTGCTGACAGGAACCGTAGGCTCGCTGCCAACCGTCGATCTGATGCGGGCCAACTTCGGGCAGGCGGCAATCATTACACCCAATGATATTCCGTTTCCGCCGCAGGGACTGCTGGCCGTGGGCGAGATCAACGATGATATGATTATTACCGCCGATCTCGATCTGGAGCTGCTGTACCGTGTCCGCGAACGTGGGTCCGTAACCACATGGCGGGACCGCAGAACGGATTTGTACACTGACTGGACGTAAGGAGGCCGAAGGTCATGTATTACAAGACATTCTATGCTTTTGACGGAAAAATTCCGGTCCCTGCGGTCATCCGCGGCTATACGGAGGCTGACTTTGCTGAACTGATTACGATTCAGTCTGAGGCATTTCCGCCCCCATACCCTGCTGAATTGTGGTGGAACCGGGAGCAACTAGAGAATCATGTGGCGCTTTTTCCGGAAGGCGCATTATGTGTGGAAGTGAACGGGGAGCTGGCCGGGTCGGTAACGGGGCTGAAGATCCATTTTGACCCTGAGGCTCCAGCTTCTCATCATACCTGGTCTGAGGTTACGGCAGACGGATATCTCACGACACACCAGCCGGACGGGAACACGCTGTATATTGCCGATTTGTGCGTCCGTCCCAAGCACCGCAAGCTGGGGCTGGGCAAGGAGCTGGTGCAGTCGCTCTACCACGCTGTGGTGGAACAGAAGCTGGAACGGCTTCTGGGGGCGGGCCGAATGCCCGGTTATCACCTTCAGGCCTCCCATATGACGGCGGAAGAATACCTGGCTGGCGTGACCGCCGGCAAATGGTCCGATCCTGTGATTACCTTCCTGCTGCGCTGCGGACGGACGCCGCTTGGGGTAGTGGCCGATTATCTGGAAGACGAGGAGTCAGGTAATTACGCCGCGCTAATGGAGTGGCGGAATCCTTTTCTACAAATAAAGAAGTCAATTTCGGAACCGGAGGAGATCCTTGATTATGGAATATAGAAGAATTACGAGCGTCGCTGATCCATTGTTCAGACAAGTACATAACCTACTGTCGGAGGTATTTCCCCCGGAGGAAGTGCTCGAATTCAGTCTGTGGAAGGAGCCGCTGGAAGATCCGGGCATCCGTGTATTTGCCGCTGTGCATGAAGGCGCTGTTGTGGGCACCACGGAATACCGTTATTATGCCGACTGGAATGTGGCGATGACCGACTTCACCATAATTGGCCGGGAGGGGCTTGGTGTAGGCCGCTTCCTGGCGCAGAGCCGCCTTAAAGACCTGCGGAAGCTCGCAGCCGAGAGCGGTAAGGAGCTGTATGGCATGTTCGCTGAAATTTATGATCCATACCGGGTAGAGTACGCTTTTGGAGGCATCAAGCCGATGGACCCGTTTGTCCGCCGCGAGGTGCTGTCGCATCTGGGCTACAAGCGTCTTGATTTTCCTTATGTTCATCCCTCATGGCAGGGAGATGGCGAGGCGGTATCCGGTCTTGATCTGTGCTTTATGCCCGGGGATGAGGAATTGGAGCAGGTGGATGCGGCTCTGGTTGCCGATTTTCTGACCCGCTATTACACCGTGCTGGCGGATAAGCCGGACGCTTGGACGTCTATGGTAGAGGAACTTCGGAGCAAGGATACGGTTGCGCTGCTGCCGCTATAACTTGATAACTATTGAATTGCTCTGCAGATCTGGATATAGTGTACAATGGGAAAGCGAATATGCCGCTTAGTTAAATAGAAGCAAGAATAAGCGAGGAACGGTTGATGACTGAAGATCAGCAAGGCAAATACGGTGTTTCCATAACCCTGGAGAGCGTGCAGGGCGGGGAACGGAATATAGTACAAGCTGCAGGAGAGGTCATAGACAAAGGCAATCTGCTGTATATCCGTTATGAAGAGATCGAGCGGGGGCCAAAGGGCGAGGATGTTTCTGTCCGCACCACCCTGAAGCTTTCGGACAGCGGGCTGAAGCTGATGCGCCACGGCGGCATTCAGTCGGAGCAGTCTTTTGAGCGGGGACAACGTCTGCCGGGATTCTACCGTTCTCCTTATACACAGTTTAATCTTTCTACAGATACCCGGAAGCTGGATATTAAGCGTGACGGAAGGTCGCTTACGGTTTCTTGGGAATATGATCTCTACGTATACGAAGAGCTAACGGGTCAGTTCGCTATAAGTTTGCATATACAGGAGGAAACACAATTATGACACAAAGTCAAAATCCGCTTCAGCTAGCCAACGAACGGGTGAAGGAAGCGATTGCGGGTGCCATAGTGGCCGCAGGCCTGGTCACCAGAGAGGAGCTTCCGGCCATCGCGCTGGAAGTGCCGAAGGACAAAGCCCATGGCGACCTGGCGACCAATGCTGCGATGCAGCTCACTAAGATTGCTAAGCGCAATCCACGGCAAATTGCCGAAGCGATTATTGAGCATTTGGATACCCAAAGCGCTTCTATCGAGAAAGCGGAGATCGCCGGACCGGGCTTCATCAACTTTACCCTGTCCAAGAGCTATCTTTATCCGGTGATTGCCCTTGTAGCCGAACAGGGAGAGAATTACGGCCGCATAAGTGCAGGTCAGGGCAAGAAAGTCGAAATGGAATTCGTGAGCGCCAATCCTACCGGCAGTCTGCATCTGGGTCATGCCCGCGGAGCTGCTGTTGGCGATGCGCTCTGCAACGTGCTGGATTTTGCCGGCTACGAGGTGACCCGCGAGTATTACATCAATGATGCCGGGAACCAGGTAGCGAATCTGTGCAAATCTATTGAAGCCCGCTACCTTCAGGAGCTGGGCCAGGATGCAGAAATGCCGGAGGACGGTTATCATGGCGAAGATATCAAGGGTTTTGCCAAAGAGCTTGTGGCTGAGAAAGGCGACTCTCTGCTGTCCATGACACCGGGCGACCGCGCCGCTTTCTTCCGTACCTACGGCCTCGCCAAAGAGCTGGACAAAATCAAACGCGACCTTACCCGGTTCCGCGTCAATTTCGATATCTGGTTCAGCGAGACCTCGCTGTATGAGAGCGGAGAAGTGCTGCGTTCACTGGATGGTCTGCGCGACCGCGGCGAGGTATACGAGCAGGATGGGGCAACCTGGCTG
Source organism: Paenibacillus sp. BAC0078 (assembly GCF_054483875.1). Lineage (NCBI taxonomy): Bacteria > Bacillati > Bacillota > Bacilli > Caryophanales > Paenibacillaceae > Paenibacillus > Paenibacillus sp. BAC0078. The sequence continues at coordinate 31,876 of NZ_JBTLRW010000031.1, forward strand.
CAGACGACTAAATACGGCGATGACAAGGACCGCGTGCTGATTAAGAACGACGGCACTTACACTTACCTGACCCCGGACATCGCTTATCACAACGACAAGTACAGCCGGGGCTACGATACAATGATCAACATTTGGGGAGCCGATCACCACGGCTATATCCCCCGGATGAAAGCGGCGATGTCGGCGCTTGGCAATGATCCCGAGAAGCTTGTTGTGCTGATCGCCCAGATGGTCAGCCTCTTCCAGAATGGCGAGAAAGTCAAAATGTCCAAGCGCACGGGTAAAGCGGTAACGATGGAAGACCTGATGGACGAGGTTGGCATTGACGCCATCCGTTATTTCTTCACGATGCGCAGCATGGATTCGCATCTGGATTTCGACATGGATCTTGCCGTTTCGACTTCTAATGAGAACCCTGTGTTCTATGTTCAATATGCTCATGCGCGGATCTGCAGCATTTTCCGCCAGGCAGAGGAGCAGGGAATCTCCTTGCCGGATGCCGCCCAGATTGATTATTCCAAGCTGACGGCCGCCCATGAATACGAGCTTCTGCGTAAAATCGGCGAATTGCCGGCAGAAATCGCGGTTGCTGCCGAGAGCTATGCGCCGCACCGCCTGATCCGCTATGTGTACGATCTGGCTTCGCTGTTCCACAGCTATTACAAAGCGGAGCGCGTCATCACCGAGGATGCTGCCCAGACCGTAGCCCGCCTCGCCCTGCTGGGCGCGGCGCGGACCACAATCGCCAACGTGCTGCGCCTCGTTGGCGTTACCGCGCCGGACCGGATGTAACACGGTCCGGCTTCAGCGCAAAAGCACCGCCCCCATGTACCCGGGGGCGGTGCTTTTGCTTTTTTGCAAGCGGCGCAGCCCCGCTTGCAGCAGTTCCCGGCCCCCCGCAGCGCCGGGGGCCGGGGCAGTCCCGCCGCTATCCCTTCGCGGCGGTCCTGCGCCTTGCGCCTGTGCGCAGCAGGCGCAGGGCATCGGCTGCGCCGCCGCCCAAGGCCGCGCGGCGCTGGCCCTTGCGCAGCCGCACCGGCGAGGCTGTGCGGCGCAGGAGCAGCTTCAGCTCCCGGGGCGAGAGGCCCGGCCGCAGCGCGAGCAGCAGGGCAGCGGCTCCCGTGACATGGGAGGTCGCCATGGAGGTGCCGCTCATCTCCTTGTAGCCCTCCCTCAGCCAGCAGGAGGTCACTCCTTCACCGGGTCCGTATACATCAATGTACGGACCGCGGTTGCTGAAGGCCGCTACGCGGTGTCTTTTATCAAGAGCGCCGACGGCGATCGTTTCAGGGTAGCGGGCGGGGTAATCGCCGCCGCGTTTGCCGTCGTTTCCAGAGGAGGCGATGATGGCGATCCCGGACCGGTAGGCCTTGATCACCACATCATGAAGCGCTTTGCTTCTTGTTTTCATCCCGAAGCTCATATTGATGATATCGACCTTGTTCTGCACACACCAGTCGATGCCAAGCACAATATCCGACACATAGGCGGAGCCGCTGTGGTCAAAAGCCTTCACCGGATACAGCAGCGCCCGGGGGGCTACGCCCATCATTCCCCGTGTGCCGCCCGCCGCCGCCAGCGTGCCGGCAATATGGGTGCCGTGTCCGTTGTCATCTAGCGGCAGCATGCCGCGGTGCAGCAGGTTAACGCCTGTTGCCAGCGAATGCTTGAGATCAGGGTGGCGGTAATCAGCTCCCGTATCAATAACGCCGATCTTTACCTGCACCCCGGTGGATCTGGACCAGGCCTGTGGAGCATGAATCGCTTTCACGCCCCATGGGAGCATGGCTGAGCCGCTTTTTTCAGCGGCAAGAGAGTGGACCTGTATCCGGTGGTCTTCTTCTACACATAGCGCGTCGGCAAATTTATCGAGCAGTCTGACTGCTCCGGCAGCGGGCACAAAAAATGCACGGATCAGCGGAGAAATCCGTACCTGCGCAAGCCCGGGAGTTTTTGCCTTCAGCGACTTCCACTGCGACAGTGCTCCGGCATACTGGCGCGGATCATTGAAGGTAACGATGCGCCGTTCAGCATTTTTGGGGGCAGCCGATATCTCATCAAGCAGCATCTGCCAAAATCCGTAGTAATTCATAGGTTATGCCGTCCCCTCCTCGGTGCCGTGCTGCCATATTGTATGAACGGAGGCGGGCTTACGAATGGGAACTTGCCCTTTTTTAGCGAAATGGGCTGCCCATCGTGTCAAAAGGCGGGACTTTACATAAAATAAATCGAAGAGAGGTTAAGCTCTCTTTGCAACATCCCGTAAGGAGCCGATCCTTGGCGTGGGTACAGTCATGCGCGGAGGGATTTCCTCCGCCTTTGTATTGCAGAATTCAATTTTATGCTGGAACTGTCGATTACATAATTCAACTGGCAACCGTTTTCCTTTCCTGGAAGCTTTTCTTTTGGACGAAGGGTGGACAAGCAGATGCCTGTACGGGAACCTGGAGGCGGCTTCTTCCGGCAGCCCTGCCGCATTTGACTTGCAATTTGCTGCCAAATAGGTTTTACTTAGTTTTGTTAATATGCGTGAGAGGAAGTGTCCTTTAGTGAGTACGCCACTCAATTTAAAGCTGGACCCTGAGAAAGTTAAAGAAATGCCGATGGTGGACCTGGCTTTCCTGGTGCTCAAAGCGGCCAATACACCTTATTATTACCGTGACCTGATGGTCGAAGTGGCCAAGCTGCGCGGTATGACAGACGAACAAACCAACGATACTATTGCCCAGCTATATACCGAGATCAACATTGACGGGCGTTTTGCCTGTGTCGGAACCAATCTGTGGGGACTCAAACGCTGGTATCCTCTGGAACGCTCCGATGATCCTGTCGGCAACTCCAAACGTCCGCGTATCATCAATGACGAGGATGACGATTTGGAAGACGACGATTTCACCGAGGAAGAAGACAACTACGCTGCGGAAGAAGAGGATTTCGACGCCATCGACGAAGACCGCGACGATCTCTATTCCGACGACGACAGCGAAGACGAAGTTGACGAAGATGTTGTGATTGATGAAGATGACATCGACGAAGACGATGTGGAAGACGAGGATTCCGAAGACAGCGATTCTGAGGATATGGATGATGAGGACGAAGACGACAAATATTAGAAGAGCGTGCTCAGGCATAATTCCTCCCTTGACATGGGTGGGACCGTCAGAGTAAACTATTGCATGGGCTTCTGATGGAAGTTAATATTTTTTCTAAAATAAAAAGTGCCCCGGCTCTACGGGTGTCACTTTTTTGTTTTTTTAAATGGTTTTTTTTCCCGGATAGAGTGGAAAAGTAACTTTTGGGTTCCCTGTTTTGATAATGGAAAAAAGGGTTACGATAAACAGCAAGCGTCGCCTGAATTTCTGGACTTTATTTAGGAGGGTTTTACAGTGACAAAGTATATTTTTGTAACGGGTGGTGTTGTGTCTTCCCTGGGCAAAGGCATTACCGCCGCTTCTCTGGGCAGGCTGCTCAAGAACAGAGGTTTGAAGGTAACGATCCAGAAATTCGATCCCTATATTAACGTAGACCCTGGAACCATGAGTCCTTACCAGCATGGCGAAGTGTTTGTAACCGACGATGGCGCGGAAACGGACCTGGACCTTGGGCACTATGAACGGTTTATTGATATCAATCTTTCGAAGAACAGCAACGTGACAACAGGTAAGATTTATTCCTCCGTCATCAGCAAGGAGCGGCGCGGGGAGTACTTGGGCGGTACGGTTCAGGTTATCCCGCATATCACGAACGAGATCAAGGAGCGCGTATTCCGTGCAGGCCGTGAGACAGGCTCTGATGTGGTAATTACCGAAATCGGCGGTACCGTGGGCGATATCGAGAGCTTGCCTTTCCTGGAAGCGATCCGTCAGATTAAAAGTGACATCGGCCGTGAAAATGTGATGTACATCCACGTAACCCTGATTCCTTACATCAAGGCTGCGGGAGAAGTGAAGACAAAACCGACACAGCATAGCGTAAAAGAGCTGCGCAGCATCGGAATTCAGCCGAATGTCATTGTCTGCCGCACAGAATATCCGCTTTCTGAAGATATGAAGGGCAAAATTGCCTTGTTCTGCGACATTGACGCGAGCGCTGTAGTAGAATGCCGGGATGCTTCAACACTGTATGAAGTTCCGCTTAACCTGCGCGATGAAGGCTTGGATGAGATCGTAGTTAACCATTTGAAGCTGACTACCCCTGCACCGGATATGCATGAATGGGAGAGCATGCTGGCGCGGATTCAGAAGCTGGAACGCACCGTTGAGATTGCCATTGTCGGCAAATATGTAGCGCTGCATGATGCTTATTTGAGCGTAGTAGAATCACTTTCGCATGCCGGCTTCGCAGCTAACGCGGAAGTTAAAATCCGCTGGGTGGATGCTGAGCTGGTAACTGACGAGAATGTGGACGAGCTGCTGGGCGGAATTGGCGGCATTCTGGTTCCAGGCGGCTTCGGCGACCGGGGAATCGAAGGTAAAATCTCTGCCATCCGCTATGCCCGTGAACAATCCATTCCTTTCTTTGGCATTTGCCTGGGGATGCAGGTTTCCGTAATCGAATATGGCCGCTCCATTCTGGGACTGGCCGGCGCGAACAGTTCCGAGATTGATCCATCCACACCGTATCCGCTGATCGACCTGCTGCCGGAGCAGAAGGATATCGAGGATATGGGCGGAACGATGCGTCTGGGCCTGTACCCATGCAAGCTTCTTCCTGATTCACTGGCGATGTCCTGCTATGACGATGAATTGGTATACGAACGCCACCGTCACCGGTATGAGTTCAACAATGCCTACCGTGATGAGATTGAAAAAGCGGGTCTCGTGATCTCCGGAACCTCCCCGGATGGCCGTTTGGTGGAAATTGTCGAACTTCCGGGCCACCCTTGGTTCCTTTCGGTACAGTTCCATCCGGAATTTACCTCCCGTCCGAACCGTCCGCAGCCGCTTTTCCGTGAATTTGTCAAAGCTTCGTTGACTCATTCCGAACAACTGTAAAATACAGATAATTCAGGCCCTACGGGTCTTTGAGAGCCTCCGCCAGGAGGCTTTCTTTATAGAAATATAACTCTACCTGCCAGCACGAAGCTTCAGCCCTCATATCCCCTGTTCTCATCAGCTTGATTGCGGCCCATTATATGACATAGTTTTACGCATTTTAACCAATTAGCAGGATTTTGACTGTAAAGCACGAATAATAGGTTTCGTATAGACTATGCTGTCAAGGGGTCGTTAGCTGTGCGAGTGTGAGGAATGGACAATCTGCTTTAAATTCTGGGAGGGTATGGTATGGAAAAGAAAAAAGTGTTAATAGTCGATGATCAGAACGGAATCCGGATTCTCCTCATGGAAGTATTCAATAGTGAAGGGTATGCCACATTTCAAGCAGCTAACGGAAAATTGGCCTTAGACATTGTCCGCAGCGAGTCGCCCGACTTGGTCTTGCTCGATATGAAGATTCCGGGAATGGACGGACTTGAAATCTTGAAGCATTTGAAGGATATCAACCCGGCAATCAAGGTTATTATGATGACAGCTTACGGAGAGCTGGATATGATTAAAGAAGCGACAAAGCTGGGGGCGTTAATGCATTTCACCAAGCCTTTTGATATTGATGAGATGCGGGTAGCGGTTAATATGCACCTTAATGGTAAGTCGATTGAAGAGTGCAGCTGACCCGGGAACCGGTAGTTTGAGTATGTCCTGTTATGGATACTCTAAAGAGGAAGAATTTGCTTTAGGCATGGGCTGGGTGAATATCGTCCCACCGGGACATTTTTTTGTTTGTCCTATTTAGTATTTGACACAGGATGTGCTATAATAGGCCTGTATGTGATGTCGGCTTTTATAGGCAACCCAACATTCTTAGGAGGATTGAAACCATGCCATTAGTATCTATGACAGACATGTTAAACAAAGCACTTGAAGGAAAATACGCTGTTGGTCAGTACAACATCAACAACCTGGAGTGGACTCAAGCGATTCTTGGTGCGGCAGAAGAAGAGAAATCACCGGTAATCCTTGGCGTTTCCGAAGGCGCAGCTCGTCACATGGGCGGCTTCTACACAGTTGTTAAGATGGTTGAAGGCCTTGTTCATGACATGAAGATCACTGTTCCTGTTGCCATCCACCTGGACCACGGTTCCAGCTTTGAGAAATGTAAAGAAGCTATTGACGCCGGATTCACATCCGTAATGATCGACGGCTCCCACCACCCTATCGACGAGAACATCGAAATGACTAAAAAAGTCGTTGAGTATGCTCATGCTAAAGGTGTTTCTGTAGAAGCTGAAGTAGGTACTGTCGGCGGACAAGAAGACGACGTTATCGGCGGCATCCAATATGCTGACCTGCACGAATGCGTACGTATCGTTAAGGAAGCAGGCATCGACACTTTGGCTCCTGCTCTTGGTTCCGTACATGGCCCTTACCATGGCGAGCCTAACCTCGGATTCAAAGAAATGGAAGAAATCCGCGATGCAGTTAAGCTTCCGCTGGTTCTTCATGGCGGTACAGGTATTCCTGAGCATGACATCAAGAAATCTATCTCCCTGGGTACTTCCAAAATCAACGTGAACACCGAGAACCAAATTGCATTTGCTAAGGTTGTTCGCGAAGTTCTTGCTGCTAAACCGGATGCTTACGATCCTCGTACATTCATCGCACCAGGCCGTGAAGCTATCAAACAAACCGTTATCGGTAAAATCCGCGAGTTCGGTTCCAGCAACAAAGCCTAATTTATTCACGCTGTGAGCGGACAGGCATCTTTATGCTGCCTGTGAATATAAGTATTTGAACTGAATATCTAAGATAGGGAGAGCACACCGCCTAGCCGGTGTCTTTCCATAATATAAGGAGTCCAGTGCTGCATTAGCCATCCGGCCCTTATATTTGTTGCAGAAACGGGTGCCGTCCTTGATGCAAGGACGGCGCAACCGTTTCTACTTGTCATACTTAAGCCACAGCAGGTATTGCCTGGGCAAGCTGCAATACACGTAGGGGGAACCAGATAAATTTATGGAAAAATTAATGATTGGCGGTGGACGTCCATTAGAGGGCGTTGTAACCATCAGCGGTGCGAAGAATAGCGCAATTGCGCTTATTCCTGCGGCGATTTTGGCCGAATCTGAAGTTGTTCTGGATAACTTGCCAGCCCTTAGTGATGTAGCTGTTTACTCCGAAATTCTTGAAGAGCTTGGTGCGACTGTCTCCTGGACAGGCAACCAAATGAGAATTAATCCCTCCCGTATCGTATCCATCCCAATGCCTAACGGACCGGTCAAGAAGCTCCGGGCCTCCTATTATTTGATGGGGGCGCTTCTTGGAAGATTTAAGGAAGCGACAATCGGTCTTCCCGGCGGCTGCAACTTTGAGCCGCGTCCGATTGACCAGCATATTAAAGGCTTTGAGGCACTGGGTGCGACTGTGACCAATGATCATGGCTCTATTCACTTATACGCCAAAGAACTGCGCGGTGCGAAAATTTACCTGGACGTTTCGAGCGTAGGGGCCACCATTAACATTATGCTGGCGGCTTCACGGGCTAAAGGCTCAACAATTATTGAAAACGCGGCTAAAGAGCCTGAGATTATAGATGTAGCTACCCTATTGAACTCTATGGGCGCTGTTATTAAAGGCGCTGGTACCGAAACTATCCGGATCGAAGGTGTTGCGGAAATGCACGGCTGCCGCCATTCCATTATTCCTGACCGGATTCAAGCTGGAACTTACATGATTGCAGCAGCGGCTACGCGCGGCAATGTGTTGATAGATAATGTTATTCCGAAGCATTTGGAGGCGCTGACCGCCAAGCTGCTGGAGATGGGCGTGGACATTGAGGAGCTGGATGAGAGCATCCGGGTCATCGGCAGAGCCAAATACCAGCATGCGGATGTTAAAGCCTTGATTTACCCCGGTTTTGCCACCGATTTGCAATCTCCGATGACAAGTCTGCTCACTCAGGCAGAAGGTGTTAGCGTACTCAGTGATTTTGTATACAGTAACCGGTTTAAGCATGTACCGGAGCTTGTTCGCATGGGAGCCAAAATCCGCGTCGAAGGACGTTCAGCTATTATCGAAGGCAACAAGCTTAACGCTGCAAAGGTAAAGGCTTCCGATCTGCGTGCCGGTGCGGCGCTTGTTATTGCCGGACTGACGGTAGAGGAAGGGATCACAGAAGTTACAGGAGTGGAGTATATAGACCGTGGTTATGACAATCTGGTCACCAACCTGCGTAACCTGGGAGCCGAAGTATGGCGTGAGAACGAATAGAATAGAATTATCCGCTGGTCTGGAGGGGGATTTCTGCCTTGAAATTGCATATCCCCTTCCAGTTTGGGCAATGATATCCTAATAAGCGGATTTAATAGATTCCTATTTTCCCGGCTGACATGCTAGATGAACTCATTATAAAAATTGAATAGGTGGTTATTACATGGATCTTCAAATTTCCGATTTGGAAGAAATGAAGCTGACCGATTTGTATAAACTGGCTAAGAAATACCAGATTCCATACTACGGGACGCTCAAGAAACGGGAGCTGATCTTTGCAATTCTTCGGGCACAGGCAGAGCAGAGCGGTCTTATGTTTATGGAAGGCGTACTCGAAATTCTGCCGGAAGGCTATGGTTTCCTAAGGCCGATCAACTACTTGCCCAGTGCAGAGGATATTTATATCTCGGCTTCACAGATTCGTAAGTTTGATCTCAGAAGCGGAGATCTTGTATCCGGCAAATGCCGGACACCCAAAGAAAACGAACGTTACTTCGGATTGCTTCAAGTCAACGCCGTCAACGGCGAGAATCCTGCCAGTGCAGCGGAGCGTTTGCATTTTCCGGCGCTAACACCTCTTTATCCGCAAGATAAGCTGCCGCTTGAAACATCCCCTACCCATTTATCTACCCGAATAATGGATTTGCTTGCTCCTGTTGGTCTGGGGCAGCGCGGTTTGATTGTAGCACCTCCTAAAGCAGGGAAAACGCTCCTCTTAAAAGAAATTGCCAACAGTATTTCCACTAACAATCCTGATATTTCCCTATTCGTACTGCTGATCGACGAGCGTCCCGAGGAAGTAACCGATATGCAGCGTTCTGTGAAAGGTGAGGTAGTGGCATCCACATTTGATGAGCTTCCCGAGAATCACATCAAAGTTGCCGAGCTGGTGCTGCAACGCGCCTTGCGTTTAGTCGAGCATAAAAAGGATGTCGTGATACTGCTGGACAGCATTACCCGTCTGGCCCGTGCCTATAACCTCGTCGTTCCACCGTCCGGTCGAACACTCAGCGGGGGGATTGATCCGGCGGCGTTCCACCGTCCTAAGCGGTTTTTCGGTTCTGCGCGGAATGTGGAAGAGGGCGGAAGCTTGACCATACTTGCGACAGCGCTTATTGATACCGGTTCACGTATGGATGACATTATTTATGAAGAATTTAAAGGTACAGGCAACATGGAGCTTCACCTCGACCGCAAGCTGGCGGAACGGCGCATATTCCCGGCCATTGATATCCGCCGCTCAGGCACACGCCGCGAAGAAGTGCTGCTGAGCAAGGAAGAGCTGGATACCATTTGGGCGATCCGCAAAAATATGAACGAGTCCTACGACTTTGTGGAGGGCTTCCTCAAAAAGCTGCGTGATTCCAAGACAAATGCCGAATTCCTGGCATCCTTTGATGTTGCAGGGAACAAAGAAGCCTCATCTCCGAGCAGTACGGCCAGTAACGGGGGAACCTCTAACAGCGGTTCATCCGCGCGCCGGACAACGCGACCGAAGACGCCCTCTGTTCCTACAACCTGAGAAAAGATAACAAGAGGAGACTAACATGTATTTGGTATATGCCGATGAGCAAGGAAATGTATATGATCATCCCGAGCTGCACGGGCTGGCCCGCAGCGGAGATATGATTGTTGAGATACTGGAGGAAGAATTAATTCCGCTGCCCGAGGGCGCTACCTTAGTTGGTCTGCCGAACACGCGGGCAGTGGGCATGAACCCTGAGACGGGTGAAATGCTGTCATTGCCGGAAGGGTCCCAGGCAGTGGGGGCTTTGCTGCCGCAGGGCTTTACCCGTCTATGTCTTCCCGGGTATGTCAAGACAGACAAGTCGTATAAGCTCCCACTCTTTGGCTATTCCGCAGTAGTGTGGAAGGATGGCGGCTTTTACGTGGCTGCTGATCTTACCGATGATCCGGAGCAGTGGAATCCTTTGAATTGTGACCGGGAGAAGGTAAAAGCGGGTGTCGGCAGCCTGACCGCCAAGTACCCGGAGAACCGTCTGTATGACCATCTCTCCAACTGTGCGCTTGGCTATGAATGTCTGACCTCTTCAAATACCTTTTTAGGCCGCTGGGAGGGAGCTGTTCCCGTATCCTATTCCTGTAATGCCGGCTGCTTTGGCTGCATTTCCGAACAGCCTGATGACAGCGGCTTTGTATCTCCGCAGACGCGGATGAACTTCCGCCCTACAGTGAATGAGATTTCTCAAGTGATGCTGGAGCACCTCAAGACACCGCAGTCCATTGTAAGCTTCGGCCAGGGCTGCGAGGGCGAGCCATCCACCCAGGCTAAGCTGATCATTGAGTCCATTCGTGAAGTCCGTTCCGTCACAGATATGGGGTATATCAATATCAATACGAATGCCGGCCTGAGTGATCATATTCGGGGAATCGTTGACGCGGGCCTGGATTTAATGCGGGTGAGCACGATCAGTGCACTGGATGAGCACTACAACGCTTACTACAAGCCGCGCGGCTATACGCTGGCTAATGTGGAAAAGTCTCTGAAGTATGCCGCTTCACAGGGAGTGTACACCTCAATCAACTATCTGATCTTCCCGGGAGTAACAGATCGTGAGGAAGAGATTGAGGCGATGGTGGAATTCGTTAGACGTACAGATTTGAAGCTGATTCAGATGCGCAACCTCAATATTGATCCGGAGAGCTATCTGGAATTGATTCCGCCGGCTCAAGGGGAGATTCTGGGGATGAAGACGATGCTTGAAATCTTCCGTGAAGAACTTCCGAATGTTGTTATAGGATCCTACACGCATGTTCCGCCTGCGGACCTGGCCCGTGCCAAACAGCGGCGTGTACACATGTAGCAGAATATATGGAATCCAAACATATTGCGGAATCCGTCTTTTCGTGCTAGAATACCGTTGTGTATTTTAATAACTCTAGGTCCGCATGAGGCTTAGGGCATGAGAGGTGAAATTCAAATGCAAGAAGCAATTCAACCAAAGTACCATCTGACTAAGGTGACCTGCGCATGTGGCAATTCCTTCGAAACTGGCTCCGTTAAACCAGAGCTGAAAGTCGAAATTTGCTCCAGCTGCCATCCGTTCTACACTGGCAAGCAGAAATTCCTGGATGCCGGCGGACGTGTTGATAAATTCAAGAAGAAATATGGTATCTAATCATTTTGCCGCTTAGCGGTTTAAGGATTACATTGGCTCCCGGATGCAATATCCGGGAGCCTCTCCTTTATCTGGTGCCTTGATTTTTGTCCAGCCGTAAGCTATACTTATCTTCGCCGCGCTAGACGGGGAGGTAGCGGTGCCCTGTAACTCGCAATCCGCTGTAGCGAGGTTGAATTCCTGTTAGAGGTGCTGTCGATGTGAGGCCTTGGTCCCTACGGGCTGTGTTGACGGTTGGGTCCTCCGCAATGAGTGCTTATGAACCTGGTCAGGTCCGGAAGGAAGCAGCCATAAGTAAGTCTACTCTTGTGCCGGAGGGTGGCCTAGCCCGAGCAGTGTTGTAGGGTTGCCGCTTGGATCGCAGCCATCAATAACAGGTGCGCGGTTTACATATTGCCATGAATAGCATCTTTGCCACAAGCGAAGATGCTTTTTGTTTTTGGTCAAAGTCTGGTGAATATAGTATAATAAGTTAGCGACAAATGCCGAAAGCGGCAGCTTAAGAGAGGGTAATGCATAGTGGAACATATCGCGCTGTACCGTGCCTGGCGGCCGCAGTCGTTTCATGACATGGTAGGGCAACAGCACATTATTCAAACGCTGCAGAATGCGATTCGTGAACAGCGGGTTTCGCATGCCTACCTGTTCAGCGGCCCTCGGGGAACCGGCAAGACATCCGCTGCCAAAGTGCTCGCCAAAGCGGTCAATTGCGAGCGGGGTGCGGGGCCGGAGCCATGTAATGAATGTCCCTCCTGCTTGCGGATCACTGCAGGCAACATAATGGATGTACAGGAGATTGATGCGGCGTCTAACCGGGGCGTTGAAGAGATTCGGGACCTGCGGGATAAGGTGAAATATGCACCTACCGAAGTGCGCCGTAAAGTGTATATTATTGATGAAGTGCATATGCTGACAACAGAAGCGTTTAATGCGCTGCTGAAGACGCTTGAAGAGCCGCCTCCCCATGTGATGTTCATCCTGGCGACGACTGAACCCCATAAGTTACCGGCGACGATTATATCCCGCTGCCAACGTTTTGATTTCCGCAGGGTTTCGCTGGAAGAACAGACGGCCCGCCTAACCGAGATTTGTGAGAAGGAAGGAATTGCAGCAGACGCGGATGCGCTGCAGTACATTGCCCGTCTGTCCGATGGCGGAATGCGCGATGCGCTCAGCATACTGGACCAGATATCGTCCTTTACAGATGGTAATGTAACTTATCAGCAGGTGCTGGGGATGACCGGGGGGATTCCCTCCGAGCAGTTCGCGCGCCTGGCTACTGCTATTCTGGAAGGGGATATGGGGCTGCTTCTGGAGCTTGTCGAGCAGCTTATGCACGAAGGCAAGAGTGCGGATAAATGTCTGGAGAACCTGCTGTACTATTTCCGGGATCTACTGATGATCAAAATGGTGCCGGGAGCGGATCATTTAACGGATCGTGTTTTAAATCCGGCAGATTTCCGCGATATGGCGGCTGCATTTTCCAGGGATCGGTTGTTTACGATTGTTGAGACGCTGACGCGCTATCTGGGTGAGATGAAATATGCCACTCATCCGCAGACCTTGTTTGAAGTGGCATTGATGAAGCTGTGCAGCCTGCAGCAGGATGGGGCCTCTCTTCAGGAGGCTGCGCCTAATTTTGCAGCAACTGCTTCCAGTCACTCCGGCAGCCAGCCTCAGACTGCAGATTCCGGTGAGCTGGAGCTTCTCAAACGGCAGATTGCCGCTTTGGAGAAGAAGCTGGAGCAGGCCTTACAGTCGGGGGCGGTTTCTGGTGGAGGACGTGATCAGGGGGCTGCGAAGAAGCAAGGGGCCGCACAGAGCCAGGCTCCGCGGGTATCCTCTCACTCCAAGCTGCCTCCGCAGCTGGATAAGTTTATCGCTGGCAAAGACAGCGCCGATTTCGCCGAAGTCTATAAGCAATGGAGCCTTGTCCTGCAGGGAGTGAAGGAGGAGAAGGTAACGGTTCATGCGTGGTTTGTGGATGGTGAGCCGGTCTCCGTTATGGAGGATGCAATACTGGTTGCTTTTAAGAACACGATCCATCGCGACACAACCGAGAAGCCGGCTAATAGACAGGTTATTGAGAATGTGTTTGCTGCCCGCCTGGGCAAGCCTTATCGTCTGGTAACGATGATGCAGCGTGACTGGAATGAGGCTGCTGTGAAGTCTGTTGCACAGACCGGTACAGAGGAGCTGCGGCTGGAGCATGAGCATGAAACTGCAGATTCACAGACTGAACCATGGATTGACGAGGCGATCCAGCTCTTTGGGGAAGACCTTGTTGTCATAAAAGAGTAGTATTTTAGCCTATCAGCGCCTAGTAGCGCATCCAAAGGAGAGACGATGTATGAATAATATGAACCAAATGATGAAGCAGGTTAAAAAAATGCAGGAACAAATGCTTAAGGCTCAAGAAGAGCTGGGCAGCAAAACTATTGAAGGCTCATCCGGCGGCGGTGTGGTTACCGTTCAAGTCAACGGCCACAAGAAAGTACTCGCCATCCAGATTAAGCCTGAGGCTGTTGATCCTGAGGATATCGAAATGCTGCAGGATCTTGTGCTGACTGCTGTAAATGATGCCCTTACCCAAGCTGAAGAGCTGGCTAACAATGACATGGGTAAATTCACCGGCGGCATGAAGATTCCTGGTTTGTTCTAAGCCGTACTTTATCCAGTCCAAAGGAGAACCATCACCTTGTATTATCCAGAACCGCTAGCCAAGCTGATCGAAGCTTTTACACGTTTGCCCGGAATCGGACCGAAGTCGGCCGCCCGGCTGGCTTTTCATGCATTGAACATGAAAGAGGACGAGGTAATTGATTTTGCCAAAGCGTTGGTCAGTGTTAAGCGCAATCTTCATTATTGCTCGGTATGCTGTAATATCACCGACACAGATCCATGCCGCATCTGCCAGGATAAGACCCGCGATGCTTCCGTAATCTGTGTAGTCCAAGATTCCAAAGATCTTGTGGCTATTGAGCGGACCAAGGAGTTCGACGGCTACTATCATGTTCTGCAGGGGGCAATCTCACCGATGGAAGGAATCGGCCCGGATGACATCCGTCTGAAGGAGCTGCTGACCCGTCTGAGCGATGAGCGGGTGAAGGAGCTTATTATGGCGACCAACCCCAATATTGAAGGTGAGGCCACGGCTATGTACATCTCCCGTCTTGTCCGCCCCTTTGAGATCAAAATCACCAGGATAGCCCACGGTCTGCCTGTAGGCGGTGATCTTGAGTATGCGGATGAGGTCACCTTGTCCAAGGCACTTGAGGGCCGTCGTGAGCTGTTCTAGGCAGTGCTGAAGTTATATTTGATGCAGGAAGCCCGCAAGGGCTTCTTTTTTTATCTCTTGCATGAATCCAACGTTCAACTTTGTCCGCCGTTTTTAGTTCTAAGTTTGTCCCCATTTCGATATGAATGAGAATACATAAGGGTGAGTTGCTGGATGACGCCCTGAAGTTATTCTTAGGAGGAATGGGCATGGCTTGGTGGAGAGCGTTGAAGAAAAAGGCTGGCGGAGAAGAGGATTACAGCGGGGGGCAGGAAGAGAAGTGGAACGTATTTCTTGAGGTGCGTAAGGCGCAATCAGAGTGGGAAAGAGCGCACCTGATGTTCAATGAGGCCCTGGGTCAGGACCAGATTGATTATGCGATATATATTTTGGAGGCTGCAGAGCGTAAATATCAGATCCATCTGAAGCACGCCAAAAGTCTGGGGCTCAACCGCAGTCAACTGTAAGCTTAGAAGGCCAAAAACAAAGGAGGAGCATCATGCTAAGAACGGCGGCTCTTGCTGTATTGGTGATATCGGGCATTTTACTGATTATGATCGTTATTAGAAAAAAATTGGGCTGGGCTTGGATCAGTCTGTTTGGCACTCATCTTCTTCTGGCGGCACTTGGCATTTATGTAGTGAATTTTTCCGGACTAATCACGGAGATTTACATCCCTCTGAACCCTGCGACTATAGGCGCTGTAACGGTTCTTGGGCTTCCAGGAGTACTTATGCTTATAGGTTTGAAAATAACTTTGTTTTAGAGGTTGACGCGGGTTCTTGATTTATGATACATTAAGTCTCGGCCCTTTGGACAAGATATTCTTTGATAGCTTGCCAATAAGCAAAGCGAAAAAATAAAATAAAAAAACGCTTGACTGAAATAAGGGCGCTGTGATATATTATAAAGGTCGCTGCTGACAAGCGACGACGAAGAAAAATAAGAACTTGATCTTTGAAAACTGAACAACGAGTGAGTGGGAATTCACGAAAGTGAAGTCCAAAATAGAGAATTTTTAATTCTCGTCAGATGTTTCAAAATGAGCGAATCGCTCTTTTCGATAATTTTCGGATGGTTATTTCCTCGGAGTAATTCGGTGGAGTGGCCGCTCGGAAAAACCTTATTGGAGAGTTTGATCCTGGCTCAGGACGAACGCTGGCGGCGTGCCTAATACATGCAAGTCGAGCGGAGCTTATCCTTCGGGGTAAGCTTAGCGGCGGACGGGTGAGTAACACGTAGGCAACCTACCCTGTAGACTGGGATAACTACCGGAAACGGTAGCTAATACCGGATAATTCCTTTCTTCTCCTGAAGGAAGGATGAAAGGCGGAGCAATCTGCTACTAGAGGATGGGCCTGCGGCGCATTAGCTAGTTGGTGGGGTAACGGCCCACCAAGGCGACGATGCGTAGCCGACCTGAG
>NZ_JBTLRW010000032.1:0-45811 GCF_054483875.1 Paenibacillus sp. BAC0078
GTAGGGAGGGTTTGCCCCGAACGGGATGCATACTGCATCGAACGCTTGTGGAGATCATGTAAGACCTTTCTACAAAAAGGCAGCGATCGTCGAAACAAGAAGCCCCCGCCTCTATAGGCGGTGGGAGTATTCACTAAAAATATAAGAATCTATATGTTTCACGCTATAAATTATCCTTCTATTTCTCACTGAAACGGATACCGTCTTTTTAAGGACGGCGTAGCCGTTTCTACTTGATTGTTCACCTTGGATTATTGCAAAAGACACCGGCAGCTCTATTTCCCCAAGCGCTTATACACATCCAGGAACCAGTCGGGCAGCTCGTCGTCCGTTTCGGCCTTGTAAGCCTCCCTGAATTGGGTGAACCGGCGCTGTGCCCTCAAAGGCTTGCCGATTTCGAAGTAAATGGAGATAAGCTGCAGCGAATAGCTCTCCTCCAGCGGCTCCAGCTCTACCAGGCGTACGGCATATTCCTCCGCCTCATAGTGGCGGCCTGTCTGCATCAGCCCCAGAGTAAGCTGCTCCATCAGCTTCAAATAGAGCCGGCGGTACTTGTCCCTGGCGGGGTATACCCACAGGCTGTCTAGAGGCTGCAAAAGGTCGCCTGCATACAGCGAAGCAGCCCCATGCAGCTTGTCCAGATTGCTGTCCTGCAGCGCCAGCGAAGCGGCATCCTGGAATTTTTCGATATCACTCGCGATGTCCCGGGATTCCAGCCGGTAGTTCTCCCTGTCGAAGATCAGCTCGATTTTATCGTCCAGCTTGGCCTTTTTTAGTGTTTTGCGGATCTGGTACACGGTGGTGTGCAGATATTGCTTGCCTTTCTCATAATTCCATTGTGTAAACACATCATTCAGAATCACGCTGACACTGCCCTGCCTGTGAATCCACAGATAAGCGAACAGCTCCTCTGCCTTGTGCGTGCTCCATTTCACCGCTCCATGAGGGCCGGTTAATTCATACCCGCCAAGGAACTGGAAGCTGGCCGCAGCATTTGGCTGCTCTGAAGCGACGGGCAATGTCCGCTTGGAGAGGATTTTGGCCCATGCTTTGAGTAGCCGTGGCGGGTCTACGGGCTTCAGCAAATAATCGACAGCGGACAGCTCAAAGGCCTCGACAGCGTAATTTCGGTACGCGGTCACAAATACAATGTCAGTGTCCGGCGAGAACGGCAGCAGCTTCTCGGCAAAAGCCAGGCCGGACAGCTCGGGCATCTGGATATCCAGGAACAGAATATCCGGCTTCAGCTCAGCCGCCGCCTCGAAGGCCTCGCGCGGATTATCGTAAACCTGGACGGAGGAAATCCCCTCACACTGAAGCAGCAGCTCACTCATTTTCTCCAGTGCCGGCCATTCATCGTCTACAACCATTACGGAATAATTCAGAGGGCTTCACCCTTCCAAGGAATTGTTATATGTACCTCAAGCCCGCCCTGCTCTCCCCGGTTTATCTTCAGCGGGTGTCCGAATTGCTTCAGCAGTCTGCGGTTAATGTTCTTCAGGCCGATTCCGGTCCCTTCTCCGTGAGGAGAACGGTAATCCTCCTTCATCCAGGAGGAGAGCTGCTCGTCGCTCATCCCTTTGCCGTTGTCGGATACGGTAATCACAATCAGGTCGCCTTCCTGCCGGGTGGAGAGGACGACGGTTCCTCCGCCAATTTGCTCCATCAGCCCGTGCCGGACCGCATTCTCGATGATGGGCTGCACAATCAGCGGCGGAAGGGAGAATTCGGCGGCTTCGATGTTGTACTCCGCATTCAGGCGTTTGCCGAAGCGGGCTTGCTCAAGTGACAGATACGCCTCAATCAGCTCCAGCTCCTTCTCGAACGGAATGGCCGTCTCCTGATTGCTGAAATCGAAGCTTCCGCGCAGAAAATGGCTCAGATCGTACAGCAGCTGCCGGGTTTTCTCATGATCGCGTGCGCTCATCCAGATAATCGTATTGATGGCGTTGTATAGAAAATGCGGTTTGATCTGCGCTCGCAGCATGGCAATCTCCGAGCTGAGCCGGTCGGATACCGATCTTCTCAACTGGATAAGCGTCTTGACGCGCCCCTTCAGATCGCTCCATGCATACGGCTTATGTATAAAATCATTCGCACCCGCGCGGAACGCCGGTTCGCTTAAGTGGAGCTGCTGCCCGGCGGTAGCCATCAGGATAGGTAAATCCAGCGGACTGTGTGTATCGCGGATAATTCTGCACAGCTCCAGGCCCGACATCTCCGGCATCATGACATCAATAATGCAAAGATCAAAATCACGGTCCGCAGACAGCAACGCCAGCGCTTCCTTGCCGCTGCGCACACTGGAGATTCTGTAGTTCTCAAGTGACAGCAGGTTGGTCAGCGCCTTCAGATTGGCGTAATCATCATCGACCACAAGAATGCGCGGGGCACTCACATCGCTGCCGGAGATAAGCGGCTCCTGCGGAAGCTTGGGATATTTTGTGTCTTCATCCGGCAGCTCTGCAGGCGGTTTTACCGGAGTGAGCAGCAGCTCGCGCTGCTCCGGCTCACTCTCCTCTGCCGGAGCAGGCGCAACGGCCTGTCTGACCGGAATGTCGAAGGTGACGCTGCTTCCTTTTCCCGGTGTGGAGGAGATCTCAATCCTTCCTCCATGCAGCTCCACAAGCTTGCGCGTGATGCCAAGCCCGAGGCCCAGCCCGCCGCTCTCCAGCGAATCTGCTTCATTAACCTGCTCATAGTCACGGAAGATACTCTCCAGAAGTTCTGCCGGTATGCCCCGGCCTGTATCAGCCACGGTAATCGACACGTAATCGCCATGCTGTCTGGCTTCGAAGGCGACGCTGCCGCGGTCCGTGAATTTCAGCGCGTTGTCCAGCAGGTTGTACAGAATTTGCATCAGCCGGTGCTCATCGGCCTCTACCAGGAATACGGCAGGCGGGATGCGGTTCTTAATGCGGATATTGTCCTTCTTGTTCAGAAACTGGAACACCTCGATGACGATACCCGCGACGCCTTGAATGTCCACGATTCCCCAGTGGAGGGTAATCCGCTGTCTTTTGATCTGCTCATAATCAAGGATATCCCTGACCAGAAAGGCGAGCCGTCTTCCTGTGCCCAGGATAAGCCGCATATCCTCGCGCTGGGAGGGGGTGAGGCTGCCGCCTGCACCTTCATAGAGTGAAAGCGAAATGTTGATAATGGCATTCAGCGGTGTGCGCAGCTCATTGGAGGTCTTCAGCAGGAATTCGTCCTTGTCCCTGTCCTTGCGCTCAAGCTGCTGTGAGAGCTGTTTGATCGTCTCGTAGGCGTAAGCCTGTCTTGCGGACAGGAATAGCCCTTCGGCGAGGATGAATATCGGACCGGCTACCGGCGGTATGGCATAAAACTCTGTTCCCAGCAGCAGATTGCTGGCTATAGTCAAGGTGAACATAACGGCGGCGATTACACTGATCAGCAGATAAAACGAGCCGGTTTCCTTGCGCCATGCTGCTCTGGCCATGATGTACAGGGTGTAGCAAATGGACAGAAGGCTGAAGAGGAGTATGAAATTGGATGCTTTGGAATACAGGCTGACATTGCTTGCCAGAGTGAGAAGAACAAAACCCGCAGAGTAGGCGAAGGATACCCAGCGAAAGGCTCTGGAATACAAAGCAGGGAACAGGGAATAGGTATAGCTGGCTGCAAAAGAAAAGCCGATGACCCCTGAGATGAGTTGAAGCTTGCTAAACCACTCATAGGATATGGAAGGAAAGAAGTCAAACAGCAGCTTCTCACTGTGTGTCAGTATGAACAGCGCAACCGTGAAGCAGTACATCGCAAGCTGGAGCGAGGGGTTGTCCTCCTTCCGCTGCAGCCCTTGCCCGAAAAAGTAAAAGCCGATAAAGGCGAAGCCTGCCACCAGCAGGATATCATAGGTATTGTTCCGCTGCTCAAGCGCCCCTATGGCCGCAGGCGTTCCAATGCGGATTGACTCAATAATGCCTCCGCTGACATAGTTGAAATTGGATGCATGAATCAGGGTTTCAGCCCGGCCGTTTTTGTTGTTAAAAGAGAGTGAGTAGGGACGGTTGAGCGGCTTGCTGCTGCCCGGAGAGGTGCCGGGAGTACCGCTGCCGCCAAGGGCAACGCCGTTTACCAATACCCGGCTGGCATTGCGGATATTGTTCACCTTAAGCGCCAGGACGGGCGTATTCGCCGGAAGTCTCACAACCAGCCGGTAGGTCGCGTACCCGTAGCGGTTGTATTTCGCATTTTGCAAGGGGGAGGTCCAGGGTGCAGGCACAGAAATATAAGCCGGTTGTTCCGGCATCCGGTGTTGCCCTGACTGCGGCTCCGGCAGAGCGTTCCAATAAAACTCCCATTCACCATCCAGGCTGAAGGTGGAGGAATCATCGAAGGCGCATGCGGACAGATCAATCATACCGGCCTTCGGCCGGGAACAACTGGACGCGGAACCGCTGATCAGGGGCATCAGTGCGGCGGCACCCAGCAGGCAGAGGCACAGCAGGGCAAGGGTTCTTTTGGCGAACAGTCTGTAATCCAGGGATTTCATGAAAACCTCACTTTATGCTTGACAATAATTTCATCATAGCCCCGGCGGCTTCCGCTTGTCCAGTGAATGGCAGAAAAGAAGCCGCTATCTGGCGGCGGAAAGTCATGTATAATTAAGCAAAGCGCCGACTATTTCAACTGTAGATGAGGAGAGCGGAACCGCTATGTTCTTTTTAGATATTATGTCATGGCTCACTGAGGAGCGCCTGCGGCAGCTTCTTGAGCAATACCGCTCGCTGGGGCCGCTGCCCGGCATCGGGCTGACCTTTATGAAATCCTTCGTGCCGCCGCTGCCGACCATTGCTATAGTGGGCTTAAACGGTGCGGTGTACGGGCTATGGCTCGGGTTTTTATATTCCTGGCTCGGCCTGGTTGCCGGCTGTGTGACGACGTTCCTGATTATCCGTACAATCGCCTCACACCCTTATTTGCGGAAATGGAGCCAGCGGCCTAAAGTGGCTAAGGGCATGACCTGGGTCCGCCAGAGCGGCTTCAGCTATGTTTTTCTGCTCAGCCTGTTTCCGGTGGGACCGTTTGTCGTGATCAACATGGCAGCAGGACTTGCGCAGATGCGTCTGCGTTCTTACTTGATTGCATTGTCCGCAGGCAAAGCCATTATGGTGTTTGCAGTTTCCTATATCGGCAATGATGCAGAGCGGTTTATCCATCGTCCGGCTGAAATCATCTATGTGCTGCTGTTTATCGGATTGTCGCTGTGGGGAGTAAAAGCGATTGAGGCCCGGTTCGCCCGGGCTGCGCGGCTAAGGGAGGAGCGGCCTCCAGCCGGTGAATCCTTACAGGGCGAATAATCCGCTTACAGCCGGCGTCTCCGCAGCTTCCTCGGTGATGTGAAGCCAAGCGTTGGTAGAGCGGTTATAGCGGTAATCCTGTTTCCAGACACCGATGTGGCGCACAATGCTGCGGACGGCGGCAATCATCCGGTCCACTTCACTGTCGGTCATAATCGGGTGCAGCGAGAGGCGCACCCAGCCCGGCTTCAGAGACTGGTCCCCAGCCTCAATGGCCTGGATGAACTTATGAGACAGCTCTTGATCCAGCCCCAGCAGATGATGTCCGTAGGGGCCTGCGCAGGAGCAGCCTCCCCGGGCCTGAATGCCAAAGCGGTCATTCAGCAGCTTCACAGCGAGATTGTAATGAATGCCCTTCAGAGTAAAAGATACGATACCGTGCCGCCGGGTATGCTCACCCGCAAGCACGGAGCAGCCCGGAATGGAGCCGAGTCCGGTCAACAGCCTCTGGCACAGCTCGTGCTCCCTTACCATCATGAATTGGCCGTCGCCGTTCATCTGTTCCTTCAGCTTGAGGCACAGTGCGGTTCGGATCGCCTGCAGGAATCCGGGCGTGCCGCTGTCCTCGCGGACCTCCACAGCATTAATGTAGCGGCGTTCGCCCCAGGCATCGACCCACACGACCGTCCCGCCGCCGGGCTCATCCGGGAGACGGCCTCTGCTCAGCTTGGTATCGAAGAGCAGCACTCCGCCCGTTCCGGGCCCGCCGAGAAATTTATGCGGGGAGAAAAAGACCGCATCCAGCTTCTCCAGCGGCTCTGCGGGGTGAATGTTGATCGGTTCATAGGGGGCGTTTGCGGCAAAATCAACAAAGCAAACCCCGCCGTGCCGGTGCATGGCGGCGGCCAGCTTGTGATATGGCGTCTGAATGCCTGTGACGTTGGAGCAGGCGGTGAACGAGCCGATCTTCCAGCGGCGGTTCCGGTAGAGGAGCAGCAGATTTTCCAGCTGCCGGAGATCAATGTTTCCATCCGCTGCCGGCGGAACGGTAACTACATCTCCGATGCCCTCCTGCCAGGGCAGCAGGTTGGAATGATGCTCCATATGGCTGACGAAGATTACCGGACGGTCCTCAGGGGCATAGAAGTATTCCTCACGCAGCCATTCCGGCAGCTTCAGGCCCATCATCCGCTGCAGCTTGTTGACCGCGCCGGTTGTGCCGTTGCCGCAGAAGAGCAGAGCATCCTCCGGCCCGGCATTCACATGCTGCCTGATGATGCTTCGCGCCTCGTTATAGGCGAGAGTTATGGTTAGCCCCGTTGTATTGGATTCCGTATGGGGATTGCTGACATAAGGCCCGAACGTCTCCTGGATTTTGCGCTCAATGGGCTCATAGAGCCGGCCGCTGGCCGTCCAATCGGCATACAGCAGCGGCTGACGGCCATAGGGGGTGGAGATATAATGCCGGTTGCCAATGGTACGCTCGCGGAAAGCTGCGAAATGCTCCTGCAGTTGGGCGGGCTTCTCTGCCAATGAGGCGCGGTTGATACTCAGCACGGGCAATCCCTCCTTGCTGAAACGGATACCTGAAATACGGAGCATCTGCATCGCTGCTTCGGAAGCGTAGGCTCCTTATGGACGGTATCTGTTTCTACTTGGCCTCAGTATATGCCCGCAGCAGCAGATAGGTTAAAGCCCAGATATGGCGGTTAGATGAAGAGCTGCAGGTCACTTTCCAGCGCATCCTTCAGATAAGCGGCGGCATCAATAATCTCCACCTCAGGCAGAAGCTCCTCCGGCTTGAAGCCCATGATCTCCACAGAGAGCTTGCAGGCATAGAATTTGATGTTTTTTTTGCGTGCCCCCTTCAAAAAATGAATCAGCTTGGGCGCTCCCTGATCCTCTATCATCTCCTCCAGCATGATCCGGCCAAGACCGCTGAAATTCATCCGCGAGAGCGGCAGCTGCTCTGGTCCCTTCGGCGTAATCACATCCATCAGCTTTTCGTAGATGGTCTTGTCCTCCAGCGTCATCTTCTCGGGGTCACGGACCAGAAACAATCCCCAGAAGGAGAAAAACATTGTGACCTCAACCTCAATATCCCGTGCCGTATTGGCCAGAATCAGTGCGGCCATCGCCTTGTCATATTCCCCGCTGAACATTAGCAGATTCATTCGTTTACCCATTTTTGATTCCCTCCATAGAAAACCTAGAATGCCATTAGTATGGTTATGGAGGGAAGAAGTATGCTTGTTGTCACAGAATAGCTGAAGATAAGGGGGAGTTTGCGGGTACTTGAGAGGGGAAATGATATGTAAATGTATTTTGTGCAGTAGAATACTGCTCTGAGTGTCTTATTCGGTAATTCTAATGTATTTCGTACAGTAGACAGCCATGCCGCTCTTTCGCGGCACTTCAGACGATGAAATTTCATAGAAGGCCCTCAATTTGGCTTCGCCAAATTCGAGGCTTCCATAACAATGTCCTCTGTTCGGACATCGTTATTTCAGGATAGATCTTTGCATTGAGGCTGAATTTTGGTTAGAAGCGTAATTTCTATTGTACAAAATACAACAAAACCGCTTTTCAAAGACCTTGCGCAACTAATCTACTGCACAAAATACAATTAGATGTATATAAGTTGAACTATAGATTTTCAAATTGGGGTTTGATCGTAACTGCGGGCAATGTTTGGACTTCCGGCCGCTGCCCGCCTGCAGATTTCTTGATTGTTACCGCTGTTCGCGGATGAAATCCGCAGACAGCCTAATCATACGGCCAGCTTTTCTACGGAAAGCTCTCAGGCGGACGCTACCGCTCCGTAAGTATCCAAACTTCCCCTCCGCACTCTCCTACCAGACGTATATACTAAGCGTACGTAACCCGGAATAACACGGCGCCATGCGGCAGGATGCCGCAAGACAGCTCATCCCTGAGATTGTGTGTTTCTGTTCCGCTCCACAGCTCCTTGACCGATACCGCGCCTTCCAGGTTCAGCTCGGATAGCCGCACACGGACCTCTTGGGTTTTCTCGCCGGTATTGAACATGGCAACATAGCGGATTCCGTGGCCGCCGTCTGCCGACCAGACCACCTTGTCATCCTTGCGGCTGACAAGCTTCGCTCCGGTGCTGCTGCGGTGCATGTCCAGCACGTCGCGGTTGGTCAGCAGGGCATTTGTCCATTCGTCGTTGTCCCGCAATTCGCCGCCGAAGAACAAAGGTGAGCGGAAGATGCTCCACAGCGTCATCATCGTAACCTGCTCCTCCCGTGTAAAACGGGTCCAGCGGTCGGCTCCGCCGCCGTCTACCGAGCGGATGCCGATATGGCCCAGAGGCAGCATATCGCAGTCCGGCCAGCTGCCGCCGCCGGCCCGTCCCTGCCAGCTCTCGCAACGGTCGAACATGTCGAGAAGCAGCTCCCAGCGGTCCCAGAAGTCGTCGGTGATCCGCCACATGTTGGCGCGCTCAGCCAAGAAATCGGCATAAGGAACCGGAGCGGGGCCGGGCGAGAGGCTCAGAATCATCGGACGTCCGCAGTGCTGGATGGCCCGATGAATCAGTTCGATTTCAGGCTGATGGGTGTCATAAAGTCTCGAAGCGGCGATATCATCAACCTTTACAAAGTCCACGCCCCACTCGGCATACAACTCGAAGAGGGAATTATAATAGGCCTGCGCCCCATCCTTCTCAGCATCGACGCCGTACATGTCCGTATTCCAGGGACAGATGGAATTGGTGTGCGCAATATCGCGGGCTGTGACCGAAGTGCCTTTGATTGGTGTTGCTGCATGTGCAGCTTGTCTGGCGATTCCCCGCATGATATGAATGCCGAATTTCAGACCAAGGCTATGCACATAATCGGCCAGCGGGCGGAAGCCCAGTCCTCCTTCTGCGGAAGGAAAACGGTTTACCGCCGGCAGCAGCCGGGAATATTCATCCATGACCAGCGGTACAAACGGACGGTACTGCGAGGAAACAGCTCCCGGCTCGTACCACTGAATATCGACGACGACAGTATCCCAGCCGAATTCCTTTAAGTTCTTCGCCATATATTCCGCATTTCCGCGGATTTCTTCTTCGGTAACTGCAGCTCCATAGCAATCCCAACTGTTCCACCCCATAGGCGGGGTCTTGGCATATTGTAAATGGCTCATTATTGTGTCGCTCTCCTTAGCGCTTCTTGATAGAAGCTGCGAAATAAAATTGCTGTAACAGTTCCATCATAGAATACTATCAGAGCAGATTTCCACAATAAAATAGTCTCCTGAATAGCACAAAATTGCTCCTGTATAAGTTGGGCTTTAAAAATGAATAAAAAGGGCAGAAGTGACGGAGGGGAAGTTTGGATACTTACGGAGCGACAGTGACCGCCTTTGTTCACGGATTTCTACCACGTACAGCGGTCCAATCAGGAAATCTGTGAACAACAGCGGCCGGAAGTCCAAACATTCCCCGCAGTTACGACCAGACCCCAATATGAAAATCTAAAATTCAACTTATATAGAGGTCGCTAGTCGAAAAAGAGCCGGCTGTAATTCAGGCTGCCGTTCCCGGAACGGAAGGACCCTGGAGTCTGCCCTGTGAGCTTTTGAAACACCTTAATGAAATAGCTGCCGCTGGAATAACCAACCTGAACCGCGATGGCTTCAATACTCCAATCGGTTGTTCTCAGCAGCTCTACCGCATGTTCGATTCTAACCCGGTTTACATATTCATTTGGGGTGACGCCGACATATTTGCTGAAGGTCCGCAGCAGGTGGAATTTGGAGAGCCCCATCTTCTCGGCGAGCTGCTCCTGGCCGATCATGGAGTTATAGTGTGCTTTGATGAATTGGACGGAATCCCGCACCGCAGCAGGCCATTCAGCCTCGGTCCGCGGGCCGCTCAAGGAGAGTCTGCCGAGTTCCATCATGAACTGGTACAGTAATGAGGAAGCAATATATGGGTCCGCGATTCTGCCGAAATGAGCTTCGCGGGCAATATCACGGAGTATGCGAATCGGTGTGCTGCCGGGGTCAATGAGTGGAGCAGGTCCAAGCTTTGCTTTGATTTCTTCCCAGAGAGGCTGGAGGGGCTGCGGCCTGAAGAGCAGGAACAAGAATTCCCAAGGCGCGGAGCCGCCAGGATAATAGTAGCGGTGTCTGCTGGGGATTTCCGCAAGAAAAGCACGCCCGGGGCCGATCCGCAGGCTCTCCTGCCCTGTATCAAACATTCCGGCTCCCTCCACAGTGTATTGGAACAGCAGCAGCGGCCCATCTGTGCGCTCCATGCCGTTCCAGTGATAGGAAGAATCCGCAACAATATCATGTCCGACCGCGAAGAGGTTAAATAGCGGCAGACGGTCCGGCTCGCTGAAGCGGAATCCGTAGACCCCGTGGCTGCTTTGGTTTGTCACAAAATCCCTCCATACTTAGTGGTTAAGTAAGCTTCTTTTGCTCATTGTACATAGAATTCATTCGAAAGAACATCAAATTCTGCAAGAAAGGCACATTGGGAGGAAGATGTAATCAAATAAGCCCCCATCCGGGAGCTTATTTATATTGCAGCGTAGTACCACAAGGCTGCACACCTATTCTTTAGGGGCTGATTCTTGATCCTCAGACCCTTGAGCATCAGTCCGGCGCAGGTCATAATGGCGGGCGGATAGCCAGATACTGCCGGTGAACAGCACAATCAGGGCCAGAATAATCCCAAAACGCCAGTCGCCTGCTTTGAAGTTGAGCTGAAGCACCGTCAGCACAAGCGCCACCTGGGTCCAGACCAGCGTTCTTTTGCGAAAAGCTGTAATATCTCCAGCCATCTTTGGCATGTTACGGATAACGCGGTAAGCGATAACGGCAAGTAACAGCGCAAAGGCAACAGTTACGATCCATTCGGTTGTTGATAACGCATTCATTTTCTCGAATTCCTTTCGGATTAACATCACGGATTGCCGCCGTCCCCGCAGGGACGGCACCGCTATTTTCTTATTATACTGATTAAGAGGGTTATTACCAAGCTGCCGATCCGGAGCATTGCTTACGATTCGAGCTTGCGTATCTCTTCCGCCGGAAGCGGCGGGAAGAAGAAAAATCCTTGAATATGATGGCAGTTATGCTTGATCAGAAATTCGAGCTGCTCCTCAGTCTCCACGCCCTCGGCAATCAGCTCATAGCCAAGCTGTGAAGCGACAAAGACGATGGATTTAATGATGGTCTCATCAATGGAGCTGACGCCAATGCCGGTGATAAAGGTCCGGTCGATTTTGATTTTGTTGACCGGGAAATGCTTCAGATAGTTCAGTGAAGAATATTTGGTGCCGAAATCGTCGATGGAGACAACAATGCCGTGGTCGCGCATCTGCTGAAGCACCGGGTAATGCTCTTCCAGGAGAGCGGTACTCTCCGTGATCTCGAACTCCAGCACATTTGTCTCCAGCCCGTATTGATCAAGGACCGCAAGTAGATTCTCTATTAGGTTGCGGTTATAGAACCAGCTATTGGAGATATTAATGGATGTGCGCAGCAGTGGCATTCCGGCTGACCGCCACTCGCAGAGCTGACGGCATACCTCGCGGAGCACCCAGTCCGTAAGCTGAATCATCAGCCCGGCCTCCTCCACGGCGGCGATGAACGCTCCCGGTCCAATGAGGCCCTTCTCCGGGTGGTTCCAGCGGATCAGTGCTTCCATGCCGGTCATTTTACCGGTAACGGCATTGATCTGCGGCTGATAGTGTAGCACAAACTCCTCGCGCTCCAGTGCAGAGTGCAAATATTTGGCGACCATCGTTTTCTGCTCCAGCTTCTCGCGCAGATCCCAATCGAAGATAAAATAATTGGCCTCTTCCAGCGATTTGGCTTGATACATCGACATGTCGGCAAATTTCAGCAGATCATCTTTGTTCTGCGAGTGCTCCGGGTACAAAGAGACGCCGATACTGGTCGATAGACTGAGATGTGCGCTGGAGATCAGCAGGGTCTCCGAGATCAGTCCGCCGATTTGTTCAGCAATAGCGGCAATATTCTCCCGGGGCAGGTCCGAGAAGAGCATGACGAACTCGTCACCTCCGGTACGCGCGAACAGCTTGTAAGGCAATTCTCCGTTTTTCAGCCGGTTCGCCAGCGTCTTGATTACCTGATCACCTGTAGAGTGGCCTAGCGTGTCGTTGATTTCCTTAAATCTGTTCAAATCAAAGAAAAACAAGGTATAGGTCTGTGTCTCATCTGCCGACTGCAGCAAACGCTCAAATTCATCCAGAAAATACAGCCGGTTCGGAATCCCGGTCAGGCTGTCGAAATGCGCCAGCTTCTCATACAGGCGTTTCGATACACGAAGATCGCGGGTCCGAATGCTGACCACACGCTCCAGCTCGCGGTTGAACCGGCTCTGATGCCAATAGATATACAGTATAAAAGCTATAATGAGCAGAAAGGCAATGTCGATCCAAAGCACGCTGCGGACAATCTCCCATTTCTTGTGGAAGGGCATAGAGACACCCATCAGCCAATGCTGATTATAGACTTTAATAGGAACTGTAATCTGTTGGGCAGCCTTATGTAGGGGGGAGCCAAACAAAAAGGTGTGATCCTCTGCCGTTACATATAGATTGGCACCTTTAAGCGGGAGCTGCTCCAGAATATTGTCAATCTTCAGAGTGACAGAGACAATACCGGCAAATGAGTTGCCATTAAAAATAGCTTGTCTGATTACCATGCCGTAGTCGCCCTGGGCCAGTGTCCGGGGACCGTCTATCGTAATGCCGCGGGAGCGGATCGTTTCTTGAACCATGCCGGGTGAGGACAGGGAGGGATCAAGCAGAAGGCTTTTTCCCAGAATCGCTGTATTGCCTGTGAGAGGATAAAGATAATGGATGAGGCCGTCCGGAGCGATCATGATATTCATAACATTGCTTGAGTTGTTGTTGTATGCGGTGATTAAATATTGATTAATAATTTTAGGATCGGCTTTAAAGCCAACCGTTTGTATAAACGAGCTGACGCCTTTGACAATCGAGGCTCTCTCTTCAATGTTCGATGTAAGCATGACTGCTTGCGAGGACAAGTCGGCTTTTTCAGCCCGGTATTCCCGGTCAATGGATAAAGAATAATAGTAGAACAATGAGAGCTGAAGTACGACTAAGAAGCCGAGGATGATCGTTAAAGGCTTTTTATTAAAGAAAGCCATAGAATGCCTCCGATACCCGAGAAAATTCAACATTAGAAAATTGCCGTTCATTTAAAAACAGTTCCCCGCACCGCAGAGAGATGTCGATATATGTCGTAGGTGTTTCTATAGCATGTCATTTTTATCGCCTTTGTGCAAGGGGGAAGGTTACAGTGGGCCTATAAAAACCAAAACGGGTAAACACCTTCCGCCCTTAAACGGCAGCTTGTATTTACCCGTTGTTCGTACAGTTATATCATGATGAGGTTTTCGTTAGCAGGCAACACTATTTTTTGAAGATACCAAGCGGAGCTCCTGTTGGCAGGAATGTGCGTCCGAAATGAGCGTTCAGCACGGATGCGCCGCAGCCATACAGCGAAACAATCCCGATAGCCAGCTCTGCACAGGCGGCCAGCTTGTGGAAGAATTCAGCAGCGATTCCGAAGGAATCCATCGTCAGGCCGAGGAACAGGAAGTCAATTAACACGAAGATGATGAGCAGCACTCTGTTCGCTTCTACCGCACCAAGGGTCATAAAGAGCGTGAACACCAGATACCCCAGGAAAACAAAACCAAGCTGCTTGGGATCTACGCTTTCTGCCAGAACCGTGCCGAATACGCCGAGCTTGATCAGCCAGCTTGCAGCCATCCCGAACCAGAAGAAGGCGTATGCGCCAAAAGCGGTCATGCCAAAGGTGTTGTTGTGCTTGGCATCCTGAATGGATGCGAATAGCTGGGCGAAGGCTCCGAGGAAGATAGCCCAGGGGATGGCGTAGCTGAGACCTGTTGTAATCTCGAGCTTTTGTGAAGAAGCGACCAGGGTGACGATAGCCAGTCCGAACAGGCCGATGGCGCTAGGGTCGGCGGTGATGATTTTGACAGACTGGGTGTTAGGCGATTGCGCTGACATGAGAATAAAAAGCCTCCAATTTTTTCAAAAAATGTTCGCATACGATAACAGCACCCGTTGCCGGGTGCTGTTATCAGCCTGCCTATCATATCATATCGCCGAAAGCTTGCCTATAAAGGAAACGCCTATTTTTTGCTCCAAAACAGATTTTCCGGCAATAAAAATCTTGGAATCTCCCGGGCCGTAATCGGCTTGCTGATATAGTAGCCCTGCAGTTCATCGCTGCCCAGGCGGCGGAGCATGTCGAACTGCTCCAGCAGCTCGATGCCTTCGGACACAACGCGCAGCCCCAGCTTGTGGCTCAGCTCGATGATGGTTTTGACAAGCACGTCGCCCTGCGGCCCCGGGGTCATCTCGGCAATAAAGGAGCGGTCGATTTTGATTACATCGACAGGGAAGCGGCGCAGATAGCTTAAGGAAGAGAATCCGGTGCCGAAGTCATCCAGAGAGATGCGGAACCCGTGTGCTCTAAGCTGCTGGACCGACTGGAGTATTTCATCCCCGGAGATCAGCACACTCTCTGTAATCTCAAGCTCCAGGCTGGAGGGCGGCAGCCCGTATTCACGCAGCAGCTCCAGGAGCAGCTCCAGCAGTCCGGGCTGCATGAGCTGCAGCGCTGAAATATTGACTGCAGCGGTGAGGATCAGGCCGTCTTCCCGGAAGCGGCGCACATCAGCGCATACCTGCCGCAGTACCCAGCCGCCGATGCCGACAATGGAGCCGCTGGTTTCTGCGAGGGGAATGAACTCTTCCGGAGAGACCGACCCGTGAATCGGGCTGTTCCAGCGCAACAGAGCCTCCACCTTATGCACCTGTAAATCATCTGTGCGGACAATCGGCTGGTAATGGACCTCGAACTCATTATTGACAGACGCAGACAGCAAATGCTGGGACAAGACCTTCTTGCGTCTAATGCTGTTTTCCAAATCCTCTGAGTATTGAAAAATATTATTACGCCCCGTCTCTTTGACATGGAACATCGCCAGGTCGGCCTGCTTGACCAGATAGTCGGCATCCTCTCCGTTCTGGGGATAAATGCTGATCCCGATACTGGCCGTATTATAGAGCAGGTGCCCCTGGATATGGTGCGGCATTGAGAGAGCTTCCTGAATCCTCGACAGCTGGGCGGTGATGGCAGAGGAATCGGGAATGTCGGCGAGCAGGATAGTGAACTCATCTCCGCCAAGGCGTGATACGACATCATATTTGCCGACGGCCTTCGATATCCGTAAGGCGGTCTCTTTGAGCATGGCATCTCCAAAATCATGGCCGAGCGTATCATTGACAGTCTTGAAATGGTCCAGGTCAATAAAGACGAGAGCAATTTGCCTGCTGCTGCCCTTCACTGCGGCAATTGCCGCGTTGAGCTTGGCGAAGAAGAGCGAACGGTTAGGCAACTGGGTCAGCGGATCGAGCATGGATTGCTGCTGCAGCTCCTCCTGCGCCTGCTCCAGAGAATGAATCATCCGGTTGAATTCACGTTCCACATCACTGAATTCATCCCGCCCGGTGCCGCTGATACGAATGGATAAATCCTTGCTGTTGCCGATGGCGCGGATATTTCTGATTAATGAAGACATCCGGCCCAGAATGAAGCGGTTGACGAAGATCAGGCTGATCACGACGAGCAGCAGAGTCATGATAAAGAAAAGCAGCTGGAAGCTGTAAAGAGATTCTTTCCCGCCCTCATATATTTGGCGCGGCTGCTTCAGGGTGATGACCACTCCCGGGTTGCCGAACAGATCGTTCACAACGGTATGAATCGACATCGACTTGCTGGAGGGCGGACTCATCCAGACAGACTTCCCCTCGCTTTGTGCAAGCATTCCTGAGGTATTTCTGGCAATCTGAATACCGGAGGCGGCAGCATTCCAGATATGGTTGGCTTCCTGCTGCAGCAGCATTCTTCCGGCAATGGCGGTGCCGGCTACCGGCATGTCTTTGTTGTTGTTGCTTATAGGGGCAAGAGTGATCAGCATCGGACCTTTATCCAGAATCACAATGCCGGACCTGCTGTCCTCCGCATCAGATAAAGCAGGCAGCCGGCTGCTGATCAATTTGCACAGTGTACGAAGCTCTGTTGTCAGCGGAGACACGCTCCCGAGCTTCGAATCGTAAGTGCCGCCGTAAAGAGGATTCCCTGATTTATCTAGCAGAGCCATCACATCGAAGTGGTTGATTTCGTAGGTTGTCGGGGTAAAATTGCTGCGGATAAAAGCATCATCCGGGGCGGCGGCGGCTGTATTCGAGCTTCCGGATTCCATAAACCGGTAGGTTTCATCCCGAAGTGAATAATTCAGCAGACCGGCCTTCATATTCAGCAGTTCATTCTGAAAGGAAGATACCGTGTCCTTCAGCTTGTCCTGCAAAGCGGCCTCGTCCAGCTTCTCGAAACGGTTCAGCATGATGAGGTGCAGGAGCAGATAGGTAGTCCCTATGCCAAGCATGCCAGCGACACTAATGAAGATCATTATTTTTTTGCGCAGCTTCATGATGCTCCCCTTTATTGTAATTCGACTTTATAGGAAATAAGTACCACAATGAACAGTGTACCATGATTAGGGAATATTTTGCAGCGCATTTCTGCCTAAAGTGTCGAAATTTGATGTATAATAATCGACATTGTAGAGTTTTGCAGCAATAATTGATAGAGTTACCGTAGTATAGACGTGTTAACTTGACAGATAGGATGAGCAGATATGAATGTAAAAAGCTTTTTAAGGCTGGTTGAATTGCCGACGAAGGTGGCGAGCATGCTGCCTTTTCTGCTGGGGACATTGTATGCCTTGTACCGGTTCGAGGATTTCTATATCCTGCGTTTTGCGCTGATGTTCGTGTCCCTGCTGAGCTTCGACATGGCGACAACGGCAATCAATAACTATTACGATTTCAAAAAAGCGGCCAAAACCCACGGTTACGGCTATGAAACGCATAATGCCATCGTTCATTACAAGCTCAAAGAACGCACGGTGGTCGCAACGATTGCCATCCTGCTGGTGCTTGCGGTGGGCGGGGGGATCGCGCTTGTTGCTGAGACGGGGCTGCTTGTGTTCCTGCTGGGCGGCTTGTCCTTCCTGATTGGTATTCTCTATTCGTTCGGACCAATCCCCATCTCGCGGATGCCGCTCGGTGAGCTGTTCTCCGGGCTGTTCATGGGTTTTGTCATTATCTTTATCTCGGCCTACATTCATTCGGATCAAAGTGTGGTGACGCTGCTGCTGTCAGAGGGCTGGATTAGTCTGCATATCAACCTTCTGGAGGTGCTGTATCTCTTCTGGTTCTCGGTGCCGGCCATTCTCGGCATTGCCGGGATAATGCTGGCTAACAATATTTGCGACATTGAGGATGATATGGAGAACCGCCGGTACACGCTGCCCGTGTATATCGGACGTGGGAACGCCCTGCTGCTGTTCAAGCTGCTCTATTATGTCTCTTTTGCCGATCTTGCCGTCCTGCTGCTGCTGGGCGTGAATCCTGTTCTGGTGGCTCTGCTGCTGCTGACGCTGATTCCCCTCCGCCGCAACATTGCGCGCTTCTATGAGAAGCAGGAGAAGGCGGCAACCTTCATCCTGTCCGTCAAAAATTTTGTGCTGATGAGCGCCGCCCGGATTGGCGTGCTGGGTGCGGCAGTTCTATTGAATGCGCTGATGTAACTCTTGCACTTGATAGAGATATGCCGGGTTCTATGATATTGTTTCACTATATAGACTGAACTAAGGATTTTCTATTTGGGATTTGGCCGTGATTGCGTGGAATGTTTGGACTTCCGGCCGCTGTTATGTTTGGATTTCTTGATTTAAACCGTTATTCACGGTAGAAATCCAAACATAGCCTAATCATACGGCCAGCTTTCCTACGGAAAGCTCTCAGGCGGACGCATTCGCTCCTACAGTTCCAAACTTCCCCTCCATCACTCTTCCCTTTTTGTTAATTTTTCAAGTTCAATCTATATAGATGCAGGCAGGAGAATCTATGACAAGGGAGGGTATTCTCTGATGACGCAAAAGCTTCGCTGGGGAATCATGGGATGTGCGCAGATTGCAACAAACTCGGTCATGCCAGCCATTCAGGAATCAGAGACCGGGATCATCGGGGCAGTGGCCAGCCGGGGGCTGGACAAGAGCAGCGCCGTTGCCCGAG
Source organism: Paenibacillus sp. BAC0078 (assembly GCF_054483875.1). Lineage (NCBI taxonomy): Bacteria > Bacillati > Bacillota > Bacilli > Caryophanales > Paenibacillaceae > Paenibacillus > Paenibacillus sp. BAC0078. The sequence continues at coordinate 18,458 of NZ_JBTLRW010000032.1, forward strand.
AATTCGGCATAGAGAAGGCTTACGGCAGCTATGAGGAGCTGCTTGCAGACCCGGACATTGATGCGGTATATATTCCGCTTCCGAATCATCTGCACCGTGAATGGGCGATCCGCGCGGCGGAAGCAGGCAAGCATGTGCTGTGCGAGAAGCCGATTGCCCTTAGCAGCCACGAGGCTGCGGAGATGGTCGAAGCCTGCCGGAAAGCAGGCGTTCATCTGGCTGAGGCTTATATGTACCGGCATCATCCGCGGATTGCCGAGCTGCGGGAGATCATTAAGAGGGGCGATATCGGCGATTTGCGGTCCATTCGCGGAACGTTTACCTACAACGATGCCGAAGACACCTCCAATATCCGCTTCAAGTCGGCGTGGGGCGGAGGGTCTCTGTACGATGTCGGCTGCTATCCGCTCAGCGCGGCGCGGCTGTTGTTCGGGGCAGAACCGGAAGCGGCAACCGTGCAGGCGATTTTCTCCCCGGAGCATGATCATGTGGACATGATGGCCTCCGGTCTGGTCGAATTCCCCGGCGGCGTCAGCCTGATCTTCGACTGCGGCATGTGGGCCTACAACCGCCAACTGCTGGAGGTGCTTGGGACCGAAGGCCGGATCGAGATTCCGATGCCGTTCAATGCCAGATTCGAGGATGCCGCGTTTTACGTGCATACCGGCGGGAAGGTGAAGCGGGTAGAAGCAACGGGCGCCAATCCTTATGTCCGTCAGGCCGACGATTTTGCCGCTGCCGTCTTCGGAGCGGAACCGGTCGTTGCCGCCGATGATCCGGTACTAAATATGACACTGATTGAGACCTGTCTTAAGTCTGCGCGTCAGCGGCAACGGATCAGCTTGAAGCAGCGATAGCACTCCATTCTATACGAATACAGGATTCTACATTTAGCGGCCTTTGGGCTGCTTTTTTTTGATTTCATGGGTTCTGAATCAGGCGAGGTTTGTAGCAATTCCTAATAGGTGAACGATGTAAAATTTGTTAGAATAGGAATTGAATTAAAGTGTATATGTCTGGAAGTACATAACGGAGTCTGAAAGGAGATTTAATAATGGGCCTTGCAGAAGAGCCGGTCATTTCGATTTCCGGTTTATGGATGAATTACAGCGACCGGATGGTGCTGCGGGGGATTGACCTCGAAGTATACAGAGGACAGATTATCGGCTATATCGGTCCCAATGGCGCAGGCAAGAGCACTACGGTGAAGATCATGCTGGGGCTGGTGGAGGGCTATACTGGCACGGTGAGGATTTTTGGCAGGGATATTGCCGATGGAGATACCGCTTACAAGCGAAGAATCGGTTATGTACCTGAGATTGCCGAGCTGTATGATAGCCTGACCGCGAGAGAGTATCTTACGTTTATTGGCGAGCTGTACGGCATGAAGCGCAGTGAAGCTGATGCCAAAGCTGAGAAGCTGATGACGCTGCTGAATCTCGACAAAGCCTATGATATGCGTATCGCCTCCTATTCCAAAGGGATGAAGCAAAAGGTGCTCCTGATCTCCAGCATGCTGCATGATCCCGATATTCTGTTCCTGGATGAGCCGCTTAGCGGACTCGATGCCAATAGTGTCATGGTAGTGAAGGAAATCTTCGCCTCCCTTGCGGCGCAGGGCAAAACGATCTTTTATTCCTCGCATATTATGGACGTCGTGGAGAAGATCAGCAGCCGGATCATTCTGCTCAGCGGCGGGGATATTGTGGCGGACGGAAGCTTTGCGCAGCTTCAGGAGAGAAGCCGGGAAGGGTCGCTTGAGGAGATATTTAATCAGTTGACCGGATTCGATAAATACCGGGATATTGCGGGCGAGTTTGTTGCGGTCATTGGAGAAGGTGCTCCGCATGAATGATTTTTATATACTGAAGCTGCTTGACCGGATGAAGGGCGGGTTCAGGAGAGCCGGCGTGAACTATGAGATGCTGCGCAGCATTCTTCAGGTCAAGCTGACGATGGACGGAAGGCGGACACCGACAGTGCTCTCCAGCGGCGCACAGAAAAATAATCAGGGAACCGAAGGCTCGCCGCTGCGGATACAGTGGATCTATTTATTGTTCGGACTAATGCTGATCCTGTTCATCATACCTGACGGCAATTATATGCTGATGATGAGCACGGTGTTTGCCATTTCGATGTTTATGATCGCGACCACCCTGATTTCCGATTTCTCGTCGGTCATGCTCGATTTGCGGGACAAGAACATCCTGTTCTCCAAGCCCGTTGACCGCCGGACGCTGAACATGGCCAAGATCATCCATATTCTCATTTATCTGCTTACCTTAACGCTGACCTTTATGGGGCCCTCGCTGGCGGTTTCTTTGTTTAAGCAAGGGGTGCTGTTCTTTCTGATCTATGCGGCGGGAGTTCTGCTTATGGACTGCTTTATACTGGTGGTCACTGCGCTGCTCTATCTGTTGATCTTAAGAATTTTTGACGGGGAAAAGCTTAAGGACATCATCAACTATATTCAAATTATTCTATCCGTTGGAATTGTAGTAGGCTATCAACTGGTTCCGCGTCTCTTCAACACTACGGATATGGTGGGTACGTTCCAGCCCGCCTGGTGGCAATACTTCGTAGCTCCTGTGTGGTTCGCCGCTCCGTTTGAGGTGCTGGTGGGCGGAAGCAGGGGAACGGAGCTCATCGTGCTTGCGGTGCTGGCTCTCGCAGTCCCGGTGCTGCTGCTGCTCGCTTATATTAAGCTGATGCCGGTGTTCGAGCGGAATCTGCAGAAGCTGGCGGAGCAAGGGGCTGCCGGCAAAGACAGCGGCCGTGTAGCCAGCAGGCTGTCAGAGCTCTTTTGCCGGAACAAGGCAGAGGCTATGTTCTTCCGGTTCACCTGGTCGATGATGAGGAATGAACGGGATTTCAAGCTGAAGGTATACCCGACTATTGGCTTATCCTTAGTGCTGCCGTTCATCTTCATATTCAACCAGGTATGGAGCGGGGATCTGGCATCGCTGAAGGACTCCAGAGCCTATCTGTTCATTTATTTCAGCGGGATGCTGATGATGACTGTAGTGCAAATGCTGCGTTACTCCGCAAGCTACAAAGGAGCGTGGATTTACAGAACCATCCCGCTGCCCGGAACGGCTCCGGTATACCGTGGAATGCTCAAGGCTGCGGTGCTGCGGCTCCTGCTCCCACTGTTTGTCCTGGAAGCGGCAATATTTATCTGGCTGTTCGGTATACGCATTCTGCCGGATCTGGTTGCTGTACTGCTGGTATTGCTGCTGTATCCGGTGATATGCTTCCGTGTGCTGCCGCAAGCGTTGCCTTTCTCGGAGAAATATGAGGCCGCGAAGCAGAAGGACTTTCAGGGAGGCGCCTTCGCTCTGTTATTCATCTTGATAGGACTGGGCGGGCTGCATTTTGCAATTACCCTGTTTCCTTCCGGAGTTTACATCTATCTGGTAATTCTGGTAGCTGCAAATTGGTGGATTTGGCGCAAAAGCTTCCCCGGCAGCGCTTCTCAATCCGGACAAATTCCAACCCTTCGCGCCTGAAGCCGACATGCAAATATGGACATTTTTTGCCTACCTTAAAAAAGGGGTCCTAGTTCCAGTATTTACTTAGACAGCCTGCCAAATACAAGGTAGAATACACCTACAGTTAACTTTCAGGGATGGCCTATATTATCTTTATGCACTCTTCCATTTATCTGATATTCGTATATTGATAGTTACTTGAGAAACATACAGCAGCGACTATGATAATTTAACCGGTGAAGAGGTCGACTATGGATCAAATGGGAATCCACTATAATATCTGGATTGTTTTACTATCTTTTGTGCTCTCGGCAGCGGCAGCTTATTCGGCACTGAGTCTGATTTCACAAATCTCCCATTCCACAGGCAGAGCAAGACTCATTTGGCTGCTGTCCGGCGCCTGTGTGCTTGGCTGCGGGATATGGGCGATACATTTCGTGGGAATCATGGCGCTGCATCTGCCCTTCAAGGTCAGCTATGACCTGGGCCGGGCTGTGTCGTCACTGCTGCTCATCATGCTTGCCTGCTATTTGTCGCTGTGGATCGCTGCTGTCCTCCGTCAAAGGGTGGGGCTCATAGCCAGCGGGCTTATTCTCGGCAGCGGCATTGCCGCCATGCATTATGTTGGAATGTCCTCCATGAAGATGGAAGCGAAGATCCATTATGAGTCTGCAACCCAGGTGCTGTCCATTATGGTTGCTTTTTCAGCCTCGTACGTTGGAGTGCTTCTGCTCCGTAAGTTCAAGGATTATACCGGCTTCAGCCGCTGGAAGCTGTATTCGGCGATGTTCATCGGGCTAGCAGTCACCGGGATGCATTATATCAGTCTGAGAACAAGCCATATAGCTTACGAAAGCTGGCTCGCTACAAAGCATTTTCAGGTAGATACGGATGTTATTCTGCTGACGGGGGTTTCACTTGTAACGCTGCTAATGCTTGCTGTGTCCGGCGGCGCGGTCTTCCTGGACCGGCATCTGCTGGAGCGGATGGCATACAATGATCCGCTCACGGAGCTGCCGAACCGGCATGGGCTTGAGCGGTATTTCAAGGAAGAATTTTTCGGCAGCAGCTCGGGTGCGGTGTTTTTTGTCGATCTGGACCGCTTTAAGTCGATCAACGACACGCTGGGCCATGACATCGGCGATATGCTGCTGCAGGAGGTGGCCGAACGCTTGAGAGGCTGCATCGGCACGAAGGGGAAGGTTTTCCGGCTGGGCGGCGACGAATTTCTAATTGCCCTGCCTGAGAGTACCGTAGAGGAAGCCCAGGAAGCGGCGCAGCATATTTTGCAGGAAGTGAAGAAGCCCTACAGTATTGTAGGCAACGAGCTGTATATTACGGCAAGCGTCGGAATCAGCATGAATCCATTGCATGGGACAGACCGCTCTGCGCTGATGAAGGCGGCAGACACTGCACTCTATACCTCCAAGGATTCCGGCAAGAATAAATTCAGCATCTTCGATCAGGAAATGAACCGCCACCAGCTTCGCCGGATGTCGCTGGAGAAGGATCTGCGCAAAGCGCTGGCCCGTTCGGAATTCATGGTTGTCTACCAGCCCAAATGGGATTCGCTGATGAATGTGACGGTTGGACTTGAAGCGCTGCTGCGCTGGAGACATCCGGAGCACGGAATTATTTCCCCGGCTGAATTCATCCCCATTGCCGAGGAGACCGGACTGATCGTACCGATTACCTATTGGATGCTGCATGATGTGTGCGGCCAGAATATGCTCTGGCATAAGGCGAAGGTGGCGAGTGTTGCCGTCTCCATCAACATGTCGGCCCGCATGTTCGATGGCGGCAGTCTCTGCGATGTGGTTGAGGAAGCGCTTGTGCGCTCTGGCCTGGAGCCGCATTTCCTCGAACTGGAGATTACGGAGTCCATTGCGATGAATAATATGGAAGAGACGGTGGCCCAGCTCTCCAAGCTGCGGAACCTTGGGGTCCGGGTGTCGCTGGATGACTTCGGGACCGGCTTCTCTTCGCTCGGCAATCTGGATGAAATCCCGGTGAATACGCTGAAGATTGACCAGGTGTTCATCCGCAAGAGCAAGATGCACTCCAAAAAAGCGATTATCAGCAATATCATCGCCATTGCCAGCAATCTCAACATGGAGGTTGTCGCCGAAGGCGTGGAAACGACGGAACAGATTGAACTGCTGCAATCTCTGGGCTGCCGGGTGATGCAAGGCTTTTATTACGGCAGGCCGATGCCTGTCAGCGAGCTGGGCCAATGGTTCAGCGAGAATACGGCGTAATTTGGATACATATATATACATTCAAAACGGCTACACCGTCCGGTTATGGACGATGTAGCCGTTTTTTCTTGTCTGGCTGAGGACTTTTCCTGAGTTCGTAAGAAGCAAATGGGTTGTTGGTTATTGGCAATTGAATTTCCTTTATAATTAAAAAGAGGAAATTTAAGGGTGTGTATAGAATGTATACACTTGACATATAAAGGAATTCGAAAATCGGCTATGGAAAAGGAAGGGTGAATTTTTTTGATCAAGCGGTCTTTTTATTATCTGTGGGGGTCTCAGACGATCTCGAATATAGCAGATATTATCTACATTTTGAGTATAACGGTATTGGTGTTCAGCTCAAGCAATTCTCTATTGCAGACCACTTTAATTCCGTTGTTCCGGTTGTCTGCCCAAGTGGTTAGCGGGCTGGTTGCACCTATAATTCTCAGCCGGTTCAGGCTCACGCGGATTTTGCTGTTCTCCCAGCTTGGTCAGTTTGTCATTTTTACACTGCTGCTTCTTTACTTGCGGACCGCGCCTGGGCAAGGGGCGTCTCCTCTCATTTTTATAATGGTGTTTGGCATGTCATTTCTGGATGGCTGGACTAACCCGGCACGAAATGCGCTTGTCCCCCGCTTGGCAACCGGTGAGGGACTCATGCGTGCGAATGGTTTGGTGGCAGTTAGTGATCAAGTAGTTAAATGTGCAGGATGGGCACTCAGCGGGATTATTGTAGCCTGGATCGGTTCACTGAATACGCTATTGATCGCATCCTGCTGTTATATGCTGGCGGCAACTGTCACCTCATTCATTCGTGATCCGCTGGATCAACAGGAATCAGGCTCCGAATCTCCAATCCCCGCTGAACGTCCGGCAGCAGCCGAATCAAAGGGCTCTCATTGGAAAGAGCTTGGGGAAGGGTGGCGGATCATTTGGAATAACCGCCGCATTCGTTCCCTAATGATCGTGGACAGTATAGACACCATTGGGGGAACCTCCTGGCTTGGTGCATTTATTCTGGCGTATGTAACTCAGGTGCTGCATAAGGATGCAAGCTGGTGGGGGTTTATGAATGCCTCCTTTTTCTCCGGTACTATTCTGGGCGGGCTGCTTGTTGTTGGCTTGGTCAAACGGCTGCAAAAGAACAGTTATTTGTACATGCTGGGAGCCTTGTTCGTGTATGTGCTGATTACAGCAGTGTTTGCTCTCAATACGATACCGGTCGCTGCGCTTGTTCTTTTTGCCGTTTCAGGTTTACCGGTGCAAATGGCTGGAATTATTCGCCGTACTTTGCTGCAAACTAGCGTTCCGGCTGCCGTGCTCCCAAAAGTGATGGCAGGAATTGATGTGCTTACGAACCTTGCCTTTGGTTTATCTTTGTTATTCTTGGGTTGGTATGCAGACCGCTTTGGAATGGTCCAGGTGTATCTGCTGGCTGCGGCCATGACGACAATTGCTGTCTTGGTCGGGTGGTTCTATCGGAGGGGTTTTCAGGAAAAAGAGCAAGTGGATCATCCAACCGTTATGGATGCGGGGATAAAAAGCTGAGGTTTACTTGAGGCTTGAGAAGCCTTGGTATGAAAAGAGAAGCCAGCGGACAAATGACCGCTGGCTAGAAACCTTAGATCTTGAAGTTCTCCACAACAACCTGCAGTTTCTCCGCTAGTGAGGAGAGGAAGGCAGCGGAGGATTCGACTTCCTCCATTGCAGCAAGCTGCTCCTGTGAGGAGGCGGAGAGTGTCGCGGCGCCGTCAGCCGTCTGGTTAGAGATAGCAACAATCTTCTGGATCGCTTCAACGAGTCCTTCCGAGATCAGTGCAAGCTCGCGGACCGTTGCCGAAATCTGCTGGCTTTGTGCAGACATGTCGGAGACGGAAAGCTCAATCTCGGAGAAGGAATGACCGGCAGACTTGATCATTTCCTGACCCTGCTGCATCTCATGGGAGGAATGCAGCATCGTTTCCCCGGCCTTGTCCATCTGGGTAATAATCAGACTTACCAATTCGCCAATTTGTCTTGCCGATGCAGAAGAACGCTCTGCGAGCTTGCGAATGGAGTTAGCGACAACGGCAAAGCCCCGGCCTTCCTCTCCGGCGCGCGCAGCTTCAATAGCAGCATTCAGCGCCAGCAGATTGGTCTCTTCCGCGATACTGGTTATCGTACCGATAATATTCTCGATTTCTTTGGAGTGGCTGCCCAGCGTTTCAATGATGGCTGATAGGTCGTCGATGCTTCCGCCCACAACGCCCATTTGAGAGGTGGTGGATTCCATCGACTCCCGGCCGGAGCGGGCTTTTTGGGCATTGTCTGCAGCCTTGTTCATTGCGCTGTCCGCGTTGCCGGCTATCTCGGTGATAAAGCGTGACATATCCTGTACAGCCTTAAAGCTTCCCTCAAGGTCATGCAGTTGGGTGTTCGCGCCATCTGCCAGCTCAATGGTAATATTCACACTATGCTCCCCGGCCCGGTTCGTTTCCTGGGCGCTGGCGGACAGCTCCTGGGACGAAGAGGCGACCAGCATAGAGGTATCATTGACCTGGGTAATCAGGTTGCGCAGATTCAGCGTCATCGCGCCAATGTCGCGTGCCAGTGTCCCGATCTCATCCTTGCTTGTGAAGAGCAGCGGATCGCGGGTAAGATCTCCCTTGGCAACGGTGTTCACTGAGCTTGACAGCTTGGTCAGCGGACTTACCATCCGGCGAATCAACAGATAGGCGGCAAGGATCGCCATGACCAGGATGGAGGCGCCAATAATGAATGGCTGAACTATGATATCCATCGTCCGTTCCTTGATTAACGGGCCGTCAAAATTGATAGCCATCAAGGCAATAATTGGTTTTGTGGGATCATGATCCTGGTAAATGGGGCCGTATCCGGTTTTGAGCGAGATTCCTTGGTATGTATAAACCTTGGAATATGCGGAATGCTTCATGGTAGTTATCATTTTTTTGTCTTCATCCGTGAAGTAGAAGGAATCCCCTGCTTTGTAGCCTCTTTTCTTCAGGTTGGCATCAGCAGCGAGTATTTTTCCATCCAGAGACAGAATAAAGGCCTCTTTAAAAATAGGCTTATGCCCCACGATCCAGCCAATCTGGTCTTCAACGGCGGCAACCTTGCTGTTATCTCCGCCGGCGAGTGCTGATATATCAGCGGGATCAACGAGACCGGTCGTAATATTGGCGCAGCCTACCAATTCGATCCCGGCAGCTTCATCCACTTGATGATACGCAGTGCGGTATCCGAAGAATCCAATGGAGGACCCGACAAGAAGCAACACGACGAGCATCATCCAGGTTAATTTTGTAGCCAACTTCATTATTTGCATCACCAGCCCTGACTCTTATTGTTTTCAGTGATATCTGCTATCACTGCTGCTACGATTATATATCATGACTGATAGTAGAGTATTAGCAAGAATATAGTAATTTTGTGTCGAATGGGCTACGAAAGGATTGAATCATGGCCTGTGGTAATGGTACGCTTGGAATAGGATAAACGGACTGGGAGCTGAAAGGGATGTCGCAACAAATTGATCCGCTCGTAGAGCAGCTAGGAGTATCCATGTGGAAGGTTCAACGCAAAATTGCGTCGCAGATGTCCCTGCATAAGGAAATCGGCCTTACCGTGCCGCAATTCGGACTGCTGCGGATGATCGCCCAGGAGAGAAACGCGCGCGTCATTCAACTGGCTGACAAGCTGGAGGTCAAATCCAGTGCAGTTACGGTAATGCTGGACCGTCTTGAGCTGCTGGGCCTCAGTGCGCGTGAGCCGGATGAGAATGACCGGAGGGCCGTAATTGTCACCCTCACCACGAAGGGTCAGAGTGTGCTTGAAGAAGCGAAATACCGCTCGCTGCTGTTGCTCACCGAGCATTTATCAATCCTGAAGCCGGAAGAGCTGCAAAACCTTGCCGACTATTATTTGATGCTTGAGAAGCAGGAACGTTGACAGCAGCAGCTTGAACAATAAAAGCCGCGCTCCGTAAATCCGGAACGCGGCTTTTTATACGTATAGTTTATTCTGCTTTTTTCACTCTATCCGGAAGCTGCATAACATAGCTGTTCGAGAGCTGGCGCAATCGCAAAGCGCGGTTGTATTCATCCTCGGTTCCAGCAGGTGCCTTGCCGCCGGTTGCAAGAGTGAACTGGGTATTATCCTCGAAGCTGTTGCCGGGAATCAGCAGCCCGGAGCTGGCGATAAAGGAGCCGGTTGGCAGATAGTACCGCTGCGGCAGCAGATTGTAAGACTGGCTCAGCAGGTCCTGGCCAAAATGAATATTGTTGTCCATTGATACACCCAGCAGACTGGCTGCAGTAGGCATAATATCCACTTCGCCTCCAACATGATCCACCGTCTGCGGCGAAATGGCACCCTCTGCATGAATGATCAGCGGGATATTGAGCATATCGGCATATTCATAATCATGCCCGTAGATTTCCGTCATTAATTCCTTGTCATCATGGTCCAGCGAATAAATCGGCAATCCCATATGGTCTCCGTAGACCATGATCAGGCTGTCGTCCCATATTCCATTCGCCTTAAGCTCATCCACGAACTGTCCGAACGCATAGTCGGCATAGTTCTGGGCACGGATATAGTCACCGACGAACGTGCCTTCATACCGCTCCGGCAGCTTCATCTTGTATTTTTCCGCAGGAATGGTAAACGGATGATGGGCAGACATCGAAATAACCTGGGCGTAGAAAGGCTTGCTGTCTGCATCCATTTCCTTCAGCTTATCTGCGGTTTTGCGGTAGAGCACTTCATCCGAAGGGCCGAAGAAAAAAGTATCCTCGTCGCCAAAAAACTTATGATCATAATATTTCTCCCAGCCAAGCGCGTTGTACAGCTCCCCACGGTTCCAGAACTCCACATCATTGGTGTGGAAGGTTGCTGTCTGGTAGCCGCTATTCTGCAGCAGTCTTGGCAAACTTGGCAGCTCTTTGTCGACATAGGACATCGTTGCCGCGCCCTGAGGCGGAATGTAGAAGGAGGAGTTGACTACGAACTCGGCGTCCGATGTATTCCCTTGCCCGACCATCTGATAGAAGTTAGGAAAGTACATGCTGCTCTTCATCAGGCGGTTGAGGTTCGGCGTAATCTCTTGTCCGTCCACCTTCAGCCCGAGCAGAAAGTTCTGGAACGACTCCAATTGAAGAATAATCAGGTTCTTGCCTTTGGCGGCGCCCTGAAGCGGGGAGACAGCGGCACTGTCTTTACCCTTCAATTTGTCGATTGTATCCTGCGTAATTTCGCTGGCGTTCACGATCTCCGGTTTGTCACTCGCAAATATCGTGTAGGCCTCATAATTCAAAATACCCATCTCCTGCGCCTTCTTGATCTCATTCATGCTGGCTTTGTTGGGCAGGATATTGAACAGGCAGAGGGCCAGCGAGACGATGAACAGAAGACTGTGCGAGAGTTTCCCGCGGTGGTAATTAATGTTATCCTTCTTATAGGTCCGACCCTTTTTATTGAAGAAAAAGTAGAAGCCCAGAACGATAATATCGGCAAAGATCAGCAGATAATACGGGTCCATCAGCGAGAAGACGCTGTTGCGTACAGCCGTAACCTGATTCACCTGCTCCGCCGCATGATAAGTGACGATGACTCCGTAATACTTAAAGTACATAATGGCGGCAAAAAAGATTGCGGTAACGAGCAAATTGACCGTCATATAATAGCCTAGCTTCCGCTTGGAGGCAAATCTCTCAATCAGGGCAAACAGGGCCCAGACAAAAGGAATCTCAGTTAACAGGGTTTTCCAGGAAAGCAATTCGCCAAAGATAACGCCCCAGGCCAAAAAGCTCTTTAAAATAAATAGAATCGAGAAAAATACGAATGGTTTGAAAAGCCACCTCTTAAATGTTGGGGATGACACAGCTTCGCCTTCTTTCTGCAAAATAAACACACCAATTCCCGGCTGCACCCTTATCAATAGACCTAATTATGCAGCGCTGGGTGAGGAATGTCAAAAATCAGAACAGCCGTATAACCTTTGGGGAAGGCGTAAATTCAATTGCCAGCGCGTGAAGCGGAGATTATCTGCCTGATCAGGGATTATACAGTGTTATAAGAACGAAAATGGCCCCTCGCCTGCAAAAAAGGCGTGGACATGGAGGAGGCGGAACATGGAGTACGCAGAGGTATCGTTGTCCGTGCGGGCGCTGGTGGAGTACGCCTTCAGCAGCGGCAGCCTGGAGCCGGGCTTCCGCAGCGGTGCGGCAATGGCCGAAGGCACACGTATCCATCAGCATATTCAGAAGCAATATAAGGAAGGCGACCGCAAAGAGGTCTATCTGAAGACAGAGCTTCCTTATGAAGGCCTGCTGTTCATCATCGACGGACGCTGTGACGGCCTGCTTGTCCGCGAGGATGGAAGCCTGATTGTAGAGGAGATTAAGTCTACAGCCGGGCCTCTGGATTCCACCTTCGAAGGGCGGGAGGTTCACTGGGCGCAGGCGCTCATGTACGCCTATATGATTACGCTTGAGCAGGAGCTTCCTTCTATTGAAGTCAAGCTTACCTACGTCCGCAGAGGCAGCGAGGAGCAGCATAGTCTGTACAGGCAGGTGTCCAGAGAGGAGCTTACGGTCTTCGCGATGGACACGGTGGCAAGATATGCCCCTTATGCGGAGCTGAGGGTCGCGCATGAAGGGAGGAGGGTGGAGAGCATCCGCGGGCTGGCTTTTCCGTTTGCCGCCTACCGGCAGGGGCAGCGGCATTTCGCCGCAGCCGTGTACAAGACGGCTGTGGAGGGTGTTAATCTGTTTGCCCAGGCGCCTACAGGCATCGGCAAAACGATGTCAACGCTTTTCCCGGCGGTAAAAGCACTCGGTGAGGGCAAGCTGGCGGCCATCTTCTACCTGACGGCGAAGACTGTCACGCGGTTTGCGGCGCAGGAGGCGGTCCTGCTGCTGATTGCCGGCGGCCTTCATCTGCATGCCATCACGCTGACCGCCAAGGAGAAGGCCTGCTTCCGCGAGGAGGGACTGTGCGGAAAGGACGGCTGCCCTTTTGCCGAAGGGTATTATGACCGGATAAATGAAGCGGTGCTGGATATGCTGGCGCATGAAACGCTGATGACGCAGGAGATCATTGCGGAGTATGCCCGCAAGCATCAGGTATGCCCGTTTGAGTTCTCGCTGGATACAGCCTATGCCTGCGATATGGTCATCTGCGACTATAACTATATCTATGATCCCCGGATCAGCCTGAAGCGGCTGCCGGAGGAGCGGAAGAAGAAGACGGTGCTGCTGGTGGATGAGGCCCATAACCTGGTGGACCGGGGCAGGGAAATGTACTCCGCTTCTCTGACCAAAGCGCCGTTCCTGGCGCTGCAGCGGCAGTATAAGACGGTGAACCGCAGCCTTGCCGCAGCCGCCAAAGCGGTGAATGCTTTTTTCATCGCCCTGCGCAAAAGCTGCGGCGAAGAAGGAGAAGGACATTGGCCGGATTACCCGGCGGAATTGCCTCAGCTGCTGGAGACCTTCGCCGCTGAGGCGGAGCTGGAGCTGCTTAGTCCTCCCTCTACGCTCATTGCACCGGATGCGGAAGAGGCGGGCAGTCTGCTGGACACCTATTATGCGGTACAGGGCATGCTGCGCACCTTCAAAACCTATGATGAACGGTATGTAACCTATGCTGAGGTCCAGCGGGGGGATGTCGTGCTGAAGCTGTTCAATCTGGACCCGTCCCACCTGCTGCAGCAAATGGCGAAGGGCTTCCGCAGCCAGATTCTATTCTCTGCAACGCTATCCCCGATGTCCTACTACCGGGACATGATCGGGGCGGCCGAGGAAGATTACAGCCTGAGCGTTCCTTCGCCCTTCCATAAGGAGCAGTGGGAGGTATCCGTGCTTCCGGTGTCCACCCGTTACCGCGATCGTGCCGATTCCTTCCTTCCGCTAAGCGATGCGCTGGGAGGAATGGTTGCAAGGAAGGGCAATTACCTGGTGTTTTTTCCTTCTTATGCGTATTTGCAGAATGTCTTAGAGGTGTTTACGGACAAGTATCCAGATGTGACGACTCTCGTCCAGGGAAGCGGGATGAGCGAGCAGGAGCGGGAGGAATTCCTGTCCTCCTTCCGGCCGGACAATCCGAAGACGCTGCTAGGTTTCGCTGTGCTCGGCGGGATTTTCTCGGAAGGTGTGGATTTGCCCGGCGACCGCCTGAACGGGGTGATGGTCGTCGGTGTCGGCTTGCCGCAGGTGGGGCTGGAACGCAACCTGCTGCGGCAATATTTTCAGTCCCAGGGCAAGAATGGCTTTGATTATGCCTACGTCTACCCGGGTATGTGCAAGGTGCAGCAGGCAGGAGGAAGGCTGATCCGCAGCGAGCAGGACAACGGAATAATTGTGCTGGCGGATGACCGTTTCCTGCAGCACCCGTATGTGGAGCTGCTCCCGGAGGAGTGGAGAGACTACCTGGTAATAAGTTGAACTTAAAAACATCATAAAAAAGGTAGGAGTGCGGAGGGGAAGTTTGGAACTGGAGGAGCGGTAGCGTCCGCCTTTATGTTTGGATTTCTACCGCGATCAGTGGTTCAATCAGAGAAATCCAAACATAACAGCGGCCGGAAGTCCAAACATTCCCCGCAGTTACGACCAAAACCTAATATGAAAATCTAAAGTTCAACTTATACAGTTATGGGCTGATAGCGTATAATCTTTGAAAAGGCATACATTCGAATATTACAGGAGGGAATATGATGACGCTGAATATAGGGATTGTAGGGACAGGCTGGTTCTCCAAGGTGCATGCGGATTTGCTGGCGGGAATGGAGGATGTGAAGTTGCAAGCCGTGTGCGGAAGCAGCAAGCAAAAAGGGGAGGAGATGGCTCTCCCTTATGGAGCCGCCGGCTATGGCGAAATTACAGAGATGCTGGATGCTCACAAGCTGGATGCAGTATATATTTGCGTACCTCCTCAATCGCACGGAGCGATTGAGCGTGCGCTGATCCACAGGGACATCCCCTTTTTCATTGAAAAGCCGCTGGGCTCAAGTACGGAGATTCCGGCAAGTCTGCTGGAGGACATCAGGGCGCATAATTTGCTGACCTCTGTAGGCTATCACTTCCGTTATCAGGAGAACATAGCCCGGCTGAAGAAGGCGCTTGGCGGCGACAAGGTGGGAATGATTGTCGGACAATGGATGGGCGGTATGCCGGGAGTCGCATGGTGGCGCAACCAGGAGCAGTCCGGCGGCCAGTTTACGGAGCAGACGACGCATATTGTTGATTTGCTGCGGTATCTTGGCGGTGAAGTGTCGGAGGTATATGGCATGTTCGGCAACCGGATCATGCATGAGCAGCATGAGGGTGTAACGGTGGCGGATGTAGGTACTGTGTCGCTCAAGCTGAACAACGGCATTGTCGCGAATATTTCGAATACCTGCGTACTGCCCGGAGAGGTAGGGCGTGTTGGTCTGAGCTTCTATAATGACAATGGCCTGCTGGACTGGAACCCGGAGCGGTTGCTTGAGGTGCGCAGCGGCGACAGCAAGGAGTATGCGAATACGGGCAATCCTTACGCCGCTGAGAGCGAAGCGTTCCTGTATGCGGTGCGGACCGGTGACCGTTCGCGTATTCTCAGCGACTATGAAGATGGCTACAAGACGCTGAAGGTGACCTGTGCAGCGTACGACTCGGCGCAGAGCGGACTGCCAGTGAAGCTGTAAGAAAAAGATAGACCCGCCGGCTCAGCGCTGCTGAACTGGCAGGTCTATTGGCCCAAGCCGGGGCGGCCTAGTGGAGGAAAACCGCGAGGAGAGCCGGCGCAACTCCTATGGACAGCAGCGCCGTCAGAATCATCGCGATACTGGAGATGGTGCCGGTCAGCGAACTCAGCTCGAAGGCTTTGGAGGTGCCCGTACCGTGTGCAGCGGTTCCCAGCGATACACCGCGCGCAATTTCATTGTCAATGCGGAAGAGGCGCAGGACAGAAGGCCCCATCAGCGTACCCAGCACCCCGGTCAGAATTACGAAAACTGCCGTAATACTCGGAACGCCGCCGATGCTTTGCGAGATGCTCATGGCGATCGGTGTAGTTACCGAACGAGGTACCAGGCTGGTGGCGAGGTCGCCGCTGAGATGCATCCATTTGGCCAGCAGCATCGAGGAGAGTACTGCCATTACCGTCCCTGACAGCACGCCTGCCGCAATTTCGGCGGCGTGCTTTTTGAGTACCTTGAAGTTTTTATGAAGAGGGATTGCAAAAGCGATGGTTGCCGGCTGCAGCAGATCCGTTAGCCATTTGCCTCCCGCATTGTAGGATTCATAGGGAATTCCCGTCATCAGCAGGAAGCTGATAATCAGCAGCGGCGTAATGATGAGCGGGGAAGCGTACATTTTATTACTGGAAGCATAGATTCGTTTGGACAGCAGATAGACGGCGACAGTCAGTACAAGCAGCAATAATCCGGTTATCATGATCCTCTACGCTCCTTTACCTTAAATATAACTCCCGTAAGCAGCCCTGAGCTGGCCATTACGGCAAAGGTACCGACCAGCACAACCGCCAGCACTTGAAGGCCATCCGCTTCGAGCAGCCTGGAATATTTCATAACACCTATAGCTGAAGGGATAAAGAACAGCAGCAGCTCGGCGAGCAGCCAGGATGCTCCGACTTCTACCCAGTTCAGGCGAATGACACCGGATTCCAGCAGCAGGAACAGAACAATCATGCCGATGATGCTTCCGGGAATGGGAATATGGAGTAGTGGGGTCAAAGAGTTGATTAACATTGAGAATATGGTGAGTCCGGCTACCTGCAGCAAGCCTATACCAAGCTTTTTCATAAGGCTACGCCCCTTTCATTACTGAAAGTTTACATCCATTTCTTTCATAGGTAAAATGAATAGAATGAATAAGTGACATTCCATTTATCTATACAAGGAGGCGGCGAATTTGGATATCCGGCAACTGCAGTATTTCGTCCAGGTAGCCCGGCTGAACAGCTTCTCCAGAGCGGCGGAATCGCTGTACATCTCCCAGCCGACAATCAGCAAAATGATCCGCAATCTGGAGGAGGAGCTTGGGGCGGACCTCTTTTACCGCGAGGGCAAAAGCATCCGGCTGACGGATGCCGGAGAGATTCTGCTGACCAAGGCGCAGAACATCGTGGGAGCGTTCGTGAGCCTGTCCTCGGAGCTGGACAGCCTGCGCAATTTGAAGCAGGGCCACATCCGCATCGGGCTGCCGCCGATGGTCGGTGCCAGCTTCTTTCCTGCGGTAATTGGCGAGTTTCACCGCCGTTACCCGGACGTGACGATCCGCCTGCACGAAGACGGAGCCAAAAAAGTGGAGGATGATGTAGAGACCGGGCTGCTCGACATCGGAGCAATTGTGCTGCCGGTGAATACAGCGAAATTTCACTGCTTCACCTTTGTAGAGGAGAAGCTCGAACTGCTGGTGCCTGCGGGACACCGGCTGGCCGGAGCGGCGGCTGTGCCGCTGAGGGAGCTGGCGGAGGAGGAGTTTGTGCTGTTCCGGGAGGATTTTGCCCTGCATGACCGGATTATCACTGAATGCGTTAAGGTAGGATTTCAGCCCAAGGTCGTATATGAAAGCTCGCAATGGGATTTGATCAGCCGGATGGTGGATGCCGGAATGGGAATCGCCCTGCTCCCGGAGACCATCTGCCGGGACATGGACCGTACGCGGATTTCCGTGGTGCCGCTGACGGAGCCTGTCATTCCCTGGCAGCTCGGTATGATCTGGCGCAGAGACCGGTACTTGTCCTTTGCGGCACGTGAATGGATAAACTTCGCGATGAAGGTGCTGGGGGAACGGTATTTGCCGCCGGGAGCCGGAGAGAAGAAATAACGAAATTAAATATTGTATTGTGATCGACATATTTTTCTTTTTTTTCAAAATATGTTTTTTGGCATCATGAATTATGATAGGGATGAAGTTGATAGAGAGAAGGTGAGCAATCATGAGCCTTTACCAAAATTACCCTGTTGAACTTTTAAAAGAGTATAGAGAAGATGAACTGTTTATTACTATAGAGAGTCTTAGAAGTGAGTTGCTTGAGGTTGCACAGGAGCGCAGTCTCAGCGATCACGTGGTTCTGGAGCTAAGCCAGCGTCTGGATGGCTACATCGTGATGGCCCAGAACAAAATGATGGAAAGTTTGCGCAGCCGCAAGAGCGCAGCAGCTGCTTACGGGAAGAAACCAAAGACCCACAGGGCGCGAAGCAAAGCCGCGCTGCAACAATAAATTTACTATTTGATTTTGTAATATGTGAAATTTCTCCAAAACCTTTGAACTGGATGGCCCCACTTTGTGGGGCCATTTTGTTGTGCTTTCTATAAGCATCACCTATAATGGCAATTAATAGAAGGGCATTATCAGAGTTAACGGAGGGGGTGGCCGGGTGGAGGCGAAGTTGACAACCATACGCTCAGAAATTGAGAAACATCTATCCCGCTCGGGTTATAATCTCGCTTCGTTTGCGAAGGTTTCTGGCCTGAACCGCGGAAGTCTCAGCGCTATTCTTCATGGGAACCCGCCTAAGCCAATTTCTCTGCGGCAACTTGATGCGTTCACTAGAGCCTTCGGATTTCCGGAAGGATGGTTATATCCGTTATATGTGGATGAGTGCTTCAGCGAGGAGAGGATCTCCCGCCGCCGGGTGGAGCCTTTTTTAATCCGTTGTGCCGAGCTTGGCAAGCAGCATTGCATAGAGGATGTCTTAAGCCGGATCATGGAATATTCGAAGCCGCTGGATATTTTGTATTCCGTGGCAGAGAAATTATTCGGCAGCGGGAGAATCCAGGAGTCGGTTATTTTCTATAAAATTATCGTAGACAATGAGCAGGACAGCTATTCTGAGCGTATGGCCATCAGCCAGTACCGTATTTTCAAGTCATTGGAATCCGTCGTGGATAAGGAAGAACAACTGCGGGCAGTTATCACCTTTGAACCTTTTCGCGGACGTCTTCCAGAGAATATGCAGCTTGATGGGCTGCTTAAGCTGGCCAACGTCTGCTTCACACTGCACAAGTGGAAGGACGTGGAGAAGTACGCGGATGAGCTGAGAGCACTCGCTAACGGGATCTACCGGGAGCAGCTCAGGAAAAAATCCGGCAGACGCCACGAGGAATTGAATCTGGAGCGTCCGCTTGTCATATATTACGGCCACGGTTATCTAGCCAAGGCAACCGCACTTACCAAACAGGGCAACTATGAGGAAGCAAAGAAATATACCGCCGGATATGCGGACCTGAGCTGGTTTGAAATTCTGGACGAAGAAGGACGGCATATTGTGGAGAGCTTCAGCCTTTTTGCCATAGCCAACGGGTTTACGCTGGAGATGATGATCGGCAATGAGGAGGCCCTCCCGGCTTATACAACCTTCTTGGCTGACAACCCCGGTGAAATATTGCCCGGTCTGGTTGTCATTGTAGAGTCGGCCAACCGCTACGGCTTCTCTGTAGACAATGTTCTCGCGCAGTTCTCCCGGGAAATGGTGCGATTTGAGCAATTTATGGACCCGATCAACATTGACCGGTTATATCGGCTCCGCTATCAAATTTCGATGTACCTTCTCGACCGTGAGTTGTATAATCAAGGGGTAGACAGTATTCTGCAGTCGCTTCAGTTGGCCATCCGGCTGAACGGTGCCAGCAACATAATTGATTGTGTAACTTTGTTTGAGACGTATAGGAATTATGCGACCGAGCAGCAGCAACAGAAATATGGCGAAACTATAAGGGAGCTGAGGAAAAATGAAGAAAACACTGTTAATGGCATTCAGCGTTCTGGCATTATTTAGCTTCATCCTGATCGGACCAGAGGCACCTGCAGGGCAAGGCGGATCTTTCAAAGTGCTGGAGCATGGAATGGGCTTCTAAGCTGACCCTCAAAGTCGGACAACCACCCCCCGCCTTCATGGCAGGGGGTTCTTTGTGCTGCCCGGAATGGAGAAGCTGCTGTTCTTCATTCCGTAATAATTGATAACGGATACAACAATTGACAAAGAGTCATGGCGAAAATATAATTAGGTTGCCTAATTAATAGCATGTTTAAATATTTGTATACCTAATTAAAATGGAGGTGGGCACATTGGGATAGATCAAGAAAATCCAGTCGCGCACCGGCTTTTCTCCGCACTCCGGCATTTACGCAAAGCTCATTGGCAGCAGACGGTAGAGGGACATAAGCCTAGTGAGATGACTTTATTAATATGCATCGCCAAACGGTCACATGCAGCGGATGAGGGAATGAAGGTTTCCGAGATCAGCCGATTTTTGGGACTTACGCCCCCAACTGTTACGCAGCTTATCAACAGTCTTGAGGCCAAGCAGATGGTGGTGAGACAAGCGGATGCCTCCGACCGGCGGGTTGTGCGCATCAAGCTCACGGAGCAGGGGAGGATTATTACCCGCAGGGCGAGGGATCATATGGAGGCTACTCTTAACAGGCTGGTGGAACATTTGGGCGAAGACGAGTGCAACCAATTGGCAGATTTGCTGCAGAAGGTGCATAGGTTCATAGAGGACAATCCGCCGCCTAATCTAGACCGGTTACAAATGAACGGAGATGAGAAACGTGATTAAATTATTGAAGCAATTAAAGCCTTTTAGGCTGGCTGTAGCAGCGGTGTTAATACTTGTGTTTCTGCAGTCTATGGGGGATCTGTATCTTCCTACCCTGATGAGCGACATTGTTGACAAAGGGATTGTGCAGGGAGACCGCAGCTACATTTGGAGAATCGGCGGCTTCATGCTGCTGGTTGCAGCGGGAGGCGCCCTGTGTTCGATCATTGCCAGCTATCTGTCGGCAAAAATCGCCGCCGGCTTCGGCAAGAACACCCGCTCGCGGATGTTCAATCATGTGGAGAACTTCACCCTGCATGAATTTGACAAGCTGGGTACAGCCTCGCTGATTACACGCACCACTAATGATATTACACAGGTTCAGACCGTGCTGACTATGATGCTGCGCATGATGGTCGGCGCACCGATGATGATGATCGGCGGGATTATTATGGCGGTCTCGGAGGATGCCAAGCTGTCCTTGATCTTCGTAGTAGTTATTCCGCTGCTTATCGGCGCGATTCTCTTCATCGGCATGAAGGGGCTGCCGCTGTTCAAGGCGATTCAGGTCAAGCTGGACAAATTGAACCGCGTGCTGCGCGAGCATCTGACGGGTATCCGTGTCATCCGCTCGTTCAACCGGATTAGCCATGAGAACGAACGGTTCACTGAAGCCAATAGAGATCTAACGGATACTGCCATTAAGGTTAATAAAATTATGGCCGGTCTGATGCCGCTGATGATGATTGTGATGAACTTCTCGATGATCGCCATCCTGTATTACGGTGGAATCCGGATCGGCGACGGCGATTTGCAGGTAGGCTCGCTGATGGCTTTTATCCAATATGCGATGCAGATCATGTTCTCCCTGATTATGGTATCCATGATGTTTGTGCTGATTCCCCGGGCGTCCGCTTCTGCGCTTCGTATTAACGAGGTGCTGGATATGCAGCCGGAAATTACAGATCCAACGGCTGCGCAGCTTCAGACAACTGCTACAGCGACCCGCAAGGATGGACGTGATGGCATGCGCGGTTTTGTCGAGTTCGACAACGTATCCTTCTCCTACCCCGGTGCGGAACAGCCGGCGCTCTCCGGGATCAGCTTCAGCGCCCGGCCTGGTGAAATTACAGCCATTATAGGCGGTACAGGGTCAGGGAAATCTACGCTGCTCAGCATGATTCCGAGATTCTATGACGTTATTGAAGGCGCGGTGCGGGTAGACGGTGTTGATGTGCGTGAGATGACACAGGAAGAGCTGCGGAGCAAGATCGGATATATTCCGCAAAAAGCGGTGCTGTTCACCGGCACCATCAACGAGAATATACGCTACGGCAAAGAGGATGCTACGGAAGAAGAGATTATTCATGCGGCCAAGGTGGCGCAGGCCTTCGATTTCGTGTCCGCGATGAAAGATGGCTTCAACTCGGAAATCGCCCAGGGCGGCGGGAACGTCTCCGGCGGCCAGAAGCAGCGGCTGTCCATTGCCCGCGCACTGGTAAGAAAACCGGAGGTCTATCTGTTCGACGACAGCTTCTCGGCACTTGACTTCAAGACGGATGCCAAGCTGCGCGCTGCGCTCAAGACCGAGACTACGGAATCGACCGTAGTGATTGTTGCCCAGCGGGTCAGCACCGTTATGGATGCCGACCGGATTATTGTGCTTGATGAAGGCCAGATTGCCGGAATGGGCACGCACCGTGAGCTGATGGAGAATAGCGATGTGTACCGCGAAATCGTATCCTCTCAGCTCTCAGAGGAGGAAATAGCATGAGTGAACAGAATAGTGCAAGCAAAACGGCTCCCCGCCGGCATGGCGGTTTTGGCGGCGGGCGCGGACCCGGCGGTCCGGGTATGGGGCTGCCTCCCGAGAAAGCCAAGGATTTCAAAGGGACGCTGCGCCGTCTGATCCGTTATTTGCGGCCTCGCCAGTTCCAGCTTCTTATTGTTTTTATTATGGCAATTGCCAGTACCGTATTCAGTATTTTCAGCCCTAAGGTGATGGGTAAAGCGACAACCAAGCTGTTCGAAGGTGCTTATGGCATTCTCATGAAAGTGCCGGGAGCGAAGATTGATTTTGACTATGTGAACCAAATTCTGCTTCTCCTGGCTGGCCTATATCTGTTCAGCGCGTTGTTCAGCTATGTGCAGCAGTATGTGATGTCCGGCGTAGCCCAGAAGGTTGTCTTCGATATGCGCGAGCAGATCAACAGCAAGCTGGAACGGCTGCCGCTGAAATATTTCGATTCCCGGACACACGGGGAAATTCTCAGCCGCGCCACCAACGACGTGGACAATATCAGCACTACGCTTCAGCAGAGCTTGACGCAGCTTATTACAGCTATCGTAACCATTATCGGTGTCATTATCATGATGCTGACCATTAGCCCTTGGCTGACTCTGATCACGATCATTACCCTGCCGCTGAGCTTTGTGGTGATCATGGGCATCACCAAACGCTCACAGTCCTACTTCATCGGCCAGCAGAAATCACTGGGACAGCTCAACGGCCATGTTGAGGAAATGTACACCGGTCACCGGATTATCAAGGCTTTTGGCCGTGAGAAGCATTCGCTTGATGAGTTTGACAAAATCAATGATTCGCTATACGACTCCGGCTGGCGCTCACAGTTCATGTCCGGGATGATCATGCCGCTGATGATGTTTATCGGCAACCTGGGTTATGTGCTCGTCTGTGTGGTCGGCGGTATTTTTGTTACCAAGAAAATCATTGATGTCGGGGATATCCAGGCCTTTATCCAATACTCACGCCAGTTCACCATGCCAATTACGCAAACGGCCAATATTGCCAATATTATTCAATCGACGATTGCTTCGGCGGAACGTGTATTTGAGCTTTTGGATGAAGAAGAGGAAGTTCCTGAGGTTAGCACCTCCCTGGCGAAACGCACGGCGGATGCTGAAGAAGGCTCCGTTGAATTCCGTCACGTGAAATTTGGCTACAAAGAGGATGCCATCCTGATTGAGGATATGAACATTGAGGTCAGCCCCGGACAGACTATTGCGATTGTAGGACCGACCGGCGCCGGTAAAACCACGATGATCAACCTGCTGATGCGGTTCTATGAAATCAGCGGCGGGGAGATTATCATCGACGGCGTCAATATTACCGATATGAAGCGCAGCGAGCTGCGCAGCAAATTCGGTATGGTGCTGCAGGATACGTGGCTGTTCAACGGCACAATCAGCGAAAATATTGCCTATGGCCGCGAAGGCGCTACAGAAGCGGATGTGGTGCGGGCTGCCAAGGCTGCGCATGCCGATCACTTTATCCGTACCCTGCCGCTCGGCTATAACACGATTCTGAACGAGGAAGCCTCCAACATCTCGCAGGGGCAGAAGCAGCTTCTGACGATTGCCCGGGCGATTCTGGCCGATCCGTCCATTCTGATTCTTGATGAAGCGACAAGCAGCGTTGATACGCGTACTGAGGTACAAATCCAGAAGGCGATGAACACGCTGATGAAGGGCAGAACAAGCTTTGTCATTGCCCACCGCCTATCGACTATCCGTGACGCGGATCTGATTCTTGTGATGAATCACGGCAGTGTCATCGAGAAAGGCACGCATGTAGAGCTGCTGGAAGCAGGCGGCTTCTACGCCGACCTGTACAACAGCCAATTCTCCGGTGATGATCTGGTAGAAGTAAGTTAAGCTGATGCAATAAATACAAGGCCGAACAATTTATATTTGGCGGCTGCCCGAAGCCCCTCTATTCACAGCAGGCGAAGTCCTAACTGTGTGTAGGGGGGCTTTTTCAGGAAATAAATCTTGAGATAATCTAATCATATCCCTGCACTGTATGCCATTTTCAAAAATTTCTTCGCTGTAGTGTCTGACGAAAAAATCCATATCGACACCAGTTATTCTAAAACCACATTTTTGATATAGAGCCAATTGTCCTATGCTTGAATTTCCAGTTCCAACTTCTATCGTTGTGTAGCCTTGTGACTTAGCTGTTTGAATTGCATCAATTACCAGCTGTTTCCCAATCCCCCGATTATGCAGCGCTTCTGTGACCGCAATATTTACCAATTCTACAGTTTCAGGTCTTGTTGGAAGCAGTACATAAATCCCGATAATTTGATTGTCACTTTCAGCTACATAACATTCTCCCCTTTGCACATATTCCTCAACAAGTGATTGCGAAGGGTCAGCTAATAACAACAACTCTATTGGAGGTGTTTCATCTACACGCAGTTTCCGGATATCCATTTTTCTCCTCCTAAAAACCGAATAATTCCATTCTAGCATGAAATCAACTCAAGTAATGATCACAGGGTTAATTAACAGAGTCGAAAAAAAGGTTTGCTTAAAATTTGCAGCATATATATGATAAGGATATGAAAATGACCCGCGGTTCATTTTTGGCCGGAGGGTGCGAAGAGAGGATGAAAGGAATGTCAGGCTACGGTAAATGGGTGGCAGGCAGCAAGAGCAAGTGGGTTACTTTGCTAGTGTGGATTGCAGTGGTAGCAGCGCTCACTATGTTATGGCCAGGCGTGAACTCCCAGGAGTTGAACAACGCCTCCAACCTTCCTGAAAACTCGCCGTCCGTAAAGGCATCTGTAGTTGCCGAAAGGGAGTTCCCTGCCGGAAGCGGCGTACCTGCGCTGCTCGTATGGCATAAGGAAGGCGGAATGTCCGAAGCGGACCTGAAGCAGATTATCGCTGTATACGGCAAGCTTGAAAAGCAGCCGCTGGAGCATCAGACTTATGTCCCGCCGCTGGGAAAACTGCCGCCGCAGGCGCTTAAGGCCTCATTGTCGGAGGATGGCAGCACGCTGGTGACGCCGGTGCTTTTTGAGAAGACGGCAGACAGTGAACAGCTTCGTGAAGCTCTATCGGCTATGAAAAAGCTTGTAAATGCAGAAACGGGCAGCGAGCCTTCGGCGGCGAAGGTGGATAGCGGAGAGCTTAACCTTCGGGTAACCGGACCGGTGGGGATTTCCGTCGATGCCACAGGGCTGTTCAAGAATGCGGATGTTTCGCTGCTGATTGCCACGGTAGTGCTGGTACTGGTGTTCCTGCTGCTGATCTACCGTTCGCCGATTCTCGCCTTGATTCCACTGGTTGCGGTAGGTTTTGCGTATGGAGTAACCAGTCCCGTGCTCGGCAAAATTGCTCAGGAGGGCTGGATCACTGTCGATTCCCAGGCTATTTCCATCATGACTGTCCTGCTGTTCGGTGCCGGAACTGACTATTGCCTTTTCCTGATCTCCCGCTTCCGTCAGACGCTGAAGGTGGAAGAGAGCAAGGGCAATGCTTTGCGGCGTGCCATTACTCATTCTTCAGGGGCTATCGCGATGAGCGGGTTTACGGTTGTGCTGGCGTTGTTTGCGCTGCTGCTGGCCAAGTACGGTGCTTACCACCGGTTTGCGGTTCCGTTCAGTGTCTCGATTCTGATCATGGGGATTGCCAGCCTGACGCTGGTGCCGGCATTGCTTGCGATCTTTGGCCGGACTTCGTTCTTTCCCTTTATTCCGCGCACAGCGCAGATGGAGGCTGAACGGGCGAAAGCTAAAGGCAAACCGGCTCCACAGCCCAAAGCCTCCACCAAAAAAGGAATCGGCGGCCTCGTCGTTTCCCGTCCTTGGGCCATTGTAGGGGTGACCGTTGTCATTCTGGGGGTGCTGGCCTCGTTCTCCAGCGGAATCAAGTTCACCTATGATATTCTGTCCTCTTTCCCGAAGGATATGGAGTCACGCGCAGGCTTTGATCTGATCGGCAAGCAGTTCTCCCCCGGAGAGCTGGCCCCCGCGAAGCTCATGGTGGATACGCAGGGTAAGGTAGACGGAGAGGACATCAAGGTTGTCCTTAGCGGCATTTCGTATATTGATACGGTGTCCGATCCGCAGCAGGGTGCGGTCAACAAGAACATTCTCGGCTATGATATTGAATTCAAAAGCAATCCGTATTCGCTGGAGGCTATGAGTCACATTCCGGCCCTGCAGGCCTCAGTGGAACAGGCGCTTGTAGAATCCGGTCTGGACAACGCCAAAGACAGCGTATGGATCAGCGGGCAGACGGCAACCCAGCATGATACCAAGGAGCTGGGGGAACGGGATACGGACCTGATTATCCCGGTTGTTATCGGACTGATTACCGTACTGCTGCTGATCTACCTGCGCTCTGTAGTGGCGACGGTTTATCTGGTAGCAACTGTTATCCTCTCCTTCTTCTCGGCCCTCGGCCTTGGCTGGATTATTATTCATTACCTGCTGGGTGCGGATGCTATTCAGGGAGCGATCCCGCTATACTCCTTCGTGTTCCTGGTGGCGCTTGGAGAGGACTACAACATCTTCATGATCTCGAACATCTGGAAAAAACGTAAGGTGATGCCGCTGAAGCAGGCTATCTCCGAAGGTGTTAACGAGACTGGTTCGGTCATTACCTCTGCCGGGCTCATTCTGGCCGGAACCTTCGCCGTGCTGGCGAGCTTGCCGATTCAGGTGCTGGTGCAGTTCGGCATCATCACCGCCATTGGCGTGCTGCTGGACACCTTCGTGGTCCGTCCGTTCCTCGTGCCTGCGATTACCGTTCTTTTTGGGCGCTGGGCCTTCTGGCCCGGCAAACACCAGGAGCTGGAGCGTGCGCTGCCTGGTCGTGAGGACTGAGCGTTAGCGTGAAGAAACAGGGATGCCCGCTGTGCCTTTGAAGGCAGGCGGGCATCCCTGTTGTAGTGAAGGAAGCGGCAGAGCTGCCGTGGAATCAGGCGAAGCGAACGCCGTTAGTGCATACTGAACAAACAACGGCAGAAGTGCCGTTGTTGGAGTGCCGCAGGCGGGTTCTGGGTGAAACAACGGCGGAAATGCCGTTGTTGGAGGTCCGCAGGCGGGTTCTGGGTGGAACAACGGCAGAAATGCCGTTGTTGGAGGTCCGCAGGCGGGTTCTGGGTGAAACAACGGCAGAAATGCCGTTGTTGGAGGTCCGCAGGGATGGCGTAAAGTAAGTTGTGTACCAAGATTTGGAGCCTAGCCAGGCAACAAAAAAGTAGGGTATCCTCGGGATTGCGAAACCACCAAGGAGGAACCCTACTCGATGACTATTGTACCC
>NZ_JBTLRW010000033.1:0-42294 GCF_054483875.1 Paenibacillus sp. BAC0078
GTTTTGATTATATCAGATCAAACCATGTAGGACAATTAAGCTGTCCAAAGACAGCCCTTGTCCTAAGCCGATTCATCCCATGCCTGAAGACGTTGGGCTTTCTCGGCTATATACTGTAAGGGAGAGATCGTCAATGAGTGCAGAATTTATTATTAACGGTATTGGGCAAGTGTCCATTCGTGTGCATGACATGGAGATTTCCACACGATTCTACCAAGAAACTCTAGGTCTTAACATGCTGTTTCAGATTCCAAACATGACGTTTTTCGAATGCAACGGCATTCAAATTATGCTGAGCATTCCCGAAAATCCTAAATTCGATCATCCCAGTTCTGTATTCTATTTCAAGGTTGACAACATTAACGCTGCGTACGAAGCATTAGTTAATCGTAATGTAGATTTCTTAGGTAAGCCACATAAAATTTCTGAGGTAGGTCAAACCGAAACTTGGATGGCATTCTTCCATGACCCGGACCAAAACGTACATGCCCTAATGAGCGAAGTAACTGTCAGCAAATAACTGGGTCCACTTTTCGAGCATTACTGAAGCTCCCAGCCTTGATCATACCTAATGAGTATTTCATCACGTTCATAGAAGCATTGCAATCGAAAGCGAGGTGATGCCATGAAATGGGGAGAGATTACCGAACTGCATCCAGGTCGTTTTATATTAGTAGAGGCTATTAAAGCAAACTCCATCAACCGTGTACGCCAATTGGAGGAGATAGCGGTCATTCAGGACTACGATAGTCCTCAGGAAGCCTGGAGTGGCTATAAAGAGCTGCACAAGCTGCATCCGACACGTGAATTATATGTATTTCATACCAGCCGAAACGATATTGAGGTCGTTGAGGAGTTTTTCTCAGGAGTGCGGCAGCGGACATGAACATACGACTCCGGCATGGCTTACCTATCGTTTCCATCAGTAAAACACGAAAGGTAATTAAATCAATTCCTGTTAAGCCATACCCTTTCATTACATTTCCATAGACCAAAGAACTCTTGTTCGTCCAGCATTGATTGATATACAGGTTCAAGAAAATCAAAAAGACAAGTCATCACATCCTGAAACGCAAGTTGTTCCTCAATCCCTAAACGACGCATGAAAGCTATCCATTGCTTTGTTCGGCTGTCATCATCAGCAAATTTAGTCTGAAACAAAGGATGTTCTTTTTCCAGTGCTGTGCCTCGACGTTGGAAGGTTTCGAACACTGCCTCATAAAGTACGCGTCCATCAAAATCATTGGTAGTCAACAGCATATATATATCGTAAAAATCCTTCATTCGACTATTCATGACCGACAATGTAATCATCGCCTCGAACTTTTCTGAAATGACGGATTCCTTCGAATATGCCTGCACCTGTGGAGTTTCCATATCAAGCAGAACAGGGTAGTCGATGAGCTGTGGCTTCGGAATCACAACATCGCCAAATCCGATGTCAAACTGCAGGCTCTTTCTCATTCGACCTAGAAGAGCCGTTACCTTGATTCTTACGCCCTTATAATCAGCATCCTCTTTAATTCTTTCCGTTGTCATTTCGTCTAGCTGAAATACAACTCCATCTTCAGGAGTGTCTATCGAGCAAATCGTCACAAACAACTCCCTTAATATTTCCAATTCATTTGCAATCTGTTTGGCCAGAAAGTCAACATCTTTCGTTGGACGCGCCTTGAATTGGGTCTGTGAAAACAGAAACAGTCCGCCCTTTAAGATGAATTTGTCCCTATAATCAGAAATAGACAAACGGTACAAGAAGCGCTCTTGAAAGTAAAGCAACAGCAAGGCATCAAATGCTTTTCCCGATGCCTTGGCTATATTTTTCAAACGCTCAGAAATGGAGGCAGGGATATTTTTAATATCACTCACTAGATCAACACCTCAAGATATTTTTGCAAAACAGTTCGAATCCGCAGCTTATCAGCATAGGAGACCAGCTTTGTTATATTTTTGTGGGGAGATTGAAGGTAACTCCTTAATCCCTCCTTCATCAAATCAATCCCAAGCTTCTCACGGTACCGCACAATATCGCAGATCGTCTTCTCGCGATCATAGATTTTAACGGCGAAGCCATCAATGCAAACCTCGTCTATACCCACTTTGTATTGTACATCTGCTAAATATATTATTTTAATGGGAGGATAGCCTGGAAGTTTTGGTTTTTTTCCACCACGATGAATGGCAATATGGTATTCCCAAGGATTGTAGGTTGTCAGTTCATAATAAGATAGGGCGGAGAGAAGACAAATGACCCCTTTGGGAACCAGCTTTGATACTTCAACCATTTCGTTTAATGGTTCGTTATCTTGGCTCGAATGCCGATAAACGCCTTGCTTTACTCGTTCGATTTCACCGACAGATTCCAGCTTTTTTATGTAGTAAGGGGATATGCCCGCCTCAATGAAATCTTTCGTTCGAGCAAGACCATTATGTTTATTCAGAACACGCTTGGCCGCAGTTATAATTTGCTCCTTCATATGCTCACCACCATTCACATTTACTAAAAAATTTCCGTTTCATAAGATATTCAATATTTCTTTATAATTTCCTTTCATTATTCACAAAAAGTTCTGCACTTAGACGCAAAAGCAGAAAAAACCTATAACCCCTAGTAGGGTATAGGGAGAGTTTTTCTGCTTACCCTGCAGTTCCAAATGTCTCATTTATAACTATTTCGTATTCTTCCCACTTAAAATAAAAAGGCCCTATATTAATAGCTTTATTACCAGGTTCTAGCTTGAAATCTCTCCATATAATAAGATCCCCTTCTCTCTCAATAAATACTGATATAAAGCCACATTCTTCATCTCCACACCAAGGGCAAACTAGGATTGGGTATCTGTAGTATAAATATTCGTGAGGTTGCTTCAATAAGAAATAATTAATTATCTGTCTTTGATGCTCTTCACTGCCCCAACCGAAAGACGGAACCATATCATGCTTTTTTAGCATTTGGTAAAGTGACTTGTCATCAATGATCATGTCATGTCAGCAAATTTAGTGTTTTTATTTCCTTCTTGTTCTGGATCACAGCTATCGTATCGGCTTGAAGGTTTAGTTTGTAATTGATTTATAGTTCTCATGAACCCTCCGCTCAAAAAATTATATGTGTTGATATGCGATGTATCCATCCGGCTTCTTCGACTATTCTCTCCACACAATCCTTACCTTTGTAATTTCATATTTTCTTTTTGTTGGCTTTTTCGGCTTAGAAAATATGCTTTGATGCTCAGGTAATTCGTCATGTAAGCCCTTTATAAACTTATATTCTTGACAATCGTTCTTTTCTGTAAAGTAGATATCATATTCTTGTACCCTTCCATTAATAATGGCTACTTGATAAGTAGTAAAAAGATTGGTTATTCCAGCGCTATTCGTAATCTGCTCTTCAATCTCACTCAATGATATATACTGCCTTAAATACATATCTTCACTGTGGCCAGTATAATCAAATAACAAAAAATCCCCGACTACAATTTCATCCCCTGTTAAGGGAGTCTCTCTTTTTCTGAAATAAAAAACGGTCTTGTCCAGATTCAACGGGTTTCTAAGATGAAGATTGTTCTCACCAATAACATCTACGTGTTCAAGTATATAATTAACTTCATTCTGGAGTTCTTCTGATGAGTACGACTCATTTTTTAGAAATGAATTACTTGCAATAATTTCAGCCAACTTAGAAATTTTCATTTCCATAATTAATAGTCCTTCCTGGATGTTTCTCATAACGTTTCCTCATTCCCAAATCCAAGGGCCTTGAGGGCCATAGCGTCCTTTAATCTGATCAATTCTTTTTTACCGCGACTTCCTTTTTTCGTTGTTATATTTCCCTTTTCGTCGGTTCTTCGCTGGATGAATTCTCCGGTCAAAAGATTGATATCATCTTCGTCAGATTTATCAATTGTCGTTGTTCCTGTAAAGTAACTCCCCATCGTTGCTCCTATTAAAAACCAGTCATTATTTTGATACCTGAATCTATATTTGTTGTACCATCTCCAATTGCTTCCCCCGTAATCGCTAACAAGGACAGAACCCCGATCAATGATTAGACTATCAAAAGGGTCACCCCATCCCCCACCCTCATCAGCTTTCAAAATGACATTATCGGCTTTATTGAAACGGAATATGTATTATTTTTACCGCCAAATGCAATTAATAGTGATCTTCTCAATTACTGTTGCAATGTCTGGAATACTATCTTTATTTAGATCGCCTTCAGCGATAACTGGCTCTCCTTTGATAAGCTCTAAAATATGCCATCCTTCTGGAATAATTGAATTTATACTTTCCACTTCCAATGCTTCTTTATCATCTTCGATTTTCAATCAATTATTCTATGATCTTCCCAACAATTTGTTCTTTACTAATCGTACCGAAAATTCTGCTATCCAAACTGTCGTTATAATTATCTCCGATTACAAAATATTGATTTGCTTCTGTCTCGTATTCACCAACTCTGGAGTTGTCGACCATTTTAACGGGTAATTCGACTTGAACATCATTAATTAGTACCTTGTCTTTCATTACTTTTATCTTTTCGTTTGATAACCCTACAACTCGTTTAACATACATTTTATTTTTCTCATCTATATAAAAGCAAACAAGCTCATTACGTTTTACTTCATGCTGATTATAATAATCTGTGTCTAGCTTAACAATTTGACCATCTTTAAATGTCGGTTCCATAGAAGGACCCATTATTTCCATTTTTTTAAAGTTTGTACTTTTACTACAAGCACTAATGACCACAAAACCTAATAATGCTATTATGCATCTCTTCATATTTACCGCCTTTTTTTGAATTTCTTCAAAATAATTATTGCCATACCAGCAGTTCAGGAAGGATTGGTTTCAGCTTATATAGAGGTTATTTGTTGACTGAGCCGTTCCTGGATATAGCGAAGTGCATGAATGCTAACCTTCTTCGTTACACCAGAGGTGGATAGAGCTTTCTCAAATGACTTTTTGCACAGAATGCTCGGTCTGGTGCCGGCTGAAGGTTTACCCAGGAATTAACCATTGACCTCATTGATAAGGTTGCTGCTGCTCGGTTTATTTACGTATTTTTCCTCCTCCAGTATATCAGCCATTCTAAATACTGGAAATCAAAAAAGGAACCCTTAATGTTCTTCAACCTCAAAGGGTTTTTGTAGTCATTATTAAGCTGTCACTGTATCCAGATCTTTCACACAGCCAGATTTTCACAACAAAAAACCTCCCCTCACCCCTAGGGATGAAAGAAGGCTTAAAAGCGTCCCGTTAATTCACTAACAAGGTCTGTATACTAACAACAAAAATAAACAATGAGACAACAATACTCATATACCAAAATCTCTTTTTACCTTTTTGAAGCTCTTCCAGACCCATCAACAACATAAGAGTTCCTAAGAAGAACATCATATACGGCATAAACTCAAAATTCTTAGTAATTAGAGCATAACTTGATGAAATAATTATAATTATTGCTACAACAAATTTACTGATTTTAAGCAAATTAACTCCCCCCCAACAATACAATCATCATATACCGCATGTTCATACATCCACTTTTGCCGATCTGGATTTGTACCCTAGTGTACTCCACTAATCATCCAGGATGCATTAACATAGGTTAATACTGATCGGTATGAAGCTATCTGCTCAGTGAAACGGATATGCTTCTTTGAAAATGCTCTTCGCGGACCCAAGGGCCTCATGGTTCGATGCTTTAATACTGTGAAGTTGCTGGCCTACTTTGAGTAAACCAACATTAAATATTTAGTGCCTCTAAATACCACCACATGACCTTATGATATCCGATCAACTTTGACCCGATTTCATTTACATCATCTATACTGTAATCATAAAAATATTCATTATCTTGCTGATAGAGCTGATATGTGCCATCATTGAGTATTTCATCTCTATATTTGTACAAGGCTACTACATATCTTGGATTATTAACGTTTCCGTTAACATTTAGATCTTCTTTCGTAATGTTATCAATTTCTTGAATAGCATGAATTGCGTTCTTGCTCTGTACTAATACGGGTGGGTTAAACTCTTGCGGATAACAAGCAATTGTTATCCATATCGTTATTAAAATCGTTATTAATATCTTTGAGATTTTAATCCATAGTACTTTCTTAGTAATAACTAAACAGAGTAAAATGACTAATGAATTCATAAATATTGTAACTGGAATTGATACAACTCTTCCTAATCCTGTATAGGGAAAAAGGTAGATTAGTAACACTAACAACAATACGGTTGGTAACAACAACAAGATAAATTTGAGAATGTATGACCATATATTCTTCACAGACACCCTACTCTCGAAAGGTTTTTTCCTTTTTACCAGAATTTTTATGTAACGTTGTTATATTCACGAACCCGTAAGGTTGCAAGCCTGCCATTCCTCGTTCTAGCGTCTGATAGACCAAGGAGCGTTAGCAACGTAGCATGAATCCGGTGTTTTGCGATTCCCTTGTCCTCTCGATTCAACTTTCAAGTAGAGGTATAGTTATGTCTATCAGTTCATTTTGGTTGTCCAAGTACTTTAGTGTTTGCTCAACCACTTCTGTATTCAGGGTCTTCATAATGATTAAATGCTTCATATGTATACTAGGCGGGTCCATAAATTCATTATTGAAGTGTTCAACTAGTTTTTCCGGAGTCGTTAAGTTACACCATCGCTTAGAACCATCACTAAAGCTTAGGGTCACTTCTACAAAACGATTGGATTCAATATCATCATCAAAATACCAATTCTGCATAATCAATACCGATTCATTGCTCGTTGAAAAGTAGTCCTTTGAAATCCATACTCTTCTTCCGTGATCTCCAACAATCCTGTATTTATCCTCAACCGCATCCACTACTTCATAGTCTTTTCCGCGAGTTAATGTATGCTCGTATACACCAATATTAGTGCACCTAATGATTTGATCATCCATGAGTTCACTTCCATCTCCTTGAATTACAGGCAAGATTTCTGTTGCCACTCGTTTATCTTTTGGATTTGACTGTTATTGTCTACATCCTTTGTTTCCAAACCGAACATTTGGGAGTTAATTCCTTGCATGAGTGGATTAAAAAATGAGATCACCTCTACTTCTTTACCAACTACATCCAGTCCTTTACCAAT
Source organism: Paenibacillus sp. BAC0078 (assembly GCF_054483875.1). Classification (NCBI taxonomy): domain Bacteria; kingdom Bacillati; phylum Bacillota; class Bacilli; order Caryophanales; family Paenibacillaceae; genus Paenibacillus; species Paenibacillus sp. BAC0078. The sequence goes on from NZ_JBTLRW010000033.1 coordinate 7,127, forward strand.
AATAAATCTCTCTTTCGTTTCATCTTCATACTTTTCCATTGTAATTTCTTCATTGTCTGTTGTTTCATCAAAAATGAGATTTCCTTTTAAGTTTAAGTACAACACATCTTTCTCGACTCTCCAATGAAATAAAGTTATATTCCCCATGCACTTCTGATGACCATACACCAACTAAATCTTCATTCTTTATAAATTCTTTTTGTATATTCATAGTTATTCGCTCTTTTCTATGTTTTTTGGGCTATTTCCTCTGAAGACCAAGGAGTGTCGATCCTTAATTCTCTTCAGTTTTATCTCTCCAATTTTCCTCCTCCAGTATACCAACCATTCTAAATATTAGGAATTAAAAAGAACCCTCAAGGTTGTTCAACCTCAAAGGTTCCAATATTTCCGAGTGAAGCTGGCGGTAGTAGCTCTCTACCATATTCGTGGCACCGATTCGCGAGTAGCTATTCTCGTTTCTTCCCAACTGCGCCAAGATAGATAACAAATTCTTCATCACCGTCTAATCCTAAAATCTCATCAATCAGCTTTTGATCATAGATTCCAATTGCGCAAGCACCTGCACCGATAGATTCACTGGCTAAATAAAGGTTTTGGCATACATGTCCAACATCAATAAGGATTTTTTTGTGAGCTGAAATATCATATTTCCATTCGGAGCGATAGGGTGTTGTACTCCAGGCAAACAGTACGGAAGCCTTTTTTGCAAAGTTAGGGACAAATGGCTGATCTAAAGTAATCGCATCAATCTTCTGTTCAAGCTCATCTAATTCAAACATAAATAATAGCTTATGTTCTAGAGGCAGGTATCTGTAGATTCCTTGCCCAATGCCTTCTACCCGCATAATAATTAAATAGGTTTCAAAGGTGTGTGTCGCCCCACTGCATGGTACAGTTCGCAGCGTAAGTCCGTTCTTATTAATACCAGTAATCCCTTGGGTAGCCCATAATAAATAGGATAACTCATCCAGACTTAAAGCTTCCGCAGAATAAAACCTTGTACTTCTTCTTTGATTTATACAATCAAAAATGTTGTCATTACACACAACGTCTTTACTGACCTTAGGCAAATCAATAATTATTGATTTCGAATCAAAAGGCTTAACAATTGGCGGTTGTGCAAGTCCCTTGATCTTATCTGTTTTTATATGTTTAAATTCATGAAAATTAGATTTTAGAAAACGCCTTTGCTGTTCGTATCTTGTCATAACAGATCCCCCTAGATTACCTTATTAGCTTTAATTTATCATTTCATAGAAATTAGATTGTGATCTAACTCACTAATTCAGTTGTTTGGGTGAGCAACAAAAAACCTCCCCTCGCCCCTAGGGGCAAAAGAAGGCTTAAACGCGTCACTCCGAAGCACGGTAGCTAAATTTTTAGCTCCCCAAGCTTAATCAGCTCGACAACCGCTTGCGAACGGCCTTTTACGTTTAATTTTTGCATGACGTTAGAGATGTGGTTGCGGACGGTTTTTTCACTGATGAATAACAATCCGGCAATATCCCGTGTTGTTTTGTCCTGTACAAGAAGCTCGAATACTTCGCGCTCGCGATGCGTCAACAGGAATTTGCTGTGATGTTCGTTCCCCTTCAATGGTGTCACCCCTCCTTGCCCTGGGTTTGTTTGGTATAACAAGGTAAAGGGATACAGTCAAATCATACTATGTAGAGGGAATGTCAATGGTGCGGTCACAGCATGAAAATGGGCGGAGGCCAGGAGGCTGATCACGGACAGTACGGGGATTAATCTTTTTATCAGCATATACAGTAAAAAAACCGCCTTCCGGCGGTATTCAAGCGCAGCTTACCGGTCCGTCACGCCCTTTTCGGTTACGCCGGTTTAGTCCGGTAATGCTGCTGCACCTTCAGTGTATTTTATGAAATGGATTCCATAGCAAGCTTTTTATTGTGAGAGTTTCCCAAAGGGCATTATGGTAAAATAGAGCCATATCATTACTGCACCAGGAGGCGCCACCGCCGATGGCCAATATTAAAGAAATCGCCCGCATTGCCGGGGTTTCCGTAACCACCGTATCGCGCGTGCTGAATAACCATCCTTATGTCAGCAAGGACAAAAGAGCCGCTGTCCTCGAAACAATAGAACAATTGAAGTATACGCGTAACATGAACGCCGTTCATCTGATCACTGGCCGCACCGGAGCGGTTGCGGTGATTCTTCCATATATCAATGCCTTTTACTTCTCGATTGTGATGGAAGGGCTTGCCCATGAAGCGCTGATTGCCCAGTACCGGCTGATTGTGTGCCAGACCAACTATTCCCCCGAAGAGGAGCTTAAGGTACTGGACATGCTGCGCAACAAGGAGATTGACGGTGTGGTCATCGTCTCAACAGCGCTAACGCCTGAGATCATCGCAGAATATACCGCTTACGGGCCGATTGTGACCTGCCAAAATAGCGGGAAGCACCGTTATTCTTCTGTATATATTGAGCATTATTCCGCTTTCCGTCATGGCCTGCAGTATTTGTACGACAAGGGGCACCGCAAAATTGGCTACTGTGAAGGCAGACAGAACGGCAGCAGCTCCTCTTTTCGCCAAACTGCGTATCATGAGTTCCTTGCAGAAAAACGTCTGCCCTTCCAAGAAGAGTGGATGATCTTTGACTGTATGAATGAGGAGAGTGGAGCGGCAATAGCACAGCAGTTACTAACAATGCCTGAACGGCCGGAGGCGATGATAATTGCCGGCGATCATATCGCCGCAGGTCTTATCATTGAAGCCCGCAAGCACGGCATGAGCATCCCGGGGGATCTGGCGGTGATGGGCATCGACAACCAGCCCATCGGGCGGCTGCTGGAAATCACTACGATTGACAATCAGCTCTATGAGATGGGGGCGGCCGCCTTCCGCATCTTCCATGAGCAGATTAACGGCGGCAGCCATTGCCCGGTATACCGGAAGCTCGAATACCGGATCATTGAGCGGTCTACAGTCTAAGCGGATGAATTACATCGTTGCCGTAAACGCCGTAGACACTTGCGAGGAATGGCCGCTCAAGCCAATGGGCGCCAGCGTAAGATCAACTTCAGCTATTTTTCAGCTAAGCAGCGGTTTCAGGTGTGATGCAGCCTCCCGATTATGGGAGGTTTTTTGTTGTGTCGGCATGGCTATGATTTAAATCACATTTTTGTGTTGACAGCCTATGTACGGGCATTTATGATAAATTCTATAATTGATAACGATTATCATTTGCATACACAAAAAGGGGTGTTTTTATTGAAGTTTAGTTATGCTGTTCCCGCCGGTCTGCTTGCGGCTTCTATTTTGTTCACCGGATGTGCGAGCAATGCCAACAATAACGTTGGCAGCTCAGAAAGTGGCAGTGCTGTGACCAGTGCTCCAGTTGCTACCGCTGACAGTGCCAATACCGCTCCCGCCGCTGACTTCACAGCCGCAATCGAACAATACCGCACCTATGCCACTCAGCAAAGCGATGAGTTCGTCAAACAAACCGAAGCCTTCACCAATGCTGTAAAAGCAGGCAAGCTTGATGAAGCCAAGGCACTATATGCCCCGGCCCGCATGCACTATGAACGGATTGAGCCTATTGCCGAAGCGCTTGGAGATCTGGACCCTAATATTGATGCCCGCGAAAATGATGTCGATCCGGCCGAATGGCGCGGCTTCCATAAGATTGAACAGGCGCTGTGGCAGAACAGCACTACAGAGGGTATGTCGGATGTGGCGGATGGGCTGCTGAAGGATGCACAACTGCTGCGGGCCAAGGTGGAAACTGTGGAGATTGACGCCAGCCTGCTTGTTACCGGTGCAGTAGAGCTGCTGAATGAAGTCTCCTCCTCCAAAGTAACCGGTGAGGAAGAACGTTACTCTCATACGGACCTTTATGATTTTGTGGCCAATGTGGAAGGGGCGCAAAAAATTTATGAGCTGCTGAAGCCTGAGCTGGCTAAAAAAGATCCCGAACTGGAGAAGACAATTGGCGAACGGTTCGATGCGCTGCTGGCTGAGCTGGCCCCGTTTAAATCCGGGGATGGTTATGTGTCCTACGAAACGCTGAAGGAAGACCAAGTGCGTACATTAAGCCAGAATTTGGATGCTTTGGCTGAGCCGTTGTCCAATATGGGGACTATTCTAGGAGTGTGACCGGGATGAAAAAGAAAAATCTTCTTAAGGACGACAACAAGAGCACTGGAATCTTTGACCAGAAGCTAAGCCGCCGCGAAATGCTGCGGCTTACCGGCGCCTCAGGCCTTGGACTGCTGCTGGGCGGCGGAAGCGTTGGCGGCATCATGGCTGCCGGACAGGCGGCGGCACCTCCGCAAGCTTCCAGTGCTGACAGTATCCCTTTCTACGGCACTCATCAGGCGGGTATTCTGACACCTGCCCAAAATTTTCTCTGCTTCGCGGCGTTTGATCTCACTACAACGAAGCTGGCTGACGTGAAAAAGCTGCTGCAAGCATGGACTACAGCCGCCGCAGCCTTAACCTCCGGCAGCCTGATCGGCAGCGTCAACGATAACCCTAATCTTCCTCCTTCGGACACAGGGGAAGCAGATGGACTTACACCATCCAAGTGTACGCTGACTTTTGGGGTGGGGCCTGCTTTTTTTGACGGACGGTTCGGGCTGGCCTCGAAACGTCCGTCCACACTCGCCGATCTCCCGGCATTTGCGGGAGACAGCCTGGAGCCGCAGTGGTCCGGCGGCGATCTCTGTGTACAGGCCTGCGCCGATGATCTGCAGGTGGCATTTCATGCCATCCGCAATCTCGCCCGCATCGCCCGCGGCACAGCCGTGCTGCGCTGGACGCAGGAAGGCTTCCAGCGCACGGGCGCCGCTGACCCTAAAGGAGCTACACCGCGAAATCTGCTTGGCTTCAAGGACGGCACAGGCAACCCGGATGTCACGGACGATGCCGAGATGCGCAAGGTCGTCTGGAGCGGGAGCGAAGGCCCCGCCTGGATGAACGGCGGCACTTACATGGCCGTGCGCCGCGTGCGGCTGCGGATCGAGGTGTGGGACCGGTCCACATTAAGCGATCAGGAGGCCACCTTCGGGCGGCACCGGCAGAGCGGTGCTCCCATTGGAGCTACCGACGAATTCGCCAAGCTGAATCTGGAAGCGGCAGACGCTACAGGCAAACCGGTCATTCCTCCCGACTCCCATTCCGCCCTCGCGCATGGTGACGGTACGGTAAAAATACTCCGCCGCTCCTACTCCTATTCCAGCGGAATGGATCTGACCACAGGGCAACTGGATGCAGGACTCTTGTTCATCAGCTTCCAGAAGGATCTGGTGAAGCAGTTCGTAACTATCCAGCAGCGGCTCGCTAAGAACGACCGGCTGAACGAATATATGGTCCACACCGGCAGCGCGGTATTTGCCTGCTTCCCCGGCGTCCGCGAAGGCGGTTATATCGGGGAAGGGCTGCTGGGCTAGGAGCTGACGGATAAATGGGCTAGAACGGCCGTTGTTTCTGGGCAAATCGGTTGTTCTGGCTTCGAAACAACGGTATTTCTGCCGTTGTTGCTGAGCAAATCGGCCATTCTGGCTTCGAACACAGCATTTCTGCCTAGGGCAATCGCTTACGAAATGAACCGCGAGATTGGATGAAGTGGAAAAAGGAAACCTAATTTGCGAATTTCACCGATTTTTTGGAGATTAGATGGAAAAAGTAGACTTAATTCTCTCCATTTCCATCCATTCAGTGATTTCAGAAGGAAATAAGTGGATTTTTTCCCACTAACCATCCGGGGGTGAGGTTACTCAGCGGAATGAAGTGGAGAAATTCCACGCCAGTTATTTATTCCTGAAAATTATCTCAAAAATGAAAAAGCGGGCAGGTTGAGTAACTATAGGATTACAAGGAACAAGCCTTAATCTGACTGCCTGGTTATAGTTGAAAGGGAGGGCCCGATGTTATTACTTTTGCAGGTTAAGGAGCATAGGTCGCAAGCTCGCGGCGAACAGCTAATGCTTATGGGGCCGGAAGAGTGCTCAGAGATAAGAGCGGCGGATTGCAGTGAGCATCCAGCATCTACAAGGCTGGAGGAGCGGCCAGGGATGAGTGCAGCGGCTCGCGGCGAGCAACTAGCACGTATGGGGCCGGAAGAGCGCTCAGAAATGAGAGCGGTGGAGTGCAGTGAGCAACCAGCATCTACAAGGCTGGAGGAGCGGCCAGGGATGAGTGCAGCGGCTCGCGGCGAGCAATTAGCACGTATGGGGCCGGAAGAGCGCTCAGAAATGAGAGCGGTGGAGTGCAGTGAGCAACCAGCATCTACAAGGCTGGAGGAGCGGCCAGGGATGAGTGCAGCGGCTCGCGGCGAGCAGGCTACGCGCTCGCAGCAGGGGGCAGTGCGGCGTCTCCGGCTGGCGGAGCGCCAGGGACTGCAGGCAGCCGTACTCTTCGGCTGCCTGCTTCTGCTGCTGCTCTGCAGGCCAGCAGCTATCGCGGCGGCGGAAGGGCCGCCGCATGACGAGCTGCTGCCGCCGGTCGGCAGCGCGCTCGTCGAAGCCGGCCAGGGCCGCTGGGACGCGGCCGCCGCCGATGTGGAATCGTTCGCGGCGCTGTGGCGCACCGCGAACGAAGGCACGCCGGACCCGGCACTCGCCGGTCCGTCTGCCAAAGTTGACGCCGCGCTCGCAGACGCGGCGAAGACCCTTGCGGCGGGCGGCGGCACGCCCGCCAAAGCCGCACTGTCCACGCTCGCTAGAAGCGTGGACGCGTATGTGAACGCCGCCTCCGGCACGGGCGGCGTGGACACAGCCGCCGCCGGGCGGAACGCGGCGGCGAAGCTGCTGCCCGCTGCGCAGCGCGTGCGGGATGCGGCGCGCAGCGCCGATTGGACTGCGGCGGCGGAAGCGTACCGCGCCGTAGTCAGCGGATGGAAGCCGGTAGAGCGCGGCATCCGGGGGGACAATCCGGCAGTGTACGGACTGCTGGAGACGAAGATGAGCCTGCTGCGCATCGCTTTGCAGGCAGAGCCGCGGCGCGAGGATGCGGCGAAGACGGAGGCGGAGGCGCTATATACACTGCTGGCTGATTACAGCGCAGGCAAAGCGGTCGATACCGCGAATGTATCAACCGAACCTGCAACCATTGAGGGGCTCATCAGCTACCTGAACAAAGCCTTGGCAGCCGCAAAGGCCGGTGACAGCGCCGGGGCGGCAGAAATCATGGAGCAGTTCATTTCCGTCTGGCCTTCGGCCGAAGGACAGGTGCAGATTGCTTCGCCCAAGGTCTATGCCAATATCGAGAATGAAAGCGCGGCTGTAACCGGAGACCTTCTCTCCAATCCGCCTAAGCTTGAACAGGCGCTCTCGGCAATAGACAATATGCTGGTTGAGCTGACGCCGCTGGCCGGTGATACAAGCTATACAGCCTGGGATGCTGCACTGATTCTGCTCCGCGAGGGCCTGGAGGCTATCCTTGTGCTCGCCGCCCTCCTCGCCTATCTCAAAAGAGACGGCACACCCAGAACACAGCGCTGGGTCTGGTCCGGTGCAGCAGCCGGTCTTGCCGGCAGCATTGGGCTAGCTATCCTGCTGAGCCTTACGCTCTCCAAAGCGGCCTCCGGGGGAGCACGCGAGCTGATTGAGGGCATTGCCGGACTTATTGCCGTAGTGATGATGCTGACCATCGGCCGCTGGCTGCATGGCAAGTCGAGTACTGCCGCATGGAATAACTATGTGGGCAGGCAGGTCGATGGCGCTCTGGCTAAAGGCAATCTGTGGTCGCTGTTTTTCATAGCCCTGCTTGCGATTCTGCGTGAAGGGGCGGAAACGACGATTTTCTATGTGGGAATGGCTCCTTCGATTGCAGTCTCGCAGCTCCTGCTAGGAATCGGAGGCGCGCTTGTGGTGCTCATTATCCTGGGTTACGCCATTATCGCCCTAAGTGCAAAATTGCCGATTGCCGCCTTCTTCCGTACAGCAACCGTGCTGATTTATTACTTAGTGTTCCGCTTTCTAGGCGAGAGTATCCACGCGCTTCAGGTGGCGGGCAAGCTGCCTGCACATTCCGAGAGAGGTCTGCCTTCCATCGGCTGGCTCGGCTTGTACCCGACCTGGGAAACGCTGGTGCCTCAGCTTCTTATCCTGCTCTTTATTTTCTGGGAGCTGCTGCGCGGCAGAGCATCCGGCAAATCGCGTACAACCGGATAAGCCTGCATTTCAGGCGGAGCTTATTTAATAGTAAAGCATCAGTTCTAAAGCTGTGGCTTAGGACGGAGCCTTTGTGGTTCGGGGAGAGAGGGATTCTTCATATCAATCCTCCTGGTTCTAGCGGACCGTAAAGCGCTTATTGCTTCTTCAGCAGGTATATTTGGGGTGAATATCCTCACTTAACGGCTCTGGAGTCCGTTCACTTGCGGAAAAATGACTTCCAGTAGAAATAAGAGCTGCTCAGTCCGTTTACAAACGGGCAGACGTTTCCGATCAGGAGCTGGTTCTATTTGTGGGGCCAAGTCTGACGATCTACTAGTAAAGCTTACCAGCCTCCTTCAGGCTTGCGGACCGCAGTTCCGCTGCCGCCTGAAGGAGGCTTTTTCTTGCTGCACGGGAAAAGTCCCTCTTGCAAGCTCCAGTATTTTGTTTTATTCTGATTATGAAAATAATTTTCTTGTACATTGCATTATTTATAAAAATAATTTTACTTCATATTTGGAGAAAAGAAGGTGGAGCTTTTGTCTCCTATCCTGCATGCTCTTGAGCATGACAAGTCCAAGCTCTCGCAAATGGAGCGCAAGCTCGCGGAGCGTATTCTGGCCTCTCCCGGGGAAATCGTCCATATGGGCATTACCGAGCTGGCGGAGCAGTGCGGAATCAGCCCTGCTACGATCACACGTTTTTGCAAGGTTCTGCATTTCAAAGGGTTCCCGGATTTCAAAGTTAAGCTGGCGGCGGAACTCGCCCATAGCGATGTTTTCCCGCAGGATGGCGGTTCCTCTTACCAGGATATCGTCGCGGGCAATCCGCTCTCAGTAATTGTCGACGCCATGCAGGCCAATCATCTGGCTTCGATCCGTGACACGACCTCGCTGCTTGACCTTGACCGGCTGCAGAGCGCCATTGATGTGTTATGCCGGGCGCGGCGGGTTGATCTGTACGGGATGGCGACCTCTTCCATCGTAGCTCAGGATTTCTACCAGAAGCTGGTCCGCATCGGTGTGAACTGCACTGCCTTTGCCGATTCCCACATGCAGATCACCTCCGCTTCTTCGCTCACTAAAGGCGACGTCGCGTTCGCAGTCTCTTATTCCGGGGAAACCCCGGAAACGATTGATGCCCTGAGCTGTGCTGCGGCCAGCGGCGCGGCCACCATTTCGCTAACCTCTTATGGCAGCAGCACGCTGTCCACGCTGGCGGACATTCCGCTGTTCTCTTCCTCACTGGAGCAGGGCATGCGGCGGGGCGATATGGCTTCACGGATTGCGCAGCTCCACATTATTGATATTTTGTTCACCTCAATGGTCAGCACGCGGTTTGGAGATTTTATCCCTAAGCTTGAGCAGTCTTATTTGAATGTCCAACATTACCGGCATAAACGGGGAGGTCAATCTTAATGAATATTTTAAAGTTTAAAAATGATGAGGATTTCGCACAGACCGGAGCAAACCTGATTGTCAGTCTGCTGCAGAGCAATCCGAAGGCTGTTCTCGGCCTGGCTACAGGAAGCTCGCCAATCGGTGTATATGCCAAGCTGGTGGAGATGCACCGCAAGGGCATCGTCAGCTTCGCCAAAGCCTCCTCCTTTAATCTCGACGAATATGTGGGCCTGCCCGGAGACCATCCGCAGAGCTACCGGAGCTTCATGAATAAGCAGCTATTTAACCATATTGATATTGACCTGGCGAAGACGCATATCCCTAACGGCAATGCAGCAGATCTGGATGCCGAGTGCATTGCATATGATAAGCTGCTGGAGGAAGACGGTCCGGTGGACCTGCAGCTACTTGGCATTGGCAGCAACGGCCATATCGGCTTCAATGAGCCGGATGCCAGCCTTAGCAGCGGCACACATGTCGTTGACCTGCTGCAAGAAACGCTGGATGCGAACGCCCGTTTCTTCGACAGTCAGGAGGACGTGCCCCGCAAGGCGGTAACGATGGGCATCGGCGGTATTCTTAAAGCACGGCAAATTGTACTATTAGTGCGCGGCGAGGAGAAGGCTGAAGCAGTAAAGAATGCGCTGGAGGGACCGATCACGACACAATGTCCCGCCTCTCTGCTGCAGAGCCATCCGAATGTCGTTGTGCTCCTGGATGAAGGTGCTGCAAAATGGCTGAAGTAAACAACACGAAGAGCACCACTGGCGAGCTGCTGTTCGGAAAAGTCCTGACTCCCTCCGGCTGGATTGATGATGGGGTTGTCGCTCTGTCGGAAGAGGCTATTCATTATGCCGGAGAAGCCTCTTGGCTCCCCGAAGCCTATACCCGCTGGCCTGTCGGCGAAGCAGAAAACAACGGCGGCCTGCTGATCCCGGGATTTATTGACGTGCATGTGCATGGTGGAGCCGGCCATGACTTCATGTACGCAGATGCGGAAGCCCTGGAGAGCATTACGCGGTTTCATGCTTCGCAAGGGACAACAACGATGCTGGCCACCACAATGACTGCAGACAAAAAGTCTATCGACCGCGTTATCGCTGAAGTAGATGCCTTCCGTGCCGCCGGGATGCCATATGCCCAGCTCGCAGGGGTGCATCTGGAAGGCCCGTTCATTAGCCCGAAATGGTCGGGTGCGCAGAATCCGGAGCATATTGTTCCCGCCAATATCGGTTGGCTGGAGCAATGGGAGAAGCAGTACCCGGGAATGATCCGGCAGGTTACACTGGCCCCGGAATGTGAAGGCGCGCTGGAAGCTATTCTATGGCTGCGCAAGCATGGAATAACGGCGGCTCTCGGACATACGAATGCTACTTTTGAAGAGGTTATTGCCGCGGCCGACGCCGGATTGAACCAGGCTGTCCATATGTTCAACGCCATGACCCCGCTTCATCACCGCAAACCAGGCGCAGCAGGCGCCATTATGTTCGATCCGCGTATCCGTGCAGAGATTATTGCCGACGGCATTCATGTGCATCCGGCAGCAATCACTGTGCTGTCCCGGCTCAAGAACGCCAATAATCTCATACTGATTACAGACGCTATGTCAGCAACCGGACTAAGCGATGGTGAATATACCATCGGTGATCTTCCGGTACTGGTCCGTGACGGCGTTGCCAGACTGAAGGAGAACCCGGAAGCTCTGGCAGGAAGCACCCTTACGATGATTCGCGGGTTCCGTTATCTGGTGCAGGAGATTGGCCTCAGTCTGGAGGAAGCCTCCCGTGCCGCCAGCCTGACGCCGGCAATTTCGCTCGGTATGGAGCGAACCACCGGTTCTCTGGAAGCCGGAAAACGCGGAGATGTCCTGCTGCTTGATGACGCGCTTGAATTGCGCGGAGTCTGGATAGGCGGGCGTAAAATGGCTGAACCATCGTAATTCTCAGACTATATGCCAAAATTAAAAAACGCAGCCATCCCCTGTCGGTTAAGCCGGAAGGGTGGCTGCGTTTTTTTGAATAAAACCATGATTCCTCAGGAATACTATCCCAGGTCAAGGTCAGCAATTAATACCCGCTGCGCGTAGGGAAAATACGCTCCACCATGATGCGGAATTCATTGGCAAAGCCCTTCAGCGGATGTCCCGCACGGACTTGATCAGCATAGAAGTTGGCCCGCTGCACGAAATCGGGATTCGCCGACACGTATACGTTATCGATGCCCTTGTGGTGTTTTTTCACCTCATCAGCAATCTTGTTCTTCAATTCCGTGGTAACCCTATCGTTGTGAGTCACGTTATTGGTGCTGTATGGGGCAATGTTACTATTAGGTGTAATGGTACGAGTTCCGGCCGCTGTCCCCATGTTTACATCAAGATCATGCTTTAAACGGCGGCCATCGACGGTATTATTCCCCACATAGGTTCCAGGGGTTGGGGGCACTAGTCCTGTTCCGCCAACAGTTCCTCTGCCGGTATAATGTCCCGGAACTCCCGTCATTGAACCTCCCATACCGGTCATTCCCGGTGTTCCTGTCACTGTCCCTCTTGTGCCTGGCAGGATTCCAGAAGGGTTGCCCATACCCGTTACTCCCGGTGTAGTCACCGTCCCTCTTGTGCCCGGCAGGATTCCGGAAGGTCTCCCCATTCCGGTATAGTTGTTCAAGTGTGAAGGGCGGCCGGTGATGCTTGTAGCATGCGTCCCAGCTGAGGCTTCATTGAGGGTTACAGCTACATAGGCGCTTTTTCCGGCCAGCATTACATGCGCAGAACGGATCTCCGGCAATGCTGCAATCCGGTTAGCCAGATCCTGGCTCATTTCCATATTATCAAAGTTGTTTACGTGCATTCTCCCCGGTACGGCGTTTACGTTCAGACGACCGTCATGCATCCCCCGTACACTTTTGGTCTGAACATTCCCCGTTGCTGTGTTATTGGCTCCGCAGCCTGTAATAGTTACCATACCCAGAAGCAGCGCGGCGGATACCGACAGGCTGATCTTCGATCGCAACATGTTTCATCCTCCATCTCTAATGTTGTAATGTGTGCAACGTAACAGTCATTAGGATGGCCTCCATCCCATTAGGCTATGCTGAAAGGATTTGGTACTAGCGCCTGTTATCGTCACCGGTAAGAGGAATTCAGCGTAACATATTAACATCAGGCCGTATTCTGCAAAGAGCGCCGGTGCTTCTCCGAAAGGTGAAATCAGGAGGGATAAGCATGAAGGTTTTATTTACGTTTTATGTACCGAGCGGCGGGGTGGAGACGCTGAACAAGCTGCGGTGCGAGAATCTTCAGCGCAGCGGTATTGAATGTCATGTTCTATATATCATGCCGGGTTCAGGTACACAGAATGTACCGACTTTCCCGGTGTTTATTGCTCCCGGGGATGCCGATATCAAGGCAGTGCTCGATACCCACAGGTATGATGCCATAGTTGTTACATCAGATTTTCTGATGCTTGAACGTCTGCGCCGGTTGGGATTCACCGGTACTCTGATCTACGAAGCCCAGGGCCTCGGAACCCGCAGTGCAGCACAAGAGCTGGTACAGCAAGCCTTACCCTTTTTAAGCAATTATAGCAATGCAGTACTGATTCCGCCCACAAATCATTTGCTGGAGCTGTTTACGTCGCTCTGTCCTTGGCTGCAGCTTTTTGTCATTCCCAATATTGTAGATGTTCAGTCATTCCAGCTAACTCCCGGAGATTCTCCTGCTGATCCGGTTATTGCCTGGATAGGACGCCTGGAGCCTAATAAGAATTGGAGCGAGTACTTGAAAATTGCCTTTCATCTCCGCCTCAAGAAGCCGAACCTTCACCTGTGGATGTTCCATGATCCGAAGCTTGCCTCAAAGGGGCAGAAGAAGCAATTCGACGCCGAGCTCATGTACTTGGGGCTGAACGACCGATTGAATGTTATTACCAATCTTCCTAATCATCTGATGCCCATGTATTACTCCGCAATTGCGAGGTCAGGCGGGTTCTTGCTGTCCTCTTCGATCACGGAAGGGTTTGGGTATGCGGTTGCAGAAGCTGTCTGCTGTACTTGTCCTGTGCTCAGCACCGATTCCGACGGTGTAAGGTCCTTTATTATCCATAATGTTACCGGCAAGTTCTACCCGCTAGGCAATGTTGAGGCTGCTGTGGGTGAAGCTCTGGAGCTGATGGATAATTTGCCGCTGCGCACTGCCATCCGTGAGCAGGGCCGGAGCCATATGGTCACCCATTTCGGTTCCGGGCAGTATGCCGTATCCTTTCGCCAAATGCTGAATTCCTTTTCCATATTCTAGATGCGGCAAAAATAAAGAACCTTCAAGCCCACCGGATAACGTTGAGCAGAAGGTTCTTTTTATTGTGATAGGGTTATACTCAGCCTCCCATTGATGTAATCATGGAGTTAAGCATAGGTCTGTAGCGGGCATTGGTTGCGGCTGCTTCAGCCTGAATGGCGTCATAATGCTTAATCGTTCCCATACCGTCATGCCGCCGGTACGCGGTTAAGGACTGGTTCAGCAGAATTGGCGGATACCCGTTCAGAATGGCACGGAACCACAGGTCATAGTCATGAGTGTAGGGCAGCCTTTCGTCAAACAGTCCGATAGCGCCGAACAATTCCCGTTTGATCATCACCGTACAGCCGTTAATCGGATTGCCATACAAAAAACTGCGCATGTATTCAAGATGACTAGGAAATGCCGAAGCCGCATTCATCTCGGTCAATTGCGAATTTCCGTTAACATAATTGAAATTGGTATGAGTGATCAGCAGCCGGTTCTGCTCCATGAACAGCACCTGGTTGTTGATCTTGTCGTGATAGAACATATCATCTGAGCTCAGCCAGGCCACATAATCACCCGTTGAATGCATGATGCCGTGGTTCAGTGCGGAGGCGGTACCACCGTTGCTTTTGCCCAGATAGTTGATTCGCTCCAGATATGGCGTAATCCGCTCTGTATGCATGGTGGAGCCGTCATCAACCACGACGATTTCACAAGGCTGCCAGGATTGGGCCAAGGCGCTTTGCAGCGCCTGTTCAATATATGGACAATTGTAAAAAGGAATAATTATCGACACTTTCGGCTTCATAAAAAACCTCCTTTGCTGCTAGCCCGGTAATACTCCATGATATCCGCGAGAGAACGGGGCAGCCCGATTTGCGGACTCCAGCCGAGGCTTCCGGCATTGTCTTCACAGGATGAACAGGATGAGGATAATCCTCCATTAGTAGCAGATGATGCCGGCTGTGTTCCTGGAACGGCAGCTGCCTTGCTGGCGGCTGTCTGTTGTGCTGCGCTCTCTGGTCCCCAGTCTATTTCCACCGGAACCGCTGCATGAACCAGCAGTTGTTCCGCAATCTCTCCTAACCCCCGCTGTGTTCCGGAATCAATCCGGTACACCCTTCCTGTCTCTCCTGTACGCAGAATGCAGTCATACGCTCTAACCGCATCGCGCACATCCAGGAAATCACGCAGGGCGTAACGCGAGGAGAGCTTGAAGGGCGGCTGAGCCAGAGAAGCGCCTGCCGCAGCTTCACTCCGTACAATATGCTGCGCAAGCAAGGAGCAAAACCCGGTGGATGGGCCGGGGCCGATCAGATTGCAGGGCTCCGCCAGCAGCACGGGCTGCTTGAACAATGTGCCCCAGGCTAGTGATACCAGCTCTTCAAGGGTTTTGCTTAGACTGTAGGGGTGAGGCGGCCCTGCTGAAAAACCCGGACGGAACTTGAGCCGGGAGCCGGCCACCAGAATACGGCGGGCCGGCTGGCTGCGCAGTGCATCAAGCAAATACAGTGTAGCCATAACATTCGTCTCCATATAGAGCAGAGGGTCCCGCCAGGATTCCGGCACCGAATTTTTGCCGGCCAGGTGCAGCACTTCATCCGGCTGGACCTCTTCAATCATCGACCTGACCGCCTCGCGGTCGCTCAAATCACATACCTGCTGCCTCACACCATTTGGAAAAACGGCTGAGTCCACCACCGGATGGCGAACCACGGCAGTTACTTCAGCTCCTGCCTCCCTGAAGTAAGCCACGGCATGCCTTCCGGTAAATCCGGCGGCCCCGGTAATGAGCACTCTCCGGGCCGTCATGTGTGCATTCCCGGCTGGTTCATCCAGGCCGCAAGCTCCGCCAGCATGACAGGATATGAAGGAAGCTGCACATGTACATCTGTTCTAGTGCTGATCAGCGTGCGATCCTGAATATGCGTTGCCTCGGGAATGATTTCTACATCTCCTTTTTCAAACGCAGCCTGCATGTGAAGAAGCAGCTCATATTTGCTGAGCGGCTCCGGATGAGCCAGATGAATCAGGCCGGAGACCTCCGAATCCAGCAGGGAATCCACGGCTTTAGCCAGCTCCAGAGTGGTCACACCATTCCACATGACCCGCTGATAGCCGGATACCGGACCCTTTTGCGAGAGAAACCATTCCATCAAGCCGATGCCGCCGGAGCGGATTTCCGGCCCGATAATGGAGGTGCGGATGGTCAAATGTCCAGGCTCCCGCACCTCTCCAAGACTTTTGGTTATGGCATAAACGGAGGTGCCGTCAGGCGTATCGTTTTCGGTGTAACCGCCGCGCGTTCCTTCGAACACGCAGTCGGTGCTGATGTGGATAAGCCGGGCGTGAACACTATCCGCGGCGCGCCGCAGGCGATGAGGCAGAAACCCGTTAACATGGTATGCGCCTATTTTATCGCGTTCGGCAAATTGATTAAGCACGCCAAGCGCATTGATGATGCAATGGGGAGAGACGATTTCGACCAGTTTTTCTACTCCGGTGATATCGTCAGCATCGATATACAGCCCGCCAAGATCCCTCTTATCCCGGGTTGTATGGAAGACGTGATGCTTGCCCTGGCGGCGGAAATAATCCGCCAGCATATGACCCGCCATACCGTTTCCGCCGAGGATAAGCAGCTTCATTGTAGGAACCCTCCCCGGATCAGGATGTTCTTGATCTCCTCCTGGTCCATCAGGTTATTCTCCGAGCTGAAGCTGCTGAAGGATACATGCGGATACACGCTGTAATGGGCTTTCAGCCCCGGCATATCCAGCGTAGGGAGAATGACCAGGTACTGCTCATCATAGACGACCGTTGTCTGGCTCTCGAAATCGCTCATTAGGATTTCATGGATTTTTTCCCCGGGACGGATGCCTGCTTCGATGATGCTCACATCCGTTTTACCGGAAGCCTTAATCAGCACCTCTGCCAGATCCACTATCCGGCAGGTCGGCATGGTCATCACAAAAATCTCCCCGCCAATGCTCACCTCAGTAGCTTTGAATAGCAAGGTAATTGCATCGCGCAGGGTGAAGAAGAACCGGGTCATTTTCATATCGGTAATGCGCACCTGTCCCTTGTCCTTGATCTGCTTCATGAACAGATGGACCACACTGCCGTTTGTACCCAGCACATTGCCGCCGCGTACAGTTACAAACTGAGTCTGCGAGCCAAGCAGGTTAGCATAGACGAACAGCTTCTCGCCTATTGCCTTAGTCATACCGTAGAAGTTGGACGGGTTAGCGGCTTTATCCGTGGAGATGTAAATCGCTTTTTCCACATTGTTCGCAATAGCGGCTTCAATGACATTCTGTGTGCCAACTACATTCGTCTTAAGCGCTTCATATGGCTGGTCTTCGCAGACTGGAACATGCTTGAGCGCCGCCAGATGAAAGATATAATCAACACCCCGGCAGGCTGCCGTGAGAGCGTCTTTGTCCCGGATGTCGCCGATGGTGAAGCTGAGACGGGAATCTTCATATTCGCGGCTCATCGCCACTTGTGCAGACTCGCTGCGGGAGAAAATCACAATTTCTTTCGGATTCTGAGGCAAAAGCTGCCGGATGAGTTCATGCCCCCAGGAACCGGTTCCGCCTGTGACAAAAATCCTTTTATTATTGAACATGCAGGTTCCCTCCAAGCAGAAATTTGACTACCTTAACTGAGACATCCGGGGTCAAATAACCCTCCGGCGCCTCCCATTTCGGGCTCAGTGACGTCATAAGACGGGTGCAGCGCAAAATGCTGTCCCGCTCCACCCCTGACACTACATTGCTGCCGCAATCAACGGTTTCCGGCCGTTCTGTGGTTCTGCGGATCGTTACGGTCGGCACACCCATCAGGCAGCATTCCTCCTGAACGGTTCCGCTGTCGGTGATCGCGCACAGGGCATACCGCTCCAAATGGACAAAATCGAAAAATCCGAAGGGCTCATGAAATTCCACCAGCGGATTCATTACCAGCTCATCTTGACCGGTAAGCTTCGAGCGGGTACGCGGATGGATGCTGCAGATCAGGCGGAGGCCAAAGTGCTCAGCCACCAGGTTCAGTCCTGACATAATCTGCAGCAAGGACCCGGGATCATCCACATTCTCCGCCCGGTGGGCGGTGACCAGAAAATATTCGCCTGCCGTCAGATTCAGCCGGGTCATAATTTCGCTGCTTCCTATCTGCTGTTCATAATGTGTGATGACCTCATGGATCGGATTGCCTGTTAATACAATGCGCTGGCTGGGAAAACCTTCGCTGAGCAGATGTCTTTTACTCTGCTGCGTATAGGGCATATTAATGGTGGAGACGGCATCTATGACACGGCGGTTTTTCTCCTCAGGCACTTTCAAATCATAGCAGCGGTTGCCCGCTTCCATATGCACTACAGGAATGCCCATCCGCTCAGCGAGAATTGCGCAGAGTGCGCTGTTCGTATCACCGAGGAGCAAAATCCGGTCCGGCTGCTCCTTCACCAGGATGCTCTCCAGGCTGCCGAACATCGCGGCGAGCTGCCCACCCAGTCCCGCCTGCTTATCCTGCAGCACATAATCCGGTGCCCGCAGACCCATCTCCGCGAAGAAGATTCCGCTGAGACTGGCGGTGAAGTTCTGTCCAGTATGCACCAATACATGCTGCTCGGCATGCTCATCGAGCAGCTGGATAATAACACTAAGCCGGATGATCTCGGGCCGTGTGCCCAAAATCGTCATGATCTTCATGGGTTCACTCCCTTTTGATTAGCAGTAATTCTGCCGCTGGGTGACATGTGAAGCCGCATTTTGCGGCGATATTAACGGCAGATTTGCCGTTGTTAGCTGCGCGTGGAGCAGGTGCGGCGATATTAACGGCAGATTTGCCGTTGTTAGCTGCGATCGGCTCGGGTGCGGCGGATTTAACGGCAGATTTGCCGTTGTTAGCTGCGCTTAGCGCGGGTGCGGCGGTTATAACGGCAGATTTGCCGTTGTTAGCTACGCTTAGCGCGGGTGCGGCGATATTAACGGCAGATTTGCCGTTATTGGCTGCGCGTGGAGCAGGTGCGGCGGTTATAACGGCAGAATTGCCGTTGTTAGCTGCGATCGGCTCGGGTGCGGCGGTACACAGCCGCACCTGTCCCGGCCAGCGGTTTCCCCGCTGGCCTCAGGCCACTTTGCGCCGCCGCTTCGCCGGGCGGCGCGCGCGGTGGCCTGCGCGGCGCTGCTTCGCGCCGCGGCTCTTCCGGCGCGCGGCTGGCGCTGCGCGCCGTTTGCGTTCCGGGCGCGAGCGCCTACGCGCCCGGGATTTGGCGCGGCGCAGCCTGCCGCGCCGGAGCTTGCCGCGACGCAGCCGGACGCTGCTGCGCGCAAGGCCCTTGCGCCGCGGCGGCGATTGCGCCGCGGCGGGTATGCCGCTGTCCGAAGCTTCGGCAGCGGGCAGTTCTGGTGCGCCGACAACTTCCGGCGGCGGCGCAAGGCAATAGCGGAGATGCCACCTCTCCGCAAGCCCCAGCAGGCGGGCACGGTAGGCTGCCGGCCCATAGACGGCCTCGACGCGTTCCCGCGCCTGACTGCCGATCGCTGCCGCCAGCCCAGGCGCAGCCAGCAGGCTGTTCACCCGTTCGGCCAAGCCTTTGAAGTCCGCCACAGAAACAAGCTGCTCGCTGCAGCCTACAGCCAACAGAATTTCCTGCAGCCCGCCGGAATCATAAGCGACCACCGGCTTTCCGAATACCATTCCTTCCAGCGCAGTCATGCCGAAGCCCTCGCGGATCAGGCTGGGGACAACCAGCACATCCAGCGCGCAATAAACCTCGGAGAGACGTTCCTCATAACCGACAAACTTGAAGTGGGAGGTCAATCCTTCCAGCTTCACCTTGCGTACACAACGGTCATAGTAGCTTTTATCTCCGGGTGTACCGACAACAATATATTTGGCTTTCGGATGCTGCGCAGATACAAGGACGGCCATCTTGACGAAATGCTCCAAGCCCTTTTCCTTATTAATGAAGGAAGACACATAACCGACCAGCGGCTCCTCCGGTGCCACCTTCAATTCACGCCGCCGCTCGCCCCGCAGCTTGCTCCAAGCCTCAAACATGATCTCTGTGTCATTCCAGGACGGCGGAAGCTGAGTCACCTTGCCCTCTCGGATATCCTCGGGAAAACATGCCGCCGCCGTATGTGAAATAGCCAGGATTTCATCACTGTTCTTATGAATCAGCTCCACACTGATCGAAGTGTAATCATTATCCGTTATCGTCTCTGAAATCTTCCATACCACCGGAATACCCAGCGATTTCGCCGCGAGCGCCGGCAAAACATGAACACAAGTACTGGTAATGACAAAAGCCGGACGCAGTGCAGCAAGCCAGTCTCTCAGCTCGTGATACTCCCGGCTGTCCTGGAGTTTGCGGATATCCGCTTCCAGTCCGGCATATGGTGTGTAAATTCCATAGACCAGAGGAATTGGCAGCAGCTGCACATTCAGACCGTAATTACGTGCCTGACGTGTCAGCTTGCCTTCTTGGGGCGCTACTAGAATGCAGTTAAAGTAGAGGGAGAGCTCCCGGCTGAAGAACAGCAGCAGCTTCTCGGCACCCGTAATACTGCGTGTATTGGATACATGGGAAAAGAGTACGATTGTCGCTTTGTCGGCCATGGTGTTTCGGCGCTCCCTGGCAGGTATGGAGCCGCCATTCACCTCCTAAAAGTTTTACGGAGCAACGCTTCCTGACTCTCTTCATAATAAAACTCACTTCGTAAGCATTCGCTTTACTGCTTGCAGGCGAGTGCCGGAGCCCGGTACTCCAGTATATTGAGGGGGAACAGATGCAGGCACGACACCTGTCCCCTGATATGCGCACATTTTCACTTTGTCTGCGCCCCGCTCCGTTACAGTCAGCCATAAATGACAGTTAACAACTGATGCAGGCGTTTGGTGTATGTGTGATCGCTCAGCGTACGCTCAAAGGCACGTAGTGCCATTTCCCGGCGTTCTTCTTCATGGGTCAGGTAATAACGGATTTTTTCCATCATTTCCTGTGGGGTTGTGAAGGTGTCGATTTCTTCTCCTACCTTGTAAAATGAGCCCAGATCATCTCTGGCATCGCTAAGCTGCAGCGTTCCGCTGGCTGCGATCTCAAAGGTGCGGGGATTCGGCGAAGCTGCAGGAATGAACAGCTTATTATTATTGTCCACCTCGTCAACGTGGGAACGGTGGAGGTTAATGACGATCTTGGAGCCGCTATAGGTGAGCGCCGTTTCCTGCGGTGACATCCATTTGCCAATCTCGATGCGCTCCCCATAAAGCGGCGCCTCAGGCAGACGGTCCCACCAAATGCCGTTGATAATCGTGTTGTAGCTCATCAGCTCAGGCATGATGTCACGGAAGAAGCTGATCCGGTTCCAATAAGCGGAGCCGATGAAGCTGATGTCCCGGCTCACCGGCGAACGTCCTGTCGTCGGACGATAGTGCTCCCTGTGGGCGGCGAAGGGCAGATAGTGCACCTCTTTGCAGCCAAGGCTACGGTAGACTTCCACACAATTAAGCTCCAGTGTGAATACATAGTCGTAATGCGCTACAATTCTCATCGTGAAATCCGTGTAATAGGGATCATCCGTCAGCCAGATCGCTGTCTTGATGCCCTTGCCGCGCAGCGAAGCAATTTGCTCCAGCGGCAAATCCATCCCATCCAGCACCAGCACCAGATCGGGTCGCTGCGCTTCGGCAAGCTCCACCAGATTCTTCCGCACATCGGTGATCGTGACCTGAGCAGTTAATCTCTGCAGCGAATTGAGAACCGCATCATCCAGCGGTGAATAAGGGTACCCTTTTCCAGAAGCGACGTACATAACGTGGATGTTGCGGACAGGAATCGGCTCCTCCGGCCGGCCGTCCAGAATAGCGAGTCTTCCCCGCAGATAGCCTTCATCGTACCCGATCTTAAAACCGCTCAGCCGTCCGCGCAGCTTCTCTTCTTCGGCAGGCGTCTGTAGAAAGGGCGGTGCAGGCATAATAAAATCATTGTTCATGAGTATTCGCTCCTTTGATCCAAATTGGATTTCACGCTTGTGCAGTAAGAACATCCAGCAAATGAGGCAGACGCGCTGTAAACGTATGATGGCGAAGTGTCGTCTGCAGCCCCTGAAGGGCAAGCTGCCGGCGCTCCTTCTCATGCTTCAGATAGTGATCAATCTTGAGCTTCAGCTCATCAGCATTGGAGAAAATATCCAAATCCTTACCCGGACGATAGTGGTTGCCCAGATCGTCACGGACATCTGTCAGCTGCAGCGTCCCGCAGGCGCTGATTTCATAGGTCCGGGGATTAATCGAACGTGAGGGGAGCTGATAGCTGTTCCGGTTGTCCTGCCCGCCCTCCCACGGACGGTGAATGTTAATGACCAGCTTTGCCCCGCTGTAATAATTCGCCGTTTCCTCCGGCGGGATAAAGCCGTCTTTAATAAAAGGCGACAGCTCTTCAAAAGTAGTCAGACGTTCCCAGAAGCCGCCGGCAATCAGCACCTTCTTACCGTGAAGAAACGGGGCCAGCTCGTCAAACAGCTCTGTCCGATTGCGGAAAGCATTGCCGATAAAGACAAGATCGTATTGATATTGCGGACCGGTGCGACGCGGATAGAACATTTGCGGATTGACACACAGTGGAAGGTAATGAACAGAATTCACTCCCAGCGACCGGTAGAAGTCCACACAGCCCAGTTCATGCGTAAATACATGGTCGTAATGGTGGCAAATAACCGAAGTATCCTTCGTAAAATAAGGATCATCTACAAACCAGATCGCCGTAGTAATACCCAATTTTCGTATTTCCGCAATCTGCTCCAGATGATTCTCGGGGAACACATGCAGCCCGTTCATTACAAGCACAGCCCCCGGCATCTCATGAGCCGCCATCTCCAGCATGGTCTCCGGCGAGCCGATCAGAAGCTCGCTTACAAGCTGCCGCAAGGCTTCTGTTACTCCTGTATCAATGGCTTGAAAGCCCTGGGGGATATACATCAGCTTAAGCGGCCGGCACGCTCCCGCTACCGGCGGATTCAGGCGCATCACAGCTTCACACAAGCCGAGGCGGTAACCTTCCTCGTAACCGTCGAGATAATCCTGCGGACGCGGTTTTCTCTTTTTTGCTTTCACGGCTTTCACCCTGCCCTGTCATATTCTCAAGACAATATAACTATATGCGGAGTCAGCATCCGCCTCATGGACATATGTCTGTATCCTGCCGAAATTGGCAGATGCCCCCTGTCTATCACCCGACTCGCCCGAACCTTTGCAGATTTTATCCACGCAGGATAAACTTATAGAAGCTGTCCATGAGTCTATTAGAAGATTGGGAGAGTGAGATAATGTACGCGATGGACAACGCCATGCTGTATATCCGCCAAGCGGAGCTGCTCCGCGAACGGGTTCCTTCCTTTCAGAGCTACCCGTTTGATCTGCCGGTAATCCGCAGCTTTGAACGGCTTGCTTTTCAGAACCGGGTTACCTTTCTTGTCGGTGAGAACGGGACGGGGAAATCTACGCTGCTGGAAGGCATTGCTGCAGCCTGGGGCTTCAACCCGGAAGGTGGGACGCTGAATTTCTCATTCAATACCCGTTCCTCGCACTCCAGCCTGCATGAGTACCTGCGGCTTGTTAAAGGAGTGAGACGACCGAGGGACGGCTTCTTTCTGCGCGCGGAGAGCTACTATAATGTGGCATCCTATATTGATCAGTTGGATGAGGAGCCAGGGGGAGGCATGATTAAAAATTCCTACGGGGGCAAGTCACTGCATGAGCAGTCACACGGGGAATCGTTCTTCGCCGCCTTTGTCCACCGCTTTGGCGGACAAGGCCTCTATATTCTCGACGAGCCGGAAGCGGCGCTCTCTCCGCTGCGGCAAATGTCGCTGCTGGTACGGATGCACGAGCTGGTGGAGCAGCATTCGCAGTTCATCATCGCCACCCACTCGCCGATTCTGATGTCCTACCCCGGCGCTGACATTTACCTGCTGGATAGCGGAGGCATCCGGCCCGCTTTGCTGGAAGAAACAGAACACTACACAGTCACCAAAGCTTTTATGAATGACCGCCAGGGGATGCTGCGTGAGCTGCTGGGGGATGACTGAAAGAAACAAAAAAAGACACTTGCACGGTTACATAGCTTCCGTATAAGTGTCTTTGAGTGTATTTTTATTTCGTAAAGAATTTTATAACCTTAATGATCCTATGCACAAGCCAGCCGAACATCGTCACAGCCATCATATCAAAGCAGACATTGAACAGAAACAAATGCTTCCCGATATCAGCCCGGCCATCCCCGAGAATCGGGACCAGGAAGGAGAAGAGGCCAATCAGGCCGAGCAGCATCAGCAGCTCTGCGGCAATCCGTTCGCTCCGCCTCCGGCTGTGGAAATGCTCATGCAGCACCCCTGCGTAATAGACGAGATAGAAGATTAAGAGGAAGCCGAGCGTATGCGGCAAGTAATCTTTTTTCAGTTGGCTCCAGAGATTGTAGGTATAGGATAACGCCCCTGCGGGCTTGCCCTCGGATTTCTCATAGTTCCCCAGATAATAGGGACGGATGTCCATACTGTTGCTGGCGGCATATTTCATGCCCTCCAGAAGACGCGAGGGATGCTTGATATAGAAGAAAAGCACATCCTTATGGGATACCCTGTCATAGAAATCCGCCTGGAGCGAAGGATCATCCTGCTTAATGGCGGTGTCCGTCTGAAAATAGTTCGTTCCCGCCAGCACCTCCAGCCTCTGCGGAAGCCCCAGCTCACGCAAATCCCCCTGCACATCCGGCGACTCGTTCAATATCCCGTAGAAAACTGTCTGATAGAGATTGATATGCTTCAGCTCTTTAGGAGCAGCGACGTACATAATGACAGATACAAGGGACACCGCCACTGCGAACCGCAGAGCCAGCTTCCGCCAGTTGCCCATCCCATCCAGGGTCATCAGCCGCAGGAAGATCAGCGAGAAGGCGAGGCCCACCGGCGCATTCTGAATTTTGGAGCAGATTAGAAACAGCACGGCGATGAAGAACAGCGTCAGACCTTTGGTGGTCGGCCGTTCCTGCATAGCCAGTCTTAGCCCCAGCGCAAAGGTCAGCAGCATGGCCACCATCGACACCGGTTCACCGAACAGTGAATTGAAGTAAGCCAAATAGCCGATGTCATAAAATACGACCAGCATTGCCGCGCCCAGCAGCAGTCCCGCAATCCAGGAGCCCCGTGCGCCCGTCTTGACGATCAGCCAGGAAGCCGCCAGCAGCAGCAGGGCATACACCGCCGCCAGCAGACGGATATCAAAATAGCTGCCATGCACTAGCCCCGCCAGCAGCCTCGGCACCAGCACCAGCAAAATTTGCGAGGATGGATAAAAGCCCTTGAACAAATTCTCATAGGAGAATCTTGCATGGCTGAAGCTGAAGAAGCGGTCGGCATAGCTTTCAGCGGCATCATAGTAATTCAGCCCGACCGTATTCATCATCCGCAAAAAATCGCCGTTGTCGGCAACACCGACAAACGGCTGCAGAAACAGCAGATAAATGATCAGCCCGCAGCCGCCCAGCACAGCGAGATTTTCCGCCTTGAATAATCGTTTCATAGTACCTCCCTACCGCTGCGGAAGCAGCTTCACATATTCATCCGACAAACTCATCAGCTTCAGCACATAGTCATAGTCACTCTGGTATTTGCTGAAATCAGTGACCGGCTGGAGCGTGTCCAGCGACACCGCTTCGCCGTCCTCGAAGCCTTTCCCCGGCACGAACATAATCTCATCATTAAAAAAGGTTCCTGTCGGCGAATAATACCGCATGCCAACCACGTTGCGGTCAATGTTCAGCAGATCATGGCCAAAGGCCGTGAACCCTTCCTGCTTCAGCGACACACCCAGCAGATTGGCAAGGGTCGGCAGAATATCCAGTTGCCCCCCGGTCCGGTCCAAAACCTGCCCGGCTGACATCCCTGGCACATGCACAATCAGCGGAATATTGAAGCGGCTGACCCGCGAATCATAAGGGATTCCAAGCGCATCCTGCACCTGCTCCGGCGGCACATCCTGCGGCTGGAGGCCGAAGTGGTCACCGTACAGCACCAGCACAGTATTGTCCCAGAGCCCGTTCTGCTTCAGCCCTTCAATCAGCGTGCCGATGGCATAATCCGTGTAATTGATGGCTGTCAGATAATCACCAAGCATTGTATTCTTCAGCTTCTCCGGCAAGGTGATTCTTTTGAAGGCATCCGGGATTTTGAACGGATGATGGCTCGAAGCCGTTACCAGTTGCGCATAGAAGGGGGTTCCTTTCTTCTTCAGCTCTGTCAGCTTCTCTACAGCAGTGATGTAGAGCTGCTCGTCGGAAGCGCCAAAGGAATTGAAGTGGTCATTATGGAAATAGCTCTTGTCATAATAACCTGTGAAGCCCAGTGCCGGATACAGCTCATTGCGGTTCCAGAAGCCGACCTTGTTCACATGAAAGGTGTAGGCTTCATACCCTTTAGTCTCCAGCAGACGCGGCAGGCTCGGCAGCACCCGGTCCCCGAAGCCCGTTGACATCGCCAGCGAGGCGATCGGATAAATGGAGGTATTACTCATAAACTCGGCATCCGAGGTATTGCCCGCGCCAATCTGCTGATAGACATGCGGGAAATAAAAGCCTTCCCCGGCCAGTTTGTTCAGCACCGGCGTCAGCTCCTGCCCCTCCAGCGACTGATGCAGCGGAAAGTTCTGAAAGGCCTCCATCTGAATCACAATTACATTTTTGCCCTTTTGCGAACCAAAGTAATCCGGCACGGTCCCCGCAGGCTTGCTGCTGTAAGAATAAGAAGCCTCAAGAGTGTCAACCTTGGCAATGGTTTCCTTGATGTCTCCGGTGCCGATGAGGCCATTATCCTCCTGCGCTTTAATAGCCGCGAACACCTCATAGTTCAGGAACCCGGCACTCTCGGCCTGCACCAGCTCATTCGTAATGCCGCGTGCTGCGTGAATAGAGTAAGCAGACAGCGAGCCGCCACCAACAATCGCAGCCAGAATGACGATCCACTGGACGCGCCGCGCTCCCGGCGAGACATGGCGCCGCAAGGGCAGCGCCGGCCCTCTTTTCCATCTGCGAAATAGACTGTAAGCAATCATGACCACAAGATCCGCGAAAAACAGATAATCAATACTCTGAATGGTCGATTCTACACTCTCTTTCACCTGAAACACCTGATGAAGCTCATAGAAAGCCAGATACGTCGGCACCGAGCCAAAATGATTGAAATAGACACTGGACGCAAACAGAATCAGCGATAATAAGCCGTTGAAGCTCCAGTAGACCGCAGTCTTCATCCTCGCAGGAATCACAAATGCTAGAATCCCCATCAGCAGCAGCACAGGAGCCAGATCCGCCGCGATCCATTCCCAGGCAATCCGTTCAAAAAACAGCCCTCTCAGCAGCAGCAGCTTCAGCCAGATCAGCCCTGCTACAATATAGAAATGTGCCCCCACCCGCACATGCTTACGCTCATTCATTGCTTCCCCTCTTAACTTGTATATTAATTTTGTAAAGCCAGTTCTCTTTTTCTGTAAAATATCACATTTAACTAGTATAGCAAATGAATCCTGAATCACAAGTCTTAACTGCTTCGCATATTGGGTCTAGTCGTAACTACGGGGAATGTTTGGACTTCCGGCCGCTGCCCGCCTGCAGATTTCTTGATTTATACCGCTCTTCGCGGTGGAAATCCGCAGACTGCTTATGCTTACGATGCCAGCTTTCCTACGGAAAGCTCTCAGGCGGTCGCTACCGCTCCTCCAGTTCCAAACTTCCCCTTCGTCACTTCTGCCCTTTTTATGTTTTCTTTAGTTCAACTGATCATTAAAAAAAGACGCGGCCGATTGTTGGCCTGCGTCTCTGATTCTCTTATTTATGGCAGGATCAGGGGGCTTGGATAAGCCCTACACTGTACACCTCTCCTTTAAGATTATAGGATACCTTGATTGCGGGAGCTGTCCCCTTGCTCATGTAAGTAACAATTCCCGGCGTTTTTTTATTTTTAACAAGCGTGTACTCCTGAAGACGAACTCCGAATACTTCATTGACTACAGCCGCTGCAGCGCTCGAAAACTGGGCATTATCCATATCCAGCACCCTCCTCTGCACGCTGTGCGGCATCGTCAGACTTCGGGATGAACAGGGCCATGTCGGACAGCTCTTTTACCGAATGTGTGGCATAATCCAGCGAGCATTTTATCATTTCACACTGCTTTAATGAACTTAGCCGGGTTGCCGCCTACGACCACACTTGTTCCTCTCTTATATGATTTCTCTCCGTTTGGATAGATAGAAATATAAAAACAAACCGCTGACCGCACTTAACGCCGCACATAAGCCTATAATTCCGTATCCTGCCTGAAGCCCGCGAAGCAGCCCTACCTGTGTATCTGCACCGAACAGCCTTTTGACCGCTTCGATAACCCCGCCGACTACATAATTACCGATCACACTGCCTAATCCCATCAACGTAACTGTAACAGTAATTGCTGTATCGCTTTCCTTGGGATATCTTCGGGCAATAAGCGCCATAACCGTCGGATAGATCATGGCAATACCTGCGCCGGAAGCGGCAAACAGAAAGGCCAAGCCTTCTCCGCCCAAGATCGCCACAAACGTGCAGACGGCCGAAAAGCCTGAAAATATAATCAACGATAATGTAAAACCAATTTTATCCGTTAACGGACCCAGCAGCAGCCGTGCAAGCGCGAAGCATAAGAAAAAGGCGGACAGCATCCCCGAAGCCGTAATCGTGTCCCAACTGTACGCTTTTTCCAGAAAGTTCACAAGCCATCCGCCCACAGCCAGCTCCGATGTAACGCCAAAGGAGAGAATAAGCACCATTAGCCATAGCACCGGGTCCTTCAGCAAGCTTTTAAAAGAGATGCGCTCCTCATGCTGAACGTTATCCCCTGGAAAAGTACTGAACATCGCAAAAAGTATCGGCACCACGGACAATAAAAGCATAATCAGATACATTCCGCGCCAGTCCAGCGTATGTCCGTTGATTGTGACCTTCATCAGCCCTGTCGCTATCAGCGGGGCAACCGTGGAGCTAAGCCCGTAGAAGCCGTGGGATAAATTCATCATCGTTCCTGTGTTTTTCACAAATATACGTGCGCCCAGCACGGCCAGGCCGATCTCCAGCATCCCGTTCCCAATGTACATCAGGAAATAAGAGGCTGAGAACAAAGGATAACTGTGCGAAAAGTAAATGAGTATGCCGGAAACAGCCATCGTGCCCAGAGCCGTGACCGTTACGGTCTTGATTCCCCATATTCTAGTTAAATACGCTGTAAAAGAACAAGCGATCAAATAACCAAGGGCGTTCAGGGACAATAATGTCCCGAGCTGCGATTCATTCAGCATAAAATCAAATTGAATGCGCGGGATCGCGGGCCCTTTGATATTTTCCGAAAATCCAAAAATAACGAATCCTAAAAAAATTGTAGCCAACTGCATGGCATAAGTTTTGTTGAACTTGCTATCACGCTTGCCCACTGTATTCCTTCTTCCTGATTATTGTCTTTTTTCAATGAAATTGCGATGGGGAGTTCAAGCCTTCCAAAGTCGTCATAATCACTCCCTTCATATATTCCCGGCGTGTATCGTTGTGAACGAAAAGCAGCGGCATATGCTCTTCCGGTATATTCTTTAGGCAGCCCTTATGAAAATCGTCAAGCTGCGCTTCCTGCGGTAGTTCCCCTGTAATCGCAATGGTGACCGGATTAATGACGGCAATCACAGAGGTTAGCACATGAACAGCCAGCCGGACAAAACCTTCAGCGGTATGAAGCTGCCACAGCTGCTCCTCACGGGAAATGCCGAAAGGCAAAAAGGATACTTCCCCGCCGAATTTCGTATTCCCTGACAATATTCGTCCATCCACGATAAATCCGGCACCTGGAAATTGGTTCTTAGGAAAGGTGACAACAGCAAATGTTTTTTCTTCTTCAAAATGCTG
This sequence comes from Paenibacillus sp. BAC0078, assembly GCF_054483875.1. NCBI lineage: Bacteria > Bacillati > Bacillota > Bacilli > Caryophanales > Paenibacillaceae > Paenibacillus > Paenibacillus sp. BAC0078. Next base: position 36,917 of record NZ_JBTLRW010000033.1, read on the forward strand.
CAAATGATAAAAGCCGTAGACGGTCATGTTCATATCATTTTCTACCGTGACAGGCATTTCATATTTTTCTTCCAAATAAGGTCCTAACGCCTTGCCAACAAGATCAGGAACATCGCAAACCCCAATTACACCGCCGGAGACGACACCGGGTATTCCAATGCCTAGCGCCATAACATGATTGCTCCCGCCTGCGAGCTGTCCGATGAGCTGATCAATGACCTCCATATCTACATGCTTCAGTTCCTCAAGCGTCTCCTCTTTAACGATGTCTCCAACCAGATTTACGATGCTGTAGTCAATGGAGTAAAGGTCTCCACTCGTCTTCACAAGCAAACAAATGGCTGAGCCAAAGTCAGCGTTGTACTTATATTTTTTGGCGGGCCTTCCTCCACTGGATTCATTCGCTCCCAGCTCTATCACTTCGCCGGTAGCAACAAGCTCATTCAATATTGTGTTACAAGTGGCTATGCTCAGGCTGGTTTGACTGGCAATCTCCGCTTTCGTTCCCGACTCCTGTGTCTTTAAAGCCTGCTTCACCAAACCAATATTCATTTGTTTAATTTGTAACGTACTGTATGTCACAGGATATATGCCCACATCCTTTTAAATTACTTTTTATAAGATTAATAATAAATGTACAACAGTGTGCCATTATCTTCAAGACAATGTTTTGGGGCATTGGAACAATGCCCCCACTGCCGAATCAGGAGAATTAACCAAGCGGGGTGTATGACAGCAGTCTTTTTATGGAACGGTTGGCTTCATGCAGTACAGTGTCCTTGTCCACCGTCTTCAGCAGCCCTTTGTCCATCAGGATTTCTCCGTCTACAATGGTTGTCTCCACATCGGCCCGGGTAGCGGAATAGACAATGCGGGAGATCGGGTCTACATCGAAGGAGGGGAAGGTGTGAAAATTGTAGAGATTGAGAATCGCCAGATCGGCCTTTTTGCCAATTTCAATGCTGCCAATCTGATCCTCCATACCTACCGCTCTGGCCCCGCCAATGGTTGCCATGCGGAAGACGCTTCTCGCATCCATCGTAGTCGGCCCATGCTGCGGCTTCTGGATAATGGCGGCCAGGCGCATTTCATTGAACATATCCAGGTTGTTGTTGCAGGGCGCACCGTCTGCCCCAAGGCTTAAGTGAATATGATCCTGCAGCATGCCCGGCGTGTCGGCAATACCCGAGGCCAGCTTCAGATTAGAGCCGGGGCAGTGGCTGACATGGACCCTGCGGTCGCGCAGAATCCGCCGCTCCTCCTCATCCAGCCATACACAGTGCGCCAGAATCAGGCGTTCATTCGCCAGCCCCAGATGATCCAGATAGACCACATTACGCATACCTGTCATCGCCTGAACAATCTCGATCTCCCCCAGGTTCTCCGAGGCATGAGTGTGTACCTTGACCCCGTACCGCTCTGACAGGTCACGTACCTCTCTCAGCAGCGGCTCGGTGCAGGAAATTACAAAACGCGGCGAGAACGCGTATTGAATCCGGCCGTTCCCGTAGCCGTTCCACTTCTCCAGCAGATCGACGCTCTCCTGCAGCGAAGCAGCCGTCTCCTCCTGCAGCGCCGCAGGCGCATCCGCATTCTTCTGATCCATCATCACCTTGCCGGACAAAGCCCGGATACCGCTCTTCGCAATAGCCTGAAAAGCAAAATCCGTATGGTTCACCGTCTCCATATCGACAATCGTTGTCGTGCCGCTGGAGATCAGCTCTCCAATTCCCAGCATAGCGGAATAGTAGAGCGATTCCTCATCATGCGCCGCTTCCAGCGGCCAGATCCGCTTGCGCAGCCAGTCCATCAGCTCAAGATCATCGCCTTTGCCCCGGAAGAGCGTCTGGCAAAGATGAATGTGGGTCTGTACGAAGCCGGGAATAACAGTGCGGCCCGTTGCATCTATTACCGTCTCCTCCCCCTGCGGGGCAAGACCGCTGCCGATCTCGGCAATCATGTTGCCCTTTATGCGGATATCTCCGTGGATGATTTCCTCCTGCTTGTTCATCGTGATAATCTCTGCGTTCTTGATCAGAATGTTCGCCATCTTCATCTTCCCCCTTGTCTTCTGCAGCCCTAGCCGCTTTTGTAACACAAAAAGGCCACAAAAATATGCCTTAAGCATATTTTCGTAGCCAGAAATTTACGGTTCCCGGTAGAGACCCTTAAACCAATTATTAAGGATATACGAAAAAAAGGATTATTCAATTGCCTGCTGAATAATCCCATCATAGAATAAAGACAACTTTATTGTCAACATAGGTTAGCAATAATGACATTAATATATTTTTTCATCCATTTCGATAATTTTATCGCAAATTCATTCGTTACATGTTATGTTTACTGACAAAAGCAATAAATAAACATGTATGTTGCTTGCCGATAGAATGCTTGTCCAATATTACGCTCCGGTTGTCAGCACTTTCTCAAATACAGGGAAGTTCGCTGTCCGCCCCGGAAAATCGACTTCGCCTCTGCGTTCATACCCAAGCGAAGGATACAGCGCCAGCGCTCTTATATTCTTGGCATAGGTATCCAGCCGGATGCTGCTGTAGCCGCCGCTGCGGGCAAATTCCTCGGCAAAAGCAACCAGCTTGCGGGCGATGCCCTTGCCCTGTACCTCCGGATGAACGGCCAGCCGGTGCATAATCAGATGCGGCCCTTGCTCCTGCGACCAGTGAATGGCTTCGTACTGCTCCGCCTGGTCCTCGTCCAGCACAATGATGGCGGATATGGCTGCCTGCTCTTCATAGACAAACAATGTACCCTTGTCCACATCCTGCGTGATGATCTCTCTGTTCGGGTAGCTGGCGTCCCATTGGTCGCTTCCGCCGTCCTGCATAACTTGGACACATCTGGCAATCAGCTCCATGATCTCCCCGATATCCGCTCTTCGCGCCTTGCGAATCTCATTCCCACTCATATCCATCCCTGCTTTCCTCTCGGCATCTGAACCAGTATAGACTCTGAAAGAAGTCTACCATATCCGGCAAGCAGAAACGATCCTTCATTGTCCTGCTTACAGAGGCGGCTTGTTTCATCCGCCTCCATAGAGCGCCTCTTCCTGTGACTCTGGACGCATCAGCCCAGCTCCAGCTTATGCCCGTCCTCGAAGCCCTTGGCGAAACCTGCGTCGAATCCCACGTTGTATGCTTCGGTGTAGCCCTGCTGAAAGGCGTCTCCCGGGGGCGTTTCCGGAGAGACGCCCAAGTCCGGGGGGAGCGGAACCACCTGCGGCGCGGGCGGCGCATCGACGGTTGTCACGGCCGGCACGACCTGCACCGGCGGCTGAACCACCTGAATTTTCTGGACAACAATCCGGCGGCGGATTCTTCTTTTTCTGCGTTGCAAAGGACTTCTCTTGGTCTTGCCTATCCGGGGTACAAGTCTTCTGCGTGATTTACGTCCAATGCCTTTGCGGACCCTCGCCTTCCGGGACAGCAGCAGTGTACGTCTGCGGATTCTGCCGCCTGAACGCGGCTTCCCAAGTTGTTTTCTCTTCATCGTTCTACTCCTCCTGTACTCCATGTACTCTGGAGGTTCCCGACTGCGCCGGCCTTGTTCAGCCAAGGCGCAGCAGGAATTCCCAGTTTGGGCTGATGCAGCGAAATACCGGATATCATCCGGCACATCGAGCTTTGATATTGGCTTAAGATTCGGATATTGTCGCTAAGCTTGCGGGCTGTCAGCTCCGATTGCCCTGTAATTTCCGCGATACTCTCCAAAATGTCCGCAAGTGCGGCTTGACTTCGGGCGATGGAGCGGATCAACTCCAGCTTGACGGCGTGTTCGGAGAGAAGCCCGCCGCTCATTTGCTGTCTTCTCCGAAGTCGAAGCCTTCGCTGGTCAAAGCGCCTAAACCTCCGCTCTCTTCTTCACCGCTGCCCAGCACTGCTTTTAGATTGCTGTACAACCCGTTTTCCAATTTGGTCAAACCCTCCACCAGCTCTACAACCACTTCGTGAATGGAGATAGATTGCTTCAACTGATCTTCATGGGAGTCGAACGCTCTAGGGTGGATATGGTGCTGGGTCCACTGCTTTACTTTTTCCGCTTCCACCGCTTTGGCTTCGAGAATCATCGCAATGTTCCACTGGATAGTAGCGGTCGACTCCAGCATTTGCAGATAAGCTTTTTCTCTGCTCATCTTTCGCCTCCTGCTCTCTTTAACGCTACTCCTCTTCCGGACCGTTTAATTCCTTGATGACTCTTCCTACCCCTTCAGCCATCGCCTCTTCCAGATCGGCAAGTGCGTTCAAGTATGCAATAATGTTCTTGTTCACCTGACCTGTGCTTTCCACCAGCTCGCTGAATCCGCCAAAATCCGGCTCTGCATCCGGCAGATCATGGACAATTTGCGACATACGGACGGCCACGTGGCGTTCGGCATCGAGAATCCGCGCCATCTGTTCGTGCGTATGGGCCATGTGCTGCAGGACCTTTGTTATTTTACTCTGCACCTTCATGTCTCCTTTGCTCAAACGCCCTGCTACAGCATATGCGGCTATAGCCTTGGCGGTGCGGGACTTTCCTGTAAGTTGCAGAGGTGCTCCCTTGGAATTTGTGATGCATAAATTTGGCGGTAATCAGGGAGCCGGCGGAGGATTTGACAGAGGGCAGAGCCCGGGATTATGCTGGGGATGGATTAGGATTTTTTTCCACGAAAAAGCTATAAACAGTGCTATTGGAACTGGAGGTATTCTATTGAAACTGGTAAGCAATCGCCTGGAGCTAAGGCCTTTAACACTCGCGGAGCTATCCTTGGCGGGCGTAAATTTCGCCGGACTGGAGCAGGGGTTCGGCCTGAAGCCCAGCGGAACTGTGCTGGATGATGAAATGCAATACGCCATGCAGGTTAGACACTCCAAGGTACTGCAGGACCCCTTGAACTATCCCTGGCTGACCAACTGGGCGGTTATTCAGCGGGAGGAGCAGCGTCTGATCGGCTTCGTCATTCTTAAGGGCCGCCCGAATGCGCAAGGCGAAGTCATCGTTGGATATGTAATAGACGAGAGCCACCGGAAGTTGGGCTACGCCACCGAGGCAGTGCGGCGCATTAGCGAGTGGATTTTCAGCGATCCCCAGGCCTTGTGGACCATCGCCGATACCGAAAAGGACAATACCGCCTCACACAAGGTCCTTGAGCACCTGGGAGCACAAAAGTACCGCGAGACTGAAGACCTTATCTGGTGGCGGATTGCCCGGCCGGAGCTGTAGGCGGCAAGGGGTGAGGAAGGACGCGGCAGCGGAGTTCACAATCAGAACCACCCGTCCAACGGGTGGTTTGCACTTGGGGTATAACCCCCTGTTGCCAAACTGCGCCTAAAGACGCTAGCCTGACAATAAATTGTTCAGGCTCAGTGTAATTTGTCCCT
>NZ_JBTLRW010000034.1:0-41690 GCF_054483875.1 Paenibacillus sp. BAC0078
CCTGAACATCTCAATTTTATCGGAATGGTCTTGTTGGTCAAACCCTTGATCCCTCCACCCGCATAGCGGGTGGTTTTTTGTTTCGCGCGTTTCACGCACTCAACTGGCTAAAGCCTAAACAAAAAAACACGCGCCTTAAGGCAACGTGTCTTTCAGCTTTTCCCCCGCTTCGTACAGCGACTGGAACGTTCCGGCATCACTCCACCATTCCTGAAGCACATCGTAGCTGAGCTTGCGGTCGGCGGCGTAAAGGTTGTTCACATCGGTGATTTCCAGCTCTCCCCTCTTGGAAGGGGATACCCGCTGGATAATATCGAACACGGCTTCGTCATACATATAAATTCCGGTCACGCAATATCCCGTCTTCGGATGCTCCGGCTTCTCCTCAATATACGAGATCCATGCGGAATCCTGAGTGTCGAATACTGGAACTCCGTATCTCCGCGGATCATCCACCGGCTTCAGCAGCACCTTTGCCGTTCCTTGGGGCTGACGCAGATACTTCTCCACATAAGGCGTCAGATCATCCATAAAAAGATTGTCACCAAGCAGCACAACAAACCGTTCACCTGGAAGAATGAAGCCCTTCGCCAGATCCAGCGCTTCCGCAATGCCTCCGGCGGCTTCCTGGATTTTGTAAGTCAGCGAGACGCCGAACTCCACGCCGCTGCCCAAAAAATCCGTATACTGCCCTGCAGACTGCTTGCTGATGACCAGGAGAATATCGGTTATTCCTCCGCGGCGCAGTCGCTCTATACCGTAGCACACCATAGGATATTTGCCGACCGGAAGCAAATGTTTGTTCATAAGCCGGGTCAGCGGATAAAGTCTTGATCCTGTTCCGCCCGCCAGTATGACTCCTTTCACTTACTTTCCTCCTTCTTATCTGTGTCTTTGGCCTTCAGGTCAACATTTCAGATGAACTGTGCCGGGTCCACATGCCATTTATCCATAAAAATCTTGCGGTTGCGCAGCACCAGCTCCTGAATCTCGGAGGAGTATACCTCCTTGAAGCTGGCGCTTCCTTCATGATGCACCAGGCAATTCCCGGCAATCAGCAGCCTGTAGCCCCGCATCCGGGCGCGATAGCAGTAATCATCGTCCTCAAAATGACCGGGAGAATACCGCTCATCCAGGAGGCCGATGGCATCCATCAGCTCTCTTTTGAACAAAAAACACAGGCCCACCAGACGCCGGCTCTCCATCCATCCTGCAGAACCCTGTGCATGTACCGCCATCGCTTCGGCATGATAGCCCGAAATATCTGTATAGGCAGTCTCCACCCGCTGCCGGCCGCTGGCATAGTTCGTCACGGGACCCACGATGCCGATATCCGGAGCACTGTACAAGGCATTCTTCAGGTTATCGAGCCAGTTTTGCGAGACAATGACATCATTGTTCAGCAGCAGCAGCTCATCGCCCGAGGCGAGCTGGAGCCCCAGATTGCAGGCAACCGGGAACCCCCGGTTCTCGGGAAGCGAAATAAAAGTCAGCTTATTGTCGCGGCAGTACTCGTCCGTGCCGTCCTGTGAACCGTTGTCGACCACAATAATTTCATACGGCGTCCCGGTGTACGCCCTGATTGATTCGATGCAGGGCCGCAGCAGTCTGAGCCCATTGAAGGTCGGGATAATAATACTGGTCAGCGTCATATTCTGTTCCTCCACGCAGCCATTTGCCTCCGCTGCTCCAGCAGACTCTCTTCGGTCACAACCCCGCCTGCCTCCCGCTGCATAAGAACCTTGCGCAGCGCTTCCGCATGATCGCCGGCAATCAGTTGTTCCATGGCATTGCCGGCGCCTGTGTTCCCTTGACGAATCCGGTTATTTCGGATGACATTTACCGTTCCCGCCTTTTCCACCCGCAGCTTCTCCATAATCGAGATGGCCTGCGCTTTGGGCGGAACCATCAATTCACGATATCCGATCCTCTCCAGCGCATGGCGGGACAGCGCATGGGGAACAGCAGTCATAGAGCTGACGCCAAGATCACTCCGGCCCAGCACGGCATTGAGGTACATTTTGCAGCGGGTGACATCATCGCTTAATTCGAACGAAGGCAGCAATTCATCCAAATCATTTAACGCCACATCGACACCACCATCTACTGCGGCGGCAAAAGCGGCCAACTGCGATGCGGGAATGGTCATATCTCCGTCCAGAAACAGCAGGATATCCCCCCGGCTAAGCTTGGCTCCAAGCGCCCGCCCCACATCATGCCCGGCGGATTCCGGGCAATGTATGACCGTGGCCGTCTTGCACAGCCTGGAGTGCTGAAAGCTGTTGTCGGTGCAGCCGTTCAGCACTACAATGATCTCGGCCGGATTCAGGCGCATCACCTGCTTCAGCAGGGGCGGCAGCGTTTGTTCCTCGTTGCGCGCCGAGATAATCACCGACAGTGTCCCGCGCAGACTCGGCAGGCTCTTCTCCTCCCGGCGGCGAACGTGGGCATTGCCGGCGGCTGTTGCTCCGGCGGCTGCCCTGCGCCGCACGGCAGATTTGAGGGCGGCGGCTCCCGCGTTGGCCCGGCTGGCAGGACGGACAGCCGCAGCTTGCGCCGCCTTCCGCCAGCCGGCAGCCTTGCCGCCGGTACGGCTCCGTCGGGAGGGTGCCGCTCCCGCGGCCTTGTGCAGGACGGCCGATCCGCCTCCGCTGCTTCGGCGGGCGGACAGCACATCTGCGGTTCTCAGCGGATTGGCTCCGGCACGGCGGACAGGAGATTTGGCCGTCACAGCTGCCTTCGGCTGTGGGCCGGATGTTGCCTTGAGCGCAGCTGCCATCATCTCACCATCTCCCTCCGCCGGCTTCCGTCACTGAAGCCAGCTCTGTCTCCTTTGCGCTCAAGCAGCAGGCCGACAGCATCCGCATGGTCCCTGAGAATCACCTCCCGCAAGGGGTCGGTGCCTCCCCGCTTGCGGCGAACAGCGTTCAGTTTCCCGACAGGAACGTTGTGCACTGCCTTTACAAGCAGCCCGTCAAGCACGGCCTGGGCATAGGCCAGCGGTGGACGGGATAACAGAGAAGTTCCTAGTGTGTTAAGCGCCCTGCGGCTAAGCGCATGGGGGACCGCCGTCAGCGAGTAACCTTTTAAGTCCGGACGGCCAAGCATGATGTTCAGCGCATATTTGGAGAGTACGACCGGATGGGGGAACTTGCTGCGCACCGGTCCGGAATAATCATTTAGTGCCACGTCTACTCCCCGTTTGACTGCAGCCACGAACGGGCGCAACTGTGAAGCGGAAATGGGAAGATCTCCGTCCGTGAAGAGCAGGACTTCACCCTTTGCTTCCTCCGCCCCGAGACTGCGGCCGACATCGTGTCCAAGCGGCTGCTCGAAGCTGATGACGCGTGCTCCCAGGGACAATGCAATCTCTGCCGTATTATCAGCAGAGCCGTTAACAATCACAATAACCTCACAGCGGGGATGGACTCCCCTCGCCCCGGCAATCACCTTGGCAATCGTTCCCGCTTCATTCATTGCCGGAATAATTACCGACACATAAGGCTCGGGATGATTCCCCGCAGGGAGCGGCGCGGCTGGCCGCATCGGCCGGGAAGTCCGCCGTGTTGTTTGCGAAACCCGCCGCCCCATGCGGCGGGCAGATGTTCGTTTGTTCTTCAAGCTCATCCACCTTCCTTGCAGGGCATAGCCTCCGGGCTGAGGGTTACATCACAGTCTATGTAATCGGCTGGTCCGGGTAACGGCCAATGTCTCACTCCGTACAGAAATTTGGACAATTGCCTGTTCTTTGGAGAAGCACAGAAGGCTGGCCTTTAGCAGAAACATTTGTCCCCAACAATTAGTGTTGTACCGAAGGAGGAAAAAGAAGTAAATATCAAAATAGCGGGAAAATCACCCTCTATTCTGCGCAGAGACTGGCGTATCAGGCAGCTAGAGGGAAAGCCTCCTCTTATTCATATCAGCGCTTTATGCGCGCGGCATTTAATGTCTTTTGTGACAGCAAAAAAGAGCGCAGCCAATGGCTGCGCCGATGTTCTCAAAATAAGGCTTCTTCCAGCTCGATCTCTGCTCCATGCGCTTAGTCGAACGCCCGGTGATTCACGGCCGGCTTCACTAATGGGGAACCAAGAGCAATCCAAGATAATACGCCGTAGAAATGCACGGTCTCACGCAGCCGAACTACCTGAATTACCGCTTCTCCGGCCGATCTGCTCTTCAGTGAAGCATGGAAGAACGGCTGATTGGTCATGGCGACGAGCACATAGCCGGTATGGCCATAGCTCTCGTCAAAAGTAACCGCCACCTCTACACTCTCCTCGTCGCCGTTGAACATGAACGCCGTCATGCCGAACTGCTGCAGCACCTCCCGGTTTCCTGCACTCTGCACCGGGCTAAAGGAGAGATGCTCCGCATTCACCGAACCTTGGGCCAGATGATCCCCGGTCACCGCACCGGGAGCAATATGGTAGCTTTGCACGCTCTCTTCTTCCAGATGACGGGATTGAACGGCGAATGAAGCTATTTTGGAGGCTTCCACCGCTTCATCCTGAAGTTCTGCGCTTCCGACCGCTCCTTCCGCAAGCTTGCCGGTTCCGATACTGCCAATGGCCAGCTTATCACCGGTAATGCTGCCATCCGGCAGCTCAGAGGTCAACGTACCCTCGGCCAGATGCTCCAGCTTGATTATGCCGGGGCTTAAATGACGTTCCTCCAGCACTCCGTCCGTGAGATGTTCTCCATAGATACTCTGCTGCTGCAAATGCACCGAGTTTACCGAACCTATCGCCAGCTTATCGCTGTCAATGCTGCCGTCCGGCAGCTCGGAGTTCAGCACACCCTCGGCCAGATGCTCCAGCTTGATTATGCCGGGGCTTAAATGACGTTCCTCCAGCACTCCGTCCGTGAGATGTTCTCCATATATACTCTGCTGCTGCAAATGCACCGAGTTTACCGAGCCTATCGCCAGCTTATCGCTGTCAATGCTGCCGTCCGGCAGCTCGGAGTTCAGCACACCCTCGGCCAGATGCTCCAGCTTGATTATGCCGGGGCTTAAATGACGTTCCTCCAGCACTCCGTCCGTGAGATGTTCTCCGTAGATGCTCATCTGCTGCAAATGCACCGAGTTCACCGAGCCTATCGCCAGCTTATCGCTGTCGATGCTGCCGTCCGGCAGTTCGGAGTCCAGCACACCCTCGGCCAGATGCTCCAGCTTGATTATGCCGAGGCTTAAATGACGTTCCTCCAGCACTCCGTCCGTGAGATGTTCTCCGTAGATGCTCATCTGCTGCAAATGCACCGAGTTCACCGACCCTATCGCCAGCTTATCGCTGTCGATGCTGCCGTCCGGCAGCTCGGAGTCCAGCACACCCTCGGCCAGATGCTCCAGCTGAATGCTGCCGGGGCGAATATGGCGGCTGTCCACCGCTGCCGGGGTCAAATGGCCTCCATATATGCTGCCCGGGGCCAGATGGAAAGAGCTCACCGAACCAGGCGCAAGTTTGCTTCCGGCAATACTGCCATCCAGCAGCAGGTCCGCACTGCGAACCTCATCCGCCAGATGCTCAAGCTTAATCATGCCGGGATTCAAATGACGTTCCGTAAGCGCGCCATCCACGAGATGCTCGCCTTGGATGCTCTGTTGCTGCAAGTGCACCGAACTTACTGAGCCTTCCGCCAGCTTCTCGCTGCCGATGCTGCCGTCCGGCAGCTCGGAGGTCAACGCACCCTCGGCCAGATGCTCCAGATGAATGCTGCCGGGGCGAATATGGCGGCTGTCCACTGCTGCTGAAGTTAAATGGCCTCCATATATGCTGCCCGGGGCCAGATGGAATGAGCTCACTGAACCAGGCGCAAGTTTGCTTCCGGCAATACTGCCATCCAGCAGCAGGTCCGCACTGCGAACCTCATCCGCCAGATGCTCAAGCTTAATCATGCCGGGATTCAAATGACGTTCCGTAAGCGCGCCATCCACGAGATGCTCGCCTTGGATGCTCTGTTGCTGCAAGTGCACCGAACTTACTGAGCCTTCCGCCAGCTTTTCGCTGCCGATACTACCATCCGGTAGCAAATCCGCAGTGCAGGTCTCATCCGCCAGATGCTCCAGCTTGATTATGCCAGGGCTCAAATGACGTTCTTCCAGCACTCCGTCCGTGAGATGTTCGCCGTAGATGCTCATCTGCTGCAAATGTACCGAACTTACCGAGCCTTCCGCCAGCTTTTCGCTGCCGATGCTGCCATCCGGCAGCAAATCCGCAGTGCAGGTCTCATCTGCCAGATGCTCCAGCTTGATTATGCCAGGGCTCAAATGACGTTCTTCCAGCACTCCGTCCGTGAGATGTTCGCCGTAGATGCTCATCTGCTGCAAATGTACCGAACTTACCGAGTCTTCCGCCAGCTTTTCGCTGCCGATACTACCATCCGGTAGCAAATCCGCACTGCAGGTCTCATCCGCCAAATGTTCCAGCTTGATTATTCCGGGGCTTAAATGACGCTCTTCCAGCACTCCGTCCGCGAGATGTTCGCCTTGGATGCTCTGTTGCTGCAAGTGCACCGAACTTACTGAGCCTTCCGCCAGCTTCTCGCTTCCGATACTGCCATCCGGCAGCAGTTCGGAGGTCAACGTATCCTCAGCCAAATGTTCCAGCTTGATTATTCCAGGGCTCAAATGACGCTCCTTAAGCACTCCGTCCGCGAGATGCTCGCCTTGGATGCTCTGTTGCTGCAAGTGCACCGAACTTACTGAGCCTTCCGCCAGCTTCTCGCTTCCGATACTGCCATCCGGCAGCAGTTCGGAGGTCAACGTATCCTCAGCCAGATGCTCCAGCTTGATTATACCAGGGCTCAAATGACGCTCCTTAAGCACTCCGTCCGCGAGATGCTCGCCTTGGATGCTCTGTTGCTGCAAGTGCACCGAACTTACTGAGCCTTCCGCCAGCTTCTCGCTTCCGATACTGCCATCCGGCAGCAGTTCGGAGGTCAACGTATCCTCAGCCAGATGCTCAAGCTTGATTATGCCAGGGCTCAAATGACGCTCCGTAAGCACTCCGTCTGCGAGATGTTCGCCGTAGATGCTCTGTTGCCGCAAGTGCACCGAACTTACTGAGCCTTCCGCCAGCTTCTCGCTTCCGATACTGCCATCCGGCAGCAGTTCGGAGGTCAACGTATCCTCAGCCAGATGCTCCAGATGGATGCTGCCCGGGCGAATATGGCGGCTGTCCACCGCTGCCGGAGTCAAATGACCTCCATATATGCTGCCCATAGCCAGATGATAGGAGCCCACTGAGCCCGATGCCAGCTTAATGCCGCCAATACTGCCGTTCGGCAGCAGCTCCGCGCTGCGGACCTCATCCGAGAGATGCTCAAGCTTGATCATACTGGAGCTCAGATGCCGCTCTTTAAGCGCTCCATCCGCCAGATGCTCGCCTTGAATGCTCATCTGCTGCAAGTGCGCCGAACTTACCGAGCCTTCCGCCAGCTTATCACTGCCAATGCTGCCGTCCGGCAGTAGCTCCCCGCTGCGGACCTCATCCGCCAGATGTGCGAGCTTGATCACACCGGGGTTCAAATGCCGCTCCTCTAGCACACTATCCGCAAGATGCTCGCCTTGGATGCTCATCTGCTGCAAGTGCACCGAACTTACTGAGCCTTCCGCCAGCTTCTCACTGCCAATACTGCCGTCCGGCAGTAGCTCCCCGCTGCGGACCTCATCCGCCAGATGTGCGAGCTTGATCACACCGGGGTTCAAATGCCGCTCCTCTAGCACACTATCCGCAAGGTGCTCGCCTTGGATGCTCATCTGCTGCAAGTGCACCGAACTTACTGAGCCTTCCGCCAGCTTCTCGCTGCCAATGCTGCCGTTCGGCAGCAGCTCCGCGCTATGAACCTCATCCGCCAGATGTTCAAGCTTGATCACACCAGGGTTCAAATGCCGCTCCTCAAGCGCTCCATCCGCAAGATGTTCACCGTATATGCTCTGCCATTGCAAATGTACCGAGTTCACCGAGCCTACACCAAGTTTGCCGCTGCCAATACTGCCGTCCGGCAACAGCTCCGCGCTGCGGACCTCATTCGCCAGATGTTCAAGCTTGATCATGCCGGGGTTCAAATGCCGCTCCTCAAGCGCTCCATCCTCAAGATGCTCTCCTTGGATGCTATGCTGCTGCAGATGGGCCGAGCTTACTGAGCCTTCCGCCAGCTTATCGCTGCCAATACTACCGTCCGGCAACAGCTCCGCGCTGCGGACCTCATTCGCCAGATGTTCAAGCTTGATCATGCCGGGGTTCAAATGCCGCTCCTCTAGCGCTCCATCCTCAAGATGCTCTCCTTGGATGCTATGCTGCTGCAGATGGGCCGAGCTTACTGAGCCTTCCGCCAGCTTATCGCTGCCAATACTACCGTCCGGCAACAGCTCCGCGCTGCGGACCTCATTCGCCAGATGCTCAAGCTTGATCATGCCGGGGTTCAAATGCCGCTCCTCTAGCGCTCCATCCTCAAGATGCTCTCCTTGTATACTCTGCCACTGCAAGTGTGGCGAGCTCACCGAGCCGACCGCCAGCTTATCGCTGCCAATGCTGCCATCCGGCAGCAGCTCCGCGCTACGGACCTCATCCGCCAGATGTGCAAGCTTGATCACGCCGGATTTCAAATGCCGCTCTTCAAGTACACCGTCTGCAAGATGCTCGCCTTGGATGCTTTGCTGCTGCAGATGGGTCGAGCTTACAGAACCTTCCGCAAGTTTGCCGCTGCCAATGCTGCCATCCGGCAGCAGCTCCGCGCTGCGGACCTCATCCGCCAGATGTGCAAGCTTGATCACGCCTGGCCGCAAGTGCCGCTCCTGCAGTATTCCGTCTATAAGATGCTCCCCGTAAATGCTCTCCTGCTGCACATGCAGCGAATTTATCGCCCCCGCTGCCAGCTTCCCGCCGTCGATGCTGCCCTCCGGCAGCAGATCAGAGGTCAGCGTCTCCTTAGCCAGATGTGCAAGCTTGATGCTGCCGGAACGGATATGGCGGCTCTCTACTGCATCCTCAGCCAAGTGGTTTCCATTTACGCTGCCCGGGACCAGGTGCGATGTGCCCACCGCTCCTTCCGCCAGCTTGCTTCCACCGATGCTGCCATCCGGCAGCAGCTCCGCACTGCGGACCTCATCCGCCAGATGCTCAAGCTTGATTTCGCCTGTACGGATATGATGGCCCTCGACCGCTTCCTCCGCCAAGTGTTCTGTGTGTATACTTCCTTGAGCGATATGGAAGGATTGAATCGATCCATCCAGCAGCTTTTCCCCACCGATACTGCTGTCCGGCAATATGTCACTACTGCGGACCTCTCCGGCCAGATGGGCCAGCGTCACTTCGCCTTGCCCGATATGCCGTCCTTCAACCGAAGCCTCCGCTAAATGCTTGCTTTCAACGCTTCCGGGCGAGAGATGGCGGGAAGCGACAGCCCCCTCTGTCAGCTTCGAGCCAGTGATGCTGGCATCCTGTATTTGTATCGACGAGATAGAGCTCGGATTAATGTGTCCATTTCCGATAGACATTGGCCGAATATGCGTCCCGCTGACACTTCCCGGGGCAAGATGTCTGCCTTGCACCGCTGAGTCGCTGATCGAGCCCGGGCCGACCGCACCTGCTGACAAGTGCTCTGCCTGAACTGCCGCTCCCGCGAGCTTAGCGGCTTCTACGCTGTTGTCAGCCAGCTTGACAGCGGTAACCGATAAATCCCCCAGCTTATCGGTCGAAACACTTTCCGGCGATAGCTTCAGCGCAGTAACCGCATAATCAGCCAGATGATGCGGCTGCACCACACCGGCGGAGAGATGGATTTCCTTAACAGCACCGGTGGCCAGCTTCTCTCCAGATACCGCCCCATGCTGGAGCGCAGAAGAAGTTACACTGTTCTCGCTAAGATGTCTGCGCTCTACCGCCCCCGGTGCCAAATGCTCGGCATCCACCACTGCGCCCTGCAGCACCCGCCCGCTGACACTGGCATCGGCCAGATGCTTCTCCTCGACCGCACAATAAGCAACATGCTCTCCGCTAACCGCTTCCCTGGCCAGAGCAGCTCCATTAACTGAGCCCTGAGCCAGCTTGGCGGCAGTGATACTGCCATCTGCCAGCTTGGCGGAGGTCACGCTTTGCGGACGGAGATGCTCTGCCGCCACGGACTCAGACGCCAGTTGTTCTCCCGTAACCGCTCCACTCGCCAAATGGCTGGTAAGCACAGCCTCCTCCTGAAGCTGCACGGACCCAACCGATTCCGCCGCCAGATGGGAATGCTCTACAGACTCACGCTGCAAGTGGGCTGAGGCAATCGCCTGCATGGCGATCTGCGGGCCGCGCACAGCCGACTTGGCGATATGCCGTGTTGCCACCGATTCATCCGCCAGCTTATGTCCCAGAATACTCTGATCAGCGATTTTGGAGGAGGTGACCGCTTGCTCCACAAGCTGCGCCGTACCTACAGCGCCTTCCGCCAGCTTCACAAAAGAAATGCTCCGGTCCGCCAAATGACGGCTGCTGATTTCACCGTCGCCAATATGACTGCCGTTCACGCTTTCCGGACTCAGATGCTGTCCTCGAATGGCTTCCTTGCCGATCTGGCGCGAACCCACAGCTCCTTCAGCGATATGGCCGCTTTCAATGACGCCGCTCTGAAGCTGTTCCTTGCCAATGAGCCGGCTGGCTAACTGCTCCGGACCTATCGCCCCCTGGGCCAGATGCTTCGCTGTGATTGCGCCGTCACTTACATGGCGGCTCTCGATAACGGCATCGCCCAGCTTGGCGCCGCTGATTTCACTGTCGGCAATTTTGTCACCGGACACTGCACCATCAGCCAGCTTGGAATGGTCAATGCTTCCGTTCGCGAGATGGCGGCTGACTATGCTGCTGCTCATGATTTTCTCGCCGGTTACCGCCCCGTCCTCCAGCAGCTCCGAGGTGATGATACAATCGCTAAGATGGCGGCTGGTAATCGCCTGGTCAGCTATTTGCCCCCCTCCAATGATCCGGTCAGCCAGCTTTTCAGGGCCAATGCTGCCATTCTTCAGCTTCTCTCCGCCAATCGAATGATCCAGCAGCTTGCCTCCACTGACGCTTCCCTCCGCCAAATGCTCACCCGAAACCGACTCAGGGGCCAGCTTAGAAGACGTTATTGCCTTGTCCGCGATATTGATGCTCTGTACCGCATAATCCTGCAGCCAAGGAGTGCCGATAATGCCAAATTTCAGCTTGGAGCCGTCAATAGTCCGTGGAGCAATCTTCCGGCCGGTAACCGCAGCGTCGGATAAATCATCGGTATACACCGGATGCAGGCGTTCTTTTTCCGGTAAGGCTGGAGCCTCCTCCATGAGTAAAGGTGCTGCAGCCACCTCATGTTGGCCCGATATTTCTACTGCCGGTTCCTGAGGCACCTCCTGATCAGGCAAATCTGGCTGAGCTAAGTCCTCGGCTTCGAGCATATTTACCCCGCTTACCTGCAATAAATCAATTTCTGAATCCAGTACTTCAGTGTCGGCGGTGTACGAAAACTCCTGCACCCTGGGACTGCTATTCAGCATACTAAGTTCTCTTTTATTGGGATCATCCACAAAATATAGCCGTTTCTTCGAATTGCGGTGCTGATTCCTTCTGGAGCCCTTCACAAGCAGTCTCCTCCTTCCATCTGTCTTTTCTCCTAGGCATAATATGCAGCATGATGGGCGAATGACACCCATTGCCTGCAAGTCTGACAAATGTGCCTTAGCTTTGCTGGACCCCCGGACAACAGATTCTTGAAAAAAGGGCTTCCGCCGCCGCGCATTCGTCCATCCTAAAGGGCGGGTAACCACATACAATGACAGGAGGAAAGGGGATAGCCGAAAACACAGAAGATAACGGGAGGAACAAACATGGGGCAAAAGCTCGTTGGAATACTGCTAAATGCCGCTATGCACCGGGGCGTTCCCCGGTTAAAAACGGGACAGGAGTCGCTGGAGAGCTACGAGGAAGCCGCCGCCGCATACGGATTGATCCCTTGCTTTCTGAAGTTGTCGGACATTGATACGGAATCCGGCTATAGCATCGCCTATATTAAGGGTCCTCAGGGCTACCGGAGAACTGTCATTCCAACGCCGGGCGTGATTCACAACCGGGCCATCTACGACCCGGGCTACCGGGGAGTTGACAGGCTGCTTCGCAGCGGTGTCCTGGTGTACAATACATGCAACCGCTACGGCAAAGATCAAATTCATGGACTGCTTGAGCAAAATTCCGGGCTGCGCGGGCTGCTGCCGGATACTTCAGCCGGATTTTCCGGACTGAAGGAGATGATGGGCAGCTATCCGGATCTCATCCTCAAGCCATGCCGCGGGAGTATCGGCAAAGGCATCATGCGCCTATCCCGGAGCAACGCAAGCCGCTGGATCTTGAGTTATCTTCCGAACGGCGCAAGCCGCTGGGCCAGCGCAGAGGTGAATCCGGAGGCTCTGCCAAGAGCGCTGCAGGCGCGTTTTGCCGCGATACCGTATCTTGTGCAGGAGCGCATCCCGCTGGTCGAGATTGACCGGCGGCCGTTTGATCTGCGGGTTACCGTCCAGCGCGGCTGGGGCGGAGATTGGCAGGTAACCGGACTGTTCGCCAAACGGGCCGGCCCCGGCGGCTTCGTGTCCAACATCGCCCGGGGAGGCGAAGCGCTGAATGCTTCGTATGCGCTGGAGCAGGTATTCTCTAGCGAGATGGCGGCAGGAATCCGCATGTCCGTCGTGACGATCAGTCTCAGCATCGCCCGTGAGCTGGAGCGAAGCCTGCCTGGACTTGCCGACATCGGCCTGGATATCGGCATTACCGCAAATGGCCGGATCTATTTCATTGAATGCAACGGTCGCGACCAGCGCTACGGCTTCCGCAGAGCCGGGCTGACTGAAACCTGGAAGGACAGCTACCGGAAGCCAATGGAGTATGCGCGTTTCCTGCTTGACAATCCTTCGCGATATAACAGTTATTGATTTGTCTCCTATTCTATGTCAATATAATGCAGAGCGGAAACGGTCCCGGTCCCCGGGTCCGTACCGCTGCATGATGGAAGGGAGATGGGCATGGTAAAACAATTGCTGCGGCTGATGACCGAGCTGTCCTCACACAGATGGCTTTCCCGGTTAATGGGGACTTTTTCCCATAGCAGACTCAGCCGTTTTTTGATCCCGGCATTTATTCGGACTTATCATATTCCCGCAGCCGAAGCGGAGAAGCATTCCGGCGAGTACCGGACGCTGAATGAATTTTTCAGCCGCCGCCTGAAATCCGGCATGCGGCCTGTCACCGGCAGTGAGAACGCTGTAGCCAGCCCGGTGGATGCCCTGATTACAGCCATGGGCGAGATTCATTCCGGAACGATTATGAATGTTAAAGGACAGGATTATGAGCTGGAAGAGCTGCTGAACCACTCTCCGCATCTGGAGCTGTACAAAAAAGGATTTTTCTTCGTATTGTATCTGAGCCCTACCGATTACCACCGGATTCACTCGCCGATTACCGGACGCAAGGTGGAGAGCGAGCATATCCGCGGACGGGCCTACCCTGTCAATGAGTTTGGCATGAGACATATGAAGGGTGTGCTGAGCCGCAATGAAAGGCTCATTACTTATATCGCCGGAGCAAGCGGTGAAGCCGCTGTGGTGAAGGTTGGTGCGATGAACGTCAGCAGCATCCGTTATTCCAATGAAGAGGCTGACCATTGGCAGATTGGCGACGATCTGGCCTATTTCGAATTCGGCTCAACTGTGGTGCTGCTCCTGGAGAACGGCAGCTTTACGCCGCGCCCCGGACTCGTAAGCGAAACCAAGGTGAAGATGGGCGAGCTGCTGGGCACATTGCACCGTCCTACTTAAAGGCTTGACCCTGATAGACAAAGAAGAGATGCCTCAACAATCAAAGCCCCGTCCAAAGGCACGCAAGCGATGCCTTGACGGGGCTTTGATTTTTTTACGTTTACCGCACAAATGTATTGCTTACCCGCTCCGATTTTAGAAAATAAGTGACCCAAGTTACTGCGAGCCGGACTATTCCGTCACCTTGCTCTGATTTGCCACCTCACGGGCTTTGGCCTGAACCTCTTCCGGCTCTCCGAGATAGAAGCGGTTAATCGGCTTCACATCATCGTCCAGCTTGTAGACAAGAGGAACCCCGGTCGGGATATTCAGATCCAGCAGCGTCGGCTCATCGAGATCCTCCATGAATTTGATCAGCGCCCGCAGCGTGTTGCCATGCGCCGAGATCAGCACCCGCTCCTTCTTGCGGATCAGCGGCACAATGCGGTTGCCCCAGAAATCGCCGACACGGTGCACCGTATCCTCCAGGCTCTCGCCGCGCGGAATATCGCCGGGTCGGACCTCCTTGTAGCGGATGTCGTTTCGCGCATAACGCGGATCATCCGGGTCCAGCAAAGGCGGACGGACAGATAAGCTGCGCCGCCAGATATGGAGCTGCTCTTCGCCGTATTTTATCGCAGTTTCACTCTTGCTCAGCCCCTGCAGCGCACCGTAATGCCGCTCGTTCAGCTTCCAGGATTTCTGTACGGGAATCCACAGCAGGTCCAGCTCATCCAGCACATAGTTCAGTGTTTTGATCGAACGCTTCAGCACGGAAGCAAAGGCAAGATCGAACGTATAGCCCGCCTCCTTCAGCAGCTTGCCCGCCGCTTTGGCCTCCTCCACACCTTTTTCGGTCAAATCGGGGTCGCTCCAGCCTGTGAACAGATTCTGGCGGTTATACTCGCTTTCTCCATGACGTATCAATACGACTTCGTACATAACTTCTCCTCCTGCCTATAGTTGGATCGTGACTGCCGCTTGCGGCTTATATGATTTCTATCTAAAATCAGCGGATTTCCGACGGGCTTTTTCCGGTGTGCTGCTTGAATTGGCGGCTGAAAAAGAAAATATCGCGGTAGCCCAGCGCATCCGCCACCTCAGTTACATTCATTCCGGCATACAGCAGCAAATGCTGAGCCCGCTCGATTCGGGCGCGGATGACGTAGGACTGGACGGAAGAGCCGGTAATCTCCTTGAACTTGATCGAAAAATAACGCGGCGACAGCCCCGCCCGGGCCGCCAGATCCTCTACCCGGTGTGAGGCCCCGGGATGCTGGCTTACATAGTTGGCTACCTCGTGGATGACCTCTGCCAGTTGGTTGCTGATATGCCGCTCCACCGGCATCACCTGATCTTCCCGCAGCAGATGGATCATCAGCTGCTTCAAGATAAGCTGCCCCTCCTCTTCGGCGGCGAACGTCTTCACCAGGAACAAGCGAACATACCGGGCAAGCAGATGCTCAAATTCCACCGTTTCCGTCATCTCGCGATAAGAGTCTGGAACCTCCCGCACCACTTCGGTGATATCAAAGTGAATATATGTAAGCACAAGCGGTTTTTGCGGATTATGGGTAGCGCTCGTATGATCTCCCGGGCGGAATAGAAAGCAGCTTCCTTTGCCCACCTGAAACGGCACACCATTCTGCACAACTGTGCCTTCTCCGCTCCAGACATAAAATAAATCGTAATTTTGCAGCGGCTTCTCTCTTTTTTGCCACTTCCAGCCCGGCTCGCAGACGATTTTCGCCAAGGCCGGCAGGATGACAAAAGAGGTCGGCGATGCATGCAGCATAATGTTCCCTCCTAAAAGTTTTGTTAGCGTTACTTCCTGCGCATACTTCGTACAAAACTCGCTTCGGAAGCATCCGCTTAAGTTTTGTTAGCGTTACTACAATGAATTATCTTCGTACAAAACTCACTTCGGAAGCATAACCTTGAGTTTTGCGGAAATTTTGCTTCTTCGATATTACTTTGTAGCAAAACTCTTTGCTCATCTATTTGCGGACTATCCTTGCGCAAGCTTCTACTGCACTTTGTACAATAGAATAGCGGAATGAGCGCAGAGTTTTCAATTCTGCTGCACTTTGTACAATCAAAAAGCTCAAATCCGCCGATTCTCTGCAGACAAGCGCAAATCTGTTGCACAGAATGCAGCAGAACTCATTTTCGGAGCACGATCAGGCAATTTGGCTGTATCAAATACAACAGAATTGGTTTCAACATTCATTCAGCTTACGTTCCTAATCATCCCTTACTTCTCATAATACCTTGTCCCGCTCCATTTTGCACATCGCTCCAGGCCAGCAGCAGGCGGTTGACCCCTTCCTCCAGCCCGGCAGCATCTAAATGAGAAAAAGAAAAGCAGGCCGCCGGCTCGCCCGGCGCGACCCTGTACAGCGCCGCGTCCCGGAAGTCCGTGCCGCGCCGGACCGCCGCCGCACGGAAGGCGGCGAATTCCGCTGCGCCGCGCAGCCAGCGCGCATAAATATGCAAGCCCGCATCGCCGGGCAGCGGCTCAAACAGCAGCCCAAGCCGCTCCGCCAGCAGCGAGCGGAACAGGCGGGCACGCTCGCCGTAGATGCGCGTCATCCGCCGCAGATGGCGGCTGTAGGCGCCGGTCTGCATGAAGCGGGCTAACGCCCGCTGCTCCAGCCGGCCTCCCGGAAGCGGCTCATACAGCGCTTTGGCGGCGGTCACAGGCTGTACCAGCGAGGGAGGAAGCACCGCATAGCCCAGCCGCAGCCCGGAGAACATGCTGTTCGTGAAGGAGCCGACATACACGACCCGCTCCTCACGGTCGAGCGCTTTCAGCGGCTCTATGGGCCGGCCGGCCCAGCGGAACTCGCTGTCGTAATCATCCTCCACAATCACCGCAGCCTGCCGCCGCGCCCATTCCAGCAAATGCCGCCTCCGGTCAAGCGGCAGTACCGCACCGGTCGGAAATTGGCGGCTTGGCGTAACGAACAGCAGCCGGGCCGACCACTCCTGCGGCACAAGTCCGCTTCCATCCACCTTGCCAGGCAGCAGCCTCCCGCCGCAAATTTCCACGGCCCTGCGGACACCGTGAAATCCGGGGTCCTCCACAACGGCGGGGCTGCCGGGCGTAAGCAGCAGTTGTGTCAGAATGACAATGCCCTGCATGGAGCCGCTGAACAGCACAATATGCTCCGCTTCCGCACGGATTCCACGGGTCACCCGCAGATGAGAAGCGATGGCCCGGCGCAGGCTTTCTTCCCCTTGGGGCGGGCAGTAGCCTTCCAGCCGTCCGCCGCTTTTGCCTCCGGCATAATTCAGCGCACTCCGCCATTCGGCGTAAGGAAAATGCTCCATCAGCATTCCCTGGCTGCGGAAGCTAACAACTCCTTCCCTCACCTGCTCGTAGATGGATACGTGATGCTCCATAAGCCGCTCCCCCCAACTGGAGAGCGGGATCGCAGCGGACGCGCCGGATATGGCTTCGGCTGATGCAGCCCCCGCCTGCACATCAGCAGCAGCGGCTGCATCACCTTCGGCATCGCCTTCACCCCTCCCCGCAGGAAGGCCGGCGAAGCTCCCATCCGCGACAAAAGTGCCCCGGCCCGTCTCTGCCTTAATGTAGCCGTCGGCCAGCAGCATGTCATAGACCTGCGCCGCCGAACCACGTGACACCTGGTACAGCTCCGCCAGCTTCCGGGTTGACGGCAGTCTTGTCCCTCCCGGCAGCGTACCGTCGAGAATGGCCGCGCGGAGCGCGTGGTACAGGGCCAAATATTTATAGCGATGAATAGCCAAATACTGGTCATAAGGCAGTGTGAAATTCATTTTCCCATCCTCCCCGCTCCAAAGTGGACTATTAAAATTAATGTAAATCGGTCCTTTTTTATTGTCAATTCTTCCGCTATGCTAATTAAACCGCTTGACCCTGGAGCATGAGGCTCCGCCACTAATTCAGAAGAGGAAGTGCAGCAATGCGCAGAAAAGAATTTCAAGTAGAGCAGGAAGAGGAACTAACCGAATTTCTGAACGGGATGAGCTTTGGTTTTCTCGGCACCAGCGATGGAGAGGGGCAACCGAGAGTTACGCCGGTGAATTTTGTGTATAGCGAAGGCAACATCTATTTCCACGGCAGCCATGCCGGAGGCAAAATGAAAAGCATCCTCCAGAATCCGCAGGTCTGCTTCACCGTTGCCGACGAATATGCGCTGATTCCCTCGTATTTCAGTGATCCCGAGCTTGCTTGCCCCGCCACCGCTTTTTTTAAAAGCGTAACCGCCTATGGACAGGCTGAGCCGGTAGAGGACCTTGCCGAAAAAGCAGCCGTACTCACCCTTTTTATGCAAAAGCTCCAGCCGGAGGGCGGCTATGCTCCAATTGATGCCGAAGACCCCAAATACCGTCCACGGCTCAAAGGTGTCGCAGTCGTGCGAATCGTTCCCCGGGAGCTGACCGCCAAATTCAAATTCGGCCAAAATCTGAAGGAGGAGGCGCGGGCTTCAGTCACCGGGGGCCTTACGGACAGAAACGGGCCGCGCGATGCCGAAACCATAGCGATGATGGAAAAATACTGCCCTTATCACAACAACAACAACAATTGAAGCTGAACAGGACACAATTCTCATAGAAGTGCTACAATATAGCCTATAAAAGCTATAGATCGGCGGGACGTGCGATGGAATATTTATACCACTACTATGATGAATCCACCGGGCCTTTTCAGAATTTATCCGATTTGTCGCCAGAGGAAGCGGAGAGTGTTCTTGAGGGCATACGCCAGATCAGCAAGGGATTTGCGAGCAAGCGTCCAGCGGATTATCTTGGCATTCGCCGCGGACTGGAGCAGAAAGCCCGGAATGCTTTTATCTCCAAAGGAGGCCGTCCGGTCCGCCAGCACCCCCATTATATGACCTTCGGAAGCTGTCCTTGGCTGCTGGAATGGTATCCGCGCGGCGCTGAACTGCGGATTCCGGTTGCAAGCTTTTCCCCCACATGCATCAGCTTTACGTATGGCGATTTGTTCCCGACGATGAGGGTTATGGACGGCAAGATTTACCGGGGGCAGGTGTATACACTGGAGGAGATTCGGGAGGTCATTTCGCAATTCGGCTGGCCGCAGGAATGGAACCCAAGGGGCGATCAAGGCCCGGAACGCTACATTGAAGTGCAGGTCTGGGAGAACCCTCCGCTAATAATCTAAAAGTATTTTAAAAATACGTCTTTCGCCAGTGACGGCTGGGAATCACGGTGATATAATGTTAGGCAATGTTAACGTATATCCCAGATGAATACCGGAAGGATGAAACTGATGAATCCACTGGCTGGACAATTGAATGACAGCATCAAATCAGGCAATGAACATGTGTACGAGATGCTCTCCGATCTTGGCAAGGCGATCTATTTTCCCAAAGAGGGTATTCTGAGCCAATCCGCTGAAGCAACCGCTCACGCTAAAAAATACAATGCGACCATCGGGATTGCCACCGAAAAAGGCATGCCTATGCACCTTGGCGTTATTCAGGATAAGCTCTCCGCCTACAGTCCCAAGGATTTGTACGGCTATGCTCCGCCAGCAGGCAAACCGGAGCTGCGCACCGTATGGCGGGAAAAGATGCTGCGCGAGAATCCGTCGCTTGAAGGCAAGTCCTTCGGCAACCCTATCGCTACAAATGCCCTGACTCATGGGATCAGCATCGTTGCCGACCTGTTCGCAGACCCAGGCGACGCCGTCATCTATCCGGACAAAAACTGGGAGAATTACGAGCTGACCTTCGGCATCCGCCGTCTCAGCAACATCGTTAACTTTCCGCTGTTTACTGAAGACATGGGCTTTAACAGCGAAGGACTGCTGGCCGCTCTGCTAGCCCAGAAAGAACGCGGCAAAGCGATTGTGCTGCTCAACTTCCCAAACAACCCTACGGGCTACACGCCGGGTCTTAAGGAAGGTGAAGCCATCGTAGCCGCTATTCTGCGTGCCGCCGAGGAAGGCATCAATGTCGTGGTGGTCAGCGACGACGCTTATTTCGGGCTCTTTTTCGAGGACTCACTTAAGGAATCACTGTTCGGCCGTCTGGCCAATCTGCATCCGCGCGTACTCGCCGTGAAGGTGGACGGAGCGACCAAAGAGGAGTTCGTCTGGGGCTTCCGTGTCGGCTTCATCACCTACGCTTCCGAGAGCAAGGAGCTGCTGAATGCTCTGGAGCAAAAGACAATGGGCATTATCCGGGCCACCATCTCCAGCGGATCGCATCCGTCGCAGACCTTTGTGCTGGACGCGCTCAAGTCGCCGGAATTCCCCGCCCAGAAGGAAGAGAAGTTCCAGATCATGAAAGGCCGTGCCAACAAAGTGAAGGCACTACTGGACAGCGGTAAATACGGCAATGACGTATGGACCTATTACCCGTTCAATTCCGGTTACTTCATGTGCCTGAAGCTGCACACCGTTTCTGCTGAAGAGCTGCGGGTTCATCTGATCCATAACTACGGCCTGGGCACGATTGCCCTGGGCGAGACCGATCTGCGCATTGCTTTCTCATGTATTGAGGAAGAGCAGCTTGAGGATCTGTTCGACCTGGTCTACGCGGGTATCCGCGATTTGGAAAAAGCCTGATTCTTTCGGCTAGTTCAATAGATGTGTCAGCCTCGGCCCAGCCGGGGTTGTTTTTTTTGCCGTATATTATGGCATTGGCCTATACAAGTTCTTCCCACCGCACATACAATACGATGTACTCAAGTACAACAATTCAAACGCGAAAGGGGAATGAACATGAGCGAAGAAGTTAGAGGCGGATATGGACACCAAATGTTTACAAGTACTGGTGCAATTCTGGTTCTCTTTATCCTGCTGGTTATCATCAGCCGTTCACTCTTTGTCTAACCGGGAATGATCATCCCGGGAGGGGGCCCTGGCTCTCTCCCACCTTGCCTGCGTTTTTTATCATTCCCCGTTCCAAGCTGAAGCTATGACGAACCTAACATAACCAGCATCAGTACAAACAAAGCTTATTCCAAGTGGTAAAAAAAACGCCTTGATCGGAGATCCGCTCCATCAAGGCGTTTATTTTTTAGATATCCTCTTCCTGACGAGCTTCCTTGCGGATGGAGGAGCGCTGGAACAGATAGGCCAGCAAACCTCCGGCCAGGAAGGTGCCGATTACAGGCAGGGGCCGGTCAGTGACCGTCGCCAGGAAAGGCAGGCCGGTCAGCACAGCCAGCAGCAAATGCGCGCGGAAGATGAACTGGATGGTGCTGCTTCCCTTGCTGCCCTCAGGCAGCGGGTAGACTGTCAGCCAGAATGACTCGCTGTGCAGCTTCCGCAGCGCAGACAACTGCACGCCCATAATCAGAAGGAAGAACAGATAAATACCGCTGCCGATGTAGCTGCCCCGGTTCCACCAGACCAGGAACAGCGCCAGAATCGCTATCCTGCTAACAATACCGAAGACATCTCCCCGGGCGAAGCTTTTGGTCAGCAGAAAGCGGTAAGCGGTATTCCGCCGCCAGGCGAGGCCGCTGCCCCACTTGGACAGGTAGCGCCGGACATAGACCCGCTGTTCCCGTCCCGGCACATCCACGAACCAGCCTAGAATCATCAGCGCTATCGCTCCCTGATTCTTCTCGATGGCTATAAGCCTTTCCCAGGGAACAGAATGACGTCCGGGAACGGTCAGCGCTGCCAGATAGGCTGCCGCCAGAATCGCCATGAAGAGAAGTGCCCGGAGAGAAGGCTGCCAGAGCCATGCGGCAATCATCAAGCCGCCAACTGACCAGCGCAGCAGAGCGTAGCTAAACGCAGCCGGACGCGACAGCATGGCGATCTCCCGCCACAGGCCAAAGCTTGCCAGCAGCTTCACCAGAATCAGCACGATAAGTGTTGCAAACAGCATTTTATGAGAATCATCCGTCCGTATGTACAGAGGCCAGAGAGTTATCAATACGAAAGCCAGACGGACAATCTTCCACACATTCCCGGACACCCAGGCCGGGGCAAAATATTCCTTCATCCGGTGGCCCTGTGGCAGCAGAAAGATCGTATCCGGGCTCTGCAGGTACGTCCGGAAGCTGCTGTGCACCGCTGCTGGAAGCAGCACTGCAAGCATAATCCAGCGGATCGGAACGCCTTCCGGGATATTGCGGAGCAGCGAAGTGTACCAGGCCGAGAAGAGGATCAGCACCAGCAGTAACAGCATAGCTACGCCGCTCTGAATGATATAACCCACATATGGAATCATGCTTCGCGCGAACCGGCTGCGCCGCTGCCGGCGCAGCTCCTTCAAATCCATATCATTTCCCTCCCTGAACCAGCTCGTAGAACAGCTGCTCCAAATTCAGACCCTGCAGTCCGGCGGCTGCGGTCATTTCAGCAAGCGTGCCTTCCGCAATGACCTTGCCGCGATGCAGCACAATGAACCGGTCGCAGTAATTCTCAATAGTCGAGAGAATGTGGGAGCTTAACAGAATCGAAGCTCCGGTTTTCTTCAAATCGAGCATAAAATCGAGCAAAGAGCGAATACCCAGCGGGTCAAGCCCCAAAAAAGGCTCGTCGATAACATACAGAGCCGGACGCGCCACAAAAGCGCACATAATCATGACCTTCTGCTTCATGCCCTTGGATAAATGCGAGGACAGAGTATCCATCTTGTCCTCCATATTAAAAAGTGCGGCCAGCTCGCGGCTGCGGGCTTCATAATCACTGCGCTCCACACCGTAAGCTCTGGCGGTAAATTCCACATGCTCGCGAACCGTCATTTCCTCATAGAGCAGCGGGGATTCCGGCACAAATGACAATGCGCTGTGATATGCTTCCGGGTCGGTGCTCCGCGTCTTGCCCTGGACGGCAATCTCGCCTTTATGCGGTGACATCAGGCCCAGAATATGCTTCATTGTCGTGCTTTTGCCTGCTCCGTTTAGTCCGATCAGACCAACCATTTCTCCGGGCTTCACCTGAAGGCCGATATCATGAAGCACCGGCTTGTTCAGGCTGTAACCTCCGCTTAAGCCCGTAATTTGCAATACGGGGGCAGTATTCATTGACCGTCACCTCTCGTGGTTTTGTCTTTCAACCATCTTGGCGCTCCCTTGTTCTTGCGGTTCTTCTCGCGTTCCGCACTGCTGCGCCCCTTGCCCGCGGGAGCCGCTCCGCCGCTTGTCCCTGCGGCGGGACCCGGACTGCGGCGCTGCTGCCCGCGCCGCTCTTCTGCAGCCGCTCCCGGCGGGTGCGGCGCTAGAGTGCCGGCGGCGTCTGAGCCTGCCGCCGCCGAAGTCCGCACCTGCGGCTTGCCGCTGTGTGGCGCAGAGCCGCCCGCGCGTGGGCCGCTGCCTTCGCGGCGGCCGGAACCGGAACTGCTGCGTTGCTGGCCCCGGGCTTCACCCTCAGCCAGCACCTTTCCGCCCACCATTTCCCGCTCTGTCAGCTGGATATCCAGCTCCTTGGCAAATTTGCGCATGATAAACGTCTGCTGCTCCGTGACGATGGTCACGGACAAGCCGCGCCGTCCCATGCGGCCCGTGCGTCCGGCCCGGTGGACGTAGTGCTCGGAATCGAATGCGGGATCGTAGCTTACGACCAGCGGCAGATTCTCAATGTCGAGGCCCCGGGCGGCCACATCGCTGGCTACCAGCACACGGAACTTGCCGTCGCGGAAGCGGGCAAGCACATTGCTGCGCGTGACCTTGTCGGCGTCGCCGTACAGTGCCGCTGCCGTGAGCCCCAGGTAGTTCAGCTTGGCCGTGACTTCGGCGATATCCTCAGTCGCATTAACAAATACGATGGCCCGCTCCGGGTTGTAATGGCGGATGACCCGGCGGAGCATATCCATCTTGTTCCGCTCCTCTGACACCACATAATAGTGCTCCAAGGTCTGGGCCGTCATTACACCCGGCTCGATGCCAACTTCAGCCGGGTTCTTCATCTCCCGTGCGGCAAGCGCCTTCGTCTCCGGTCCGATGGTCGCCGACAGCATGACCAATTGCCGTGTACGCAGGGCGCTGCTGACGACCTTGGCTACCTCGCCTGCGCCGCTGAGCTGGAACATCTGGTCAGCCTCGTCAATGACTATCGTACTGACCTCATGCATCTTCAGCTTGCGCAGCCCGATCAGCTCCCGGATGCGTCCGGGAGTACCAACAACAAGCTGCGGATGCTCGCGCAGCTTATCAATCTGGCGCTTAATGGCCGCGCCGCCGATCAGTCCCATCACCTTGATGCCGCGGTGAGCTCCGTAACGCTCTGCCTCGCGGAGAATCTGCATCGCCAGCTCCTGGGTAGGTGCCAGCACGAGCTTCTGCACCACCCGCTGCTCCGGGTTGATTCCTTGAAGCAGCGGCAGCAGGTATGCCAGCGTTTTGCCGGTGCCTGTCTGGGATGCGGCAAGCACGTCCCTTCCCGCAAGCAGCAGCGGAATCGTCTGCTCCTGTACGGGAGACGGGGCCTGAATGCCGAATTCCGACAATCGGGTAACGAGGTCCTCCTGGATGCCGATGGCCGCAAAAGAAGCTTTATTCATAGTAGGTATTCATCCTTTTCGCTTGAGATAATATGTTCATTATATGCCAAAAAGGCCTCTCCACCAAATGGGAGGCCGCTTAATCCATTCGAAAAAGTCTATTTCCGGTTCAGCATGTTATAGGTGATCCTGTCTGCAAGCCGGGGGAACAGACCATAGAACCGCATGCCAACCGCCGCGAAGCCGGGAAGATCAATTTCCTCCTTGCCCTTCTCTATCAGCTTAACGATCTTCATGGACACATGCTCCGGCGTCATCATAATCCTTGCGACGCTTTTCTCATAGTTGCCGGAAGGATCGGCTGTCTGGAAGAACTCAGTGGCAATCGGCCCCGGATTCACCGCCGAGACGGTAATCCCGCTCTTGCGCAGCTCCTGGCGGAGCGCATTCGTGAAGCCCAGAACAGCATGTTTGGTTGCCGTATAGGCAACGGACCGTGCCGTGCCGATTTTGCCAGCGATGGAGGCCACATTGACAATCTGCCCGCCGCCCCGTTCCAGCATATGCGGAACTACTATCTTCGTGCACCGGACAATCCCCATATAGTTTACATTCATCATATCATCAAATTCCTGGGGCTCCATCTCGGTAAAAGCAGCAAATTTGCCGTATCCTGCGTTATTAAGCAATACATCAATTTTTCCATATGTAGCGAGTATTTCCGCAAAGGTCCGCTCGACTTCCGCCTCATTTGTAACGTCACAGGTGTACAATCCAAAAACGCCCGGTATACCGGCCGCCGTTTCCTTGAGCTTGCTTTCCGAACGGGCCAGCAGAATGGGAATCGCCCCACGCTTGCTGAGCATCTGCGCCGTAATTTTTCCGATCCCGCTCGAAGCTCCGGTTATTACAACCACTTTATCCTGTAGTCTCATGGAATAAATATCAGCTCCCGATTATCGACTAAGAGATCATTACCTGTATATCAAGCTCTCCGATCCCATCCATCAAAAGCGGAATACTCAGCGCTTTGCGCGGCAATACCGACATGGTCTCCGTCTTCATAAGCTTCGGCGGGGTGATATCCACGGTTACTCCCTGATTGGAGAGAATGGTGCTTGCGTTGCCGCTGATCATATTGCCCAGCTCCGAAATCGCGCTCTGACCCATCTCGTCCATCTCCGTAATTGCATAGCCGCCCATCATGGCCGACACAATCTTCAGCGCTACCTGCTCCGCGATTCCAAAAATAATATCTCCGCTCAATTGACCAGTCATCCCCACTTGAATCCATATATGATTATCAATCAGCTCAATATCCTTTACCCCGAGATTACCGGTGGATGGCGAGACTTGTACCACCTGCTCAATTACAATTCGTGCAGACTCTAAGAATGGATTGATTACTTCCGCTTTCATAAAAGTGCTGTCCCCCCTCTACCAGGCTTTAGTCATATACCAAAAGTCCCAAGCAATGATGATTTATTATACTTCATATATCGGTATTATTCACCAAAAATTAATGGTCTCTTCGAAGGAATTCTTAAGATAGTTTTGGCACAACATTGCCCTGCCGGGTGTTATCTCCTATAATCTAATCAAATGCCAACATCCGGCGTAAGATATATACATCAGAAACGGCTTTGCCGTCCATAACCAAAGACAGTATCGTCCCGGCGGGAAAATAAAGCTGTCAGCCCACAAAGTTCGCCCTACCTCCGATGCCCATTCCAGATACTTTGCGGAACCAGAGACACACATACAACCTTGATTATCAGACATAAATGGCGGCGGCATTCAGCAGGCCAAAAGGGGGTACGTCCATGAACATCAGCCAGCTTGAGACGCTGATTACAATCTCCAAAACCATGAGCTTTCGCAAGGCGGGCGAGCTGCTCAACCTGACTCAGCCGGCTGTGTCGGCACAGATCAAAAGTCTGGAGGAAGAGTTCAAAACCCAGCTCGTTGACCGGAACCAGCCGGTTACACTAACGGACAGAGGTAAAGTATTTCTGACGCATGCTGAGCAAATTGTGGGTATCGTCGATGAGCTTAAGCAGCGTCTTGCGGATCTCGAGGAGAATCCGCAGGGGCATATTATACTTGGCACGACCACCTCCATTGCGATTCAGATTTTGCCGCGTGTCCTTTCGTATTTCCAGAACCAGTTCCCGCATATCAAAACTTCGATTTCCTCGATGTCCTCGTCACAGATTTATCAGCATGTCGAAAACGGTCTGGTCGATGTCGGCATCGGCTATTTAATCGGGCGCAGCCCGGGCATGACGACCTCCGTGCTGTATTATGACACCTTCGAGCTGGTGGTTTCGCCCCGCCATCCCCTCGCGCAGGTCAAAGCCGCAGGAATCGAAGCGCTCGCCACAATCCCGCTCATCCTGCTCTCGCCGGATACCGTCGGCCGCAGATTCGCCGATGAGGTATTCGCCAAGCATGGCATACAGCCGCAGGTGATTATGGAGCTGACCAGCAGCGAGGAGGTCAAGCGGATGGTGGAGCTGGATCTCGGCGCAGCGGTGATCTCCAAGCAGTCGGTGGCCTCCGAAGTGAGGAGCGGAACGCTCCGAATCGTCCCGATTATCGAGCTTGAGGTCACCCATCCTGTAGGCGTCATCACCAAGTCAGGCAAATATGTCAACTCGGCCATGCGGCAGTTTCTGAGCGATCTCAAGGGCATGCCCGAGACCCAATTCATCGGCTCCGAGTAACATGAATACTTTGCGGATACCCCGGGAACATTGTGAAAAACTGGCCTAAGGAGATGTTCTACCCATGAAATTCGACCTGCACACCCACCATTTCCGCTGCGGCCACGCTGACGGAACGATCAGGGATTATATCGAAGCCGGCATCGCCGCCGGCCTGGATGCGATCGGTATCTCCGATCATTCGCCTTACTTCGGAAGCCCTTCCGAGCAGGCTTTTCCCCATATTGCCATGGCCAAATCCGAGCTTGCCCGCTATGTCGATGAAGTGCTCTCCCTGCAAAAAGAATACGCCGGTAAAATTGACGTCCTGCTCGGCATCGAATCAGACTATTTCCCCGAGCATGCGGAGCTGTACCGCAAAACATTGTCGGCATATCCTTTTGACTACATCATCGGCTCAGTGCATAGCGTGGGTGGTGTCAGCATCTTCAATAAAAGACGCTGGAAGGGGCTTGGTCCCCAAGAGAAGCTCGCCAGCAAAGTCGAATACTACCGGCTGATCACCGAATCCGCCCGCAGCGGCATGTTCCAGATTCTCGGCCACATTGATGCCATGAAGGGCAACTATCCGCAGTTCTCGGAAATTTCTGCCCCGGCAGAAATTGATGAGTGTCTGCGCGTCATCGCCGAATGCGGCGTAGCCATCGAGATTAACACCTCCGGCAGCACCAAGCTGAGCGGCGGCTGGTATCCTTCAGATGATATTTTAGAGCGGGCGCTGCATTACGGCGTAGAGGTCACCTTCGGCTCCGATGCCCATCTCACTTCACGGGTCGCCGATCAGCATGAGGCTGTGGTGGCCAGGCTTAAGGAAATCGGGTTCACGCAGTGGGTGTACTTCAAGCAAAAAGAGAAAAAAACAGTAAAGCTATAAGTTCAACATTACAAAAAACCTCAATCTGCAGTTTAGGGACTGTGGATTGAGGTTTTTGCTGTTTTCGGGATATTACTGTTTTCAATGAATCTTTCTTTATTTGGGTAATAGTCTATACGATACTATCAATAATCATCGGTTTGTTTACGAAAACAAGCCGTCAATAGACGGTCGTCAGATTAGCGCAAGTGAAGCCCTGCTGCTTCAAGGTAATCTGCGCATCTCCATACTGCGGGTTGATCGTATAGAAGTGGGCTATCGTGCTGCTCCAATCTCTTTCCGTCAGGCCTTGAGCCTTCAGATATTCACGAAAGGCCGCATTGTATTCTTTAATCCAGCCCTCCACCTCGGGATTGTACTGCTCCTCATGAAGAACCGCCTGCACCGGAAGCCTTGGCTTCTTCGGTAGCTCCTCGGCAGGATATCCGACGCACAGACCCACAACCGGGAAGACATATTCCGGCAATTGCAGCAGCTCGATGACCTTTGCCGTATTGCGGCGCACTCCCCCTATCGGAATAATACCCAGCCCCAGCGACTCAGCGGCAGCTACGGCATTCGACAAGGCGATTCCCACATCTGTAGCACCAACCAGCAGCGCGTCCACATCCTTCGCCGCCTCGAAAGGCTGGCCTTCCAGTTCACTTGCAGCTTTAGCCCGGTAAAAATCCATACAAAATACCAAAAACACAGGTGCGGCAGCCACATGCTTCTGGTTCCCGCAGAGGACCGAAAGCTGCTGTCTGCGTTCTTCACTCCGTACGGCAATGATGGACACCTGCTGTCCGTTTACCCATGACGGCGCTGCCTGGGCGGCTTCGATTATCGTCCGCAGCTTCTCCGGCTCCACGGGCTGCTCCAGATACTGCCGGTAGGAGCGGTGATTGGTTAATGTTCTGACTACTTCATTCAAAGGGTGATGACCTCCTCGCTTTTTGCGGCTATGTATTGTTCTGCATTACAACCATCATATCCCACTCACCAGGGAAACCGCCAGTCTTGGACAGTACTTGGTCTTCTCGCCCGGAAGCATAAGCACAGTCAGGTGCTTTAGATTATCCCCCGCAGCAGCAAAAAAAATGGACCCGAAGCATCGGGTCCCAGCAGCAGTTATATTTTCAAAAGGGGGTCATGTACTTAGTTTAACCGGACACTGTTAGAGTTTCATAACGGGTTTATTTCATTTGTGTAACAATGTGAAGACTTTCATTACATCGCCCGAGCTGCCCGGCATAGGCTGGATGCGTTCCAGGGTCAGCCCGTTCTTCAGCATAACGCGCTCGGACCTGAGATTGTCGCCGCGGCAGCGGCCCTCAACCTTCCTAAGTCCCAGCTCCAGAAGTCCGTAATCAAGCAGCAGTCCTACGGCTTCGGTTGCCAGCCCCCTCCCCCACCATAACGGATTCAGCAAATATCCAAGCACAGCTTTTCCCTCATGGCGGTTCCAGTTCTGCAGCGAGGCGGTCCCGATCAGTTCATGCTGCCCTCTAAGAAAAATTCCCGCATGCAATGCGCAAGGATCGGAGGTGTGCAGCATCCGGGGCACCATTTTATCCAAATAGCCATGCAGTGATCCGGTTCCCTGACGCAGCAGTATATGCGGCTGCACTTCCGGATGGGAGAGCAGCGCTTTCAGCGCCATGGACTCCCCGGAATGCATCGTCCTCAGCTCAACCGCCGCTCCTTGCCGCTTCATGCATAATACCGTATCGTACGTGCGCATACGCTTCTCCTTTTCCCTTGCGACCTGGTTTGGAAACTGTAGACGCTATCGTTAGCTATTCAGCTACTTGCTGTAGATTAACGCCGTCCGTTATGCCCGGCGCAGGGTCATGATCGTAAGCTCTGGTCTGCATAAGAAGCGGAAAGGCATAACGGTCTCGCCAAATCCTCTGTTGACGTACACCGGCATCGCCTTTTTCTCTGTGTAGTACAAGCCGCTTATGTACTTTTCCGAACCGTATGGAGTGTAAGCCGCACCTACAAAGGGCAGACGGATTTGTCCGCCGTGGCTGTGCCCCGATAACTGAAGATGGAAGGGATAGGCTTCCGCGATGTCGGCATAATCCGGCTCATGCATCATGAGCAGCGTGAATGTACCCTCAGGGACGCCTTGGAGCGCCGCCTGCGGATCAGGCTTCCCGTGCAGCAGGTCGTCAAGTCCAGCTACCGCGAGGGTTGCGCCCCCTTGCTTGATCAAATAAGACTGATTGCGCAGCACGCGGAAGCCGGCGGAAGTCAGCAGGCGGGTGAGCAGCTCCGTGTTCTTGTAATCGTGGTTGCCAAGTATCGCATATTTGCCAAGCGGCGCACTCAGCTCCGCTAATATGGCTACGGAGTCCTCCAGATCCTCGGCGAAGCTGTCCACAATATCTCCGGTGAAGCAGATAATGTCCGGCTTGGCCTCCTTGATATGGGCCACCAGCCGCGAGAGATCCTTGGCATCCTTGTTAAAGCCGAGATGCACATCGCTGAAGTGGACCAACCGGCTGCCGGCAAATGCGGAGGGCAAATCCTTAAACGCGAGCTCCATCCGGGTAATATCCAGCCAGTTCGGCTCTCCCTGCCAGGCGTAGCCGCTTGTAAGCAGACCTGCGCTAAATACGGCAGCAGCTCCCCGGGTCAGGAATTGGCGGCGGGTGAGCTTGCGGCCGCCGCCATTAGTCTCAGGCGGGACGCTGGGTCCGCCGCCGTTCTCTGCCCTAGCTAACGCGGTTTCGGGAGAAGCCCCGGAGGATTTTTTATTCATAGGGAGATTCTCCTTCCTTGCTTAGCTTGATTGCTTATTATAACACTTTATTCTTAGACTGCCTTTATGTACACAGCTTATTACGGCCGGCTGGCCACGGTAATCCGGTTTTCTTCCTCAGGGGTCTCGCGGTATGCGCGGACGATGCCTTTGCGCTGTGCTTCGGCTTTTGGGAACCGGCGTTGCTTGAATGCTACCTCGACATTCCGGGTGAACGGAAAAGGGTCGAGCAGCAAGGTAGATTTATCCTGCCATTCCGCCGTGATCACACGCCCGGAGGTGAAGCTGAAATCCCCGCTTCCCGAGAACCCTTGGCGAAACCAGGGATGCTCTTCCGATTTTGGGGTTCCCGGCTCACTTAGCGCAAGATACAGCGAGAGATCATCGCAGAATTGCAGCAGTCTAGCATCATGATGCAGCTCGCCTTCAGCGAGCGGCTGGCTTGCTTCCAGCCCGCGAAGTATACGGGACCGGCGTTCCTCTTCAGCCTTCAGATAGGCAGTCAGCTCGGCACACGCCTCTCCCGATATCTTGATCAGCCGTTCAAAATGCAAACTGCACAGCAGCGCACCATACGGAGTTTCCGCTTCAATCTCATCCAATCCGCGTCTATAGAACGTAAGCTTCGGCACTAGCGGAAAATCAATAAAGGTGTATGGCGAACCCGCCGCATCATTCCAGAAAGGCGTCTCGTCAAGATCAATCCAGCCCCGATCATGATTGCTAACCGCCCACAGCACCCCCGTCCGGCGTCCTTCCCCCGGCATATGCTCATCCTTAAAATGCTCAGCAAAGCTGCCGGCCAGCAGCCCGTGCTCATGCTGCTTAACCATTACCAAATCCCCGTCCTGTTCACGACAAATCAATGTCATTCCTCCCCTGACTATCCCCTGCCCTGAATGTTGCATCGACTATGGAGATTATAACATAACCACCTATATTTGTTTGAGTTCAGACGGCTATGACCCTTTCAAGCTATCTGACCATTATATACTAGATCAGCATCA
This sequence comes from Paenibacillus sp. BAC0078, assembly GCF_054483875.1. NCBI lineage: Bacteria > Bacillati > Bacillota > Bacilli > Caryophanales > Paenibacillaceae > Paenibacillus > Paenibacillus sp. BAC0078. The sequence continues at coordinate 31,579 of NZ_JBTLRW010000034.1, forward strand.
GTTCTAAATCTGCGGCTTAGGACGGAGCCTTTGTGGTTCGGGGAGAGAGGGATTCGTTGTATCCATCCTACTATTCCTTACGGACCGTAACGCGCTTATTGCCTCTTCGGCAGGTATATTTGGGATGAAAGCCCGCACTTAAAGGCTCTGGAGTCCGTTCACTTGCGGAAAAATGACTGCCAGTAGAAATAAGAGCTGCGCAGTCCGTTACAAACGGGCAGACTCTTCCGATCAGGAAATGATTCTGTTCGTGGTCCTGCAACCAAGCAAAATGCTGAAGGAGAAGCCAGAAAAAAGGGAGTGTCCAGACAGCCATTCGGCTTCTGAGACACTCCCTTCGGTATGATGTGAGATAAAGGCAGCCGGCTACACGCCCAGCCAGCGCTTGAACATATGCTTGGTGGTCTGCTTGTTAATCTCAGCGATGGAGGTGGTGAGCGGAATGCCTTTCGGGCAGGCGCGCACGCAGTTCTGCGAGTTGCCGCAGCCCTCGATGCCCCCATCCTGCATCAGCGCCTCCAGCCGCTCATCAGCGTTCATCTCGCCCGTAGGATGCGCATTGAACAGACGCACCTGCGAAATCGCTGCAGGACCGATGAAGTCGGTCTTCTCATTGACATTCGGGCAGGCCTCCAGACAAACGCCACAGGTCATGCACTTGGAGAGCTCATACGCCCATTGGCGTTTCTTCTCCGCCATCCGCGGTCCCGGACCTAGATCATAGGTGCCGTCAATTGGAATCCACGCTTTGACCCGCTTGAGGGCATTGAACATCCGGCTGCGGTCGATCACCAGATCGCGCACCACAGGGAACGTCTTCATCGGCTCAATGCGCACCGGCTGCTCCAGATTATCAATCAGCGCCGCGCAGGCCTGGCGCGGCTTCCCGTTGATCACCATCGAGCAGGCGCCGCACACTTCCTCCAGACAGTTGGATTCCCAGCAGACCGGGACCGTACTGTCGCCCTTGGCGTTGACCGGGTTGCGCTGAATTTCCATCAAAGCGCTGATCACGTTCATCCCCGGACGGTACGCAAGCTCGAACTCCTCCGTATAAGGAGCCGTTTCCGGCTCATCCTGGCGGGTAATGATAAACTTTACGTTTTTGGGAGCTGCAGCAGTTTCCGCCATATCAGTTACCTCCTATAAGTTTTGTGAGCATCGCTTCCTGAATCCGCTTCGTACCACACTCGCTTCGGAAGCATCTGCTTAAGTTTGCGGGAAATATTAATCCGCCTTGCACATTCGCATGGTGGCGACGTTATCTATATAAGTTGAACTATAGATTTTCATATTGGGTCTGGTCGTAACTGCGGAGAATGTTTGGACTTCCGGCCACTGTTGTCTAGAGATTTCTTGATTTATACCGCTTGGGCGGATGAAATCCGTAGACAAAGGCGGACGCTACCGCTCCGTAAGTATCCAAACTTCCCCTCCGTCACTTCTGCCCTTTTTATGTTTCTTTAGTTCAACTTATATAGCATATTTATCAGTTTTCTTATCAGCTTACCAGACAGTTAGTTGCACTTTGTACAGCTAAAATAGCTGGTTTCTGCTCATTTCGGCATATAATTGCACTTTCTGCAGTTATACTTCAGGGAAAGCCCGCCAAGCGGGCTATTCCTCAGAAAATTATTGCACAAAATACAGCTAAACCGCCTTAAGCGCGTTTACAGACACGATTAATTGTATGAAATACAATTAACACCAAACATCAGCAGCCCGCTTAATGAGCCAAGTTTCAAGGGTGCTCATCAGTGGCTCATCTAACGCACGCCCCATGCGTTCAATCCTTCGAGTAATCCCGTACCCGTGGAGGAATCAGCGAAACATCCACCGCTTCGTAGGAGATTTGCGGGCCGTCCGGTGTCCAGCTTGCCTTGGTGGTCTTCAGGAACTCCTCGTCGTTGCGATGCGGGAATTCCGGTTTATAGTGCGCGCCCCGGCTCTCATTACGCAGCAGCGCGCCGAGGGTCATCGCCTCGGACAGCTCCAGCATGTTCCAAAGCTGGCGGGTAAAGGCCACGCCCTGGTTGTTCCAGCGCGAAGTATCGTTCATGTTGATGCTGCGGTAACGCTCCTTGAGCTCTTTGATTTTGCCGATGGTGGCTGTAAGCTTGCCGTTGTCGCGCACCACCGTCATATTAGCGGTCATCCATTCGCCCAGCTCCTTATGGATGGCATAGGCGTTCTCCGTACCGGACATAGCCAGCAAAGACTCATATTTATCCGTCTGTGTCTTGTGGAAGCTGTCGAACACGGTGGAGGAAATGTCCTGTACCGATTTCTTCAGCCCTTTAATATATTCAACAGCCTTCGGTCCCGAGACCATGCCGCCGTAGATCGCCGACACAAGTGAGTTCGCGCCGAGCCGATTCGCGCCGTGATATTGGTATTCACACTCCCCAGCTGCGAACAGCCCGGGAATATTGGTCATTTGGTTATAATCGACCCACATGCCGCCCATAGAGTAATGCACAGCCGGGAAGATTTTCATCGGGATTTTGCGGGGATCATCGCCCATGAACTTCTCATAGATTTCAATGATTCCGCCCAGCTTGACGTCCAGCTCCTTCGGGTCCTTGTGGGACAGATCCAGATACACCATGTTCTCGCCATTAATACCCAGCCCCTGATCCACACACACGCTAAAAATCTCCCGGGTAGCAATATCGCGCGGCACCAGGTTTCCATAAGAAGGATATTTTTCCTCCAGGAAGTACCACGGCTTGCCGTCCTTGTAGGTCCAGATGCGCCCGCCTTCGCCGCGCGCCGATTCCGACATCAGCCGCAGCTTGTCGTCGCCGGGAATAGCGGTCGGATGAATCTGAATAAATTCCCCGTTGGCATAATGTACACCCTGCTGGTATACGGCGCTCGCGGCCGTTCCGGTGTTGATGACCGAGTTCGTTGTTTTGCCGAAAATAATCCCGGGACCGCCGCTCGCCAGAATCACCGCATCCGCCGGGAAGGTCTGAATCTCCATTGTCTTGAGATTCTGGGCGCTGATGCCGCGGCATACACGCTCGTCGTCAAGGATCACCGAGAGGAACTCCCAGTTCTCGCTTTTGGTGACCAAACCTTCGGACTCCCAGCGGCGCACCTGCTCATCGAGCGCATACAGCAGCTGCTGACCGGTTGTCGCCCCGGCAAAAGCCGTCCGGTGGCGCTTCGTGCCGCCGAACCGGCGGAAATCAAGCAGCCCCTCCGGGGTGCGGTTGAACATCACGCCCATCCGGTCCATCAGATGGATGATCCCCGGCGCTGCTTCGCACATCGCCTTGACCGGAGGCTGGTTGGCGAGGAAGTCGCCCCCGTATACCGTGTCGTCAAAATGCTCCCAGGGCGAGTCGCCCTCGCCTTTGGTGTTCACTGCGCCGTTAATGCCGCCTTGCGCGCAGACCGAATGCGATCTTTTGACAGGAACAAGGGAGAATAAATGTACATGCGCGCCGGATTCCGCCGCCTTGATGGTAGCCATCAGGCCGGCCAGCCCTCCGCCCACGATAATGATATCGGCTGCTGCCATGATTGTTCCCTCCTAGACTTTTTTAATATAGATTAGCCCGAAATTGGACACGCTTTCTCAAATTCTTAGACGAAGCTCCGCAAGGACTGCACAGCCGCAGATGTTGCCTGGAATTCATTGTCGCGGAAGGTGACCAGCGAGAGCAGGAACATGAAGCTGACAATAACGAAAAGACCCAGACAGATAACTGAGGATACTCTTTGGGAACGCGGCCCAACGGTAACGCCCCAACTGATCAGGAACGACCAGAGACCGTTCGAGAAGTGGAAGCAGGCCGCCAGAATGCCGATTACATATACTGTCAGCAAAAGCGGCTGAGTCACGATGTTATGCATAACACCGCCCAGCTCTTCATGCTTCACATTACCGACCGCCACCTGGAACCGGGTTTCGTACAGATGCCAGATGATGAAGATAAAGGTGATAATTCCGCTGATCCGCTGCAGCGTATACCGCCAGTTTCTTTCCACATTGAAGCGGTTCAGGTTTGGCTTAGACTGATAGGCGATGTATAGCCCATAGACCCCGTGATACAGCAGCGGTAGCCATATGCCGAACAATTCCAGGAAGAAGACGAGCGGCAGGCTATTCAGCCACAGCACACTGTCATTGAAACCGGAAGCGCCACCCTCCACTGCCGAGAAATTCGTCAGCATATGCTCAAGGAAGAAGAACCCGAGCGGGATAACGCCGAGCAAGGAATGAATCTTTCTGGAATAAAATCCTCTCATGCAAAGTGTCCCCTTTCCGATTAAAACAGCGTTTTCATTAATGAGTGCCACTGCCGGGAATACTGCTGAAACAGAAGAGCGGGAGCTCCTTCAGACCGGTAAAGGTCTACTTTGACCGCTATTCATTGTTTGCCCGGACTATGCTCTAATATTCACAATATGTGAATATCTTGTGTCACTTTTCATGTTACTCTTTTTTCTCTTATAAGGGAATTGCAATCTAATTATTAATCGTTATACAATAAACGCATAAGAATATTTTCAATATGATAATCATTCTCATTTAGAAAGCAATAAATATATATGTTGTACTGAATCCCTTATTAACAAAGGGTATATCATATTAACCGCTATGCCATTTGTCACTTTCATTATGACCTACTCGAAATGGGAATACTGTGACCATAGATTGAATAAAAGGAGAATGGCCCTATGTTTGATGACTTGGACATTTTTGCCGCCGTTGTGGAGCACTCCAGCCTGAACCGGGCCTCACGCCAGCTCAACCTCTCCCAGCCCGCACTCTCCCGCAAAATCTCCAAGCTGGAGGAGCGGCTTGGCGTTCCCCTGTTCAACCGCTTCGGCAAGCGGCTGGAGCTGACGGAGGTCGGACGGCTGACCTACACCTATGCGCTGGAGCAGCGGCAGCAGCGCTCCAAATTTCTGGAAGCGTTGTCCAAGTTCAAGGAAGGCGAGCCGCAGCTTGTCACCCTGGGAGCCAGCCTCACCACACTGCAGACAACCCTGCCGCCGCTCGTTAACGCCTACATGGAGAAGTATCCGGCTGCCGAGCTGAAGCTGATCACCGGGAAGACGCATGAGATTGTCTCCTCGGTCAGCGAAGGCAAATCCGATGTCGGCATCATCGCCTCCGCCACCCAGGAGCCGGGCCTGCGCTGCATTCCGCTGTTCGAGGATCAGCTCCGGCTGGTCGTCTCCGAGCAGCATCCGCTGGCCCTGTCAGCGAAGCTGAGCATGAGCGATCTCTCCCGGCTGCCCATGATCCTCTTCTCCAAAGGCACCTGGTACCGCCGCATGACCGACGAGCTGTTCCAGCGCAGCGGCATTGATCCCGATGTGCGGATGGAGATCGACTCCTTCGAGGCCATCGTCCGGCTGCTGCCGACCATTAAAGCCGCGGCGCTGCTGCCTAAGTCCTACCTGCGCCCCGAGCTGCTGAACGGCGGCGGGCTGGTCTCGCTGCATATCAAGGAGCTGGAGCAGACCCAGCGGACCACCTGCCTGATCTATCAGAGCAGCGGCGGGCTAAGCACAGCGGCACGCTGCCTGGTGCAAGTGACGGAGGAGGTGTTCCTGCCGGGGAGGGAATAGACCCCTTCCACAAGAACTGCAGGCATCCTTTTTCTTCATCGAACCAAAGAAATCATATGTACCTTTTGTTCATGAGGACCTGTCTTATGAGGAAGTGCCTGATATGTCTCCAGACATATATGCCACAGGCTATTATCATTCTGGCGGTAAAGGGCAGTATTGGGGGTACGGACTGTACAATGACCAAGTAAATCCATCCAACGTTAAAGATGCCTATTCACGGATATTTAAAACTATTGCCTCGCTTCCAAAATAGCAGCGAGCGCCCGGATAATTATCCGGGCGTTGTTCAATCCGTTTATTTTTTAAGCCGATGGGCCCAATAGCACCTACTCCACATTCAACGCCTTACTCTCAAACTCCACAATGCTCTCATTGGAGCCGATGACAACCATAATGTCCCCTTGACGCACATAGTCATGCGCCGTTGGGGCAACAATAATCCCCTCTTCACGGTTCAGGGCAATAATGCTGCAGCCGTATTTGGCCCGCGTGTTCAGTTCGGAGAGGCTTTTGCCGTCCATGCAGGAGGGCACGGTCAGCTCAACCACCATGTAATCCTTGGAGAGCTCGATATAATCCAGCAGGTTGGGCGTGGTCAGCTGATGAGCTACACGAATGCCCATATCCCGTTCCGGGAAAATCACCCGGTCCACCCCCAGCTTGGAGAGCGCCCGCCCGTGAAGGATCGAAAGCGCCTTGGCTACCACTTGCTTAACTCCCAGCTCCTTCAGGAGAATGGCCGCCAGGATGCTTCGCTCCATGTTATCGCCAATCGCCACAATGCCGCAATCGAAATTGCGTACGCCCAGCGAACGCATAATGCTCTCATCCGTAGCATCCGCCATCACCGCATGCGTAAGCTGGCTGCTCATTTCCTCTACCCGTTCCTCAATGTGGTCAATGCCAAGCACTTCATAGCCCATAGCCATTAGCTCCAGCGCAAGGCTTGACCCGAAGCGGCCGAGACCGATTACGACAAATTGCTGATCTTTCATATAATTCGCAGCTCCTTACCCTATTATCATTTTGCCCTCAGGGAACCTGTACAATTGCTTGCCCTTCTTCGGACCAATCGCATACGCCAGCGTCAGCAGTCCAAGCCTGCCTGCGAACATCGTCAGACAGATCAGGATTTTGCCGACCGGGGTCAGCTCCGGTGTCAGCCCCATGCTTAAGCCAACGGTGGCAAAGGCGGAGGTGGTCTCGAACAGAATCATCAGAAAAGGACGGTCTTCTGTCGTGGACAGAATCATCGACACCGAAACAACGAGCAGCAGCGCCAGCAGAGTAATCGTCAGTGCCTTGAACACGCGCTCCTGCGCCAGACGATAGCGGAACAGCACAATATCCTCGCGGCCGCGCAGCATGGAAATCACCGCACCGACCATCAGGGTGAAGGTGGTTGTCTTGATCCCTCCGCCGGTAGACCCGGGTGAAGCACCGATAAACATCAGAATGACTATAAAAAATTGCGTGGCCTGTCGAAGCCCGGCAATATCCACTGTATTCGCCCCGGCGGTACGCGGCGAGACCGATTGAAAGAATGCAGCCCATGCTTTTCCGCCAAAGCTGAGCGGACTCAGCGTCCGGGAATTGCTGAATTCAAAGATAAAAATGACCAAGGCTCCAAGTAAAATAAGCGCAGCAGTCATCGACAGGACCACCTTGCTGTGCAGCGACAGCCTGCGAGTGCGGCGGTATTCCACGAGGTCCGACAAAACTACGAACCCGATGCCGCCGGAAACGATGAGGAACATAACCACGATATTTACCACGGGATCACTGGCATAACCGGTCAGGCTGCGGTATTCGCCAAAGATATCAAACCCGGCATTGTTGAACATAGACACCGCATGGAAAATTCCGAAGTAGAGCGCACGGCCAAAGGGCATATCAAACGCCCAGCGAATCGCAAGCACCGCAGCCGAGGCCGCCTCTATGACGAGTGAATAAATCAGGACCTTGCGGATCAGGCGCACAATCCCTTCCATCGAGCCTTGATTCATCGCTTCCTGAAGGATCAGCCGGTCGCGGAGCGAAATTTTGCGTTTGAAGACAAGTGCGAATAGGGTAGCCATCGTCATAAAGCCCAGGCCGCCAACTTGAATAAGCAGGATAATAACAACTTGTCCGAACGTGCTGAAATACGTTCCTGTGTCCACCACAACAAGCCCGGTCACACAGGTCGCTGAGGTTGCCGTGAACAGCGCATCAATAAATCTTAGCGAATGTCCCGAGGCACTCGATACGGGAAGCATCAGCAGCAGGGTTCCGGTCAGAATGACGGCGGCAAAGCCGAGAACCAGAATCTGCGGTGGAGCCAGCTTCAGAAATTGAAATCTAGTACTCTTGGGAATTGGTGAAGCCAAACCTCTCATCCTCTCGCATGCTGCATTATAAACATACAGATTATAATCGTTATTACCCGAACAAAACAAGCATAAGCCCGGCCCGATTGACGTAAAAGGATAATACGGAAATTTTTTGTATCTGCAAGGCCAGTAATACTATAATGGAAAATAACAGGTTTATTTCATCACACAAGGAGGCGTTTCATGAATTCCGTCGGCCAGCCCCTACAGCAGCGGCCCCTTTCCACCAGGCTCATTCTTGCAGGTATTATCGGTCTTATTGTGTTCATCCTGTTCCAGATCGCTCCCCAGCTCGTCTCAGGTGGAGATACTACAGCCATCAGCAAGAGCGAGGCCCGTGAGAAAGCCGCCGCATTCGCAGCTCAGCAGCTTGGCCATCAAGAGACCGCTCAGGAGGAGTGGTCCGTCACTTACCGGTCGGATTCCTCTTTCTATGGCTATATGTCCCGGGAGAAGCTTCTGGATCAATACTCCAAAAAAAAGCTGGATCAGCGTTATCCGTTTGATGTCTTTCATGCCGTGCTTTATACTTCCGGAGAAGCGATCCCGATCCTGTCGGTTGATCTCAACATGTACACCGGCAAGGTCGTGGGCTTTGGACGTGGAGTAGACTCAAGCTTCAGCGCAGAAGCTAAGAAGAACACTGCCAGTCTGTCCGCTGTATCCGGTGCCGCCAGCACAGCGAGCGAGCCCGGGCTGTCGCTGGAGCAGAAGGAGAATCTCGCCCGTCCGTGGCTGCAATTATGGGGAGCGAATCCTGCCAAGCTGCAAATCCAGGCGGACAACGGGGATTATGGACTGGTCTATACCGACAGTTCGGTGAAGGTTGGAGAATCGCTGCTGCAATATCATTTCAAATTTCAGCAGGATGATGTCTCATATTTCCGGGCGGGCTTCACCGCCCCAGCCTGGCATGTCAGCTATGTTGAAGATCAGACCCTACTTGCCACATGGCTGACCGGACTCGGCTATGGTCTGCCAACGCTGGCGCTTGGTATCCTGGCGCTGATCTATAGTATTCTGCGCAGAGGACATACCTCCTTTAAGCGGGGGATTTTCCTCAGCTCCGCACACTTCGTAATCATGATGGTCAGCTCCTACAATGTGATTTCGGAAACCGGCGGAGACAGCCTGGAGAGCCGCATCACCAGCATGGTAATGCTTATCTTCTACTTCATCTATAGTCTGCTGATGTCTTCAATGCTCTACTTCTCGCTGGTTGGAGGCAACGGCCTCTGGCGCAAAGAGGAAGGGCTCAACCCTTGGCCGCGTGCCAAGGAACCGGGATACGGCAAATATGTTATGGACAGCATGCGTGCCGGCTATATCTGGGCCTTTATTCTGCTTGGCGTGCAGACGCTCATGTTCATCATTCTGTCCTATACACTGCATAACTGGTCTACCACGGACGCAAGCCAATCTCCCTATAACATGAGATATGCCTGGCTGCTGCCTATTGTCGCCTGGCTTGCCGGCTTGTCCGAGGAGGCCGTTTACCGCCTGTTCGGTATCCGTATGGTCAAAAAAATGGTGCGCAGCACCTTCCTGGCTTCCCTGATCACCACGCTGATCTGGGCCTTCGGCCATACGCTGTATCCGATCTACCCGATCAGCTCGCGTCCGATTGAGCTGACGGTGATCGGCCTTTTGTTCAGTTATATTTTCCTGCGCTACGGCTTTATCGCCGCCATGTTCAGCCACGTCGTATTTGACAGCATCCTGATGGGCGCTACGCTGATCTTCATGAAGGAACCAATCAATATCGGTGCTGGTATCGTGACCATCGTCCTGCCGTTTGTGGTTGGCTATATCGTGTACCTGTTCAATCCTCCGCGCAAGCCAGAGCCGGCAGAACCGGTCAGTCCCATAATCTAATCTGCAATGTAAAAAACGGCTGAGCCTCCCTCCTCAGGGAAAGCTCAGCCGTTTCTGTGTTGGTATAGGACAGGGAAAATGAATATCAACGCTTAATAACTGGAATTTCTCAGACTGTTGAGAAACCCAATAATTCAATACGACATCGCATTCATTTGGTATAATATAGGTAACTTTGTAAGAAAGTGCGGTGTCTCATGTTAAACGAGAAGGATCAAGGGAATAGCGGGAAATATCAAATGGAGCTTGTCTGTTTGGATCAGTTGGTTC
>NZ_JBTLRW010000035.1:0-40418 GCF_054483875.1 Paenibacillus sp. BAC0078
CAGAAGGAGACCCGTGCTCTTTATTTGTGTATGAAAAACGTTAACTTTCGCTACTTCGACCGCCGTTTGGATTTCAACATGATTTTTGCGGCTTAAAATGGACTTTACCAACAGTCTGAATTCCTCCACCTATTTCGGGCAAATTCATCATATATCCGGCAAATAGAGCTAATTAGTTTTACTTTTTCCAACTACGGAGTTTTTGGGAGGTAGTGTGCTGCTATTAGTGGGAGATTTTCCACTTGAGTCCACGGCTCATCTTAGGCAACAGCCCAAGATGAGCTTCACCGCAGTAGCAGATGGAGCCAGAATCATTACATAATCACGGCAATAAGGAAGGTGAACAAGACAATGACATTTTCGTTCGTAATCAATCCTGTTGCGGTACAAGAGTTCGACAGTGAGGATGAGCTGATCGAACGGTGCAAGGAATGGAATCTGTTATCCAGTACAGCAACCAGGGTCAAGACCTATCTGTACAAAGGGCATGGCTATTCGCTGCCTTGTGAAATTGTAGGATATGTGGATAGTCTGACCGTTGTCATACAATTCGAGAATAAGCAGCAGCATTGCATTCATCCCGCCTACTTAAAAGAAATGCAGACAGCAAGCTTTGGCTCAAAAACAGGGGCATTGGCGGAAGCTGCGAAGACAGACGACTCCGAAGAGACGGCGGAAGAAACCGGGGTAGAGGCGAACAACACTGAGGCAAGCAGTGCAGAAATACCTGCAGGTGATGGAGTTCCCGTCGTGACTCTTGATCAAGAAGCGGGGGCAACGGAAGCTGCAGAACCGGAAGCTCCCAAGAAGCCGGCAAAATCCAAAAAGAAACCCGCCATCATCCTGCCCGAAGAAAAGCTGGAAATGACAGCCATCGTAAAAGAGTTTACAACGGTTCCTAATCATTTCTCCGATAATGATGACGAAGTCATTATTTATGAAGGAGTCACTATAGCAGGCCACGAGCTTGCAATTGAGGAAGTCTGGTCCAGCCACAGTGCAACGCTGAAAAAGCTGGAGCTGGCTGTAGGCGATAGGGTATCCTTTGAAGCCAAGATCGTCGCCAAGAAGCTCACTCAGCATCCGGTAAAATATAAAATCAACAACCCGTCAAAGATGAAAAAAATAGAATAGGCGCCAGCAAGTAGAAACGGCTTTGCCATCCTTTGAAAGAGGCGGCATTTGTTTCAGCGAGAAATATAAGGATGATTGATGGTGTGAAACATATAAATCCTAATATTTTAAAGAGGCCAGGCAACGTATGAATGGAATCGTACCCCGTTCTATACTTTGCCTGGCCTTTTTTATGCTCAACTGCTATTCGCTAATAGCTTGCTCGACTGCCGCGAACAGCGTCACTCCGCCAGGCTCCGGCTGGAGGACGCTCGCCCGCTCCCGGCGCACCAGCTCAGCGAGATGCGCCATCGCTTCGCTCATGGCGAAGCGCATCTGGTGCGCGCTGGACACGCGGCTGCGGAACAGCGCTTCGCATACCGCGAAGCCGCTGAGCGGGCCGCTTGCCAGCAGAGCGGCTGCCGCATCCAGCCGCTCCTCATGATGGCGGAGCAGGCTGTCCGCCCGCTCCGCAAACCCCGTGAACGGTTCCCGGTGGCCCGGGAACGCACGGCTTACCCCGAGGCTGCGCAGTTCGCGCAGCCCCTCGATAAAGGTCAGCAGCGGCTGCGGATCGCCGCCCGGCTGCAGGCTGACATTGGGCGATATTAGCGGCAGCACAGCATCGCCGCACAGAATTTGCCCGCTGTCCCCGTGGTAAAAAGACACGTGCCCCGGCGCATGCCCGCCGGTGACCAGTGGCTGCCACGCGCGGTTGCCCATGATGAACGGCTCCGCCGTATTCATATAGGTCACCTCCGGCTGCGGCGTAACCTGGGGCAGGAAGCGCTCCAGATGCTCCCTGATTCCCTGCACCCAGTCCTCCGGCATGCCGTTCCGGGTGAAATACAGCGGCAGCGTCTCGTTCAAGACGGCCTCCGCTCCCCAGGTCCGCTGCGCCTCGGCGTGGGCGCGCTCCGACATCCATACCTTGCCGCCGCTGCGGGCCTGCAGCCAGCCGGCAAGACCATAATGGTCGGGATGATGATGGGTAACCACAATATCCCGGATGCTGCCCCATGAATAGCCCAGCTCCTGCAGCACTTTCTCCCAAGCCCGCTCCGCCTCCGGCGTATGCGGGCCAGGGTCGATAACCGTAAGTTGCCTGTTCCCGTCAGGCAGAATATAGCTGTTCACCCGGCGCAGCGGCGGGTCCATCGGAACAGGGAACTGGATAATGCCGCCCTCCCATGAGGTCAGCTCCGTAATATCGTCTCCGCCATTTGCTGCCGTCAGGTCCTTTTCCCTCACGATGCCATCTTCTCCTCCCCTGAATCCTCTTCCCGATACCAGCTAGGGGCGCACGCCCGTAAAAATCATCCGCGCCGAGCTGTCCGCTTCATATTCATCTTCCTCATAGCTGCCGTGTACAGCCTCAAGCTGCAAACCAGCGGCTTCAATCATCTCGCGGAATTTCTCCAGCGGATACAGCTTGACCCGCTCGTGGTACTTCCGTGGCGTCCCGTCAGCCTTGGAGGTGAGGATAATGTCTTTTTTTACATAGCCGTCCTCAATACGCCGGGACTCGTCGATCAGATTATTGCCATCCTCGCGGACGGAGTGCGGCACCAAATTGCGGATCACATGAGCCGGATTCAGAAAATCAATAATGAACTTACCGCCGGGCACAAGCATCCGGTGAATTTCCTTCAAGACCTTCAATTGCTCCTCATCCTCCTCGAAATACCCAAAGGAAGTGAACAGATTAACCACAGCGGCAAAACCGCCCTCAAGCGGCAGCTTGCGCATATCCGAACGTATCCAGGTAACGGCTTCGGCCCCGGCCTGTGCCCGCGCTTCACGCAGCAGCGCTTCGGACAGATCGACTCCTGTAACCTCGTAGCCCGCTTCCGCAAGCGCCAGCGAATGGCGGCCCATGCCGCAGCACAGATCCAGCACCTTGGCCCCTTGCGGCAGCTCCAGCCAGCCGATCATCCGCTCCACCTCGCGCCGCGCCCCGCCGAAATCCCTGTGGCGGTATACGATTAAATAATCCTCACCAAAGCTGTCCTCATACCATTCACCCATGTTCCTTCTCCTCCCCGCAGCAGCCCTGCACTAATCTCTCTATGTATGCCAATACGCGTATTCAACCCTGTTATCTCCCGATCTCTGGGCTATTCCCTGCTTCTCCTCCTAAATACCGTGGTTCGAATACATCGCCTAATGTAACGCAATTGTACCGTCTTTTGCCCGTAAACTCAAAAAAGAGTCGCCATTCCGCCACACTTTCCGCAGCAATGGCAACTCTATGTCTTACAGCAATTTTTCCAGATACACTCTCGCTTCATAAGGCCGAAGCTTCAGCTTCCTTAAGCTCTCCCCTGTACCCGGCGTGTAATTGGAGATCAGCAGCTCCAGCTTCTCCGCTTCAAAATCCTCCGGCAGCTCGAACACCGGCTCACGCTCATAGAAATTCAAAATAACCAGCAGGCGCTGATCCTCCAGCGTACGGGTGTAGGCATAAATTTCCGGGTGCTCCGCCAGTAGCAGGTCATATTCACCGTAGACAATGACCTGATGCTTTTTTCTAAGCCGGATCAGTTGCCTGTAGTAATGGTAGATCGAGTCAGGGTCCTTGACCGCGTTGGCCGCATTAATCTCCCGGGAATTGGAGTTCACCCGAATCCACGGCACACCTGTCGTAAAGCCACCGTTCTCCCCATCGTCCCATTGCATCGGCGTGCGGGCGTTGTCCCGGCTTTTTGTGTGGATGGCAGCCATGATGTCGGCTTCGGGAACGCCGTTTGTGCGTTTTTCCTCATAATAATTGAGCGTCTCGACATCCCGGTAATCGTCAATCGACTCAAAGCCCGCGTTCGTCATGCCGAGTTCCTCGCCCTGATAGATATATGGCGTGCCTTCCAGCATATGAATGAAGGTTGCCAGCATTTTCGCCGACGGGATACGGTAGTACAGATCATTGCCGAACCGCGATACCGAGCGCGGCTGGTCATGGTTGCACAAATAGTTGGCGTTCCAGCCTCTATTATGCAGAACCGTCTGCCAATTGCCGATGATTTTTTTTAGCTCCAGGAGATTCCAGGGTACCGTGTCCCATTTTCCGCCGCCAGGGGCCGCGCAATCGAGATTCATATGCTCAAACTGAAAGGTCATATTCAGCTCCCGGCGTCCGTCGCCAACATAATCCAGCGCCTGCTCCGGCCCGAGGCCTGATGTTTCCCCCACCGTCATAATATCGTAGTAATAAAGCACCTGATCGTGCAGATTCTGCAGCAGCGTGTGAACATGCTCCAGATTGGAGAACATATCATAGGCTCTCACCGTTGCCGTCCCGTCAGGGTTAAGGGCATCTGGATAACCTTCCGTCTTCACAATATGGGCAATTGCGTCAAAACGAAAGCCGTCGATCCCCTTTTTCAGCCACCACTGCACCATTTCGTGCAGCTTGTCGATCACGGCGGGATTCTCCCAGTTGAGATCCGGCTGGAATTTGGAATACAGGTGCAGATAATATTCATCCGTAGCGGGATCAAGCTCCCAGACCGACCCGCTGAAATAAGATTCCCAATTGTTCGGCGGACCGCCGTTTTTACCTTTTCTCCAGATATAATAATCCCGTTTCGGGTTATCCTTCGAGCTTCTGGATTCAATAAACCAGGGATGCTCGTGCGAGGTGTGGTTGAGCACCAGATCCATCATCAGCTTCATCCCGCGCGAATGCAGCTCCTGCAGCAGCCGGTCAAAATCCTCCAGCGTTCCGAATTCCCGGTTAATGTCGCAATAATCACTAATATCATAGCCGTTGTCATGGCCCGGCGATTTATAAATCGGACAGATCCAGATCACATCCACTCCCAGCTCCTGCAAATAATCGAGCTTAGACATCACTCCGCGCAAATCTCCGATCCCGTCACCATTACTGTCCATGAAGCTGATCGGATAAATCTGGTACACAACGCTTTCCTTCCACCACTTGGGGTTCACGGGTTTCCCTCCGCTTCTGCGATTCCTGCTTAATCTATCTTGTCCACACTTGCAGAAGAGAATCACAAATCTACGGTAAAACCTTGAGCAACGTTGCATATGAGCTTCTGATTGCACTTTGTGCAGCAGATTCCATCCAAAGTGTCCAAAAAATAATTCTATTGCATTTCATACAGCAGAATTCAGCTCTGCTCCCGACTATTCAGCCTTTCTGTCCACTTCTGCTGTACAAAGTACAATAGAACAGGCATTCCAAGCCAAAAAGGACGAATCTACTGCAGAAAATGCACTAGATTCGTCCCTTGGCTAAATAACATTTTAAATTGCCGTCCTACAGCAGCCCCACCATCCGCAAGCCCTCAAGAATTCCATTCTCACTGACATGCTTGGTGACATAACGGGCGACAGCCTTCACCTCATCCTCCGCATTGCCCATCGCGATACCATGCCCTACAAGGCTCAGCATCTCCAGATCATTCAGACCATCGCCGAAGGCATAGATTTCTTCCATCCGGGCTCCGAGACGTTTGATCATTTGCTCAATACCGGCAGCCTTGGAGCCATTACCCGGCAGCACATCCATACACAGCGGATTCCAGCGGATAAAGTTGAACTCCGGGAACCTCTCTTCATACACAATCTGGCTCTCCTGCGGACAAAATAACATCGCCTGATAAATGTCATTCTGCAAATAATATCCGGCATCATACATTGGAAACGCCATCTTTAGCGAACCGATGCTCGTCTTGATGTACTCATGTTCTGCAACATTTACGCTCATGCCCACAGCATCCACATAAGCCACCGGATGATCCTGTTTCTCGGCGAACAAGGTCATTTTCTGCAGAGAAGCCCTATCCAGAGGATTGCGGTAAATCACTTCTCCCTCAAAAATAACATACTGTCCGTTGAGCGACACATAAGAATGAATGTCCAGCTCCTCGCGCAAATCCTCGAACATATACGGCGCTCTTCCGGTGGCAATAGCCACATTGTGGCCCCGTCTCTTGAGCTCGGCAATAGCTTCCTTGGTGGTTGCGGGAACCCGCTTTTCCTCATCATAAATCGTTCCGTCAATATCAAAAAAGATCGTTTTCTTAGTCATCGTTCCCCATTCTCCCCGCACTCGCTGCTTTTCTATCTTGTTAAAATTGTAGTGGCTTGCTGCGCGCGATGCAAGAAATCTTTGCAGAAAAAAAGCAAGCCGTGGCTGTCCTTCCTATAAGAAAGACAGCCACGGCTTGCCTATCATCAACGCTTCAGCTCCTGTTATCTCAGGCCCTAAACGGCACTCCGCCCCCGCTGCCGCTCCTCCATCAGCCACTGCACCAGCAAATATTCCGGCACTGTGCCTTTGCAGGCCTCAGCGTATTCACGTACCCGCTCCAGCAGACGCTCTGCAGTATCCGCGCTGACCGCAAGGCCCCATTGACCCAGCGCATGGATTACGCCGCCAGTGCCGGAATGCTTGCCCAGCACGAAGCGGTGGCTGCGGCCCACCTCCGCAGGGTCGAAGGTCTGATACGTGGATCTCTCCTTCATCAGCCCGTCCACGTGAATGCCTGACTCATGCGTGAACGCCAGGTGTCCCACTACCGGCTTGGCATCGCCGATGCTGCGGCCTGAAGCGGCAATAACCTTATCCGCCAAGCCTTTGAGCAGATCAAGTCTCACATGGCTCTCGCCGCCGTACAGATGCCGCCAGGCCATGACGACTTCCTCCATTGCTGCGTTCCCGGTGCGTTCACCGATTCCCGCCACTGTAGTGCTGGCCCAAGCCGCACCGGCAGCAATACCGCTGAGTGTATTGGCGCAGGCCAGACCAAAATCGTTATGGCAATGCACCTCCAGCTCCACATCTGCCGGGACCGCACCGAGCAGTGTGTTTACGCGCTCTGCGATCTGGCCCGGATGGTGGGCCGATACTGTATCCGCATAACGGAATCTGCGAATGCCTTCGTTATACAGCATATTCACCAGCCGGACCAGAAAACCCATATCGGCTCTGGAGGAATCCTCCATCCCCACCGACACCGTCATGCCCAGGCGCAGCCCATATTCGGCAGCCCCGAGCAGCTTCTTCAGTCCCTCGGCAGGTGTGAGTCTAAGCTTGCCCTGCAGCTGAATCTCCGAGACGGGAATGGACACATGGCTCCAGTTCACTCCCGTAGCCCGCGCCTTGTCGATATCCCCCGCCACCGAGCGGTTCCAGGTCATCAGCTTCATCGGGAGGTTCAGCCCGGCAATCGCCGTTATATCCTCCTGCTCCCGCTTGCCCATAGCAGGAATTCCCACTTCTGCCTGCTCTACTCCGCACTCCGACAACAGCCTTGCGATTTCCAGCTTTTCCGCCCTCTTGAAGGAAACTCCCGCCGCCTGTTCACCATCCCGCAGTGTCGTGTCGCAAAGCTTGAGACTTTTCACAGCTTACCTCCTTCTCCGCAGCAAGCGCAATTCGGATTACGGGTAAGATGGACGCTATAACAGGCGAAGTCGAGTGAGCTGAAGCGATGCATTACGCCCGCATAAGTTATCCCTACCCCTGTAATCCATTTTACGGCCTCCAGTGCAGCCAGACAACCTGCGATCCCGGAGGTAGCTCCCAGAACCGGAAACCCAAGCGGCTCCCACTGCGGCTGCACATCCGGGTACAGACATTCCAGACAGGGCGTAACGCCAGGAATAACTGTGGTAAGCGAGATTTCAAATCCATACATAGCGGCTTCCACCATAGGCGTTCCGGTATCTACACACAGACGGTTCAGAGCATATCTTTCCGGGAAATCGTATCTGGCGTCAATCACTATATCAGCATCCCGCACCCAGGGCTTGGCAAGATCATATTCAATTCTGGCATTATAGCCTTCGATTTCGACAAAAGGGTTCAACCGCTTCAGGTGGGCAATCGCCGTACTCATCCGTTCCATCCCCAGATGGTCACTGTCCATCAGGATTTGCCGGTTGAGATCGGGCGGAACAATAATCCCTTCATGGGCCAAAATCAGCTTGCCGACGCCTGCCGCAGCCAGATACAGCGCAGCCGTTCCTCCAAGTCCGCCGATTCCGGCCACCATGACCGTCGCTTCCTTCAGTGCCTTCTGCCCGTCTTCTCCCAGCAGCTTAAGCTGCCGGGCATACCGCTCCAGCTCCAAACCTCCGGCAAGCTGCTCCATTCCCGATTCCCCCTGTAACTGATGATGAACTTGCGATCCGCTAGCCTTCCAGACTCAGCAGACCGTGGAATGCTGTCATTTCATTATATTTTTGCAGAAAAGCAAGGCCTTCCTCCACACATTCCACTCCATAGCGGACAGCCTTCTCCTCAGAGGTGAACGGGAAAGGAAAGCCGGCCCGCAGACTTTTCAGCACCAGAATGACACGCCCGCTGTAGAGCAGCCCCCGGCCAAAGCCCTCCATATTAATCTCGGCAGTGCTCTGAACCATGATTCCGCTTTTCTCCTCCATGACTCCTGCAATCGCCTGAAATATAACGGGAACCTGCTGGCGCACCTTCGGGGACACCGCACAGTTGAAATCCGATTGATTCTTGTCCTCGGGGGAAGCCAGGAACAGCTTCGCGATCTTCTCCTGCGGGGACAGCGCAGCATACCGGCCAAAGAAATCGCCAGTGTCCAAAAGATGGCATAAACGGCGGACAAAAGCATCCGCCGTATCCTTATCCAGCTCCTTGCCGGCCTTACGGCGGCGGGTTCTCACCGCCGCACCAGCCTCTATAGCTTCAGCTTGAAGCGCTGCGGTCTCATTAGCCATCGGTTCCATCCGCTTCCTCCCCTTCCCCTTTGCCTTCCTCTTCCGCCCGCAGCACCTTAGCCAGCCACATCGGCGGCTTGCCCTGCAGCATTTCAACCAGACGTTTCACCTGATCATCTATGGGGCTGCCAAATGGAACCTTGACAGGCATAATCTTGCGCCGTGTTACCTTGGCAGCGGCTGAAGCCCCAATCTGCATAATGAAGATCAGTGTGCAGTCACTCACCGCTTCCAGGCGGCTGTCAATTTTCCCGGCCTCATCCTGGTTCAGATGAGCCGGCAGCTTGCGCAGCTCGACCAGCTCGCCGCCATTTTTGTTCACATTATAAACCGCAAACATTGAGCTTTGCCCGAAGTGGGCATTTACGCGGCTGCCGTCATCTGTGGCGAATGCTACTTTCACGGTGTTTAGCCTCCCTCTGCATCAACAAATTCCCTGCTTTATTGCTCCACTCCATAGCCCCCCTGTAGCCTACCGAGACAGACATATACGCTCCCAGCTCACTCCAGACCGGAAACCCTGCCGCCATAAATGCCGCGTCAATCCGCTGTGCTCCGGCAATGCCGTGGGAATTGCTGATCCACAGTTCAGCGCCTTTGCCGAGCACCTCGGCATCATCCAGATCGCCGACCCATACTTCGCGCTCCATCCCGGCAATCAGCGGCGTTTCATAGGAGGCGATCAGCGCCTTCTGCTCGACCCCCAGCTCTTCAAGCCAGCCGGAGACGGAGTACAAGTGATCCGGTTCAAGCGCGGCCACTACAGACATGCCGGCAAATTGGAAATGGGCATCCAGCATGCCGTCGAGCAGATTCTCGCGCTGCCAGCAGTAACGAAGCGGTACCGGCTCGCCGCTGATCTGATGCAGGAAATGCAGCAGCTCGTCGGAAGCTTTAAGTCCCATCACACTCTCAAAAACCTTATATGGCGTGCCAAGCGCATTATGCAGCCGTCTCGCCGGACGCTCCATGCTGCCGCCGATGGCAATCGTCAGCCCCGACTGCAGACTCTGCAGCATGGAATCCAGCGGCACGCCGCCCCGGGTCAGCGGAGAGAAGCCGGTCAGCAAATGCCCTGACAAGGAGGTCGAAATATCCGGCAGTGCAATGACCTCGAACCCAAACGATGAAATAATCTCCTTCAGCTCCATTACATCCGCCGGTGTCAGAAAAGATCCGGGGAGCAGCGTAATCTGCCGGGTATTCACACTTCTCGAACCCCTGTGTCCCACCTGCTGAATCATTTCATCAATGATGGCCTCCACCGCAATGCTGAAGCCCGATTCCAGCGAACCGCGAAAGTCCGGCAGCACTACCGAAAAAGCAAGCCCTCCCCGCATATTCCGCTCCCGCTTATACGACTTGAGCATGGTCTGATAATCCACCCCGGCCACATCGGTCAGCTCTGTTCCGATAATCCCGATAATATCGGGGCGGTGCTTGCTCAGCACCAGATTCAGCGCCTCCTCCAGATTGCGGTTGGCGTCAAAGATGACGTCCATTTCCTGCAGCGCGGAGGTCTGTACGGCGATAGGCTCACGGAAATGCCGGGTCAGCAGTGCCTTAGGAAAAGCAGAGCACCCCTGTGCCCCATGCAGCAGCGGCATGGCACGGTAGCAGCCCTGCAGTGCCAATACAGCGCCGAGCGACTGGCCGATCTTGATCGGGTTGACCGAAGCTGGTTTTTTCCTTCTATTAACGGTCATATGGCGGAGCCTCCTTATCCCACGGCGCAGGACTTGCAGCCAGCTTCCAGATCGGATTGGCAAGCGAATAGGTCAGCTCCTTGGCCAGCCGCAGCAGTCCTTCATAACCGGCATAAGCCTTGTGCCGCTCCTGATTGATGTCAATGAACGGAACCTGCTCCTTCATCGCCACATACATATTGCGCCCGCCGGCGATCATAATATCCGCTTTGCGCTCCCGCACTGTCTTGAGAATCCGGCTCGCGCCACCCTCGGGAATATATTCGGTATCTTCGCTCACCCGGTCAGCGATCCGCCGCACATCATCCTCCGTGCTCTTGTTCGTGCCGACGCCTACTACCTGAACGCCCAGCTCCTTCAGCGCGGAAATGACCGACCAGCTTTTGACGCCGCCGGTATAAAGAACCGCCTTCTTTCCCTTCAGCAGCTTCCGGTACGGGCGCAAGTCTTGGCTAAGCCGGGCTTCTTCACGTTCTGTCAGACGGTCTACCCGGCGCTCCATCTCCCGGTCATTCATCAGATAAGCCATTTGCCGCAGCGAATAGGTCGTCTCCTTGGCGCCATAGAACGAGCCTTCAAAATACGGAATGCCGTAACGGGACTCCATTTCCCTGGCGAGTCCCAGCAATGCGCGGCTGCAGACCACCATGTTCACCTTGGCGCGGTGCGCCCAGGTGATCTCCTTATACCTTGCATCACCTGTAATGCGCGAGGTTACCGAAATGCCCGCACTGTTCATCAGCTTCTCGATATCCCACATCTCGCCGGCGATATTGTATTCGCCTATAAGATTTATCCCCGGAGGCAGCTCGGACTCCGGCTCCCCTGTCCCAATGACATACTGCAGCAGCGCATCACCGGCAAGGCGGTTGCCAAGATTCTTGCTGCCGACAAAACCCGGACTGTTGACCGGAATGACCGGAATTCCCAGCCGCTCCGCCGCTTCCTTGCATACCACATCCATATCCTCGCCAATCAGCGCGGTTACACAGGTTGAATATACAAATATTGCCGGAGGCGCAAAGCGCCCGGCAATATATTCAATGCTCTCCTTCAGCTTTTTCTCTCCGCCAAAAATAATATCGGAATCGTTAAGATCTGTAGCAAAGCCATATTGAGACAAGGAGGGGCCGCTTGACAAGGCTCCTCTGCTCTCCCAGCTGTTCCCGGCGCAAGCAATCGGACCATGAACAAGATGCGCAGCGTCCATAATCGGCAGCAGTGTGATTTGAGCTCCGTCGAAGGAACAGCCTCCAGCCGCTTCACCCGGTTTGGGCCGTGGACAGGGCTTTACTTTCGGGGCCAAGCTCCCGCAAGCCTCAGAATCAAATTCGTCTTTTCGAACAGGGTCCATCGGCGCTTCATCTCCTTTTCTCCCGCGAATGCCCTTACCGTACCAGGTCGTAGTTGAACTCAGAGTTGTTGCGGTCAAGCTCATCCAGCACAGTATTGACAAACAGGCTCAGCAAATTCAAGGCTCCTTGATACCCGAGAATCGGATAACGGTGCATATGATGACGGTCAAAGATTGGGAACCCTACACGGATCAGCGGCACATCCGCATCTTTGGCAGCGAATTTCAGATGCGAGCTGCCGATCGCCAGATCCACCGGGTCATTCAGCAGCAGGGAACGCATATGCCACAGGTCGTTTCCGATATAAAGATTTGCTTCTGAGCCATACGGACTGGATGCCAGAAGCGCTTCCGCTTCCTCCTTGAACTTCACCTCGTTAAAATCAACATCACCGTTGGAGCAAATAATGTGCACTGGCTCCATTCCGAGCTCCAGGCAAAGGCCGATCAGACCGATCAGCAGGTCAGGGTCGCCTACGAGCGCAACACGTTTGCCGTGAAGATACGGGTGGCTGTCCGTCAAGGCGTCTATCACGCGGCCGCGTTCTTCAATAAGCGAGGCCGGAATCGGCAGACCCGTCAGTTCACTGATCGCTTCCAGCAGCTTATCCGTGCCGGCGATTCCCAGCGGCGTAGACATTGCAGTGATCTGCTGCTTCCAGGTTCCGCTGATATAGTCCTGAGTCTTCTTGAGCGTGTATTTCTGGAGCGACAGCGTACCAAGTGCACATGGCGCCAGTGGAACATCCGCAAGCTTCGTGCCTCCGTAATAGTATTCATATTCACCATTGGCCGGAGAATCATAGTTCCCGCTGTGATCGCCAAGAATGGTGTACTGCGTATCAAATGCACCCAGTATCTTGCGGATTTCAGCAAAATTCCCGGTGTACGGCTCGAATCCGAGCATTACATTCAGCTTCTCGCCTGCTCCTTCGCCGCTTCCCGGCGCCGCCTGGATACCGGAGCGTTCATACAGGTAGCTGAGAATGCCTTTGAGCATGGAATCATAACCGGTAATATGCGAACCTACAAAGCTTGGCGTATTGCAGAAGGCAACCGGAAAATCTTCGGTAATAACGCCTTTCTGCCGGGCATTGCCGATAAAAGCCGAAAGGTCGTCACCGATAACTTCAGCCATACAGGTCGTACAGATGGCCACCATTTCCGGCTTGTAGAGCGCAACACTGTTCTCCAAACCGTCGATCAGGTTGCTCATGCCGCCGAACACCGCCGCATCTTCAGTCATTGAGGAGGAGACAGCCGGAGTAGGCTCTTTGAAATGCCGGCTTAAATGGCTGCGGAAATAGGAGTTGCAGCCCTGTGAGCCGTGGACGAACGGCAGTGTCTTCTCAAATCCGAGGGCCGCCATGACCGAGCCAAGCGGCTGGCAGGCCTTATGCGGATTGATTACCACCGCTTTGCGGTCAAAATTCTTCTCCATATATTCTGCGGATTTGGAGTAAGCGAGGGCCTCCGCCGTCTGCTTCTCACTGCAGGGCGCTTCGAACTGTTTTTTATTTTCACGCTGCTGCACGAAACGTTCTTCCGAGAACAAGGAATTATAATCCGGGATGTTCAATCTGTCCTTACTCATATGCTCGCCCCCTCTGCTTGAACCTTCACCTTCTTCTTCATCAGATTCCACACCGGATTATTCACAGTCATATCCATATCCTTGGCAAAAACCTTGAAGCCGTCAAAGCCATGATACGGACCGCTGTAGTCCCAGGAATGCATCTGGCGGAACGGAACACCCATCTTGTGGTACACATATTTTTCCTTGACGCCCGAGCCTACCAGATCGACATTCAACTTCTGTGCCAGCTCCTCCAGCTCATACGCGGTCGGATCGTCCATAATGATTGTGCCTTCCTTCATCATCGGAAAGGTCCGCTCATAGTCGTCCTTATGGGCAAATTCATACCCGGAGGCTACAATATCCATGCCCAGATCCTCATAAGCACCGATGGTATGGCGGGAACGCAGGCCGCCGATCATCAGGAGAACCTTTTTATTTTCCAGGCGGGGTTTAAATTTATTGATAATGGCATCCATTTCCGGTTTATGTCTCTCAATCATCTTCTCACAGTTCTCCTGAATCGTTTCATCGAACCGGGCTGCGATGGCCCGCAGGCTCTCATAGGTCTTGGACGGCCCAAAGAAGTTGTACTCCATCCACGGAATATCATAGGCCTTCTCCATATGATCAACCATGTAGTTCATCGAGCGGTGGCAGTGAATCAGATTCAGCTTCGCCTTATGAGCGATTTCGAGCTCGTTCAGGGTACCGTCGCCGGACCACTGGGCAATCACGCGCAGTCCCATTTCTTCGAGCAGAATACGGGAGGCCCAGGCGTCGCCGCCGATATTATAGTCGCCGATAATATTGACATCGTAGGGACCGGTTTCAGCCAATTCAGCTTTGCCAAGAACAAAATCGCGAATGGCGTCATTGGCAATATGGTGGCCCAGCGACTGGCTGACCCCGCGGAACCCTTCGCAGCGTACCGGAACAATCGGCATCTCCAGCTCTTTGGCCATTTTCTTGGATACAGCTTCAATATCATCGCCGATCAGACCGACCGGACATTCGGATTGTACGGAAATCCCTTTGGCAAGCGGGAACATCTCCGTGATTTCGCGCATGATGACTTCCAGCTTCTTGTCACCGCCAAATACGATATCCGTTTCCTGAAAATCACTTGTAATCTGCATAGCCGTAAAATTGTCGATCCCAAGCGTCCCGTTAGCATAGTTGCGGCGTGTGCCCCAACTGTACTGTCCGCAGCCGATAGGGCCGTGGCTGATATGGACCATATCCTTGATCGGGCCCCACACCACCCCTTTAGAGCCTGCATAGGAGCATCCGCGCGGTGTCATTACGCCGGGACGGGATTTAATATTGGACTTCAGGGCACAGGTTCCGCAGGATTGAGATTCTTCAGTATTGATCTGAAAATGCTTTTCGCGGTCCTTCTTTGCCTTTTTGGGGTAGGCTTCCAGAACTTCTTCTACTATTTTCTTATTCTCTTCAATATTCAGTCCCATTGGTTGACCCTCCTTTTCGTGGTGCAGGCCGCTCAAACCGCCTGCGTGACCCTTCGTTCCACTATTGGCCGGAAGCTTCCAGCTTCTTGAGCGCAGCTTCCTCGTCTTCGATAATACCGAATTCCATCAGCAGCTCTTCCAGCTCTTCCATCGAAATCGGAGTAGGGATCGTCAGCATCTTATTGTTGAGAATTTTCTCGGCCAGGATTTCATATTCCTTCGCTTGCTTGTGCTGCGGATTGTATTGAGCCACAGTCATTCTGCGCAGCTCGGCGTGCTGAACGACATTGTCGCGCGGCACAAAGTGAATCATTTGCGTATTCAGACGACGGGCAAGCTCGGTAATCAGCTCATCTTCACGGTCAGTGTTACGGCTGTTGCAGATCAGTCCGCCCAGTCTCACCCCGCCGCTGGTTGCATATTTCAGAATCCCGCGTGCGATGTTATTGGCGGCGTACATTGCCATCATCTCACCCGAACATACAATATAGATCTCTTGAGCCTTGTTCTCGCGGATCGGCATTGCGAAACCGCCGCATACAACGTCACCAAGCACGTCATATGATACGAAATCGAGATCCGAATAAGCGCCTTCCTGCTCCAAAAAGTTAATGGCAGTGATGATTCCGCGTCCCGCACAGCCAACGCCCGGCTCAGGTCCGCCGCATTCCACGTTGATGATGTCGCCAAAGCCGGTTTGCAACACATCATCCAGTTCCAGATCCTCAACGGAGCCAAGCTCTGCTGCCAGATGAAGCACGGTCTGCTGGGCTTTAGTGTTCAGAATCAGACGCGTAGAGTCTGCCTTAGGGTCACAGCCGACAATCATAATCCGCTGTCCGAATTTGGTGGCCAACTGAGCTAGAGTGTTCTGGGAGGTTGTGGATTTACCGATACCGCCTTTACCGTAAAAAGCTATTTGTCTCATAATTCATCATCCCTTCGAAATGTTTGTATTTTCAAAATAAGAGTTGTATTTCACACTTTCGAGAATAGCTTCCTGTATCCCGCCTTTGCGGACGAGAGGCAACACTCCGGCTTTGTTCAGGCTGGCACGCGGGCTGTCTCCGATACCTGAGCAGAGAAGAATGCGGCAATCACTTAAAATCGAAATAATTTCTTGCAGCGTAGCGGCCTTGTCGCCGTTACAGTCTGCCTTACCATGACAATAAGCCTGTATCTTGCGGACACCGAGCAGCTTCACATCCGCTCCGTCGGTATCGTACACTAGGAATTCCGTTGCATGCCCGAAATGCTGATTAACCTTGTCGCCGCCTCTGGTGGCTACAGCGACTCTGACCTTTGGAGCATCTTGCCGCAATTGCCTCGCTTGCTTCGCTTGAACCCGCTCGCGGATCTTTGCGTCCAGCTCGCCCTGGAGCAACGCTCTGGCTTCTTTGTTGATTACCGGATCGGCTTCCATCGCTTCAAGCGGGAAATCCTGATTGCGGTCCTGGCCCAGCAGCCCGATGGCATCCGCCCGGCATTGCCGGCAGTGGCGCATCACCTTCATGCCGTCACGGCCGAGAAGCTCCTGCAGGTTGTGCAGCTCCTTCGGACGGGGCGCCTTGCGGCCATCCTGCTCATATTGGCTGCCAGGTGCGATAATAAGCGGTGTTACATTATGCAGTGTGGCCCCAAGCTCTTTTACTCTTTTGGACACTGCGGGAAGATGCCCGTCGTTGACCCCTGGAATCATAATGGAATTGACCTTGACCAGAATCCCCAGCTTCGCCAGCCTCTCAAGGCCCAGCAGTTGGCGATTGATCAGCAGCTCTGCCGCCTCTCTCCCTTCATACCGTACACCCTCGTCGAATACCCAAGGATAAATCTCTTGACCGACATCAGGATCAACAGCATTGATAGTGATGGTTACATGGCGGATGCCAAGCTCCACAATCTCATCCACATGCCGGTAAAGCGTCAATCCGTTGGTGCTGAGGCAAAGCGAGACATCAGGCACATGCTTCTTAACCCTGGCAAAAGTGTCGAAAGTCTGCTCTGGATTAGCCAGCGGATCGCCGGGACCGGCTACGCCAACCACCGAGAGCTGCATTAACTGGGCGGCTACCCCTTTTACCTTGCGTTCCGCCTGCTCCGGGGTGAGCACCTCACTGACTACACCAGGCCTGCTCTCATTCACGCAGTCAAACTTGCGGTTGCAGTAATTGCACTGGATGTTGCAGGCAGGAGCTACCGGGATGTGCATCCTGGCATAGAAGCGATGGGCTTCCTCGCTGTAGCACGGATGGCGGCTGATCTCCTCCTCAGCTTCACTTGATATACACGGCGACGGCTGCATCATTTCCCACCTCCTAAAAGTTTTACAAGCGTTACATCCTTGATTTGGCTTCGAGTAAAACTCGCTTCGGAAGCATTCGCTTAAGTTTTGCGAGCATTCGCTTACCCTTCTAATAGACTTTCTCTTCGCGGTGCAAACAAATTTATGTAATGTTTTCTTACATAAAATCGCTTGACCGCTTTAATTAGTTACATCATATTTTCATTCCTATACACCGTCAATCGAGTTTAGGCTTAAAAAACCCTATATTTCCTTATGTTTGCAGTTTCGACATATCATATGTTATATTATCTAACCTTTATGTATCATGGTTCCGTTTCCATTTCAGGCGTTTTTCATTGATATTTATTCTCACGGGCATTGACAACGACTCTTAAGTCATATATGATACTTTTAAGTAAACAACTCAAATGATGAAATTTAATATATCCCGTAAAGGGGAGTAGCTGTTAGATAAAATCGTCAATACGAGAACGTGAGGATGTTCTCCGGTTTTATCGGCAATAAACCATTGTTAGCGAGACCTTTACCAATCAGGTTAGTCCTTTATTCCGAAGGCTGATCTGTTTGGTAAAGGTCTTTTTTATATATATTTGGTAAAAATAATGGTAATGTAGGTATTTTTTATCGATATTTACATCCAAATGAGGAGGAAGCAGCAATGGATTGGGGATTATTATTAGAATACGGATGGGTTTTGCTCGTTCTCGTAGCACTGGAAGGGTTGCTCGCCGCAGATAACGCACTGGTATTGGCAATCATGGTCAAACATCTTCCTGATGAGGACCGTAAGAAGGCATTGTTCTATGGTTTGGCAGGGGCGTTTGTGTTCCGCTTTGGCTCACTGTTCATCATCTCGTATCTGGTGGACATCTGGCAGGTACAAGCTATTGGCGCCATCTATCTGTTGTTCATCGCCGGTAACCATATCTTCCGGAAAGTATTGTTCAAGAAACCGGAAGCTGAGACGGCTGTCGAAGGTGCTTCTGAAGAAGGGGCAGCAAAGAAAAAATCCAGCTTCTGGTTCACCGTGCTGAAGGTTGAGGTGGCCGACATCGCTTTCGCCGTCGACTCTATTCTTGCAGCGGTTGCGCTGGCCGTTGCGCTGCCGCCAAGCGGAATGGGTAACATCGGGGGCCTTGATGGCGGGCAATTCCTAGTTATTTTTGCCGGCGGATTCATCGGACTTGTCATTATGCGGTTTGCGGCATCCTTCTTCGTCAAGCTGCTGCACTCCCGTCCGGGCCTTGAAGTGGCAGCGTTCTTCATCGTAGGCTGGGTAGGTGTCAAGCTGGCGGTCATCACTCTGGCTCACCCTTCGCTGGGTGTGCTGTCCGAGGATTTCGCCCATAGCACCTGGTGGAAAGCCACCTTCTATATTGTGCTGGTAATCATCGCAGCTGTAGGCTGGTTCATGAGCAGCCAGAAAGCTGAAGAGAACGAGGGCCATCTCCCTGTTCGTGAAGCAGATAAGCAGCTCGGGAAATAACCCGCAGCTACTTATAGTCATATTTGAACAAAAGCCTGCTCCCCCGCCTGAAGGCAGGGGCAGGCTTTGCTTTTGTCTTCGGCAGTGCTGTGCTTATAGCGCACTGCCATTGCTGCAGCGGAGGTTATTACTGGCCAATGGCCTGGTCGGTTTTGTCCTGCAATTCCACCAGCTTCATGATTACAGTGGCAACATCAGCTTTGGTTACCTTTTGCTGCGGATTAAATTTACCGCTGTCTCCCTGCAACAGCCCCAGCTTCACGACCAGTGCCACTGCGCCTTTATCTTTAATGGCGGCGCTGTCGCTGAAGCTGCTCACGGCAGTGTCATTTTGCAGGAACGCAGAGAACTTATTGTATTTCAAAAAGGAAGCCAGCAACACAGCGAGCTGCTCGCGGCTGAGTGTATTGTCCGGCTGCAACACAGCATCCTTGCCGATCCAGCCGTGGCTTACAGCATAGCTGACAGCCGCATAATATTTGCTGTCCGTACTTACACCGGCCATCGCCTTCCGCTCCGTTCCAGTCGAATAACCGGAATAGTACGGATTGGATGCTTTGGCAATAAAGGCAAACCAATCTCCAACCGTTATTTCCTGATCCGGCTTGAGCTTTCCGTCAGCGTCAGGAACAAGCACACCATACTTGACGAGTTCAGTTAACTGCTTCTCCGCAGGGTGGCCTTTCAGATCAGCCACCACAGGGACAGTCGCAGACTGGGCAGAGTATGGAAACACCCGGACCCATTTGCCTGTCATGGCATCCAGCACCTCATACTGATCCTTATCGTTAACCGGCGACGGATTATAGACCAGCTTCACTTTGGGTTCTACGTACAGAGTATTGCTATACCCGCCGATGCGGTTATATTGCAGCTTCAGGGTATATTTGTCCTTGTAGCTCTTCAGCGCGTCGCTCTTGGATATGGCAGGAGTTGGCTGATCCTTCAGCGTTTCGACTCCCGCGTTAACCAGGGCTGAATAGTTCTGGAGTCTGCCGTAAGTAT
This sequence comes from Paenibacillus sp. BAC0078, assembly GCF_054483875.1. Taxonomy (NCBI): domain Bacteria; kingdom Bacillati; phylum Bacillota; class Bacilli; order Caryophanales; family Paenibacillaceae; genus Paenibacillus; species Paenibacillus sp. BAC0078. Next base: position 19,737 of record NZ_JBTLRW010000035.1, read on the forward strand.
CCATAACCAAAGTTATGGCTCCGTCGCTTATTGGAATGCCCTTGTAATAGCGTACGAATTCATAGCGGAACCCCTTTCCGTCTGGAAGAACACTCCATGCTTCATCATGACCGGCCAGTTTTAACTCGCTGCTTGCCTGATCATATAGACGGTTGATCAGAGCAACAGCCTGCTGTTTGGCTTCCGCCTGAGTCAGCTTCTTGCCGCCGGCAGGAGCAGGCTGCGGCTTAGCATCGGTACTGCCCATAAATTGCTCAGACTGAAAAACATAGATTTGACCGGTTGCCGCATCAATCTCAGCATAGGATCTGGAAGGAATTTCAGCCATGCCCCCTTTGCGTTCCGCCTCCCAGGACAGCCTCCATACCTTTTGTTTCGTGTTCGGATAGCTATCTCCCAGCATTTGGGTTGTTAGCTTACGTTCTGCCGGAATGAAGGCTACCTGCTGTACAAGCTTTGCAGCTTCCGCTGCAGTAAGCGACTTGCCTGTGCTGATTGGTTGAAATCGCTCTTTAGTCTGCGGTACAGCCTCATCCCTTGTAGAGAGAGAAGCAGCTTCCGTCCCATCATAATCTATACTTTTCCCGCTCTGGGCATCAATTGGATACAGATCCTGCTCCTCGGGACGCCAGCCCAGAATCCAACGGTCCACCTGGTTGTCTTGGTAAACCGGAATGTAGTACAGGCCCACAGACAAGCCGTCCGTAAATTTCTTCTGCGCCGATTCCAAAGAAACAGCAGGCTTAGCGGACGGATAGAAAAGTCCTGAAGACGGTTTGTTGAATTGAATGACATTTCCATTGCCGTCGATAGTGATCGAGAGGAAATCCGATGTAGGCAGACCATTCTTCAGAATCTTGAAGGAGAAGCTGTATTGAACCGTTCCGAACAGCGCTCCGCTGGCCAGATTCAGTGCATCATCGTCCTCAAGCTGAATATCATCTTTACCCAGGGATGGCGCAGCGGCGGCAATAAAGGGCCGGGCACGCTCCAGCGCTTCAGCACGTGTAATTTTGGGCGGATAATACGCGGTTTCTTGCGTTAAAGGGAACGAGAGGTAGGTATTGACCAGGTCCCCGCTAACCGCATCAACCATGCTGGAAAAACCGTAGCTGGTGTTGCCAACCTCATATCCCCAGTTGATGTTCCAGATCATTTGATTGGTGCTCGGAGGATAAGAGTTGTCTCCACCCAGCTGGACTCTCGATACGATTGCATCCTTCAGCACAGGAAACAGCTCTCTAAGTTTTGCAATCGCTTGCTCCTGCGAAATTTTGGCTTTGGAAGCGTCCGGTGTGACTGCGGCTTGTCCGGGAGCCTCCTTAACCGCTGCCGCTGCAGCTGAAGTACTACTTGAATCCGCTGCGGCTAATCCGCCAGGCAGAAGCAGGGCAAGTGCAACTGTAGTGGTAAGCAAAGCTTTGGTGATCTGAAGTACGAGATGAGTACTGTTTTTGGGACTATTTTTACGATCCAACAAATTCATCCTCCTCAATTTCTTCCATATATTCTCTCTAAGTATAGAGATATATGCTTATTTTTTCCATATTTTATTTACGGCAGGAAGCTACAGATTACGCAAAATGCACAAAAAAAGCCTCATCTCTCAAATAGAAAGCGAGGCTTTTATAGTCCCCAAACTGAAGAACTCTTCAGCAAAGGATATTCATTTAGGAAGATGAACGCAGAACTCCGAGCCTGAGCCCAGGGTGCTTGTGACGGTTACCCGTCCTCCATGCGCTTCGACAATCGCTTTTACAATCGTAAGACCAATTCCGGCTCCCCCGGTTTTACGGCTGCGCGACTTCTCTCCACGGTAAAAGCGTTCAAATATATATGGTAGCTCATCGCCGGCGATTCCAGCACCCGTATCGGCAATCATCACCTGGACTTCGGAAGACTCCTCAGAGAGGGTTACTTCTATCCGGCCTTCCTTCGTATATTTAAGCGCATTATTCAGCAAGTTGACAAAAACCTGTACCAGCCGTTCATAATCACCGTTAATAAAGATTTGCTTCTCATCCTTCAAGGTCAAGACAACCTTGTCCAGCTCCGGCCTGCCGGCAACCGAATGAACCGAATCACGGAGCACGTCATTCAGAAGCAGCCGTTCATGCCGCAGTTGAATCATCGGGTTCTCTGCCGCATTAAGCTTTTCCAGATCATTAATAAGCTGTACCAGCCGGATGATTTGAGCGTGGCAGATCTGCAATCTCTCAGGCGTGGCCTCCCATATTCCATCCTGAAAAGCTTCAATATAGCTCTGGACGGTGGTCACAGGCGTGCGTAATTCATGAGCGACATCTGCCGTGAGATTTTTTCTTAGCTTCTCCTGCTGCTGCAACGTATCCGCAAGATAATTAAGCGCCTGGCCTACCTCTTCAATTTCTGTCTGTCTGTTAATCTGAAGCGGGACCCGCTCCGTCAAATTGCCTTCCCGCATCTTCACGGCGATTCTCTTGATCTGAATGAGCGGAAGGCTCAAGCCTTTAGCCATAAATCTGCTGTACAGATAGGCACCCGCAAGCACCAGCAGCAGCGCACCCCAAGACAGCCTGTTGAACATCTGGAGAAAATCCCGGTTCTGTGCATGCTCAGCTTCACCACTTCCCCGCATTTCAAGTGTGCCGATGTTCACTCCATCCTTCACAATCTCATAGCGGCTGGCAGCCGAATCCTTATTTGTCCTTGACATGCCCATGCCCATACCCATGTTTCCTGTATCCCAGACCAGCTTCCCTTCCGCATTATAGAGGCGTATGGAATAATTCCGCAGCATCGCCTGATGGGATATATTCATCAATGTATCCATTCCCCAGGAATGTGCAGGATCATAGGCTTGTTCAAGATCCGCGAGCAGGAATCCGGCTTCGGCTTTCTGCTGGTTTTTAACATACCTTCCGAAGGAGAAGCTCATCACCAGGTTGACCAAAAACAGGATGATCAGCAAAGAGCTGAGTGCGACACCGAGATGGGACAACAGCAGTTTTTTCCGCAGTCCGCCTTTATTCATCCCGATTCACCAGAAATTTATAGCCGATTCCGAACACTGTACCAATAAACTGGGGATGCCGTGGATCATCGCCGATTTTTTGCCGCAGATTCTTGATATGCACATCTATCGTCCGCTCAAAGCCGTCAAAATCATCGCCCTGGATGAGATTCACCAGCTCGTAGCGGCTGAAAGCCCGTTTGGGATTCCTGGACAGACACTCCAGCAGCTTGAATTCAAGTGGTGTCAGCGCAAGCATCTCTCCCTCCAGCTTAACCTCATGCCGCTCAGAGTCCATCCATAGCCTCCCGCCCCCGAAGCTCAAGGCATTGCCTTGTTCCTGGTTCTGAGAATGCTGCGCCCTCCTGAGCAGACTGATGACCCGGGCCAGCAGCTCCCTTGGACTGAAGGGCTTGGTAATGTAATCGTCCGCACCGATCAGCAGGCCATTCACCATATCGTCTTCACTGCTTTTGGCCGTAAGCATAAGGATGGGCGTATTCGAGCTTCTGCGAATAATTCTGCAGATCTCTTCGCCGGAAATGTCCGGCAGCATAAGATCAAGCACCACCAGATCAGGCTTCAGCTTATCAAAAAGCTGCAATGCGCCGGTTCCAGTCTCAGCTTCATGTACGATATAATTGTTCTTCTCCAGATAAGCTCTGATCACCCGAAGAATATCCGCCTCGTCGTCCACGAGCAAAATGGTTGGAGCCTCCACCACGATCATCCCTTCGTTTTATAACGCGATTAGAAATTCATCATGCTGCCGCGACCCGATGTATTTCCCATCATGCCGGATCTGCCGGATGATTTGCCCATCATGCCGCTTGTGGCCGTTCCATGCCCACTTTGGCAATTGTTCACCATGTCCTTGATGCCATCGTCCGACAAGTTCGGATGCATCTGTCTTGCAAAAGGCAGCATTTTCTCAAACCAGCTCTGTCCATTGTCAGTTCCCGCTGCATACACGCTTGTACCGATACTCATAACCACAACCAATGCCGTAATTCCTAACCAGATCTTCTTTTTCATTGTGCTCTCCTCCTTCTTTATGTACACATCATAACTCGAAGTTGTGAAGAACCTGTTTGCTTTCGCAGGAAATTTAAATTTTTTTTATTTTGTCAAAAAGACGGCCCGTTCATGAGCCGCCTAAGCATCGTTACGCTATATTCTATCGCAGCAGCATACAAGCTCTCACTCTACCGCCGCCATTTCATAAATTTATAATCCAAAACATCGACGAGCAGGAACAGCACAAACCCGACAAGGCTGAACAGCATAATGCCTGCGTACATTTCCGGGTAATCCAGGCGCAGCCAGGCATCCATAATGAAGAAGCCCATGCCATGCTCCGTTCCATAAATCTCGGTGAAAAACAATACAGATATCGCAGTTCCAAGGGAAATCCGGATCGTGCTGAGAATGACCGACAGTGCGCCGGGCAGCGTCACATTCCAGAACTTCTGCGCGGTGCTTGCGCCGATGCTGGTCAGCACATCATAAGTGCTTTCGGGAATGGCCTTGATACCGTCACGCACGGAGATAATAACCTGAAACAGCAGAATCAGCATAATCATCAGCACCTTGGAGGTTTCGCCAAGCCCGAAGAACAGCATGACCACCGGCAGCAGCGCAATCTTTGGAATGGGATAGGTCAAGTAAACCACCGGGTCCAGCAGCCGGTTCCACAGCGGCGAGCGGCCCATTAAGAGGCCAATCAGCAGACCGATCAGCAGCGCCAGCAGCACCCCTTCAAAAATCCGCAGCAGACTGTAGCCGACATTCAGCGCCACATCCTTTGCCCCTAGATGGAACATCGCATTATAGACCGAGCCGGGGCTGGGAAGAATCGGATGATTCATCAGCAGATAAACAACATACCATACCGCATTCATGCACAAAAAGACAAACAACAGCCGCAGCAAGTGAGGAAGACGTCTTTTTTTCACCATTTCGTAAGCATTACCTTTCTGATTCGCTTGCTCTGCTCAAAGTAATCATCGCTGTCCCGCTTATTCTCATGCTTCATTGCAAAGACAGCAGTGTTATCGAGGATTTCCGGCGTATCCTGCTTGCTTGACGGCATGACGATGATCTTCTGTCCCAGCAAAATCGCTTCCTCCACATCATGGGTCACAAACAGCGTTGTAGCCGGATTAGCCAGCCAATTATCCAGAAAAATCTGCTGCAGCGCTTCGCGCGTAATGGCATCCAGTGCGGAGAACGGCTCGTCCAGCAGCAAAATCGTCGGCTGAATGGCAAACGCCCGGGCAATCGCCACCCGCTGCTGCTGTCCCCCGCTCAGCGAGAGGGGATACCGGCCGGCCAGCTCGGAAATTCCCATCGACTTCAGCCAATGGGTAATTTCCGCTTCCTGCGTTTCCTTGTGTCCTCCCGCAGGACGGGTGATCTTCATCGCAATCTGAATATTGTCATGGACAGTTTTCCAGGGCAGTAGCCCATAATTTTGCGGGACCAGCCCAATCAGCGTTTCTTTGTCATGCACGGATTTCCCGTTGAACAGCAGCTCGCCCTCATAGCCCGGCAGCAGTCCCGCCACCGCACGCAGCAGCGTGGATTTGCCGCTGCCGGAAGGCCCGATGATCGTATAGATGCCATGCTCCGGCAAGGTCAAATTGACTTGCCCCAGGGCCAGTTGTCCGCTTTTATATTCCACTTGAAGCTCTTTGATGCAGAGTCCGCTATTCTTTAAACTGGACATCGGAGATCACATCTTCAGGCGCAATTTTTTTGGTCAGCAGGCCTGTCTCCCGCGCCCAGGCAAAAGCCGCTTCCACTTCCTTCACATCCACCTGATTAGCCGGCTGGTATTCCGGCACTTTGATCTGGTCCTTCAAGGTATCCGGGTAGCCAACCTCCTTGATAATCAGATCAATATACTCCGATTGGTCATGCGATTTCATGTAAGCTACCGCTTCATCATAGGCCACATACATATTCCGGATGGCTTGTCCCTTAGCATCAATCGCGCTTTGCGGGAAGGCCAGCACAAACGGGTTCACTTTAGCGGTCTTAGTGGAGCTTAGCACGCGCAGACCCGCCGCTTTCCCCATAGTGACATAAGGCTCCGGCAAAATAGCCGCATCGGCTTTTTGGTTCTTCAGCAGCTCCAGGCGGGTTGGAATTTGCGGCACTTCGGTCACCGTAATATCTTTTTCCGTCAAGCCTGCCTGCTTCAGCATCGTCGCCACTGTATATTGTGTTGAAGTATTCTTGGACAGAATCACTGTCTTGCCCTTGAGGTCCTTCACGTCCTTAATCGCATCATTGCCGGTGAGCAGATCAAATTCACCGGTAGTGGTGCTGGCGATCTTCACATCAAGCCCCGCTTCATTATAGATCGAAATCGCCACCAGGTCGGCGCTAAGCCCATCCACTTTACCAGCCTGGAAAGCCACGTCACGGTCCTTGGCGCTCTTGAAGGTCTGAATCTCCAGATTCACGTTATGCTTTTTATCAAAGCCCTGCTCATGGGCAATAATGAATGGAATCGCATCAATAGATGGTAAAAGACCCAGCGATAATGTGGCCGTCTCTGCCGGCGTACCGCTTGCAGCCGGCACCTCTCCAGCCGCACTCCCCTTATTATCCGCTCCTGCATTATTCGTATTTGATGTGCCGCAGCCCACCGCCACTACACTGATCGCAGCGACCAGCATCAACAGCATTGTAAGGTATTTCCAGTTCGTTCTTTTCATGTTTCTCCGGTAGCCTCCATCTTCCTTGGGGTTTGATTTCTATATAAGCTGAACTATAGATTTACCCAATCGGCATTGGTCGTGACTGCAGAGAATGTTTGGACTTCCGGCCGCTGTTATGTTTGGATTTCCTGATTTAAAACCGTTGTTCACGGTAGAAATCCAAACATAGCCTATGCTTACGACGCCAGTTTTCCTGCGGAAAGCTCTCAGGCGGTCGCTAGCGCTCCATAAGTATCCAAACTTCTCCTCCGTCACTTTTGCCTTTTGGTAGTTTTTATTTCAGCTTATATAGTTTCTCTTTTCGGCCTCCGGGGCAGCACAGAATGTAAAATCGGCTCATGCGAATTTATTCACATATGGGCATATAAGTGGAGCCTGCTTCGCTGCCCTTTGAAAGCCCCTCCCATATAGCAGGCCGGCCCTTCCTGCGAATAATCCGCGTATGCGAGATGTATGTATACTGCCAGCTCCCCGAAAAGCTCAAGTAATGCAATTTTACACCCATTATTCTATTTTGTATATTTACAAATTGAAATACTTTCCACGGCACATCCCACAGCAAAAAGCTCTCCCTTGCCTTGAGAAGCAAGAGAAAGCTGTACAAAACATTCGGGTACATCCATTCAGTTGTATAAAACTACAGCGCTTCGAGCCTTACTTCTGTCATGCTACCTGCCTTGTACGCACTCCCCGGCTCGTCCACAAACCCCATTTCCAGAACGGCAACGATACATTCCTTATCCTGCACACCGAACAAGTAAGTTTGCTCCCGGTCATACGTCCAATCCTTCATCGTCCTTCTTACCCCCAGTTTCCGCTCGTACGCAAGCAGCTGGAAGTTCTGAATAAGGCAGCAGACCGCGGCAAAATCCTCATCCCGCTTATAAGAATCACTCTCTTCCTTCATTGCGACAATCAGGTAAGCTGGAGCAGGGTCCTGCAGACCTGTCATGAAGCTGCCGCCGCTGCCTGCCTCTGCATAAATAAATCTCCAAGGCTCCCTAAGCCCGTCATTTGGCGCCCACACGGCATCATTCAGCAGCTCGAGCACAAGCCACTGAGGAACGGGCCGGTCGGAAAAGGACCCGGGGCGGTACAGCCCCATGCTCAATCCGGTTAATGACACTTGGCATCCCTCCCTTTAAGCCTTCTGGCCTGTATAGACTGTCCATTTCTTCTCGGCTGTCGTTCTTGCCCGGCCTCTTGGCACCTTATCGAAATATCCCAAATGAATAATGCCGACAAATCTTTCATTCTCGCGGACCCCGATACGTTTGAAAAACTCCTCGCTCTGCATCATCGGTTCAGTATCCCACAGCATCCCAAGCTGCCGCTCCCAGCCAAGCAACTGGAAGTTCTGCAGGATGCTGCAGACCGCCGCATAATTCTGGTCGCTAGCCCTGCGGTCCGGGCCGGTGCCTGCAATCACAACAACATGGCCGGGAATATCGATGAATCTCTTTTTGAACAGCTCGATCATTTTGCCCGGAATCCACTTGCCAAGCCTGCTCCCGGTCATTTGCTCCAGTATATAATCAGCCAGCCGAGTGCGCGACTCGGACGTACCGGCGTATAGACAGCGCCAGATAACAGTATCCGAAGCCGGAAACAATCCTGCGGCTGCATTCAGCAGCTCAGCCACCAGTTCCTCGGCAACAGGCGTCTGATTGAACTTGCGGATAGTTCTCCGCTCTCTAATTAATGATGCCAGACTCAAGCTGCTCATTCTCCTCTCATTCGGAGCCATGGTCTCCGGGCTTTATCCGATGCTTCCTTCCATCTCCATTTTGATCAGCCGATTCATTTCCACAGCGTACTCCATAGGAAGCTCCTTAGTGAACGGTTCAATAAAGCCCATTACAATCATTTGAGTGGCTTCTTCTTCCGTTAATCCCCGGCTCATTAAATAGAACAACTGCTCCTCGGAAACTTTGGATACAGTCTCTTCGTGCTCTAGTGTAATGGATTCATTCCGGATTTCATTGTAAGGGATCGTATCTGAAGTAGATTGATTATCAAGAATCAGCGTGTCACATTTAACATTCGATTTAGAACCGGCTGAGTCCCGGCTGAGTCCCGGCTGAATGACACAAGTCCCCGGTAGGTCACCTTCCCTCCATGCTTGCTGATTGATTTCGAAACGATGGTGGAGGTCGTCTCTGGTGCCAGATGAATCATTTTCGCTCCGGCATCCTGGTGCTGGCCTTTACCGGCTAAGGCAATGGAGAGCACTGAGCCTTTGGCTCCACGGCCTTTCAAGACAACGGAAGGATATTTCATCGTCAGTCTGGAGCCGATATTGCCATCCACCCATTCCATCGTTGCATTTTCTTCGGCAACCGCCCTTTTGGTTACCATGTTGTAGATATTGGGCGCCCAGTTTTGGATGGTTGTATAGCGCATACGTAATTTTTCCGGCAGATGATTTCAACCACTGCGCTGTGCAGGGAGTTCGTACTGTAGATTGGTGCTGTACAGCCCTCTACATAATGCACAAAGCTGTCCTCCTCTGAGATGATCAACGTCCGTTCAAACTGTCCCATATTTTCTGAATTAATCCGTTTCCTTCAATCTCTGCTCTTAAATCACTGATTTCCAGACATGTATTCATCGCTCAGCAACTCCTTCTGTTAATCTGACTTCCAGTTCAACATTGTATTCCTGCAGAAATTTGCGGATAAGCTGCTGTTCAGCGGCCGAATACTTATCCACAAAACGGTAAAAGCGCTGTGCTTCAATTTCGTGCAACTGCTCATGAAGATCAAATATTTTTTTCCCTTGCGAAGTAAGCTGGAAGTAGCTCTCTTTCTTGTTGTCATCCTTTTGTGTCCGCTTTACAAGTCCATCCTTCAAAAGCCTGCCGCCGATTTTGGTAATACTGGCTTTCGACAGATCCAGTATTTCCGCAATAGTCGTGCTGTTGACCGGTTCATGGCGGCCGATACAATCAATCACGTGAATCGCTGTAATGCTCTGCGGAAAGTTATCGATGGACTCCCTTTGGGCAAAAACGAGAAATTGATCAAGCTCCGTCTCCGCAAGAGATTCATGCATATGCAGAAATCTGATGTATTGCGCATACAACAGTTGTTTGAGAGAATCCGCTGATTCCAATGCGCTCATCCACTCCTTTTCAATAGCAATATTATTGTTTACTAGTAAACAATATACCATCATTGATAATGATTATCAACTACTTCGGCAAATTCCATCCCTCTCACAGCAAAAAGCCTTCTTCTCCCCCGCATCCATCACAGGTTAAAAGAAGGCTCGTCTTATTTCCACATCCTACATTGCAGTGCCTGTAACTGTGGTTCCGTTCTTCGTAATCTTATAGTTCACCACATCGCCGTTCCAGAAATGGAACTTCAGAATGACATCGCCGTTATTCACTTCATTGAAGAAGGCCGGCAGCAGACTGATCTCATTGGTGGTGTAGGAAGGCGTAAACGTATAGGCGAATTCCTTGTACGGCGTCCAATTTTGCGGACCGGCATTGCCGCCGGAGGCATACGTAGCTTCCATAGTAGCCAAGGTTGTTCCATTAAAGGCAGTAGGGATTTTAAATGAGCTGGTCGTTCCCTGGGCATTGCTCAGTTTTGGCGTGTTCGAGAGGACAACATTAAAGCTCCAGTCTGCCCCTTTGTTGAAGCGGGCGGTTAATACCGCATTTACCCCAAGCTTGCCGGAGGAGGTCAGGCTCGTGAGTCTGGCCGCTTTGAAGGTCAATTGGTCACCGCTCAAAGTATAATCTGTTCCCTGCACCAACTGCTGGCTTCCGTAGAGGATCGAGGACAGCGTATTGCCGTTCAGGTTAAGCTTCACCGTCACATCTTTGGCCGCAGCATCCTTTTTCAAATTAATGAGATCGCTTTCAGCAGTGGACGAACGGCCGGACCAACTGGCTTTCATCATATTGTAGAGCTGGGGATCGGACCATTGATAGGTTGTACGGCCAAAATGCTGGCCATTATCCCACAGCATCGGTGTAATCTGCTTGGATTTCAGATAATAGGCCAAATATTCGAAGAACTTCAGTTTCTCGCCCTGCTCGATAACACCGGTATTTTTGTCAAAGCCGAGCAGGCCGTATTCGCCGACAATGACTGGAATTCCTTTGGCTGTAAAGGTGTTGTACACATTGGTAAAGGTGGTGTTGATGTCATTCTGTGTATCGGTGTCGAACTTCGTATAACCCGCAATGTTAACGCTGAATGGCCAGAAGCCATAGTAATGCACGGTAGCAATCAGGTTTGCGTCATTCAGCTTGGTAATCGTGCTGTAAAGCGCATTCATTCGGGTCTGGGTTGGAGAAGCTTCGAGCGTAGACAGCACCAGCGGACGCGTTGCATTATTTCCGCCCGATTTTCTGACGATGCTGTGGAAGGACACATTCAGCTCGTCCAGCATCTGGATCGCCTTGTTCTCATCCGTAGTTCCGCCATCGGTAAAACGCGGCTCATTGACACTTTCGAACATCAGCTTACTCGAATACCCTTTGAACTTGTTCGCAACCTGTGTCCAAATCGCGTTATAGCGGGCCAGCACCTGGTCGTGCTGCTGCTCCATCTTGCTGATCCACAGCCAGGAATCATGGTGGAGATTGATCATCACATACAGGTTCTCGCCAATCGCCCAGTCCACAACCTGCTGAACACGGGACAGATAGGCCGGATCAACAGTATAGCCTGGAGCCGCTCCGGTGTGAACATCCCAGGTCACGGGAATACGGATGCTTTTGTAACCTTGAGCCGCAATCTTCTTGATTAATTCCTGAGTAACTGCGGGGTTGCCCCATGACGTTTCGTCGGCTCCCGTAGCATCGAGCGTATTGCCAAGATTCCAGCCCGGCTGCATGGCATCGACATAGGATTGCAGACCTGTGGCGGCGGCAGCTTGTGCCTGCGGTGCCTCTTCAGAGGATGCAGCAGAGACTGTAGGTGTAACTAAAGCAAGCAGTAAAACAGCGATGAATGCAAGTGACAGGAACGATTTCTGTTTTGGCATAAAAAAGTAACTCCTCCTTTTAGGTGTAAGGCTCCTTTTTAAAACAGATGCTGTGTTGTATAGTAGTGCATGTCATTCAGAAGGAAGGCTGACTACTGCACAAAATCACCTCCGCACTTTTTTTGCAACCGCTTACGAAAATCAATATAGCATCTTTATCCAATGGTAAATATCCCAATAATTAGTGCGAAAATCCATTCAAAATTATAGATTTTGGAATGTCATCAATTCCACAAGCTTGCTTGTCCCGAATTATGATATAATTAGCGAATCTTACGCAGGTGAGGGGACCGGGGACAATGAGTGATCAGATTCTTCAGCAGATTCTTGGGGAACTAAAGAGCATGCGCTCCGATTTAAGCGAAGTGAAGGTTGACTTGAGCGGAGTAAGGGCTGACGTAAGCGGAGTGAAGTCCGAATTAAGCGAAGTGAAGGCTGACGTAAGCGGATTGAAGGCCGAATTCAGCGAAATGAAAGCTGACTTAGCCGAAGTGAAAGCCGATATTATCAGCATTAAAGAAGACACCAAACTCATCCCGCTGATCCAGCAGGCGGTGTCGGAAGTGAATGCCGAAGTGATCGCTAACCGCGACACCTTGCATAATATAGAAGAAACTCTAAGAAGTCATGACGTTACACTTGATATCTTATCAAGACGTTCCATAGATCAGGAAGCAGCTTTGAAACGAATTAAATAGATGTCCTCGACACAGAGACACAATTCTCTCCATTGAACACAAACCCTAATAAATATATAATTTCCTTAAGAAAATTTGTCTTTTTCCCGTGGACACATCTTCCAATTTCTTTATTTTGTGTTATAATGAAAGCGTAACCAAAAAGAAATAAAACTTTTGATTGCATCGTCCAAGGAGGATGAATGAAATGCTGGCAGGACTTAAGGAGCTTAAAAATTGGGTATCCGGAATGTGGCAGCCATGGATGACTTCGGAAGAAGAAGACTACTGGAAAATCGAATATTCTGTGGAGCGTCATTTGCATACACCGCCAACTCCTAACCCGCTTACCTACCAGGAAGAAGCACGCATCAAGAGTGTCAAATATCATTAACTACATCTATTGCAGATACAAATTTACTCACAATCAACTTTTGACATAAGACCGCAAGAAGCCGGAAGCTATTCCGGTTTTTGCGGTCTTTTATTTTGGAGCAACGAGCTTGTACCAGTCATTCGCCTTTTTTAACACCTGATCTCCACCCGCAGCCTTAAATTCCTTTACAAAAGTATCAAAATATTCTACCAGCTGGCAGTAGACCCGGCAGCACCAAGCTGGCCGGCAAATGCCAAACTGACAGGCTCGAAGATTAGCCAAACAGGACTTACCTTGAACTGGCCTGCTGCGGTAGACAACGAAGGGGTTGTCAGCTACAGCGTATACCAGAACAGCAAGCTGCTTAACACCGTAGCAGGCACTACTTATTCCTACAATGTAACCGGATTAACCCAAGGCACGTCCTACTCCTTCTCTGTAGTAGCCTATGACCTTGCGGACAACTCAAGCAATCCATTAACGGTCACCCTGAGCACTGTTTCGGTCACTCCTGGAAATGGTTCAGGTTCGGGTGCAACACCAACGCCTTCTCCGTCACCTTCGCCTACACCAAGTCCAACTTCCTTTTTTTGTCTTCTTCCTCGCGGTAGTCAAGAACAGAAAGCAAAACAAATGGTCGGGAAACAATTCTCTAACTTGCTGTCATTTCATCAAGGCCCCACCTCTATCATTCGAGTGAGCCAATCCGTTGAAAGAAATTATTATTTTTATAGAAACCTGTCACCCGGGACAATTAATCCATTTACAGGGAACAAATTATTAAGCGGGTGTTGCACTTGCATACTTTCGGTTAAAAACTCAGTGTCGAAGTAGCTAAGTTTCAACATATCACGGATCACTTTGGATTTCTGGCTGGTTGTGCTTTGTGCAGTACCATAATATCCACAAATGTCGTGTACTGATACGTAAGGCTGAAAAGATTTGTCGAAAAGAAAATTAATCGTACCAATTGCATGAATAATACCCGCTGCCCAGACTTCCAGCTTACCAGACATAAAAGGAACCGTCCGTTTGCGCCCCAGCTTCTCTACCATTTTAACAGACACCCGCTCGTATTCTTCATCCAGATGTTCACGGCAAAATCCTTGCAGCAACTCGAGTAGTTTAACTTTCTTCTCCAACATTTTCGGGTCTTTCATTTACACCCTCCCCTTTTTTACATTATTCATATTTTATCATAAGAAGGCTTAAAACATGTCACTCCGAAGTACGGCAGCTAGGCTTTCGGCACCTCAAGCGTCTAGTTCCCGTTCAACTTTCTCCACATTGTACTGCGGCTGATCCCGAGCCGTTTGGCTGCTTTGGAATGATTCATATTCTCCTCCTGCAGGACCAATGAGATGATGTCTTTTGTGATTACATCCAGCGTCTGGTTTACATCTACCCCGGAGATAGACCGTTCAGGCCGCTGGGATTCTTTTCTCAGTGTGGCTTCAACTTCCTCTTTGGTAATTCTGGGACCTCTGGCGTTTAAGGTCAGTTCTTCGACTACTCTCTTCAATTGCTCCAGATTATCCTTCCAGTTAAATTCCTGCATAGCCTCTAGCGCTGCCTGTTCAAAATCAACTCCGGCTCTATCGGGCGGCCCGTTCATTTCCTCGCGGCACAGCTTCACCAGATGCGGAATATCAGCTTTCCTGCTTCGCAGTGTAGGCAGCTGCAGCTTCAGACAACCCATATTATTGGCGAACAAGCGGCAGATTTCATCGGGTTCTTCATCCGAGTTGCGGCAGGAATAGGAGAAGATAACCTTGTTATGCGAATAGAAATCCCCGTCCTTGAAGTACTCATGCATTTGCTTGATAAAAGGAACCGACAAAACCTCCACATTTTTGATATAAATTATGTGTCCAACCTCCATAAACGCAGAGCTGGTATTCTCCAAAAGCCACCTCCATTTCTTCCCGGTCATCAGGATACAGTCAACAATCATCATGGGTTTATGGCGGAGCAAATGGTTCTTACTCATTAGACATGCTTTGTACAGCTCATTGGCCACTATATTTTTGCCTGTGCCAATTTCACCGACAATAAATACAGGGCTCATGCTCTGCCCGTATCGTTTAATTTGAGCGATTACCTCTTCAATGGCCGCGCTTTGATCAAACCAGATGAAATCTTTGCTGCTGCTCCAATCCTTTTCGTTTTCGAACCGGATGGAGTAGTCGTTCGGGTCTCTGCCCGGTCCGAGCTTTTCGAACAAAAAGATATTCAAACAGATCCCTCGGACCGACAGCCTCAGCCCTTTGATCTCCCAGATGCTTCTGTTGATTTTTTTCCGGATTCGTACTTCCCGCCCCTGTCTCAGCAAGGGCAGCCTGCTGAGCATTTCCGCTTTGGCTTCTGCATGAATATTGCTCTGGAGGGTAGTAAGCAATACATTCCCGTCATCATCGTACACTTCAATCAGGCTCTGCTCTGTGAAGACGTCGTTCATATGCTCCTCTTTCACCGGTTGCCCTCTCTCTCATTAATTTAGACCCTGTTTCAAAATGAAACACTCTAGCGCTTAAATCCGATTGAATATATATGAATACTACGATAAAGTGATTAATCATACAACCCACTACTATATACAACATGGAGGTTAACCAATGCCCAAAGAACCCTTTTCACTGCATGGAATCGTTACTACCGTGCTTACACCGTTCACCCCTGAGCTAAAAATTGATTACGATTCTCTGCAACGTCAAATTCAGGCTGCAATCGATGCCGGATCAGCCGGTTTTCTGGTTCCCTGCCTTGCCAGTGAAATCGCTCATTTAACGTTGGACGAGCGCCGTGACATTGTAAAGGCCACCGCGGAGGTCAGCCAAGGAAAGGCAACCGTCATCGCCAGCATCAATGCCGATACGGGCAAGGACCGGCTTGCCCTTTTGCACGATTTCATCCAATCCGGGGCCGATGGAGCCAATGTAATGCTGGATTACACCACAGATGAGCAATATTGGCGGGATATTCAAGAGATCGATGCAGCCCGTCCTCCTTTTCTAATCCTTCAGGATGTGGACAGTCAAGGGGATGGATTAAGGGATGAGCTTCTCCTCAGATGCTATCACGATTTCGCCAGTGTCGTAGGCGTTAAGGTGGAGGTGAAGAACAACAATCCCAAATACACGAGACTGCTGAATGCAACGGACGGAGCGATCAATATTTCCAGCGGGAAAGGCAATGATCAGCTCATCGAGCTTCTGGACAGAGGTGTGCAGGTCGTTATGCCCTCGGGTTTATTTGAAATTTTCAACGGCATCTATCAGCGGTATGCTGCCGGCAACCGTGAAGGCGCAAAAAGATTATTCTATGCAGCACTCCCGATTATCGCCTATACGCGTCAGGACGGGACCCTCAATCGGGCCTTTCATAAACGTTATTTGCAGGCTACCGGCGTGTTCAAAACCAATCTCACCCGGGAAACCGCATACTATGATGCCGTCAACGAAGCCTACACCCGCGAATTGATTCAACTTGCTTTGAGCATCGTGGAAAATATCGATCAATATTAAGCGGCAGACCCAACTGATCGCATTAAAAGAGAGGGGCGAAACAAATGAAACTGAATTTATCCCTGCGTTCCATAAACGCTGCTGGCCTGTTACTATTGGTGATCCTCACCGGATGCGCGCAAAACACGGCCGACAATACCCCGAAGGGCAGCACTACATCAGCAGCGGCGGAGCAGAAGGAAGTAACCACCCTGCTGGTCGGCACAGGCGGAACAACCAAGCCTTTTACGTACAACAATGACGCCAATGAATTGGACGGGTATGACATAGCCTTGCTAAAAGCGGTAGACGAGCTGCTGCCTCAATATGAAATCAAATTTGAGCAGGTTAAATTTGACGGGATTTTCTCCGGAATTGATGCGGGACGTTACCAGATTGGCGCCAACAGCATTTCTAAAAAACCGGAGCGCTTAGAAAAATATATTTTCACCGCCGAGCCTTACGGATACGCAAGCAGTGTGATCGTCAAAAGAAAAGATGATACCTCCATTCAAGGCCTCGATGATCTGGGCGGCAAAAGAGCCGTTGTAACTACGGACGGAAGCGCGAACGACAACTTTATTGAAAACTTTAGCAAAGAGCATCCCGACAATCCGATTAAAATCACCTACGCCGATCTTGAGGATACTCAGGTCTATCAAAAAATCGAAAATAACGAGTTGGATTTCAAGCTCCACGCGCTGTCTTCCTACAAAGAAATAGTTGAAGAATTCGGATTCACTAATCTGGATAAAGTGCCTCTTTCGGTAGAGGAAGCCAAACGGATCAGCGATCCAGGTGTCTACTTTATTTTCCCTAAAACTGACAAAGGGGAAGAAATACGCGCTGCGGTGGACGATGCCTTGAACACATTAAGGAAGAATGGAAAATTGTCGGAGCTTGCCATTCAATACTTTGAAACGGACATCAGTACTGGCGCTTCTGAATGATCAACTACAACATGAAGGGAGTCCGCCCGCATGCCGAATCTGTTTGATTTTGGTGTCGTCATGGACATGATTCCGCAGCTTATCAAATATATTCCAATCACATTCGAGATTGTACTGTTATCCGTAGTGTTCAGCTGGGTAATCGGATTCCTTGTAGCTTTAATCAAAATAAACAAAATTCCGGTGCTTCATCCGCTGTCCGCTCTTTACGTCTCCTTTATGCGGGGAACGCCCTTGATTGTACAGCTGTATATCGCCTATTTCGGCATACCGCTGCTGCTGCAATATTGGAACCACATCTATGGAGCGGAATACAGTTTAAATGGGATCAGCCCTATGGTCTTTGTTGTCGTTGCCTTCGCCCTTAATGAAGGGGCCTACTGCTCGGAAACTATACGCGCCGGTCTGCAGGCTGTGGACAAGGGGCAGACGGAGGCTGCTATGTCCATCGGCATGACATCAACTCAGACTTTTTTCAAAATAGTGCTGCCGGAAGCGTTGATTGTTGCCCTCCCTTCTCTGGGAAATGCCTTTATCGGAATGATCAAAAACACCTCATTGGCATTTACCTGTGCAGTGGTGGAAATGACTGCGGCTGCCAAGCTGATGGCTTCTAAAAACTACCGCTTCTTTGAATCCTATGTTGCGCTGGCAATTATTTATTGGGTGATTACTATTGTAGCCGCAAGGCTGATCAAGCTTGGCGAACAAAAATTAAGAGCAAATGAAAGACAGGTTGAGTTCAATGATACAAGTTCGTAACCTCCACAAGAAGTTTCAGAAGCATCAGGTTCTTAAAGATATTGATCTGGATGTAGGTGAAGGCGAGGTTGTGGCGATCATCGGACCGTCGGGCTCGGGCAAATCCACCCTTCTGCGCTGCATTAACTTTTTGGAAAAACCCGAATCAGGCTTGATTGAGCTGGATGGCAAGCGAATTAATATTGAGCGGGCGAGTAAACAGGAAATATTGTATCTGAGGCAGCATACGGCGATGGTATTTCAGCAGTTTAATCTGTTTAAACACAAGACCGCCCTGGAAAATGTAATGATCGGCCTAACGGATGTGCAGAAAAAAGGCAAACAAGAAGCGCGGGAAACCGCTGAGTATTATTTGGAAAAGGTGGGGCTGAAGAACCGGATCAAATATTATCCCAAACATCTTTCCGGCGGACAGCAGCAAAGGGTGGCAATTGCCCGAGCACTGGCCTTAAATCCCAAAGTTATTTTGCTTGATGAGCCGACTTCCGCTCTGGACCCGGAAGTGGTGAATGATGTACTGGAGGTGATCCGTGCAGCTGCCCGGGAAGGCAGAACGATGATTATCGTGTCACACGAGATGAATTTTGTATATGAGATTGCAGACAAAGTGATCTTCATGGACAAAGGCCAGGTTGTGGAGCAGGGTACTCCGCAGGACATTTATCTGGAGCCCCGTCAGGAAAGAACCAGACAATTTTTATCCAAGGTCAATATCCATTCCAATTACAGTATTTGAGCTGAACACTATTCGAGGAGGCTATAACAATGACTACATTAAACGATTATTTGCAGCAAAAACGCGAGGCAGGCTTGCTTCTCAAGGAAAAGGCGCTGCAGCAGCCTGAGTATAACCGTTTTAGCGCCAAGGTAAAAGCTAAGGGACGCAGCGGTGTACGTGAAATCCGCATTCGCGATTTCCAGATTATCAGTGACAGTCCAGAGGACTACGCCGGCTATAGCCTGGGTCCAAGCTCTCCGGAGCTGCAGCTTGGCGTACTAGGCAGCTGCCTGACCCATATTACGCTGATCCAGGCATCGCAAAGAGGAGTTAGCCTGGAGTCTCTGGAGGTGGAAGTAAGCGGACAACAGCACCCCTTGGCAGGCAGTCCCGGCTATGAGCAAATTCCAATATTCCCTCACAACATCCGGTATAAGCTGCACATTACATCCAGCGAGCCGCAGGAAACGATTGCCGCACTCCATAAGGCGGTAGAGGAAGCCTGCCCTATTCTGAATCTGCTGCTGAACCCGCAGACCATTGAGGGAGAGTTAATCCTCACACCTCCAGCCTCCGTATAAAAAGCAGCTTCCGAAAAAAATGTCTCCTTCTTCATCTTAATGATATATAGTAGTAACATCCCATAATTACGAAGGAAGTTATTCGCTATGCTTCACTCATTGAACCGGCGGTTGAACCGCATGATGCCCCTGATTACACCGCTCAGCATTCTCATCGGCGTAATCTGCGGCAGCCGCTTGTCTTCTTTTACCTACTTGTCGCCGTGGCTATTTGCCTTTATGACCTTTGCCGGCAGCATCAGTCTGAGCTTCAGGGACCTATTGAATGTAATCAAAAAACCCGCTCCGCTATTTGTATGTCTGTTCATTCTGCATGTGGCTATGCCCATAATTGCATTGGCATTCGGACATTTAATCTTTCCGGGGGATACGTATACGATTACCGGACTTGTTCTGGCTGCGGTTATCCCAACCGGCGTAAGCAGCTTTATCTGGGTCCATATTTATAAAGGCAATATCGCCTTGACTCTGTCGATTATCCTCATTGACACCATCGTGGCCCCTTTCGCCGTGCCCGGCATCCTCTCGCTGTTAATCGGAGCAAATGTGCAGTTGGACGTGACAGCCATGATGAGCAGCCTGTTCTGGATGATTGTCGTCCCTTCGCTGCTAGGCATGGTATTGAATGAATGGAGTAAAGGAGCCATTGTACCAGTCTGGAGTCCGAGAATGAACCCATTCTCCAAGCTGGCTATGGCAGCAGTAATCGCGATTAACGGTTCGGTTGTCGCCCCTTATCTGACAGACTTTAGCTGGCGGCTAGTTGGCCTAGCGGCTTTGATCGTTACGCTCGCCTCCACAGGTTATCTGCTGAGTTTCAGCCTCTCCAAGCTGATGGGCTGGAGCGAAGCGGATCAGACAGCGCTTATTTTCAACGGAGGCATGCGCAATATCAGTGCGGGAGCCGTTTTGGCGGTTACCTATTTTCCCGCTCCGGTCGCTGTTCCTGTCGTCCTCGGCATGATATTTCAGCAAATGCTGGCTTCCCTGGTCGGCTTCCTGATCGGCCGCCGTACCAGGCTAGAGCATTCCGACACAGCCTCCGCCGCCTGACACCAAGTTATACCTGTTTTTCCTTTCGCACTAATAGAACAGGCCCATGTCAATGACATGGGCCTTAGATATTTTTCGATTGAAGCGGCATAAACGCATCACTCCAAAGCACGGCAGCTAAACTACCAGAGCTCAGCACACATCCAGACCGCAATAAAAGTGATTTTAGCACTATTTGATCTGTATCTGGTATATTTACTACATGAGTACAATCTTTTGAGCCTCCAACACGGCTAAAGCCGTGGGATTCCTAGCTAGTTAACGCACGCAAGCCATTTCTGTTTTGTGCAGACTGCTAAGTCAAGAGCTAGCTCATTAGCTCGTCCTGGATCAGA
>NZ_JBTLRW010000036.1:0-28547 GCF_054483875.1 Paenibacillus sp. BAC0078
AGGGACAAATTACACTGAGCCTGAACAATTTATTGTCAGGCTAGCGTCTTTAGGCGCAGTTTGGCAACAGGGGGTTATACCCCAAGTGCAAACCACCCGTTGGACGGGTGGTTCTGATTAGAATGAATTACTATATAATTTGAACTTTAGATTTCATATTGGGGTATGGTCGTTACTACGGGGAATGTTTGGACTTCCGGCCGCTGTTATGTTTGGATTTCCTGATTCTGAACCGCTGTCTGCGGTAGAAATCCAAACATAGCCTATGCTTACGATGCTAGCTTTCCTACGGAAAGCTCTCAGGCGGACGCGTTCGCTCCTACAGTTCCAAACTTTCCCTCCGCACTTCTACCCGTTTTATGTTTTCTTTAGTTCAAATTATATAGTCACAAGCCTTTGGTCTTGTCGTCGTTGTAGGAAGAAGTAAGAATGCCGGTCAGAAACAGCAGAAACACTAAAGTGATGATCCAAAAAGTCAAGGAGAACGACATGCTGGCACCTCCATGAGTAGCTGTATTCGTTTTCCTGATTATAATACATAATGATCACTTGAAAAAGAGAAAACTGGTAGGAACCCGGCGCAAATTTCCATCTGACGGATCGTTAATGACTCTGCCCTTGAAGATGAGGGAAGAAGAGCCGCCGCCATCCAGATTATAGGCGTCAATGACACCCATGTTATACAGCTTGTTCTGAAGCTCCTCCAGCGTAGCGCCTGAATGGCCGTTCTCATTATAGCCGTCCGCCACCATAATCAGCAGTTGATCATCCTTGTACTTGCCGATAACTGTACGCGGTGCACGGTTGGGGGATAGCTGCCATTTGGCAGGGATCGCTACTTTATTGCTGTTCTTCAGCAGGACCGGCACAAAGGTTGCACCGAATACCGGCTGGAGCTGATCAAGCTGCGACTGGCTGTAGAATTTGCCGCCGATTAGCTGGCCCGATTTGTTCAGGCCGACAAAGCTGAGATCCTTATAGCTGGATTCGAAGCCATACACATACTCTCCGCCGACTATCGTTGTGGAAAGAGGGTAACGCTTGCTGCCTTTATCGGCAAATCCGCCAGCGTTGATGCCGGCAGTCGCGCCATAGCGGCTCACGGCCTGCAGTGTGGTCTCGGCTCCGCCTGTACCATCGCCGGCCAGACTCATTTTCATAGCCGCAGGGTCCTTCAGCTTGATCTTTAAGGCGTAGGCTGTATAGCTTCCGGGATTAAGCCGGTAGAGTTCAATCGTAATCCGGTCAGAGTTCACAATATCGGCGGGTATTCCCAGTCTCGCGGAAATCCGGCGGTTGTAGATTCGCTCCGGGCGTGCGGCTTGGGTTTTGGCTGTATTCACCAGTGCGTTCATGGCATTCGTGGTTTTCTTGTACAGCTTGGCACTGGTGCCTATGGAATCAATGGTGGTGGAGGCTGCAGCTTGGGCCGTAATCAGATCCTTTTGCAGCGCGGCTGTTTCCTTGACAGGCCCGGGGGCGGCAGCGAATTGGCCAATATTCATATTCAGTTCAAGCGGCGGCTGATACCACCACAAGCAGAGCAGCAAGCCGAAGAACGGCGCGGTCAGAAGCATGAAGAAACGGTTGACTCGTTTGACTGGCGTCATCATTTCAGCAGATCCATTTCTTTTTGCAGTGCGGCGAGCTGCTTGCGGACTTCGCTAAGCTGCGTATACAGCTTGTTGCTGTTGTCTGTCTTGTTGCTGGCATTATCTTTGGTGAAGGTAAGCAGCTCGTTAAAGGTCTGCACAGTGCTCTGCAATTCCTTCACCTGGTCAGAGAGAACGGCAATTCGCGACTCATAATCGGTCTTCAAAACGGTAAGCTGCTGCTGGCTTTGAGTGCCAAGCTCGTTTAGCACTTGCTCTTTAAGATGGTTGGTGTAGCTGTACACGGCATAAAAGCCGAGCCCGATCATCAAAATCCAGAACAGTAAAAACCATTTTACGGAAGATCGGTTTCTCGCGGAAGTAACGCGCGAGTGTACCGGTGTCGATTCCGCTAGCGGTTGCATTTGATCACCTCAGGCATATTTTTATCAAGCTCCCATTCTATCAGACTTTTACAATTTTCGCAAAAGTGAAAGTACCTATGAAAACATGAAAAAGTGATTGCATCCTATCAAACTACTGCGATACAATTTCTATAGATTGGAATATCTGATGGACGTATTCAAGGTAAAAGAAGGAAAATCGGACAAGACATCATACATCCTTGCTTGCGTGTTGAACGGAAACGCTATAGCGTTCTCTATTCTGGGTATATTATATAGACAGCAGGAGGTCTGGGCATTAATGAGGAAGGTTTGGCGGGTGGTCATCGTGGGATGTTACCCCACAAGTATGCTGGGTACGAAATTGATTTTGGAGGAAGGAGGGGAGCTTGAGGTTGTCGGGATGTTATCCACTTGGAGCGATGGTATTGGCAGTATAAGGGAGACGCAGCCGGATTTGGTGCTGACGGATTATCAGATGCCGGAGGGAAATGTGGAAAGTGTGCTGCAGGAGATGAAGAGAAGCTCGCAGGGCGCCCATTTCATCGTTATGACGGAGGAGGAGGACCGGGACCTGTTCCAGCCGCTGATTGAGCTGGGTGCGAGCGGTGTATTATCCAAAGGGGCCTCCTCCGGTCAACTGCTGCAGATGATAGACGGTTTGCGCGAAGGCTTCCTCTCGATACCGCTGGATTGGATAGAAAAAGGCTTTCGTCCGATTGCATCCTCACGGGGGATGGACGGACTGCTGCAGTTGACTCAGACCGAAATATTCATAATGGAACGGATTGTTCAGGGAATTACATATGATAAAATTGCTCTTGAGATTGAGGTAAGCCGCCGTTCCATCGACAACTATCTTCGCAAGATTTATGTGAAGCTGGAGGTGTCCACGCGGGCGCAGGCTATTGAGAAATTCGCTCTTTTCTCCAGACAAAACAAGCAATTGTACGCATAGCCCCTGCATAACGACATATTGCCGGCCGGCAAGGAATATTCTTGGTACCAGGGAAAGGGGGAAGCGTATGAAATATGAGTTTTCTGCCCGCGCACATACATTGAACTCTTCACCGCTTCTGAGCATACGTAAAGAGACGCGCAGAGGGACGCTGATCTCACTTGCGGAGGAGCTGCCGGCAGAAGAATTATTTCCGCTGTCGCTGCTTGCAGAGACGGCTTCCACAGTGATCTCGGCAGATGCCGGGGCGCTGCAATACGGTGATCCTGAAGGGTACGGTCCGCTGCGGGAATGGTTGACCGGAGATTGGCTGAAGGCCAAAGGGGTAGCTGTTGCCGAGGGCGGAGTTCTGCTGACAACGGGAAGTCAACAAGCGATTGATTTGCTGTCCAGGGTATATGTTGATCCCGGAGACCGTGTATTGGTGGAAAATCCGACATCTCCGGGTATTCTGCAAGCGCTGCGTATGCAGGGTGCCGTGATTATTCCGGTTCAAGGGGACCGGGACGGGCTGCTGCCGGATCACCTGCGCACGCAGATCCGCCAGCACCGGCCCAAGATGCTGTTCGCCGCGCCGAGCTTTACCAACCCGAGTGGAATTCTTTGGAGCCTTGCAAGACGCAAGGAAGTGCTGGAGCTGTGTACCAAGCATGATGTGCTGATTGTCGAAGACGACTCCTATGGCGATCTGCATTTTCAAAGATATGCCGAGCGTCCGTCGGTGAAGTATCCTTCGCTGTATGCGCTGGAGAATGTCAGTGAAGGTGGACATGTGCTCTACATCGGCTCCTTCAGCAAAACGGTCGCGCCTGCGCTGCGGACGGGCTGGGCAGCGGGCAGCCGCGAGCTGATCGGCATGATGGCCGCTGCGAAGCAGATGGCCGACTGGCAGTCCAGCTCCCTGAACCAGCGGCTGCTGCACCATCTGCTGGATGTGACGGCCTTCGATCTGCGCGAGCATATCGCGCTGCTGAACCGCGAATACAACACCCGCCTCAAGCTCATGGCCGAGCTGCTCAAGCGTCCGGCCTGGAAGAACAGCAGCTATGATCTGCCGACAGGCGGCATGTTCCTGTGGGTCTCGCTGCCGGAAGGGCTGGATGCGATGGCGCTGCTGAAGGCTTCGCTGTCCAAGGGCGTAGCCTTCCTGCCCGGTCCGCTCTGCAGCGTGAGCGGAGGCACTGGCCGCATCCGCCTCAACTTCAGCCATCCGGGCAGGGATGAGCTGCTGCTGGGCATGAATCTTATGAGCGAGGCAGTCACGGAGTTCACGGCGCGAAGCTGAGCCATTTGGGATAGATGCAGTAAGAAGGAGCTGTCCCCAAGCAGATATTATGCGAAAGGGACAGCTCCTTTTTTGCGTGCTGTGCCGGAACGCAAAGGTAGTGCTGGAATCTGTAAAGCTCTGCCTTTTGCGGAACTCAGCGATCCGAGCAACTATAAAGCTGATCTGCTTCTGGATAACTGTATTTGCTGCGATTATCCAGGTGGAAAACGCCTGATGTGGGCGTTTAATTGTAGTTGCTACAGTTAAATGTTGCAGTTAGCGCCTTTATCAGCAAAAAACGTAAATATATATGTACGGAGTGCAGTTAAACTCCTTTGAGGCGCTAAAAGGTTTCTTTTAACTGCAGAGAGTGCAGCTAAAGTGTCTGAAGGTGCTGGAGCGTCGGTCCGGAGTGAGCTTCCCGGGACGGCAGAGGGGGGAACCCTGCCGGCGGCCAGCGGCTCCCTGCGGGAAACGGGGGCCGCTAGAGTGTGCGGTTCTCCGTGCGGAGCGGCGGACCTAGACCTTGCCTGCGCTGATCTCCGCGATTGCGGCGTATTCGATCAGCGCTGCGGTTCCGGCGGCCGTGAGCGTGTAGCGGCCGCGCCCCACCCGGAAGAACCACCCATAGTAGTTCTTCTGCAGGAACGCGGCGGCGCCGGGCACGCCGCTTCTCTTGCGCAGCTCGGCGGGGGTCACGCCGGGCCGCGCCTCCGCCCGGCTGCGCGCAGCCGCCGGGCCCAGGGCAGACGCAGCAGCGCTGGTCGCTGCTGTGTCTGCCTCAGGCGCGCCGCGAAGCTGAGCGCGCCCTCCGGCGAGGCCGGCCGCGTGAGCGGCTTCGGCCTCAGCTGCCTGCAGCGCGAGTGCCACGCGCAGCGCCTTCTCGCGGTAGGCCGTCACGAGCTTGACGCGCGTGCTGCCGCCGGTGTTGTAGTCCCCGCTGCGCTCGCGGAACTCATAGAGCAGGCGCTCGCGCCGCCGGGCGCCGCTGCGTACCTGAGGCGGCGCGTCGCCCGGCTCCGCGAGCACCTCGACGAGCGGGGCCTTGGTCTTGTAGAAGACCACGGTGATCAGCCCAAGGCCGAGCCGGCGGCACAGCCCGGTAAGCTCGCCCCAGCGCTGGTTCACCGCGCCTTTTTTGTCCCGCACCCGTTCTACCGCAAGGTAGACGCTCGGACTGAGCTTCAGTCGTTCAACCCCCTGCAGCAGCAGGGCGAGGTTGAACGATTTTTTCATCTCCACGATCAGCGGCAGCTCCTCATCCGCCCGTATGCCGACCAAATCGCAGGTCCGCACCTCGCCTTTGATCTCATAGCCTTGTCTTTCAAAAAAATTTTTCAAAGGAGCATACAGCTCCGTTTCATGCTTGACAGCCATAGGGGTCACTCCTGCGTCAGAATTAACGATTCTCTATTATAGCACAGCAAAAAAGAGGTCAACTATTCCGGGCTTTCCGCATAGTTATGTAATACACTTTTAAAGCTGGTGGAGCAAGTAGGAGCGCAAGAGGAGGCAGCGAGCAATGGATATATTTGAACGTATAGCTTCGTATCGGGCTGAGAACGACCGTTTGGCGTGGAGCGGCACCTTCAAGGACTATATAGAACTGTTGAAAAAAGACCCCTCTCCCGCCAAAACGGCTCATTCCCGCGTATACGACATGATCAAGTCACACGGCGTTGAGGAGATCAACGGACGCAAAAGGTATAAGTTTTTTGAGCAGGAGATTTTTGGACTCGACCGTGCGGTCGAGAAGCTGGTGGAGGAGTATTTTCATTCCGCCGCCCGGCGGCTCGATGTGCGCAAACGGATATTGCTGCTGATGGGACCGGTCAGCGGGGGAAAGTCGACGCTGGTCACACTGCTGAAGCGCGGCCTTGAGCTGTATTCGCGCACCGATGCGGGTGCGGTATATGCGATTGAAGGCTGCCCGATGCATGAGGACCCGCTGCATTTGATCCCGCTGGAGCTGCGTCCCGAGATTGAGCGGGAGCTTGGGGTACGCATCGAGGGCAACCTGTGCCCCTCCTGCCAGATGCGGCTCAAAAATGAATACCACGGCGACATTGAGCAGGTAAAGGTAGTCCGCGTGCTGCTGTCGGAGGAGGAGCGCGTCGGTATCGGAACCTTCAGTCCTTCCGATCCGAAGTCGCAGGATATCGCCGACCTGACAGGTAGCATCGACTTTTCCACCATTACCGAATTCGGATCAGAATCCGACCCGCGCGCCTACCGGTTCGACGGGGAGCTGAACAAGGCCAACCGCGGGCTGATGGAGTTTCAGGAAATGCTCAAGTGCGATGAGAAATTTCTCTGGAACCTGCTGTCTCTAACTCAGGAGGGCAACTTCAAGGCGGGGCGGTTCGCGCTGATCTCCGCTGATGAGATGATTATTGCCCATACGAATGAAACGGAGTATAAATCCTTTATCTCCAATAAAAAGAACGAAGCGCTGCAGTCGCGCATGATCGTCATGCCGGTTCCGTACAACCTCAGAGTGTCGGAGGAGGAGAAAATCTACGCCAAGCTGATCTCCCAAAGCGACATGAAGCATGTGCATATTGCCCCGCATGCGCTGCGGGCAGCGGCGATTTTTTCGATCCTGACCCGCCTTAAGGAGAGCAAGAAGCAGGGCATGGACCTGATCAAAAAGCTGCGCATGTACGACGGTGAAGAGGTGGAAGGCTATAAGGAAGCTGATCTTAAGGAGATGCAGACCGAGTATCTGGACGAAGGGATGTCCGGCATCGACCCGCGTTATGTCATCAACCGGATTTCCAGTGCGCTGATCAAGGGTGATCTGCAGTGCATGAATGCGCTGGATGTGCTGCGGGCGATCAAGGACGGTCTGGACCAGCATCCTTCGATTACGAAGGAAGAGCGGGAGCGTTATCTGAACTTTATTTCCATTGCCCGCAAGGAATACGATATTCTGGCCAAGAGCGAAGTGCAGAAGGCATTTGTATATTCTTTTGAGGAGTCGGCCAAAACACTGTTCGAGAACTATCTCGACAACATCGAGGCGTTCTGCAACTGGACCAAAATCCGTGATCCGCTAACGGACGAGGAGATGGAGCCGGATGAACGTTTGATGCGCTCCATTGAAGAGCAGATCGGCATTTCCGAGAATGCCAAGAAGGCGTTCCGCGAAGAGATTCTGATCCGTATTTCCGCCTATTCCCGCAAAGGTAAAAAGTTCGAATACAACAACCATGACCGGCTCCGCGAAGCGATTGAGAAGAAGCTGTTCGCCGACCTGAAGGATATCGTCAAAATCACCACCTCCTCCAAAACGCCGGATGAAAGCCAGCTCAAGCGGATTAACGAGGTGTCCAGACGTCTGATCGACGATCACGGCTATTGCCCGATCTGCGCCAATGAGCTGCTCAAATATGTCGGAAGTCTGCTGAACCGGTAGGTGTCAGAGTCTCTGGCGGCCACGGCTTGCCGGTTGCCCTAATAATCTCAGCACCAAGCCGAAGCACAATGAAGAAGCGTGTCCCCGGAATGAGGGGACACGCTTCTTGTGGCTTATTCTTCGGACATGCGGTGCCTTTTTAGTGCTGCTGCTTGGCGTACCATTCCGAGAATTGCTTCTGGTATTCGGCAATATACTTGTCAATTCCCGCAGCCTTCAGTCTTTCCAGGGCTTTGGGGTAGGCGGTGTCATAATCAATGAAGCCGCTGCCGATAGGCGCGAGGTATTCAGTGAATACACCGTTCAGCTTGGTTTCTTCATTCTTGACCGGCGTATTGTCAAAGTTGAAGCCTGCGCCTTTGGAAATGATTGCACCGTCATCCCAGGCTTTGTATTTGGCAATGAAATCATCCGGCACCGTATTGTCGAAGCGCATGAAATTCTTGTTCATCAGCAGCCAGTCGGGAATCAGTGAATCTGTGCTAATCTTCGTCAAGCGGCCGTTGGCATCCAGGGTATAGTCGGTTCCCTTAATGCCGTAGGCGAACAGGTCATACAGCTCCTGGTTTTTCTGCAGCAGGTTGAAGAACATTACGTAACGTTCCGGGTCCTTGGCAGCGGAAGAGACGAAGAAGGCAGTGCTGTAGGTGCCGCGGCTGATCTTCGGACGGCCGGTTCCCAGGAAGTAGTTCACCAGCTTGGCATCCGGCACCGCTTGTGAGATGGTGGCAGCCCCTTCAAAAGGACGGGCGGCCGTTCCGGCCCAGTACATCGCTTTGCCGGAATTCCAGTCGGATTGCAGCTGCGGGAAGTTGGTAGCGGCATATTTCGGAATGACGCCTTTGTCATACCAGCCTTGCATCAGCTTCGCATAGCGTTTGAACTCTTCGGACTCGAACCAGCTAATAATCTTATCACCCTCCGCAGACTCGTCCAATGCAATAAAATCATTTTGCCAGTACAGGTTCTTGTCGGTGTAGTCATATTGCAGCATTCTGCGCGCATCGGTATTGGCATACCCGATCAGGTCGGGATGAAGGGCATGAACCTTGTCATAGAACTGCTCCAGCTCCGCAAGCGAGGAGACCTGCTTCATCCCGGCTTCCTCCAGCAGGTCCTGTCTGACCAGCACGGAGTAGAATTCTGCAGAGTTCGGTTTGTTGCCGACCGGAATCGCATATTGCTTTCCGTCCAGCTGGAAGGCTTTGAAGGAGGCCTCGTCAACATTCTTGCTCAAGTCGGCTGCGGCGCTCACATAAGGAGTAAGATCGGCATACAGACCTTTGGCTACGGATTTTACCATATAATTACTGTCCGTGTAGGTGGCAAAGTCCTCTCCCGTGGACAGCATCAGGTCGGTCTTGCCGCCTGCGTACTCGGTCCAGGGCAGAAACTGGAATTCAACCTCGGCATTGATTTCACGCTTGACCACATCATAGAATTCCGTCTTGGCCAGCTCCTTCATCCGGTTCGACTCATCGCCATACAGCACAATTTTGAGCTTGGCGGGGGCCAGAGCGCTGCTTCCTGCTGCTGAAGGTGCGGTTGCATTTTCGCTTCCCGGACTGGGGTTAGCGCTTTCATTATTGCCCTGGGAACAGGCGCTTAGCAAGAATACGGCCGACAGGAGCACACTTACCCAACCTTTTTTCTTTTTCATGATTAACCCTCCTGAAATAGAATCATTCTGTTTGAAGCTTCTATTGCAACGGCGCTGCTCCTTTGCCTCCATTGTACAATAAGTTGAAGCAGGGGAGCATCAGCCGGGTGCAACCATTATTATGGAAGATCCTGGCAGCGAATCAGCCTTTGACAGAACCCACAACAATACCTTTGACGAAAAAACGCTGGAGAAAAGGATACAAGATAGCGATGGGAAGTACGGTCAGGCAGGTCATCGCCATTTTGGCAGTTTCCAAAGGCGGAGCGATGATGGCACCTCCAACCTGTGCCGCATTGCCGGAGGCGAGGAACTGGATGTTCGCCATCATGTTGTACATTAGATATTGGATCGTGTAGAGATCCTGATTGGATACCAGCATCAGCGGGAGATAGAAATCGTTCCAGAACTGCAGCGCATAGAACAAGGATATGGTTACCAGTCCAACCCGGCCCAGCGGGATCATAATGCTGAAGAAGATCCGCAGGTGGCCGGCACCGTCAATCTCCGCCGACTCCACGATTTCATGCGGAATGCTGCGGAAATAGTTCGCCATCAGGAACATCAGGAACACGCTTAGCAGATACGGCACGAACAGGCCGATCAGCTTGTCGCCCAGATGGTAGTACTTCGTGCTCAGCAAATACCACGGCAAGGTGCCTCCGCTGAAAAGCATGGTGAAGTATGCGAAGAAGGCGAAGACATTTCTGAAACGGAAGCTTTTGACAGATACCACATAGGCATAGGCGGTTGTTACCAGCACAGCCGAAACGGTGCCCAGTACAGTAACGATCACGGACATGGAATAGGCCTTGAGAATCTGCTGCGCCTTGGAGCCGAACAGAAAATCATAGGTCGCAAAGGTGAAGCCGCGGGGCCAGAAGGAATATCCCTCCGCAGCGATCCTTGCTTCAGTGGACAGGGAGCCGGAAACGGCCAGAACAAACGGCACAAGACAAATGACCGAGAATACGGCAATACAGAAATAAGAGAAGATGAGCAGCCCTTTGCTGTCGGTAGTTGGCATCTTGCGGCCTCCTAAAATAGTTTGCTGTCTTTGTCGTACCAGCCCGCCAGCTTGTTGGCCGCCAGCACCAGAACAAAACCAAAGACAGATTGATAAAGAGTAATGGCTGATGCGAAGCCGAACTCGCCGGAACGAATGGCTGTGCGGTATACATACACGTCGATGATATCGGTGGTGGGCAGCAGCAGCGGATTCAGGAAGGTTACCCCCATAATCATGCTGAGATCGCCCTTGAGCATGCCTCCAATGCCCAGCAGGGTCATCAGAATAATAGAAGGAATGAGCATTGGCAGGGTAATTCTGGTCATGATCTGCCATCTGGAGGCTCCGTCGATCCGTGCCGCTTCATAATAGGAGGTGTCGATTCCCTGCAGAACCGCATAGTAGATAATCGCTCCGTAGCCCGCGCTTTTCCAGATGTTAGCCAGCACCAGAATAATGACGAACAGCCAGGGACTCGAATACCAGTCAACCTGCGTCAGTCCGAGCGAATGGAGAAGCTGGTTCAGAATTCCTTTGTCATAATCCAGCAGGGAGAAGAGCACCGCTCCGATAATAATCCACGATATAAAATACGGGAAAAACATGACGCTTTGGGTTACCTTAATGAACCATTTGCTGCGCAGCTCGTTCAATATAATGGCGATAGCCACGGAGAAGAACGTGCCGGTCAGCATATAGAGCGCGTTCAGCATTACCGTGTTGCGCGTAGCCCTGAGGGCATCCTCCATGCTGGAGAAGAAGAACTCGAAGTTGGAGAAGCCCGCCCAGGGGCTGCCGAAGATGCCGTCATTGAAATTGTAGTTTTTGAAGACGAGAATCAGGCCGCTCATCGGCAGGTACGCAAACAGAATTAATACGACGATGCCCGGCAAGGCAAGCAGATACAGCGAGCTGTCCTTCCGCAGGGATTTGCGGATGCTCCGGGATTTGGCCGTCCCGGCCTTCATGACCTGCCGCCCCGGTGTCTCCGGTATAGCCTCTTGCATCATTACCAGTCCACTCCTTTTTGTTAACGTTATCATTTTTGTCCTGTGTTCCCTGAGAACACTTTACATGGCACAGCATAAGGAAATATGAATGTAAACGCTACCAAAATAAACGGGAAAAAGTTAAAAAAAGCAGAATATAAGGGCTTAAAAAAACGAAAAAAGCAGCATTTTTTTGTTTTTTTGCCCAATTCACAGCCTGAATCCCATCACAGCCCATAAGCAAAAAGGAGATGCCCCCGGCGCTCTATGGCAACCGGGGACATCTCCTTCGGATCATTTAGATTGCAGAATATGATTCATCCTCCACTTGGAGGGGGTTACTCCGTAGCGTTTCTTGAACTGGGTAGTAAAATAGGTGCTGCTGTTGTACCCCACCTGCCCGGCAATTTCCCGGATATCCATGTTAATATCTGTGACCAGCAGAGACTGTGCCTGCTCCAGCCTCAGCAGGTTCACGAAATCAGGAAAGCTGGTGCCCGCTTCCTCGGTGATTAGCCTGCTGAGATATGCGGGACTCAGGGAGAGCTTCTCCGCCAGAGCGTTCAAGGACAGCCCCGGATCATTATAATGATCCTTGATATGGCTGATGGCTTCGGCGGCAATGCTCCGGGTCTGGACAGCACGCATGCCGGCAATCCGTTCGGTGGCTGAGCAGCAGCATGCCTCAATCCAGCCCTTTAGCTTCTCATAGCTCTGGATCTGCCGGATGTGCCGGTAATAGTCAAGAAAGCCTGAATGCCGGGCATCGGCACTCAAATCGGCTGTACGGCTAAGCTCAAAGGCAAGCCTCGACAGGGCGATGGCGGCGGGCTCCGCACGATAGCTGCAGGCCACAGCCAGCAGGCGTTCCACAGCCTGCGGGATATGGGCGGCCTGCTCCGGCTGCCTGACGGTCTGCAGCACCGGTTCGAGCGCACTGTCAGGCATCGGGCTGTTGTTCAGATGGATGGTATCATCCGCAAAGATAATATTCTGCTGCTCATGAAATTTAATATATTGAAGGCAATCCGCAGCCTCGTCATATTTCGTTTTCAGCAGTGCGGCTTCCTCCGACAGCCCGCTGATTCCAAAAGCGCAGGAGAGACCGGCTTGCGGGAGCTGTGCGGCAATCTCCTCCCACTTGCTCCGGTAGAAGGCATAATCCCCGAAGCTGCCGCTGTGAAGCTCGCTGAGAATCAGCACGGCAGCTCCCGGATGCGGCCGGAAGGCTTGAACCGCCGCAAGTCCGGCAAATGCAGCCTGAATCCTCGCGACGGCCTTTTCCGCTTTTTCACTGGAGTCAGTGCACACTTCATGCGTAGTAACCGACAGTACGCATACGCAATATGCCCCTCCGGGCGAGCCGATGCTCATTTTAGGCGTATCGGCATTATCGGAGGCTCCACGGGGGGCCAGCAGCCAGCGCATCAGGGCGCTGTCGTCGCTCTCTTTTTTGAGCTGCTCCAGCTTCGCCCCGATCATCTCCAGCTCCAGGCTCACAGTGTCGAAATCACCGCCGGTCTTCAGCGCCTCCTTATTGCCGGATAGATGGACGATATTACCGAACAGCCGTCCGATCGGCTTGTAAATCCGCCGGGAGATGAGGTTGGCGCTTACTGCTGCGGCCATGATTAGGATCAGGCACAGCGTAATCATCACATTGCGGGCATGCGAAATGTCGCGGACACTGTCCTTGTAAGAGGTCTCCGATAGAAACCACAGCTTGTCCTTTGCGGAATAGATGAAGGTGATCAGCTGCGGCTCGCCGTTGCCGCTATAGACAAAGGAGCCTTTCGGAGAGCGGGAAGAGACGACCTGCTTCAGCATATCCGTCTTCAGGGTGCTGCCGGAGAGTGCGCTGTGCATAAGCACTTGGGCATTCCCGTTAATCACAGCGTAACGCGTGGCTTCGCCTTCTTGTTGCGTAAAGAGATTGTTCTGCAGCTTGCCCAGATTGATGGTCAGCGCTACTGCGCCGTAATATTCGCTGTCTGCAAACGCCCGGTCATTATAGAAGACAGTCATCAGCGTCTGGGGCGTTCCGTTATTCAGGGTTGCCTGCCACAGAAACGGGGATTCAACAATCCGGCTGTTCTTGACCCTCTGAAACAGCTCCTGCTTGGAATCGGGGCTAAGCGGCATATTCTCGAACATGGCAACGGGCTCGTCCACACCGAAGATGTAGGCATTCTCCAGATACTGATTAACCACCAGTGCGCCGCGGATTTGGCTAAGGGCACTGTAGAGCTGGTCGCTCCAGCTTGTGTCTCCATTGATCATGAGCGAGTTGATATTCGGATTGGCATAGAAGTCCATTGAATAATTCTGGACGATCTCCTTGTAATTCGTGAAAACGGTTTCGGTATTCAGCAGCACATTTTGGTTGGCCTTGTTGACATTTTCTATGGAGATATTCCGGTACAAATAAAAGATCAAGACGGCCAGCACAAGAATGCAGCCTACAGAAATCAGGGTCAGACTCATAAAAAAGCGGGTGTATAGCTTCTTTCTCTTTCCCAAGATGATCACCCCTTTAAATACATCGTACTACACCTATTTTAGAGGGACAAGTGACTTCTTGACAAGCGGCGAAATGGTGGGAACTGAACAAGAAAGTATAAAAATTGAGAAATAGAGCATGAAAAATGCAAGAAAGTTACACATATACGAACTATAATTGGTTGTGCTTACATTATGATCGTTAGAAGGAGGATTACTGCAGTGCGAACATTCCGCAACCCGGTATTGCCGGGATTTTACCCTGACCCTTCGGCTATCCGTGTCGGAGAAGACTATTACCTTGTGACTTCCAGCTTCGAGTTTTTTCCCGGTGTGCCGGTCTTTCACAGCAAGGACATGGTGAACTGGCGCCAGCTCGGACATGTGCTGGACCGCCCCTCCCAGCTTAATCTGGATCATACCTTGCCGTCTATGGGCATCTGGGCACCGACGATTCGTTATCATGATGGCATCTTTTATATGATTACGACTTATGTGGACAATGACAAGAACCAGCACAATTTCTATGTAAAAGCGACAGACCCGGCCGGAGACTGGTCCGATCCCGTATGGCTGGATGATGCCCCCGGCATTGATCCCTCCCTGTTTTTCGACGAAGACGGCAAAGTGTACTACACGGGCAACCGCGTTCCGCCCGCAGGACAGGATTATCCGAAGCATATGGATATCTGGCTGCAGGAGCTTGACCTGGCGCAAGGGAAGCTGGTCGGTCCGAAGATCAGCATTTGGCAAGGAGCGCTCAAGGTGGCTCATGCGCAGGAGGGGCCGCATCTCTATAAAATCGGCGACTGGTACTATGTCCTGATTGCCGAAGGCGGGACCGGACATACCCATGCAATCACGATTGCCAGAAGCCGGAGCGTGTCCGGCCCGTATGAAGGCCACAAGGCCAATCCGATTCTGACCCACCGACATCTGGGCAGAGCTTATCCTATTGTCAATGTCGGCCACGGGGAGCTGATTGAGACACAGCACGGGGAATGGTGGATGTTCTGTCTGGCTTCCCGGATCTGTGGCGGCTATTACCGCAATCTCGGACGCGAAACGTTCCTGACTCCTGTAGCCTGGGAGAATGAGTGGCCGGTAGTGAATCCCGGCAAGGGCGTGCTGGAATTCGAGTCCGCCGCTCCGGACCTGCCGGAAACGGTGTGGCCGCAGTTACCCGCGCGTGATGACTTCACGGATGCTGAGCTGGCACCGGTCTGGAACTTCCTGCGGACGCCGCGCAGTGATTTCTGGAGTCTGTCGGAGCATCCGGGATTTCTGCGGCTGCGGCTGAAGCCGGAGCGCCTCTCGGAGATATGCAATCCGTCTTACGTGGGCAGACGGCAGCAGCATCTGAGCTTCAGAGCGGCGGCAGACATGATGTTCACACCTGCTGCCGAAGGCGAAGTTGCCGGAATCGTGCTGCTTCAGAATGCAGACTGGCACTTCCGGTACGAGCTGGGGCTTACGGCCGGGGAGCCGGTACTGCAATTGATTGAACGCCGGGGAGGCAGCGAGCAGATGCTTGCTTCCATGCCTTTTTCAGGAGACAAGGTGCAACTGAAGGTGGAAGCCAAGGGGCAGGATTACAGCTTCTACTATAGAGCCTCAGAGAGTGACAAGTGGAATGTTATTTACAGACAAGCTGATGGAAGAGTGCTTAGCACCGATTTGGCCGGAGGCTTCACAGGGGCATACCTTGGCATGTATGCAAGCTCCCAAGGTGCGGAAAGTGCGAATTACGCCGATTTTGACTGGTTCAGCTACGAAGGACTTGAATAGAGGGAGGGAACGTTCCATGAGCAGCAATCCGAATATAGCAGCTTATCCCCTGCCTGAGCTTCCACAGATTCCGGTACGGAGCTTTACCATTACGGATTATGGAGCGGACGGCGGCGGACTTGCGCTGTCCACCTCCGCCATTCAGGCTGCACTCGATGCCTGTGCAGCTGCTGGAGGCGGCAAGGTGGTGATTCCTCCGGGCATTTGGCGCACAGGCCCGCTTACTCTTCACAGCCGGATTAATCTGCATGCCGAGCAGGGAGCGCTTGTGCTGTTTGACCCTGATCCTCATCTGTACCCGCTGCTTCACTCCCACTACGAGGGAACGGCCGGCTGGCGGTGCCAGGCCCCGCTGGATGGAGAAGGCCTGAGCGATGTTGCGGTCACAGGGAAAGGGATATTCGACGGCAGCGGTGAGGGCTGGCGTCCGGTCAAACGCTTCAAAATGACAGAGCTGCAGTGGAAGCGGCTGACCAGCTCCGGGGGAGCGCTTGATTCCAGTAGCGAAGTCTGGTGGCCGTCCCGTGAAGCACTGGAGGGTGAGGCGCTCTTACAGACAATTCAGCGAAAAGGGGAAACCGGCAGGGACGCTTATCTGCCGGCCCGCCCGTTTCTTCGTCCGGCGCTGCTCAGCTTCCGGAATTGCCGGAGAGTGCTGCTGGAGGGGCCAACCTTCCAGAATTCCCCCGCCTGGTGTCTTCACCCGATGGGCTGCGAGCACATTACTGTGCGGAATATTCAAGTGCGCAATCCGTGGTATTCGCAGAACGGGGACGGCCTTGATCTGGAGTCCTGCACCCATGCCCTTGTTGAGCACTGCAGCTTCGATGTGGGCGATGATGCGATTTGCCTGAAATCGGGAAAGGATGAGGAGGGGCGCAGACGGGGAATGCCCTGCCGGTATGTTACCATCCGCCACTGTACTGTATATCACGGACACGGCGGCGTAGTAATCGGCAGCGAGATGTCCGGCGGCGTACATGCGGTCAGGGTCCGCGACTGCCTGTTCATCGGCACGGATATCGGCCTGCGGTTCAAAAGCAACCGCGGCAGAGGCGGTGTCGTGGAGGACATCGAGATGGAAAATATCCGCATGCACGGCATTCTCCACGAGGCAATTTCCTTCCATTTGTTCTATGCCGGAGTGGAGGGGTCGGAAGGGTACGATGAACAGGAGTTTGCAGTTACGGAGGCAACTCCGCAGTTCCGCAATATTACGCTGAGGAACATTGTCTGCTATGAGGCGGCAACCGCGTTGCTCGTGAGCGGATTGCCGGAGCTGCCGCTTGAGAGCCTGACCGTCGAGAATTTCCATGCGGTCAGCGAACGGGGAATTATCCTGCGTCATGCCTCAGGTCTTACGCTGGACCGGGTTACGCTTCAGACTGCCGGGCTGCCCAAGCTCCAGATGCATAAGTGCAGCAAGGTATCCATACTCCGTTCGGAAGACTTGGCCATTACCCCTTGAAGCTGGAGGAAATCTTCGCCCCCGCTTCCTTCCGGTATTGGAGAGGCGTGAGCCCGGTGGATTTTTTGAATGTCTTGTTGAAGTGGGACAGATGCTCGAATCCGACCAGGGAAGCGATTTCCTGAATTTTGACTGAAGTTCCGGCTAAGAGACGTTCGGCTTCCCTGACGCGTACATGAACGATGTATTCCCGGAAATGAAAGCCAGTCAGCCGGTGGAAGACCCGGCTCAGGTAAGAGGGGCTGATAAAGAAGTGCCCCGCTGTCTCTTCCAGAGTCAATGTCTCCCGGTAGTGATCACGGATAAAGGTCGCAACATCCGTCACCAGATGGTGGAGCGGATGCTTCGTTCCCCCGGTCTGCGAGGTGCTCTCTGAACGCTGGAGCAGGATCATCAGCTCGGCAAACAGCGTAACCACGGCCGTCTCGTAATACGGGCGCTGGTGCCGGCATTCTTCCAGCATCCGGTGCAGCAGGCTTTCCGCTTCGTTCTGCTCGCGCAGGGTCAGCCTGAACAGGCGGTATCTGGGGCGCTGGAACCATTGGGCTTCGCTCTGGAGCGGAGCAGGCAGCAGGCCCGGATCATAATTAATCAGTATCCGTTCGAATTCGGCGATTTCGGAGCTTGCGGTAGCATGAAGCTCCCGGCCAGGGATGAGGATCAGCTCGCCTTTATGAACCGTAACCACCCGGTCGTCCACGAAGTATACACGCTCACCTTCAGTGAGATAGTACAGCTCGGTCAGCTCATGGCTGTGGGGCCGGGGCATGGCAGTGACACCCTTGCGTTTCATGTGCTGGATGCTGAACCGTTCTTCTTCTATAAAATATTTGGGACTTACGCTGCTCACGCTATTCATGAATCTCCTCATCTCTTCCGAAGCGTTAAGGTTATTATAGAATAAATACTGGCTGATATGAAAGGAGCCCGACATGCTAATTACAGTATCGAAGAACAGCGGAGAAGGATATGCCAGTCTGCAGGAGGCGCTGGATTCCATCCCGCCCGGATTACAATCGGAGGTTACTATCCGCATCAGGCCCGGCATTTATGAGGAAAAAGTAACGGTAGTGAAGGAGGCGCCGCCCATTCTGCTGCTGGGGGAGGACCCGCAGTCCACGATGATCACCTGGTCTGACAATGCCCATACCCTTGGCCCGGATGGAGAGCCGCTGGGAACCTTCCGATCCGGTACGCTGAATGTATTTGCCGAAGGGTTCACGGCTGAGAACCTGACCATCCGGAACGCTTCCGGTCCGGGTACCGGGCAAGCGGTGGCAGCCTTCGTTGATGCCGGGCAGGCGGTGTTCCGCCGAGTGCGCCTCCTTGGTGACCAGGATACACTTTACACAGGACAAGGCAGACAATATTATAACGAATGTTATATCGAAGGCGATGTGGATTATATATTCGGTGCCGCTACCGCATTGTTTGAGCGCTGCCATCTGCACAACAAGCGCTCGAGGGGATACATTACAGCAGCCTCAACACCGGAGGGCACGAAGTACGGATATGTCTTTCTTGACTGCCAGATAACTGGCGGTGAAGGAGTGAGCGAGGTCTATCTTGGACGCCCTTGGCGCCCCTTTGCTCATGTAGCTTTTATCCGTACAGTCATGGACAGTTCAATCATCGGCGAAGGCTGGCACAACTGGGGGCAGCCGGACAGGGAGAAGACCAGCCGCTATGAAGAATTCGGCAGCAGCGGGCCCGGAGCGGGCCCGGCAGACAGAGCAGCATGGTCCCGGCAACTGACTCCGCAGGAAGCTGCGGAGTATAGGGTGTTGTCTGTCCTGGATGGCTGGCATCCTGAAGGCTATTAAGCATTCACACATTCCGGATTGGACAAGGAGGCAGCTTCAGATGGAGCTACTTGAGCATTACATGAAGCAATTGACGGGTTCTGCACCGCTAAGCTCAGCTTACCGCGGAGATACTCCTTACGGAGAGTGGCGGGCCGGGCTGGCAGCAGCTTTCGCTGAGCGGCTGGGCGGCTTCCCTGAGAGACGGGCGGAGCTGCAGCCTGATCTTCTGGAGGAGACGCATTGTCCCGGGTATACCCGGAGGCGTGTAGAGATCACTACCTACGAGGGGCTGCGCATGCCGCTCTATCTCCTGATCCCGGACCGTCCGCTCTCTTCTCCCGCACCTGCGGTT
The DNA here is from genome assembly GCF_054483875.1 of Paenibacillus sp. BAC0078. Taxonomy (NCBI): domain Bacteria; kingdom Bacillati; phylum Bacillota; class Bacilli; order Caryophanales; family Paenibacillaceae; genus Paenibacillus; species Paenibacillus sp. BAC0078. Next base: position 19,210 of record NZ_JBTLRW010000036.1, read on the forward strand.
CTTGCTATTCACGGACACGGCTACGGCAGCCGGGAGATTATCGGTCTGGAGCCGGACGGCTCGGACCGGGAAGGCGATCCGGGGCTGCATAAGGATTTTGCCGTATCTCTGGTGAGACAAGGCTTCATCGTCGCCGCGCCTGAGCTGCTCGGCTTCGGGGACAGACGTCTACAGGAGGACCTCGCCAGCGGAGAGCCTGGGCGCAATTCCTGCTTCCGCCTGTCCTCGGCGCTGCTGCTGGCCGGCCGGACGATGGCCGGCTACCGCATCTACGAAACCATGCGGGCGCTGGATTATTTACAGAGTCTGGTTGAGGTCAGCGCGGAACGGGTAGGCATTATGGGGATTTCCGGCGGAGGACTGGTAGCCGGCTTCACGGCTGCACTTGACAAGCGGATTGCCTGCGCTGTGGTTAGCGGGTATGCCAATACATTTGCAGACAGTATTCTGACGAGAAACCATTATCTGGACAACTATATTCCCGGCATTCTGCTGGAGGCGGAAATGCCGGATTTGCTGGGGCTGATTGCACCGCGCGGCTTGTTCCTGGAATCGGGAGACGCAGATCAACTGTTCGGACCGGCCGGGGCAAGGCAAGCCTTAGCCCGGCTGCAGCAGATTTATGAAGCTGCGGGCCAAGAGGGCCGGATTGAGGCGGATTTTTTTGCAGGAGGGCATGAGATCCATGGTGAACCGGCGTTTAGCTGGCTGCGGCAGCAGCTTGCCGGTATGTAAGATCAAACTTGGCTTGCCAGACAAGCGACAGGAGGAATAGCGATGAGTATAACCCAAGCAACTGATGTACGGTGGTCCCGCAAAATCGCGGATACGATTCTCGGCGCGCGTAATGCGAAGGGTGAGCATGAATTTGTACTGGAACGATGGGCATATGTCCCTGGCATGCTGCTGATGGCAGTGGCCCGGGCCGGAGTTCAGCTTGGAGAACCGGAGTATCTCTCATTTATGCAGCGGCATATGGACACCTTCATTAGAGAGGACGGCTCCATCCGTACCTATTCGCTGGAGGAATACAACCTGGACCAGATCAACCAGGGGAAAAATCTGTTCTGGCTGTACCAGAATACCGGAGAGGCCCGCTACGCCGAAGCGGCCCATCTGCTGGCAGATCAGCTCATCGGCCATCCCCGCACCTCGGAAGGCGGGTTCTGGCACAAGAAGATCTATCCCTTCCAGATGTGGCTGGACGGATTGTATATGGCGTCGCCGTTTCTTGCTGAATATGGAAAAGTATTTCAGCACCCGGAGCTGATCAACGAAGCAGCACATCAGTTGCTGCTGATTGAGCGCAGAACCCGCGATCCGCGCACCGGTCTGTTCTATCATGGCTGGGATGAATCCCGGGAGCAGGAATGGGCCGACTCTTCCACCGGCTTGTCCTCCCATTTCTGGAGCCGGGCGATGGGTTGGTATGCGATGGCTGTAGTGGACTGTCTGGAGCATTTTCCTGTTACACATCCGCAGCGTGGAACCATCATCGGGATTTTCCAGCGCATGTGCGGAGCGCTTGTGGACGTTCAGGACAAGGCGACCGGCCTTTGGTACCAGGTGCTGGATCAAGCGGGGCGCAAAGGCAACTATCTCGAAGCCACCGGCTCCTGCATGTTTGTATATGCGATGGCCAAAGGGCTGCGGCTGCGGTATCTGGAGCCTTCTTTCAAAGATGCGATGCTGAAAGGCTATGAAGGGATACTGGCGCATTTGACCAGTGAGGATGAACAGGGCGTTCATTTGCATCAGATTTGCCACGGGGCAGGTCTAAGCAAGGACCGCAACGGCTCCTACGACTATTACATTTCCGAGGCTGTAGTGTCTGATGCTCCGATGGGGGTGGCTCCTTTCTTACTGGCATCGCTTGAAGTGGAGCGGTATCGCGATGCGGGCTGAACAGCAGCATGAAGGCCGGGCCGAATGCCTATGAGTAACCTATAGTGAGCAGTACAGAAGCGTACCTCCTGCAACATGAGGTACGCTTCTTTTTTTGCGGAAGAGCCTGTCCTCCGGTATGAACACCTTGTCTAAGCTTGGCTGGTTTGCTTGCCGGTGATGGATTGTATGTATTGCTCCATTTGTTTCTTATGGTGTTTGTCATGCGGAATAAAGTCTCTCAGATACCCCCGGAAACTGAATTTCTTGCGGTCCCCGTCCAAATGGATTTTCGCGAATTCTTCCTCGCCCGATGGCATAATGACATCTAAAATCTTCTTCCGGTACTGCACAAATTGCTGGATGGCCGTCTGTTTGGTCAGAGGCTTCGCATATTCAATCGCCCGGGCATTGAACTCATTGAAGTTCTGATGTGTTACTGTCAGCGGCTGATCTTCCTTCACTTTGGCAAAAGCCTCTTCATAGAAGTATTTGTCCCACAGCATGATGTGGCAGAGCATCTCTTTTAATGACCATTTGCCAGCCTCGATGGGCGCTTCCCAATGTGCATCTGCAAGGGCATCCAGCGATTCAATGTAAGGAATGAAAGACTGGTATTCCAATTCTAATTGTTCTTTTGTTTTTGCTGCCATAACGTCTCCTCCAGTTCAAATATAAATCCAGAATATAGTGCTTACTATACCTGATTTAACTTGACTACAGCCTGTCAGGTTACAATTGAAGCGGCTTAGCAAAACAGGAACAGCTCCGGGTGCGGGCAGTTGCTATAATGAAATCACCGATCGGGGAAAGGTTAGGTGGCTGCTTGAACTACAGTAAGGATATTGAACGCTCTATTGAATATATCGAGGACAATATTAAAAAAAATCTGACAGCCGAGGACATTGCGGCGGAGGCCGGGTACTCGCTGTATCATTTTTGCCGGGTGTTCAGTCTGTGCAAGGACATGCCGGTGATGGAGTATGTGCGGAGCCGGAAGCTGTCTCTGGCAGCGGTCGAGCTGTTCAGCGGCAGGAGGATTATAGATATTGCGCTGGATTATGGTTTTGAGACGCAGAGCGGGTTCGCGAAGGCGTTCCGCAAAGCTTTTGGCTACAGTCCCTCGCAATATGCGGCGCGGATGGAAGGATTTCTGCGGGATAAGGATGAACCTATTTTGAAAATCGGAGGGTATATGATGGAACCTGTATTTGTAAAAAAACCGGGTTTCCGTGTTGCGGGCTACGGCATCCACACCAATGTGGCGGAAGGTCAATATACGAAGGATATCGCTTCTTTCTGGAGCAATTATGAAGGTGAAAATCTGGAATCGAAAATGTACGCCATTCTGAATCCGCCCAAGCACGGAGAGGTTGGTTTATGTATTCCCGACACTGAGAGCGGTAATGCCACTTATCTGCTGGGGGTGATTGTGGAGGACTTCAGCCGGGTCACCGGAGACATGCTTACGGCGGCTGTGCGTGAGGCGGAATACGCGGTTTTCACTACACCGCCAGTGGACACCTCAGAGGGACAAGGGCAAGAGGCGTTTGTGCAGGTGATCAAGAGCACCTGGAGGTATATTTTTGAGGAATGGTTCCCGGCCAGCGGCTATGAGTATGATGAAGGCAAGCTGGATTTCGAGTATTACGACGAGCGCTGCCATTCCCGGGTGGATACGGTGATGGAGATTTATGTTCCGGTGAGGGTGCGAGCGGGAAAATAGAGTTTAGAGGCTGAGGCAAAGGCTGCGCGGTGGATGCCGTAACTGCGGGAATGTTTGGACTTTCGGCCGCTGTTGTCTCCGGATTTATTTGATTATATCCGCTTGCGGATTAAATCCGGAGACAGCTTATGCTTACGATGCTAGCTTTCCTTCGGAAAGCTCTCAGGCGGACGCTATCGCTCCTACAGTTCCAAAATTCCCTCCGTTACTCCCACCTTCCCAGCCTTTTGCTGTTATTCCAACCTCTACTACATAAACTTCCGCTGCACCTTTTTGCCGTCATAGGTAAAAAGGGCTTTTTTGTCTTCGACTACGGTTTGCAGGTGCACGGTGCGGCCCCACAGGGCATAGATGTGCGGGAGCGTGCGCTCCAGGTACTTCAGGTCCAGCTCGATGCTCTCGTAGCGGTGCACGATCAGCAGCTCACCGTTGCGCTCGTAGTCGGCGTCCTGAATGACAAGGTACGGCGAGCCGCCGTTGACCCGGGCGAGTACGAGCTGGTCGCGGACATTTTCCCAAGCCTTGTCGGTGATTTTCCATTCCGGACCTTTTTTCTCGAAGACATACAGGTCCAGGTCATTGACCAATTGCTTCGACAGATAGCTGCGGATAAAAGAGATGTCAGAATCCAGCTCCCGCACCTCGAACATTTTGTCGCGGTCCCAGCGGCGTTCGATGTCCTCAAAGATTTTCAGCCCTAAATAATACGGATTCAGGCTCTGGCGGGAGGGCTGCACAACCGCAGAATTCAGCTTGGCGTATTCGACAGTCTCTTCCGGTGTCAGATCCAGCTCACGCATGATCCGCTGATGCCAGAAGGAGGCCCAGCCTTCGTTCATGATCTTGGTCTCCATCTGCGGCCAGAAGTAAAGCATTTCGTCACGCAGCATGGTCATGATGTCGCGCTGCCAATCCTCCAGTGACGTGGAATATTGCTGGATGAACCAGACGATATCCTTCTCCGGCTCTGGCGGGAAGGCGCGTTTGCCTGCGGAATCCGGTTCTGGGGGAGCAGCAGTGCTCTTATCCAGATTCCACAGCTCATCATAAGGATTCGCTGGACCGGAGCTGCCGGATGAGGCGTCCTTGCGCTCCTTCATTTTGGCTTCCAGCAGGTGGGTTTTACCCAGCTTGCGCGGCTGGATCAGGCTGGGGTCGATGTGCTCCTGAACGGCCAGCACGGAGTCGATGAAGCTCTCTACGGCATCCGTGCCGTAGGTGACAGAATAGCCGGCGATTCGGTCCGCCGTGGCTGACATGCTCTCGACCATGTCGCGGTTGGACATCGAGAAGCGCATATTGTTCTTGAAAAAATCGCAGTGCGCCAGCACATGCGCCACGATCAGCTTGTTCTGGACAAGCGAGTTGCCGTCCAGCAGGAAGGCGTAGCAGGGGTTGGAGTTAATGACAAGCTCGTAGATTTTGCTGAGTCCGAAATCATATTGCGACTTCATCTTATGAAAAGTTTTTCCGAAGCTCCAGTGCCCGAACCGCGTAGGCATCCCGTAGGCACCAAAGGTATAAATAATATCGGCAGGGCATATTTCATAACGCATCGGGTAAAAATCCAGCCCGAACCCGGAAGCAATCTCCGTAATCTCGGCAATCGCCCGCTCCAGCGCTTTTATCTCATCTCCGGGCATAATCCCATCTCTCCCTCCAGCTTGGCTGTATGCTGCAACCTATTCTGACAAGGCCGCAAAGGTTCCGCTACAACGTGCGGAACTGTTCTTTTTATGTATATGGGGGGAGAGGAGGGAGTATGATGGCGGGTTGGCTTGATGGATGCATGGAAGGGAACGTAATGAGCAATTAGGATGTTTATCTATAAACGTATACAGCACAATGTTCGTGTATAAGGTAACTTCACGGGGTGAAATCATGAGAAAAATGAAAATTATCATTGGGATTTTAGTGATCAGTAGTATTTCATTCAGCCTGCCGACTAATGCTAAACAAACGGATAATTCATGCGAAAGGGTACCTTATTAATCCCCTGTATTCAAGAACAAATAGATGAATTTTACAAAAGAAAATTAACTGATACTCCAATCTTTGCCCCGTACATCGGTGTTACATTATTAGAAGTTAGATCCTTCTCATAGCATATGAATGTTAACGTAACGCTGGAACCTTATTGATGTAGGAAAGGATACGATGATGTTTCGAATCTACAACAGTGGCAAAGTATCATTAATTAATTTCAAGCATCTTGAAGATTACACACTAATGTTTCATTATCAACCACATTCAGCAATTTGGCGGGCCTTCCTTATTGCCCCTTTCTTTCAGAAGCAGGATGCATAACAAGCTCCGCCAAATTCAGCACAATATTTGCCGCCATTAACACATCTATTCCAAGAAGCCCATTGATCGAAAGCTTTTCATGAAGTGCTCCAATATCCAACTTGTAATTATCAATATGAAAGCTGCCTAAATGAATTGAATCAAATGTTTTACGAAAGCAGCTTTCTTCACCACCGATACCGAATGCAGTAACAATTTCATCTCCAGTTTCAAAATAAACGCCAACATCTGCTATAGCATCAGTAGATAACAAAGTATGTGATGCCCCTGTATCAATAACAAGTTTGTCGATGGTGATTTCTTGTCCTTTAAATTTTAGGGTAAGGGATGTTTGCAATAATCCATCGACGTATTCAATTTTCATGGTGCATGACTCCCCGCAAGCCACGAAGTGTGCGAATCTCAACCTTCAGTTCTTCGTTTGCAGTGTGAGACACGATCATGCCATCCCTAGATTGAAGCAGCTCTTTGGTCGCCTCTTTCGGGTCTTGAATGGCACGGATCAGTGCGACTTCATCAACAAACTTGGTGTTGCCTTCGGTATGAGAAGCAAGGATTTGCAGCTTGACGTATTGATCGGGATAAATCTTACGAACTTCTTCCCATTGCATGGCTGGCACCTCCAGTTCGGTTTGTCCTTTCATTGTATCAGATAATGGCTAATTAAAAAGGCTCTCCACAAACGATACCTTATCGTTTGTAGAGAGCCTTTTTTCGTAAGCGCCTTGGCGATAACAAACTCTGCCAATCCCTTATTTCCGTGCTGATGGCACCCGTTTAATTTTGCCAGTCGACAGTCACTGTTCCTACGCCGCTGGTTGGTGACGTATACGTATGGTTGCTACCGCCCTCCCAGTTGACGGTGGTGCCGTTCGACTTGATGAACTTGAACTGCAGTGCCGTCCCTGCCGGTACGCTGACGTCGAAATACCATGTCGGATAGGATGCTTCAACTACGTTGTACATTGGGCCAATCGCACCAGAGGTGTTCCAGGCACCAAGCTCGGCTACATTGCCGACCAGGTATACACTTGTTCCAAGGGCTGTGGTGGCGTTGTTGACTTTAAAGCGCACGGTGACCTGATCGGCCGTCAGTACGTTGAAATTGCTGAAGGCATTGCTCTTTGTACTGGAAGATGTGGCTACCGATACATTCGTCTTCCCGGCAGCGACACTTGGGATTTTCACTTTAATCTGGGAGTCTTCCCAGCTCACAATGTTTGAACCGGTGACAGCCGTAGTGCCGAAATAGACCGTGCCCGCCGAGCTGCCGAAGCCGCGGCCGTCAATCGTTACGGTGTTGCCCGGTTTGCCCATTGTCGGTCCGACATTGGCGATGGTCGGCGATGTCTCTGCAGCCCCATATTGCCAAACAGCCGTTCCTCCGGCCGCAAGCGTGAAATTGGTGACGGAGCCGCTGCTGCCAACGGTAATTGAATTGCCGTTTAACAGGCCGCCCAGCACATCCGAATAGGTGCCCGCAGGCAGCGACGATAACAGGTTCGAAATCGGATAAGGCGTGGACGTGTTGCGGTTGATGGCAACGAGGGCGACGCTTTTGCCGAATTTCCGTTCATAAATGTAGACGTCGTCATTGACCCAGCGCTGTGTGGTCGTTCCGTAAGCGATAGCGGGATTGGACTTGCGCAGCGGGGCCAAGGCTTTAATCAGTTTGTAAGCTGTTGTGTTGGTGTTAAACCCTGTCATCATGGCCCGGTTATTCGGATCACCAACGCCGGTCATGTATTGTTCGGTACCATAGTAGATGGCCGGTACTCCGCGGGATGTCAGTGTGAGCGCCAGTGCTTGTTCGGTTGGCCGCGTGCTGGAACCTGCCACCTGGAAGCGGTCCATATCATGATTGTCGATAAAGGTTACCATATTATTAATATAATTATAGCTGGATGCGGTAGAGGCTAACACTGAGTTGAGATCGTTCATAGTTTCCGATTTGTCCTTGAATACTTCCCGAACCTCCTGAGCGTATGCGAAGTCAAGCAGGTTCATACCACTGTTGTTGGCAAAATTGACGTTGTCCGTACTGGTTTCGTCAGTGCCAAGGAACCATTCGCCGAAGGTGAAAACCGGATGACTGCCGCTATAGATGGAGGAGACATAGCTTTTTTGCCAGCCGAATGGCATATGCTTCACCGCATCGAATCTGATGCCGTCTACACCGAGGCCAAGCCAGAGGTCTATGGCTTCCTTGAAATAGCTGTCAATCGTGCTGTTATTTTGATTGATGTCCGCCAGATCATAGAGGTTTCTGTAAATGCCGTCTTCAATGGTGGAAAAATCCGTGCCGCCGTTGTGATGGAACAAGCCGGCGGAGTCGCTTCCATAAGCTCCGAGCAACGTGCCGTTATTATACAGCTTGCCATTCTCGGCAAAGCTTGCGTTCGTGGACGAAGCCGGGCTGGTATGGTTTGGAGCAAAGTCGATAATGACCTTGATGTTATTCGCATGCGCCGTGGATATCAGGTTTTGAAAATCGGTGAAGCTCCCGAAGGCGGCATTGGTTTTTTTGAAATCCCGGGGCCAATAACCATGATAAGCTGTGTTGTTAACACCGGAATAGTTGATGACAGAGGTGATGTTCTCCACAGGCTGAGAAATCCAAATTGCCGTAACTCCCATACCAGTCAGGTAGCCGTCATTGATTTTGTTGATGATTCCCTGCCAGTCTCCCCCAAAATACAGCTTTAAATTGGAACGATCGCTGCTGAATGCAGAACCTGTCGGATTGTTAGACGAATTGCCGTCTGAGAACCGGTCGGTTACAATTTGATAAACAACGTCCGTACTGTAATCAAGTTTGTTATCAACGCTTGTATCCGGGGAAGCCCATGCGGGCAATGCGGCACCCAGTACCATGCTCATTGAAAGCGATAGGGTCGTCAAAAGCTTTGAATACGATTTCATAATTCAACTCTCCTTTCAAATGTTCCGCCTTTAATCATCGGATCGGTCCTGCTCTGCCTCCAGAAAAGCGGGTGCGCAACCGCTTGGAGCCGGCAGGTATAGCCAATGAGACTACTTACTTTCTTCTTCTTCAGCATCTGCCTGTTTCACGGTGAACGTATGCAAATAATGACAGGAAACCGGTTTCCTCACCAAAATACCACTCTATTAGGATCAAGTCAATAACTAAAATGGGATTATTTATAAAAAATACATTTTTATATGTTGGAGGACTGTGAGTACAATCTATTCCAGTAGGAAGCTGATTTTTTTAACGGCCTTCTGAGATTCATCCCCTACCTCTGCAGGTAGGGGATGAATCTCGGTTAGGCGAAGCCTAAATGCATTTTCTATTGTGTGTGCCCTTGGGCGTCAAATTCATCCTATCTTTTTCCAATAAGAGGATAGATGTTGGATGTTTGTGTGATATAATAGGAACATATGATCCGATCAAGGTGGT
>NZ_JBTLRW010000037.1:0-27820 GCF_054483875.1 Paenibacillus sp. BAC0078
CATCCAACATCTATCCTCTTATTGGAAAAAGATAGGATGAATTTGACGCCCAAGGGCACACACAATAGAAAATGCATATAGGCTTCGCCTAACCGAGATTCATCCCCTACCTGCAGAGGAAGGGGACTTCTCTCAGAAGGCCGTTAAAAAAGACTCGGAAGCCCCCTTCTCTTCTGAGGGCATGGTCACATTCGGCGAAGCGATCCGCTTAGGCAAAATGGATAATTTCACGGACGACTTCAAGAAGCTGACGGGCCAAGCTCCGATAACCGTGAAATATATGTTCGAGCATGCGGATGACTTCCAGGTTGGGGAAAGACACTCGAAGGATAATTAGAATAGGTGCAAAAAAAACGCTCGTTCCCTGATGGAATGAGCGTTTTTTGTCCTGTGAAGGCAGCCTATTGCCCCAACTCATAAAAAGACGTATCCAACGCCCGGATATAAGGTGTCCATTCCCCTGTCGTGTAGAGCAGCAGCCGATGCATCGCGCGGGTGCATGCTGTATAAAATAGCTTCCGTTCACTTTCCCGGTGATACGTCTGCGAAGAAGCATCGTACATCAGCACGGCGTCGAATTCAACTCCCTTAGCGAGATATGCGGGGATAACCAGCGTTCCCTTCTCAAAAATGAGTGTCTCCTTCGTAATGAGCCGCAATTCCCCGCAACCCTGCGTCATCAATGCTTCATAGGCCTCGCGGCTTTCGGCTGCGGTTTTCGTAATGATGGCGATGGAGTCGAAGCCTTCCTCCTTAAGCGCCGCAAGGTCCTCCATGATTCGCAACGCCCGCTTTTCCCCGCTTCCAGTTTTGTGCAGATACGGCTTCCTGCCGCTCCTTTCAAAGGGCACGATCTCTTCGCCCGGCAGCAGCAGCTTCGTAAACTCCACAATCTCGCGGGTTGAGCGATAGCTGCGGACCAGGCGGATCAGGCTCGTTTCAGCTTCACCGTACAGCCGGATCAGCGGCGAATCCGCCTCGTGCAGATTCGTTGCTTGGGGAAAAATCGCTTGGCCGAAGTCACCGAGCACTGTCATTCGGGCGCGGGGAAACAGCCGCTTGAGAAACACGTATTGGAACGGCGAATAATCCTGGCCTTCATCGACAAATAGATGCCGCACCTCCGTGTTCATCCGTCTGCCCTCTACGAGTTCTTTTAAATAAAGGAACGGAGTCGCATCCTCATAAAACAGCTCAAGCCTGCTCAGCTTCTCCTTCGTTTGCTTGCAGATTTCCGGCCACTCAGCGGGAACTTCGGTCTCGTTCGTCATTATCCGGTAAGCGGCGGCATCACTGAATACCTGATCATACAGCCCAATCGTATCTATGAACATGAACCGCTTCACATCCCGTCTCAGCGGTTTGAAGTGTTCCTTCACGATCATCCGGCGAAGCAGCTCTTCTTCCTGGATGGCAAAGTCGAAGACGTTCTCCTCCCCTACCTCCTTCTGGCGAAACTCGCCATAGAGCTCCTCATACTGTTCGGCAAAATCGAAGACAGCCACTTCCCGCTGATACTTCTTAAGCAGCGCACTGTAGGCTTCAGCATATTGTTCATTGTCGAGATAATCGAGTTCATCCTGAACCCAGGGCTCCTCCTGCTCCCGGCGCTCCAGCGAAGCCAGCTCACGCAGCAGCCATTCCTGCAGCAGACCGATGCGATTAACCAGGTGGATAGAGCTGTCATAGCTATAAAATTGAAGTTTCATTTGCTCCACGGTAATTAGCTCCCGGTCCCGGAATCGGATACTCCGGAATAGCATACCTTCCTTTTCCAGCCACAGCGCATAGTTTTGGAGAGCATGCAAGTAGGCTTCGGACGCCTTGTACTGCATCCCGCTCCTCCGTGCTTCATAGCCTTGCGAGAGTTCTGACGCCAGAATATATTCGATCTGCTCGAATGGGTCCTCCAGCCGCAACGTAGACCCGAGCCAATACTCAAGATATTCCTGAAAGGTCGTCTGCTGCATGTTCTCCTCACCAAGCTCGGGAAGTACCGTGGATACATAACTGTTGAACATCGGATTAGGCGAAAAAAGAACGATCTGATCCGCCCTGAGTCTATCCCGGTGCTTATACAATAAGTACGCTACCCGCTGTAGAGCCGCAGATGTCTTCCCGCTGCCGGCCGCTCCCTGCACAATGAGCATACGGCTTTGGTCATTGCGGATAATAGCGTTCTGCTCCTTTTGGATGGTCGCCACGATGCTCTTCATTTGCGAGTCCGCTCCCTTGCCCAGCACCTGCTGAAGCAACTCGTCGCCGATGGTTAAGCTTGTGTCGAACACATTCCGGAGCTGACCGCCCTGGATCTGATATTGCCTCTTCAGCGTCATTGCCCCTGTAATCGTTCCGCCCGGCGTTTCATAGGCAGCCTCCCCCGGGGAATGATCGTAGTACATACTTGCAATGGGTGTCCGCCAGTCATACACCAGAAAGCTCATTCCGTCTGCATCCATGAAGGACGAGACTCCGATGTAAATTTGTTCGCTGAAGCCCAGTCCCTCCTCCTGAAAATCAATACGCCCGAAGTAGGGAGACGGCAGCAGCCGTTTCATGCTTTTGTAGCGCTGCACCCGCAGCCGGTGGCTCCGCTCCCGTTCGGACAATAACGCCTCTTGCTGCTTTATACTGTAAAAGGTCTCTTCGAAATCTTCGTCTGTGCTCGTGTTGACCGAAACTTCCTCCCAGAACCGCTTGCGGATGTCTGCTACCTGTTCCCGCAGCCCGGCAACCTCCGGTTCCCATTCGGCGATTCTCGACCGCAGTTTTTCCGTAACCTCATCCAGCCGCTCCTGTTCTTGCTGCCAATCATTTGCGTTAATCATTCTCCTGAACACACTCCTTTTCAGCCTACTCAGAATACGAAAAAGAACATTTGACAAACCCTCAATCCACATGGTAAGATTAAGGTATAAATAAGATGTGATATATGTGACTATTTACACAAAAAAATCAAAACACGTTTTTAGCATACCACAATGTTTATTTGTGCGCAATTTTTTTATATCAAAGAACCCGGCAAAGTCTGCCGGGTTCTTTTTGTATTCATCTTTTGATTGGGTGCTGCTTATAAAATTCTGCGGGCGGTTACGAACCGCTTCTTCCACTGGCCGTCGAAGGCCTCCATATGCACGTTAAGTTTGGTGGAGTACGTATGCAGGAGCTGATTATTCCCGGCATATATCGCTACATGACCGATGTTCAAGCCGCGTGCGCTGAAGAACAGCAGGTCACCCGGACGCAGCTCATTCAGCCCTACCTCCTTGCCCTCCTTCGCCTGGTCATAGGACACGCGGGGGAGCTCGATGGACAAGGTATCCTCGAATACGCGCTTCACAAAAGACGAGCAGTCGAAGGTTGCGGTCTGGTCAGGTGAAGCGCCGAACTCATACGGTGTGCCAAGGAAGGTCTTGCCGTAAGCGATCAGCGCATCTGCCTGCTTATCTGCGAGCAAAGCGCTGGTGTAATCGGTGTATTTCGGTTTGGCCGAGATGTAGCCCGTCTGGTTGTCCCCGGTTCTCACCTTCAGCCACAGCGCATCGGCAACGCTCTCCACATGCACCTTCGTACCTGCGGAGAGCAGTTCCGGACTTACCGGATTACTCTTCGCATCCGGTAAGCTGCGCAGGTTGACTCCACGGAGAATCGAGGTTTCATAAATAATGGAGGAGATTTGCACGGATTGAGTGCTCGGCACCCAATCTACCTTACTGCCCAAAGCTTCGCTGATGAAGCGCAGCGGGATCATTGCCGAATTTCCGGCGATTTGCCCGGGAACCTCCACACTCAGTGTCCGCCCGTTCAAATCAGCAGTCAGCGCCCCAATACGGTAGGTAAGCGTGGTATCCGCCTTGGTTGCGGTGACGATTTTGTCCGCGTTGTTCCATGACAGCTTAGCCCCTTGCGCTTCGAACAATCCGCGCATCGGTACGAGCACTGTCCCGTTCAGATTCAGCGGCGGGACTCCGGGCTCAAGCCGCTGTCCGTCCAGATAGATGGAGATATTCCGGGCTTCGGCCTGCGGCCGGGCATCTGCATGGATAACACCCGAGGAATAGAGTGAAAGGGCTAGCAGAGACAGAAGTGCAGCATTTCGTTTGATCATATGTTCATCACCTTGTGTATAGATTTGCTACTACACAGTTGGACGAGGCAAAAGCAAAATGGTTTTGTGGTAATTGATGGTAAACAATATCCTTCCGTAAGTTCGAAACCTCAATTATTACTTATGCGTATCATTGGGTACGCAAAGAATAGAGAGGAGATATTTCCATTGTCCATGTTCAAACGTATGCTGGCGAGCGCCGGAATTGGTGCCGCCAAGGTTGATCTTATGCTTCATCAAGATACGGTGAGTGCCGGAGATACAATCACCGGTGTCGTTCAGATTCAAGGCGGCCGTGTGGATCAAAAGATTGATGATGTTTACGCTTTTGTCAAAACGCGTTATGTGAAAGAGTATAATGATTCAAAATCAAATGTCGAAGCAACTGTGGCCAAAATTTTGCTCGCTGAGAAATTCACCGTAGAAGCCAATCAAGTCTATGAGTTCCCTGTCTCCTTCCAGCTTCCGCCCTTTACCCCGGTGACAATGGGCAGAACGCCGGTGTGGATTCACACGGGTCTGGATATCAAGGAAGCGCTGGATCCAACCGATCAGGACCATCTGCAGGTAATGCCGCATCCCCATTCAGCTATTATTCTTGATGCAGCCGATCTGCTCGGATTTAGACTTCGTGAGGTAAGCTGTGAATATGCACCGCATTACGGCAAAACATTCGGAATGCCTTTTATCCAGGAATTCGAATTTGTCCCTACCTCCATGTTCCGTGGCCAGCTGGACGAACTCGAAGTCATCTTCTATCCGGATGAGGATGGCGTCGGCCTGCTGCTGCAGGTTGACCGCAAGGCACGCGGGCTCGCCGGCCTATTCGCAGAAGCTCTGGATGCGGATGAGAGCTTTGTAAAGCTGCGTTTTGACCGTAACGAGCTTGCTTCCGGAGCGCATTACATCGCTGACCGGCTGGCCGATACAATCCGCAAATACGCTTAAGCACGGAATAAATATAAAATGGCGGCATCAAGGAAGTTACTCCCTGTGCCGCCATTTTTCTTCGCCTTACATGTCAGGCATCTACGGATTGCTTGCTCTGCACTGAACCTGTATGGTCTACTTCCCGCTTTCTTTTATTCGTGGAATATAGAACAAATAGGAGAATAAACCATACAGGTGTCAACAATAAGGCCGGACGTGTATCTTTTGCAAATAGCATAATTATAAGGATGACCGCAAACAACGCCAGGACAACATAATTGATAAATGGGGTAAACGGTGCTTTAAATTTCGATTTTGCCTGTAATTCCGGCTTTGTTCTCTTATATCGTAAGTGGCAAATTAGAACGATACCCCAAACCCATATAAAACAGATAGCACTGATCGTTGTTACGATGCCAAAGGCTTGCTCTGGAATAAGCTTGCTCAAAAGAGCTCCCACGGATAGGACAAGCGTGGATGTCAATAATGCGCTGCTTGGTACATGATTTTTATTCAGTTTTGCAAAACTGGCTGGAGCCTGGTTATTCTTGCCCAAATTATATAGAATCCGGCTTGTTGAAAACATCCCGCTGTTACAAGCAGATGCGGCAGATGTTAATACGACAAAGTTAATAATTCCTGCGGCAACCGGTATCCCGACTAAGCTGAATGTTTTAACAAAAGGACTTTCTGACGGATTCAGCTCTGTCCACGGGTTAATGCATAATAGGGCGATAATTGCCCCAACGTAGAAGAACAGAATTCTTAAAGGAATCTTATTGATGGCCGAAGGAATATTTTTTTCCGGATTAGCTGTTTCCGCTGCCGATACCCCCACCAATTCCACACCAACAAAGGCAAACACAACCATCTGGAAGGAGAGCAGGAAACCCGAAATTCCGTTTGGAAATATTCCCCCATGTCCCCAAATATTTTTAAGTGAAACCGTTCCTGCATCTGTTTTGAAGCCGATCACCAGCAAAATAACCCCGATGGCAATTAATGCGAGGATAGTCACCACCTTGATTAGCGCAAACCAGAATTCCAGTTCCCCGAAATTTTTTACCGTTAATAGATTGAGCCCTAATAAAATGATTAAGCAGATGACTGCAGGTATCCATTGCGGGATATCAAACCAATATTGCACATATACCCCAACAGCGATGATATCAGCCATAGCCGTCATGATCCAGCAAAACCAATATGTCCATCCGGTGATAAACGCTGCCCGCGGTCCAAGATAATCTTCAGCAATGTCTGTAAAAGATTGATATCCTGCTTTAGACAACAAGAGCTCTCCCAGTGCCCTCATAACGAAAAAAACAGCGATACCCACAATTAAATAAGCAAAAATAATGGATGGCCCTGCCAGTTGAATAGCTTTACCCGATCCTAAAAACAGTCCGGTACCAATAGTGCCGCCAATTGCAATGAGCTGAACATGCCGATTCTCTAAGTCTCTCTTTAATTCTTGTTGTGCCAAGATTAGCTCCCCCTCAATATTTCTTTCATGTGAAAAAACGAACAAGTAATAATGCCAATAAAAAAAGAGATTGGATACGCTCCAATCTCCGGGTCATAAGAATAACAAATAATATATGCTATTCTGATTATTATCAGGATAACAAATAAATTATTCAGTACTCTTCTGTCCTTTTGCCTGAGATTGTGAACCCTTCGGCGCCGTGAATTTCCACGGTCTCTCCAGAAGCTGCTCCTGCTATAGTGTGATCCATAGCAATCATAGCTTGCTAACTATTCAGTTTTTAATGGTGTGCCGCTTTTAATTTTTTTCAATACTAAACCTAGTTAAATGTTTTGTCAACGATAATAAATACAATGGAACGAATCCGGTGCCGATGTATTTCTTAATTCGCCATTTGTCCGGCCAGTCGCGGCTCCTTCATCTGCTCACGATCCGGAACAGAGCCGGATGCTGGCTGCAGCAATTGCATTACCGTCTGTGCGCAGCGTTCCGGCTTGTAGACAGGCTGCGGATTCAGTCTTTTCACTTTCCCGTAGCCGCTGCTCCCCGCGCTTTCGCCCGCAATCCGGCGGAACCATATGTCCAAAGCATCCCCGGAGGCCAGCACTTCACCATATCCGCTTTTGACGAAATATTCGCAATTTTTTGTTTCCTGCCCGGGCAGGGACTCAAAAAACAGCATCGGCAGCCCCTTGGCCAGCCCTTCGGTACAGGTCATACCGCCCGGCTTGGTAATCAGCAGGTCGGATGCATCCATCCATTTGCTGATCTCGCGGGTAAACCCGAGCACGATGATGTTGGGATGGTCAAAACGGGGATCATTCCGCAGCTTGGCAGCCAGTTTAGCGTTGCTTCCCACGCAGCATACGATCTGCACACGCTCCCTCCAGGCGGCGAGCCTTGCGATGAAATCCTCTTTGAACAACAGTCCCCAGCCGCCCCCCATCACAAACACGGTAGGCATATCCTTGATGGCCAGTTCTTTTCTTACGACCTGTTTGTCACGGACGCTCCAGAAATCGGGGTGCACCGGAATGCCCGTCACCTGAACGGCTTCCGGCTTAATGCCGCGCTGGATCAGCAAAGCGCGCACTTCCGGCGCGGATACGAGGTAGCGGTCCACACCGGGCGTAATCCATGAACTGTGCGCATCATAATCGGTAATAACCGTGTAGAGCGGAATGTCCATGCCGGACCTCTTCAGCCTGGAAATGATCGCGCTAGGAATGGGGTGCGTACAGATGATCAGGTCGGGCTGCAACTGTTCTATGACCTGGGCCGTATGGTGATAGAACATTGTGTGCAGCGCCATCCAGGAGAAGCGTCCGACCGGCTTTTCATATTTCATGCGGTACATCATGCCGACCAGGGTCGGACTTGTATTCACGGTCGCGCGATATGCGGACAAAATCAAAGGAGCCGCCGTAGGATTTAAAAAGGACCCCAGCTCCATCACCTTCGTTCGAATGTTCCGGTCCATCTTTCTTAATCCGGCAGCCAGAGCGTAACCAGCCTGAGTATGACCGCTTCCGAATCCTTCCGAGAGAATCAGCACTCTTGTTTTGCGCATCGTTATCACCTGCTCCTTATTATCCGCCGCCAATCGGGCAGCCTTATTTTCCGTCAACCAACTCTTTTACAAGTTTATTCCTTCTGCAGCGCAAACAAAATGGTCTGCGGACCGGTCCTGCGGCTGGACTTAAGTCGGGGAGGAGGACAGAACGCACCTTTAGCCGTACGGATGATCATCCGTACGGCTAATATCGTGGTACTCTCCTGCCAGCTTATTGATTATTTCCAGATCTCTCCGGCAATTTCATTAATAAAAGCAAGCTTGCGCCACTGCTGCTCTTCTGTCAGATGGTTGCCTTCTTCCGTAGAAGCGAAGCCGCATTGCGGGCTCAGGCAGATCCGGCTGTCCGTTCGGTATCAAACTATGGTCATTCTTTTTTCGTAACAGGTATCCAAATCTCGCTTTTAAAGGTAGGCGATGTTACCTCCTTACTCTCATTCCATAAGATTTCGGGCCCTGGGGCTAATTCGTAATTTGAACAGGGGAACCATTCAGAATAAATACGCCCCCATACATTTTGTAAAGTATCCGGGAACGGTCCTACTGCTTCGAATACGGCCCAACTTACTGCCGGTACCTCTAATTTTGCCAGATGCTCAGGGCACTGCTTGGTTGTAGCCACGCCAATATAGTGGTCAAGCTCCCCCTTTTCCTCCATGCGTCCTTCAGTAAAATTCGTCGACGCTTGAATCAAGCCCAGCGGTTCAACGTTCGAAAGCCTTTTGAGTTCGTCAATGTCGGTGCTGGTTAAGGAGTTCAACATAGATGAAATCTCTGAATTTACGCCGTTAAATTGGATAGGCACCCTCTTCGTGATACCTACGATACTGAATGCTTCTTTCTCTACAATACGATAATTCATTGCGCATCCTCCCTGAATAGTTAATTGGAAGGTCATACGCGGATAGGCTTTTAAAGATGGGACATGGGACTTTACCAAAGAGGGCAAGATTCCATGCAAGCTTTGAAATGCTCTGGAAAAGGCATCTGCTGAGCTATAACCGTATTTCACCGCCACATCTACTACTCTTAAATCACCGGTTTGAAGCTCAAATGCCGCAAGTGTTAGGCGTCTCCGGCGGATGTATTCCGATAATGTGATGCCTGCAAGGAATGAGAACATTCTTGAAAAATGGTATTCAGAACAACAAGCCAACCTGGCTGCTTCCTTCAGGTCTATGTCTTCATCAAGATTCTCTTCAATATAGTGTAAGGCTCTGTTCAGACATACAAGCCAATCCATTCAAATGACCTCCCTTCAGGTATAGGATAACAAGGTTCGGTAGAACCCATCCGACATCTCCTGCACAATTTTGTAGGGTTAAAAGCTTGCTGTTACTTGTGGTACTATCGTTCTCCAATAGTTCTTTCCTTAGAACGCAGAATAAGATAAATTCTAACAGTTTGACAGCAAAATCAGAGCCGCAATACGGTTATTGATTCGTTGTTGAAGACTTCACCATTGTCACGAAAGCCGAAGCTTTCATAAAGCTTTTTGGCAGCGGTGTTATCGGCTTTATAAGGAATCCAGCAGTAAGGTGCTGGTCCTGCCGGAAAGGTACGGATGAATTCCAAGATTCTTTTCATGGCTTCAGGGCCATAACCCCGGTTCTGATATTGCTTGTCAATCATCAGTCGCAAGATGCAATAGTTGTCTTCTGCCATTGACGGTTCTTCATAACCGGTGGTTCCATAAACCAACATAACAAACCCGACAGGCTCCTCATCCGCGTAAATGATAAATGGGAATGGATGTCCTCCATTGGTTGCAAGAACATAACAAGACGCCACGCTTGATAGATTAGACGCAACAAATTGCCGTTGGTCCTCTGAAACTTCCAAGTTAAACATGGCACGCCGGTTTTCAAGAGTGATTTTTCTGAGCGTAATCATGCAGATCTTCTCCCTTCATCACTTATCGTATTGTGCTGCGGCCGCGTAAATAACAATACAATTCATTCAAAAAAAGTAATAGACTTATATTGAATTTTTTTATCTTTTTGTTTAAAACGGATTCAAGCAATTATTTGTACATATAATTATATTTGTCCTAGTATCAAGACCCCTTTTCGAGGGGTCATTTTCTTTTTCGGGATTATGTAATTATCTCATTTATTTACATTCGCCAAATTACGTAATATAATAATTACGTAATAACATAATCACATTAACGGTAAAGGTTGGTGACCCCAAATCGTGTCTCGTGACTTAAGCAGTGAAATTGATTTACTGAAAAAACAAATGGCAGACCTTCAACGATTAGTTCATCAGTTTCTTTTGGAACGAAAGCCAGCAATCAATCTTCCTGAGACTACACATAAAGATTCAGTTAATGAGGAAATCGATCCAAGTGCTATTTTCTACTCCGGTCATCTTCATCTAAACGGACAACGGGTTAGATGGGAACCGCAAGAACGTCGAATGCAACAATTACTTGGAATAAATAGCGAGAAAGCCGCAAAAGTTCTAGCTGCACTTGGCAATAAGCAACGATTAGACATATTAAGATCTGTTCTTAATGAACCTCTTTCTGGCTCAGAACTTGTTGACCGCTTAAACATGGGTACAACTGGTCAGCTTTATCATCATCTCAAGGCGTTACTAGGAGCAGATTTATTAGTCCAAGAACCCGGTGGAAAGTATGCCTTTCCTAATCACCGTTGCCTTCCTCTTCTTTTGTTGTTAGCGTCTGTCGGTGACTTGCTGGATACAAGTGACTATATCGACATGATGGAAACACGTAATAACGCGGGGATGTATTTGGGAACACAACAGGACTTCGATATGCATCACCTTCTTTGGGCTGTTGTAGAAAACTCAATACTTGAGCATAAAGCAGGACATTGCAGTGAAGTTGGTATTTTCCTACATGGTGATGGAGGTGTCACTATTACTGATAACGGAAGAGGTATACCTGTTGGAGCACTTCCTGACACAGATATACCAGTTGTCCAATCTATTCTAACTGACGTCAACCGGTTTAATAGTAATGCACCATTTCAAGTTCCTGGAGCCGAAAAAGGTATAAGTATTGCAGTAGTTAATGCACTTTCACTGAAACTCACAGTTGAAATTCGCCGTGACGGCAAGATTTTTCGGCAAGAATATAGGCATGGTGTGCCCCAGTCTGGTTTAATGACAGTGGGAATATCGAATGAATCCGGCACAAGTGTTACTTTTATGCCGGAACCTGATTTGTTTGGAGTAGGTTTCGACCGTAGCAGACTGGATTTACGAAAAAATGAACTCACAACCGCTTATCCAAGCCTCTCCATCAATATTCATGATTAAAGCATATTCAAAAGGAGGAATAATCATCTATGACTACTGCTGAATCTATCCATAGTGTAGAGGATATTCTAAATATGCTTGACTCCTTCTTTAGAGAAGAAGGACAGTGGTGGGATAAATTTTATGCAGACAGAAATAAAGGCACCCCTTTTTTTGTAAACGCACCTGATGAAAACTTAGTTCAATACTTTCATCAAGGACGCATCAAAGCTGGAAGGGTCCTTGAATTAGGCTGCGGGGCTGGTAGAAATGCTATCTATATGGCTAAACATGGTTGCTTCGTTGATGCCGTAGATATTTCTCAAGAAGCAATACACTGGGGAATAGAACGTGCTAAAACAACTAATGTCGATGTTAATTTTCTTTGCCAAAATATTTTTGACTTCAAAATTGAGTCAGAAATCTACGACTTTATTTATGACAGTGGATGTTTCCATCATATTCTGCCACATCGTAGAGTTAGCTTCCTCAATATGGTGATCAAAATCTTGAAGCCGGGCGGGTATTTCGGCTTAACATGCTTCGTATTAGGAGACATGGGTGCAGACATGACGGATTGGGAAGTTTATCGACAACGAAGCCTAAAAGGTGGATTAGGTTATACCGAAGAAAAAATTAAAGCCATCTTTAAGGACTTTGAATTAATTGAAATTAGACGTATGCAAAAAATCGAACAACCTAGCTCATTATTCGGTGAATCCTTCTTATTGACAGCGTTATTCAGGAAGAAATAACTTAAAACTTAAGGTGAGGAATATCCTGAATCTATTTTGATATACCAATCAGCA
This sequence comes from Paenibacillus sp. BAC0078, assembly GCF_054483875.1. Lineage (NCBI taxonomy): Bacteria > Bacillati > Bacillota > Bacilli > Caryophanales > Paenibacillaceae > Paenibacillus > Paenibacillus sp. BAC0078. The sequence continues at coordinate 12,177 of NZ_JBTLRW010000037.1, forward strand.
CGATAAAGCGGATAACGGATTCATCGACAAAAAAATGAAAGGAGCATGCCGCGGCAGCTCCTTGATCGTTTTTGAGCACTTTTATTGAACTACTGCACACGTTAGCTTAGCGCAAGACGTAACGGTATCTTGTCGTTAAGCCTCTCGTCCGGCATTCATGACCGTGCTATACATTTTTTCTGCTTCAATTGGACTTTCTTTTGCCGTCATATGGTGTGGAATAACACGGTAAACTTGAACCGGTCCGCCGAACACAGCCGACCTATATTTGTCCACATGCTGCTTCGACAAGGGGCGGTTATAATAGCCGGGTACGTATTTATTGATCATTTCCTGAAGTACATGGGTGGCTTCATCCAAATCTGTAATTGGCTCTGCTTGTCCAAATATCATTACGCTCATATAAGCCGTATCCGTTTTGGCAGGTACCGGGTCTGTGATGGTCCCGTATTCCTCACATACCGTAAAACATACCTCTGGATTCTCACTCATGACATGATTACGTCTTCCATCTCCGGCCCCGTGAAAATAGAGCTTCCCCTCTGTCCACACATAATTAAGCGGTAAAACATAGGGCAGGCTCCCATCAACCAGCCCAAGATACCCAATTCTCGCTTGATGAAGGAAACTTTCAATTTTCTCTTGATCCCGGCATTCCCTGATCTTGTAACGAACCGAATTCATTTCAAAATCTCCCCTTTCACTGTTATTACGGTAGTGTATCAGTGAATGGATTGCATTAAAACTTCCAAATATTGAGGTTACAACCAATCCATAATTAATTCAGTAGGCAATAGAGCAAAAAATGTCATATAATGGATGATACTAGTTTGATTGGAGGGAGGTGTGAAAATTGCGCGTCAGACCAATCGTATTAGGGCTGGCTACACTTCTAGTGAGTTCATTCATACTTATGGGCACAATAAAAGTCCAGGCTGCTGAGACTAATCAGGTGATACCAGTAACTGATACGGTAGAAGCTATTGTTCCAGAGTATGTTGCTGATCGTTTAGACCATCCAGATGTAATTTATACGGAAGATGGAAAGTATGAAAAAAAGCAACTGTCTGTATCAGATTTTAATCAAGATGAAGTAACGTATGACGCTACAAAGACGACTGCTGAAACAGTGGCTATCGTTGATTATGATGCTACTTACATTAAAGTAGCAGAAAAAAACTAAAAAAATAAAATAAAGAGCAGTCCTGTAACTGGATCGCTCTTTGTTTTATACTCTCGCTTAAGCATTGCCGTAGTAATTCCATCCTCCAATAAGTCACTATTGCTTAAAGCACCAAAATCTTGAGCTGGATTTTCAGTAGGCCGGATTACCAATAGCTTTATCCGTAGTATAAAGGATACTGGCAGATTCATTTACCCGCCTGATGATGGATTTATTCCTCCATCTTGAGACCGAAAAATGATTTCTAAGCTGAACAGCAAAAAACGAAGAAGCGACCCTTACGGCCACTCCTTCGCCTTCTCTCTTAATCTCAGGTCTGAGCCTTAGATCAGGTTATCCCACTTCTCAAACAGCCGGTCCACACGTCCGCCGATGGAGGACTCGGATACGGTTAGTATTTTCCCCTGCTCAAAAATAATCTTCCCGCCCACAACTACTGTTGTTACAGCTCCGGGCTGCATGGCATATACCATGTTGGCGAACAGTTCTTTTTTTGGGGCCAGGGAAAGGTCGTGAATGTCCAATGCGGCAAAGTCGGCATGCTGTCCGGCCTCAATCGACCCGATTGGCATCCGCAGGATGTCACCAGCGCTGGAGGTGCCCATCCGGTAGACCTGTTCTGCGGTGATGCAGGTGCCGTCCAAACGGCTGACTTTTTGCAAAAGCGCACACATCCGCATCTCCTCATACACGCTGATCCGGTTGTTGCTGCAGCCGCCGTCCGTTCCGAGTGTCACTCTGACTCCTGCCTGAAGCAGATCAGGTATCCGGGTCACTCCGTCTGCCAGAAACATGTTACTGGATGGACAGTACGCCAGCGATCCGCGTCTGCGGCCGATCAGTTCAATCTCGGAATTCTCCAGCCACACCAGATGAATCGCAATCATCCGCTCGTCGAGCACACCCAGCGAATCCAGGTAATGCACAGGGCGAAGCCCGTAATCGCGCAAAATCTCCTCTACCTCGAACATTTCCTCGGCCACATGGATGTGGTAAGGCGTATCCAGCTCCACCGCCAGCCGGTGCCCTGCCTGGATCATCTCAGGAGAAGCTGCATGCGGACTGTGGGGGGCCGGGTGAATCGTGACCATAGGATTTCCCTGATATTTCTTGGCGAGTGACCGCGTACGCTCCACCGCTTCCGGCACCGTCTCCCGGTAAGACAGCGGCGCACCTGCCCAGTCATACATCGTGCGGGCAAAAACAAGGCGGATACCCAGATCGGCCGCTGCCCGAATGACAGCTTCGTCATAGGCAGTGCCGCCGTTATGAACATAGAAGAAGTCGCAAACCGTCGTCACTCCGTACCGGAGCATTTCTCCAAAAGCGAGCAAGGCCCCGGTATAAATAGCCTCTTCATCCAAAAGCGGCGAATACCGGTACAACGCCTGATCCCGCCATTCCAGAAAGGGCTTATCGACCGCAATCCCGCGCAGCAGGCTCTGGAAGGAATGATTGTGCGAATTGACGGTGCCGGGAACGATGGCTTTGCCCTCCCATGCGATGTGCCGGGCATCCGGGTAACGCTGTATTAATTCGTCGCGGCTGCCCACATCCGCAATCTTCCCGTTTTCCACCAGTAAAGCATAGTCCTGCTTAAATTCCCCCTGCGTGTATACCGCATCTGCTGAATATAAATCGCGCAATGGCTGATCCTCCTAACGGTTCAATTCTTGATCGAGTGCGAGAATGGACTGCAGCAGTACGTTGCCGACCTTCTCGATATCTTCTATCCGGCTTTCCTCTTCAGGGCAGTGGCTTTTGCCGCCCAGGCTGGGTACGAACAGCATTCCCGCTCTGGTCAGAGAAGCCATATGTGTGGCATCGTGACCGGCCATGCTGCCGAGCTTCAGGCTGCTGTAATCCAGCTTCGCCGCCTGTCCGGCGCACAAATCAATGACCAGGGAATCCATCGGCTCAGGGTTTTGATCCAGGATCAGGCGGCGTTCCAAGATCAAGCCACGGCTATCCGCAATGGACAAGGCAAGCTTGCTCCATTTCTCCAGCACCTCCTGGATTTGTGCGCGCTGCTCCCCTCTGATCTCCAGGTGAAATTGGACCTTTTCCGGGATAATATTCGCCGCATTCGGTTCATTGCTGATCCGGCCAATCGTCCCCACAACCTCATCCGCCGGATGATTCCGGCAGACCTTTTCGAAGGCCAGCATAATTTCGGAGGCGCCCATCAGCGCATCCTTACGGTCGCCCATCAAGGTTGTGCCCGCATGATTGGCTTCGCCCACGACAGTGATCTCTTCACGGTAAATGCCTGTTATCGCCGTTACGATCCCTACAGGGATATCGCGATCAAGCAGCCTTTTTCCTTGTTCTATATGAACCTCGAGAAAAGCTGCCAGCTCCTCCGGCTTCCGCCGCGCAGCCCCGAAATGCTCAGGATCACCGCCCGCCTGGCGCAGCGCCTCCGTGAGCAGCTCGCCCTGAGCATTGCGGACGCCCGCGAGATCCTTCTGCCCGAGCTTCCCCGCCACTGCCCTGCTGCCAAATGTGGACAGCCCGAACGGATTCGGCTCCTCAGCGCTGAAGGACACCAGCTCCAGGGGGTGGCGGGTAATGATCTTGTTTTCTTCCAGTACGGTCATAACCTCCAGCGCCAGCAACACACCTAGCGCACCATCGTATTTGCCGCCGTTCGGAACGGTATCAATATGGGAACCGAACGCAATCACGGGGAGGGCGACAGCAAAGGAATGGGGAAATGTAGCGCCGCCTGGATTGTCTGATGCCGCTGAGCTGTCCGAAGCACCTGACAAGTCTGGAGTACCTTGAGCGACTGAGCCGTCCGAGGCATCTGACAAGTCTGGACTACCTTGAGCAGCTAAGCCGTCCGAGGCATCTACGTCGCCTGTACCGCACCTCACGGCCCAAATGTTTGCCGCTGCGTCTACCCTAACAGCCAAACGCAAACGGAGCAGCTCAGTCTTGAGCCATTCCCGCGCAGCCAGTTCAGCCGCAGTAAACGTGGTCCGGTCCAGTCCGCCTGTAGCCTCATTCAGCCCGAACAGCCCTAACTCCTGGAGGTTGCGCTGAAGCCGGGAAGCATTGATCCGCAGTTCATTCTTCTGTGGCTCATGCTTCCCCAGCCCGTTTTTCTCCAGCTCCTTCATACGAATACCCTCCTTCCGCCCTGAATAACGGTTTTTCCTTTTTTGAGTACGGTATCCACCAGATTAACCGCATAGTGATACTGCAAATAGAGATAGTTAGGCGCGTCGAACATCACAAGGTCGGCCTGTTTACCGACTTCGATGCTGCCGATAGTGCTGGCCCGGCCAATGGCATGAGCAGCATTGATTGTACAAGCAGCCAGCACCTCGGCTGGTGTCATCCGCATCGTCAAGCAGGCCAGATTCATAATAAAAGGCAGCGATTCCGTCGGTGACGAGCCGGGGTTCCGGTCCGTCGAAAGTGCGACAGGCACCCCGGCAGCGATCATCGCCCGGGCATTGGCAGGCTGGGCCATCAGGAAGAAGGCTGTGCCAGGCAGAAGAACAGCGATCACCCCGGCCTCTGCCATCTGCTTAATGCCCGCTTCGGAGGCATGCAGCAGATGGTCCGCCGACACGGCTCCAAGCTCGGCAGCCAGCTCTGCTCCCCCGTATGACACCAGCTCGTCGGCGTGGATTTTCGGCTTCAGCCCCCACTTTTTCCCCGCCTGCAGAATGTCCCGGGACTGCTCCACGGTGAACACGCCCTCTTCACAGAATACGTCGCAAAACTCGGCCAAGCCCTGTCGGGCCACCGCCGGGATCATCTCCTCGATAATGGTTCTGACAAAAGCATCCGCGTTCCCTTTATACTCCACAGGCACAGCATGAGCGCCCATAAACGTTGACACCAGATCGACCGGATGGGAAGCGTTCAGACGCTGCGCTACCCGCAACTGCTTCAGCTCCTCCTCCAGCCGCAATCCGTACCCGCTCTTGGCTTCAATGGTCGTTACTCCATATTCGAGAAAACGGTCCAGCCGGTTCACGGTTTCAGCCATCAACTGCTCCTCTGTCGCTTCACGGGTACACTCAGTCGAATAGAGAATTCCGCCGCCGGCATTCAAAATATCCATGTATTTAGCACCCTGCAGCCGCATATTCAGCTCGAACTCCCTGGAGCCGGCAAATACGACATGGGTATGCGGATCAATCAGCCCCGGGGTTATTGTTTTGCCTTCCGCAGACATCACCGTAACTTCCCGGTCCCCGGAGTGCTCCGCCACATAACGGCGGGCCTCTTCGCTGCTGCCCACGAAGGTGAAGATTCCATCTTCAATGACGATGCCCCCGTCTTCGATCAGGCCAAGCTCCTCCAGCTCCTTGCCTGTCTTCGGCTTCGTACTGGCTCCGCCAAGAGTGGCAATCTGGGCTGCGCTATGAATGTAGATCATGTTATAGCTCCTTTTCCGTGCCGCCCAGCATGGGCATGCGGATTCCCATAGTTTTTGCTGTCTCAACGGCAAGCGGATATCCAGCATCCGCATGGCGGACAACACCCATGCCGGGGTCTGAGGTCAGCACCCGCTCCAGCCTGGCTTCCGCCTCTTTCGTTCCGTCCGCCACAACAACCATCCCGGCATGCTGGGAATACCCCATACCTACACCCCCGCCGTGGTGAAGCGATATCCAACTGGCGCCTGCCGCCGTATTGACCATCGCATTCAGGAGCGGCCAGTCGGACACAGCGTCACTGCCGTCCCGCATAGCTTCAGTCTCCCGGTTCGGAGAGGCCACAGACCCGGCATCCAGATGATCCCTGCCGATCACGATAGGGGCAGACAGCTCCCCGGAAGCCACCATGTCATTGATAATCCGGCCAAATCTTGCCCGTTCGCCATAGCCGAGCCAGCAAATGCGCGCAGGCAGCCCCTGGAAGGAAACCTTCTCCTGAGCGAGGCGTATCCAGCGCTGCAAGCCTTCGTTCTCGGGGAACTCCCGCATAATCGCGGCATCGGTCTTATAAATATCCTCAGGATCGCCAGATAAGGCCACCCAGCGGAAGGGTCCCTTCCCTTCGCAAAATTGCGGGCGGATATAGGCCGGAACAAAACCCGGGAAGTTGAACGCCTGCTGTACGCCTTCGTCATAGGCGACCTGACGGATGTTGTTGCCGTAGTCGAACGTAACTGCCCCTTTGCTTTGCAGCGCAAGCATGGCTTCGACGTGGCGGGCAATGCTTTTCTTCGCCAAGGCAACGTATTCCAGCGGGTTCTCAGCTCTTAGCTGTCTGCCCGTCTCAACGGAAAAGCCCGCCGGTATATAACCGTTCAGCGGGTCGTGAGCCGAGGTCTGATCGGTCAGAATATCCGGCACAAAGCCCTGGGCAAGCATGCGCGGCAGCAGCTCTGCCGCATTGCCAAGGAGGCCGATGGAGAGCGGGCGCCCTTCGCCTTTGGCGGCTTCAGCCATTGCTAAGGCTTCTTCCAGCGTCTCAACCAGGACATCGCAATACCGGGATTGGATGCGTTTCTCGATCCGGGTCCGGTCCACATCAATTCCGATGAACACTCCGTCATTCATAGTTACGGCCAGCGGCTGCGCGCCTCCCATTCCGCCAAGTCCCGCACTGAGGGTGATCGTCCCTTTGAGCGTGCCGCCGAAATGCTGTCTGGCACATTCCGCAAAGGTCTCATAGGTCCCCTGCACAATCCCCTGCGTGCCGATATAAATCCAGCTTCCGGCCGTCATTTGCCCGTACATCATCAGCCCTTTATGATCCAGCTCGTGAAAGGTCTCCCAGTTCGCCCAGGCTGGAACCAGGTTGGAATTTGCGATCAGAACCCGCGGAGCATCCTGATGCGTACGGAAGATGGCCACCGGCTTGCCGGATTGAATCAGCAGGGTTTCATTGTCCTCCAGCGTTTGCAGCGAGTGTACGATAGCGTCAAAGCTCTCCCAGTTGCGCGCGGCCTTGCCGATTCCGCCATAGACAACCAGTCGCCCGGGGTGCTCCGCCACCTCAGGATCGAGGTTGTTCATCAGCATGCGCAGCGCCGCTTCCTGTACCCAGCCTTTCGTATTCAGCTGCTTGCCCCTTGGCGCGCGGACGACTCTTGCTTCGTGTAAGCCCATATTCGTTGATCTCCTTTCGGTTAGGTGATGGAAAAGCTGAACTTGCGAACTTCCAATTCGGGTATAGTCGTAACTGCGGTGATGTTTGGACTTCCGGCCGCTGTTGTTTGCAGATTTCTTTGATTGAACCGCTATGCGCGGTGGAAATCCGCAAACTGCTTATGCTTCCGAAGCGAGCTTTCCTGCGGAAAGCTTTCAGGCGGACGCTATCGCTCCTACAGTTCCAAAATCCCCTCCGTTACTCCAACCTTTTTGTTAATTTTCAACCTCAGTTTTTATAGGTATGAAAAGGCACAAGTGCAAATAACTCCTCCAGCACGCCCGGTTCCTTCATCCACTCCGCAATGGCAGCGAAATCGCCGGAGAGCACCCGGTCCGCGTCAACAAAAGAAACCTGCTCCCGGCAGCGGTCATACAGCCATTTGGTTCCCTGGCCGGGCTGCTGCGGGCTTCTGAAGTCGATGGCCTGCGCCCCGCACAGCAGCTCAATCGCCAGCACGGCGTAGGCATTATCCACAATCTGCTTCGCTTTCCGCGCGCCAATCGTGCCCATGCTTACGTGATCCTCCTGATTGCCGGAAGAAGGGATGGAATCCACACTGGCAGGATGGGCCAGCGATTTATTCTCCGACACCACAGCCGCTGCCGCATATTGCGCGATCATGAAGCCGGACTGCAGACCGCCGTTCTTCGCCAGAAACGGAGGCAAGCCTTCGTTCAAATGCGGATTAACCATCCGCTCAATTCGGCGCTCGGAGATATTCGCCAGCTCCGCCACGCTTATGGCCAAATGGTCCATTGCCAGCGCAATCGGCTGCCCGTGGAAGTTCCCGCCGGAGATAACCTTCTCTTCATCGGCGAAGATAAGCGGGTTATCCGTCGCCGAGTTGATCTCAATCTCCAGCTTTTCCGCAATATACGCCAGCGCATCGCGGCTCGCGCCATGCACCTGCGGCGTACAGCGCAGCGAATAGGCGTCCTGCACTCTAAGCTCCCCTTGATGGGTCATCAGCCTGCTGCCTGCGGTCAAATGGCGGATATTATCGGCCACCTGCTTCTGCCCTTTATGCGGGCGGACGATATGCGTCGCCGGATCAAAAGCTTCCTTGACCGCGCGCAGCGCCTCGCACGTCAGCGCCGCCGCGCAATCGGCCCAGTTCGCCAGATTGAGCGCATCCCAGCAGGCCAGCGTGCCGACTGCAGTCATTACCTGCGTACCGTTGATCAGGGCCAGCCCTTCCTTGGCCTCCAGCACGATTGGAACAAGCCCCGCCTTTGCCAATGCCCCAGTGCCAGGCATACGCTGGCCCTGGTAATAAGCCTCGCCCTCGCCAATCAGAACAAGCACCATATGCGACAGCGGAGCCAGGTCGCCGCTTGCGCCCAAGGAGCCTTTTTCCGGGATCACCGGCACTACGTTCCGATTAAGCATTTCCACCATTAGCTGGATAACCTCCAGACGAATGCCGGAATAACCAAGGGACAAGGCATTGATTCTTAATAAAAGAATAGCGCGAACGACATCCTCAGGCAGCGGCGCGCCAATCCCGCAGCTATGACTGCGGATCAGATTGAGCTGCAGCGCCTTCGTATCCTCCGGGGAGATGTACGTATCGCTGAATTTTCCGAAGCCCGTGGTCAGACCGTACACCACCTTTTTCTCCTGCAGCAGCTTCTCCACATATTTGCGTGTATGATAGACTTTCCGGCAGCTTTCCTCACTTAGATCGACATTTTTGTAATGACGGGCTACCTGGACAACTTCCTCAATTGTTAAGGAATTGCCATGAATGACTACGGAATGATTGGCTATTTCCAACATGAACCTCACCTGCTTTACGAGTAATAGAAAAAGCCCATACCCTAATAAGAGGTACCGGCTTCTATATCACTAATAACTAAATTACGGCTTGATCCGTTTAAGGCGCTTCTTCAAAAGCTACTGCCACTAAATATGATTAAAACCAAAGCCAATGGCTTCATGCTCAAACCCTTTTTTGGGCGCACCGATTGTACCGTAGGCACAGACTGCGATCCACTCGCCTTCATGCGGGCTGTCACCCAGCCTTTTTCCCCTTACAATGGCGAAAGTTAGTCCCACCGTACGCAAAATATCACCGAATTGCACAATTCCGCGGCCTATGCTCTGAATCGTTTCAATGATGGCATGATAGAGCGAGTGAACTTCACGGTAGGAACCCGCGTCGATAATATGATTGTTCTTGGCCGCTGTCTCAATGGCAGCAATCACCTTGATCATATCCATAGCACCTACCCGGCCAATCGTGTAGCGGAAATCCCGCGAATCCAGCTCCTGCTCGACAACTTTTTTCCATTCATGCTCCTGCAGAACAGCCAGCAGAATGGCTAATTTACCAATTGGAAAAGATGATGCCAGAGGTTCCCCCATACCGTAATTCTCCTCGATTCTTGGGCTTGATTTGTGTGATTTGATCCAAAAGCATAAAAAAAATGCAACTGAAACTAGGAAACGCCCGTTTCCTGATTTCCCAGCCACATTCTGTTGACTAAAAACTATATATCGCTGAGTAGAATATATACTTGCCGGCCCCTTTTGTCAATCTGACATGTGATCTTATATAACACTGGCCTTGAAATAATATATGCCTTAAATGCAGCGATAGGTACTACTCTTTCACAATCATTAATTTAAGCTCATTATAATGTTCAAACACCAAATACCCTTTAACGCTGCCTAAGTAATAGCTGGCTGACAGATCACCGTTCCCGACTTGGCGCAAGCCTGTTCCGTCAGGCCGGATGGCGAACAATCCCCCTAAATCCGATTCCTCACTATCCACCGTAAAATAAACCCAGCCATGCAAAATATCCACCGGCTCGATAACCCAATCTTTTACTTTCCGCACCGTCTCTTTGCCCTGGTTGTACAGATGCAGGTAAGAGATTCCGCTCTCCTCATCCCGCTCAGTGAACATGAAAATATCAGCATCCCTGTCTCCCAAATAGTCCGAATAGTTAACCTCATATTGGGATACTGATTCCTCGAAATCCTGCTCTGCCTCTTCCGGGTCAATATACTGTTCTCCTGCAACAGGCCATTTCTGCCGAAGCAGTGGAAAATAAAGATACGGAAGTGACATATCTGCACTGCCAAAATAATAACGGTAGCTTTTATCTCCCGTGTCCAGCATTGCCGGATTGATTCTAACCGCAGGCTTTTTGCCATCCAGCGGCATCCGGTATACACCCGGTTCGGTAGTCATGCTGCCCGTAAAATAATAGATGCTGTCATTTTTAAGGTTAAAACCATCTATTCCGCCTGTAAAGGTCAAGCGCGTTAGTGCTTTGGAAGGCATCTCCAGCTTGTAGATATCACCATAAGGGTACTGCGTGTACTTCAAAAAATAGATGGTTTTATCATTTTCAAACAGCACATTTCTATACTTATACGCTCCTATAAACACCGGATAAGTTTTCACCTGGTCTGGAGTTGCCACTGTCTTATACAGCCCCTGCTCATACTTCGCCCAGTAGATTGTCAGCCGCACCGCAGGATTCGTATAGGCTATCTTGCCAACTCTAATGCGCAGCTCCGGGGCATTGCTAAGATCTGAAACTGCTTTGGCGTCCACAGTCAGAACCGGAGAAGCCAGCACGGCAGCCAGTAATAGCAATAGTACCTTTTTGATCATATTCTCTCCACCTTGTCGTTTAGTTGCAGATACTCAAAGCCTGGCTATAGTATCATCCAACTACATCATTCGACATAAGGGATTATTTTCCTTCATGACCATATAACAACTATAGATACCGCCCCAGTCCGTTCGCCTCCAGCTCCGCCTCCGGAATAAAACGCAGCGCGGCGGAGTTCACCCGGTAATGCAACTTGGCCGGCTCCGGCCCATCGAAGAATAAATGCCCAAGGTATGCCCCGCTCAGCCTGCTGCGCAGCGCGGTCCGCACCTCGCCGCCGCTGTAGTCGGCTTCCCGCCGGATCAGCCCTTCGGCAATCGGTGATGTAAAACTGGGCCAGCCGGTGGCGGAGTCGAATTTGTCTGCCGATCGAAACAACGGGTCGCCGCTGATCACATCGATATAAACACCTTCACGGAATTCATTCCAGTACGCATTCTCATACGGCGGCTCTGTCGCCTTATGCTGCGTAACCTCATACTGCAGCCGGGTCAGCCAACTCTTCAGGCGTTTTTGATCCTCAGGGCTGTTCCAGTGCTTTTCCAGAAATTCGTCCCGGCCTGAGCCCTTCAGATAGAGCTTATAATCGAGTGGATGGGTCTTATAATAATTCTGGTGCAGCGCTTCCGCCGAATAGAAGGGACCAGCCGGGAGAATCTCCGTCACTATGGGGGCCTTGAATCTTTTGCTTGCCTGAAGCGCTGCCTTGGATGCCTCCGCCTTCTCCCGCTGCTCCTCACTATGCACAAAAATCACCGTCCGGTAGGAATACCCCCGGTCCATAAATTGTCCGCCCCTGTCGGTTGGATCAATAAGCTGCCAGTAAATGTCCAGCAGACGCTCATATGGGAACAGCTCCGGCTCGAATGTAATCTGCACAGCCTCCACATGCCCTGTTGTTTCTGTCCCCACTTCCTCATATGTCGGATTCTCCGTGTGGCCGCCCGTATACCCGGATACCACCGAGACAATGCCCGGGAGCTCGTCAAAGGGCTTAACCATACACCAGAAGCAGCCGCCGGCAAAGGTGGCAAGCTCCGTTCTGTTCTGTGTTTCGTTCAGCACGCACAACTCCTTTCAAGGTAACATGGCTACTCTGAGTTCAAAATAAACTGGTTCCATTTACGCTGCCAAGCGATATCCGCCCAGAACGGATGATGCGGCGCACAATTCGAGCACAGGATCATCCCCCAGAAGCCCAGGGACATCCCTTTGCGCAGCGCGTACTCAGCGATAAATTTGCCAACCGGCCCCTCTTCGAAATTGGCATACAGCGGCGTATATCCCAAATATCCCTCTCCAATGACGATTGGAAGGTTCGTATGCCGCACAAAGTCTTCAACCTCTTCGAACCTTGTATCTATCTTTTGCAGCATAGCGAGCTTATGTGCCCCGTAACGCTCATACAAAAATAAATCCCACTGCTCCGTATCTGCCCAATCATGCAAGTAGATGAGCTTCAGCCCCACAGGATTGCCCTCCATCCGCCATTCCTGTCCAGGAGGCAGCTTCCACTGCTCAAATGGAGGCGCTTCCGGTCTAAGCAGGGACTTTACGAACCCATTGGGAAAATCCGCATGTTCATCGTTGATCCCCGCCAGATCCATAAGCTCGTCCAGCATCCCTTTCACATAAAGGTGAAAATGGGCCACCTGCATGTTCTGGGCAACATAGGCTTTCGGGTACGCCTCATTCAGAGTGTAGCTGGTGCTAATCAGCACATCCGGGTGCTGTTCACGGAGGAAGGCAATCGCTTCCTCAATATAAGGCTTCATGGCTTCCACAACCTTCGGCGTTGCCGTTTCAGGGATGCCTTTTTCCAGGGCTACTGCAGTCAGTTGTCCGAATTCTACCTCGTTATGCAGCTCGGCATAGGCAATCTGCCCGGAATAGCCATGCTCTTTTACAAACATGATTAGCTGGTTCATAGATCTGGCAAGGGCCATAAACCGCTCTTCCGGCGGAATAGCCGCAAGCTCGTCACGCAGCTCCGGGTGTGCAAGAAAGCTTGGACTTTGCTGATACTCCCAGGAGGAGAGAATAAGATAACAGCCATGCTCCTTCGCCTGATGAAACAGCTCCAGCAACTGCGCATGTCCGTCCAGCTCCGCTCCCCCCTTGCAGTTGTACCATCGGGTCCGCTCTCCCACTTCCCCCAAATTCCCCAGCTTCAAAGGTCCCGGCCTCTTGCCCTGTTCCGTGAACAGCATAAACGGCATCGCGCAAATCCGCACGGTATTATAGCCACGCTCCACCGCTTCCTTAAATCTTGCCGCCAGATCATGATACGGCTCCCCGGGCAGGGTCATCGTATACCAGGAAAAATCCCACATCGTAATCGTTAATTTACGGGGCAATGCTCTGAATAATGCTTCCATGCCGCTATCGCTCCTGTCATTAAAAAGTTCAAATCTCTGCAAAATAACCCTACAGAAGCGGGAGAAAAAGAACAATGGACGATTCACGGCTCGGGATGGACTATATTCTTGCACTTGTGGTTATTCCGGTTCTGCCTATGCTCCTAGTCCTCAAGCTTGTCCAGTTCAGCTTCCAGTTCAAGCAGCTTGTTATTCGCTTGGTCTAGCAACTCTTGTAGTCCCGCAGCTTTGGCCCGTTCAATCTCTTGTTTCACGGTTATAATCTGCTCTTCCAGATAGAGAATATCGGAGGCATTTCCTGAGTTACGGGAGATCTGTGAGTAGGTCATAATCATCATCCTTTCTATTAGGAATATTACTTCTTAACAATCATATGCGCTATCCCTGATGATCTTAAAACCGCCAGAAAGCCTGCTGCGGCGCTTGGTTGTAAAAACCTATTGACTTGTATTTGTATTGTCCATATAATCAGTCTATGACTTTTCATGTAAGGAGACCTGACATGATAATTGTGGATGAAGTATACCAAAATGTTGTTTATCGCCTATCTACAGAGGAAATAATACAACTAATTGAACGCCTGAAAGCCAAGAAAGAGGAAGAAATCGAAGCGATTAAAGATAAAATTAACAAGTATGAACAAAAAAGGCAAGCAGAAGAGGCGATGTACCAATCCCTCTCCCCGATCCGCAAATGGTTTGCAGGGCATCCGGCGAGCCACCACACAGCCGTAGAATATATAGTTCACGTAAAAGACCGTTTTAAACAAATAGACAGCATTAAAAGAAGCATTCAGGAATTGAATCAAGTCTTGCTGCTTATGAGTACTCACCCAGCAACGGAAGAGATCCCGCTGTCACCTGAGATCATACGTGAAATCAAATCCATTAGGGGTACGGAGGCACTATAGAAATGAATGTAACGCTGGAGTCGCTGGGTGGAGGACTGGATACGATTTGGGTTGTTTTGAGCGCCGCTATGATTTTGCTGATGGAGGGCGGTTTCGCCCTGCTGGAAGCTGGTTTTGTACGATACAAGAACAGTGTGAACATCATCATGAAGGTGTTCGCCGATATAACCTTAGGAACGCTGATTTTTTATATTTTCGGATTTGGACTCATGTACGGAAAAGACGCCGGCGGACTGGTGGGCACAAGCGGCTTTCTGCTTGGCGGTGATCTCTCCAATCTCCATTTCACCGTCTCAATCGACACCTTCTGGCTCTTCCAGGCGGCTTTTACCATTGCGGTTATCTCTATCGTGTCGGGCGCGGTTGCCGAGCGGATTAACTTTCGCGCTTACCTGCTGTACATCATTTTAATGACCGGACTGATCTATCCCTTAGGCGGCCACTGGGCCTGGGGCGGCGGCTGGCTGAATCAGCTTGGTCTGCAGGACTTTGCAGGCTCGGCTGTCATTCATGCGCTTGGCGGATTCTCTGCACTGGCGGCAGCTATCGTCATTGGCCCAAGAAAGGGCAAATTCAATCAGGCCGGGAACAGCACCGTTGCCCTGCCGAGTAATCTGCCGCTGGCTTCCGTCGGCGCCTTCCTTCTCTGGTTCGGCTGGTTCGGCTTTAATGCAGGAAGCACCTTAAGCGCTACCGATGTAAGGATCGGGCACATCGCGATTACAACCATGCTGTCAGCCGCGGCTGGCGGCGGAATCACCCTGATCTACACCTTGTTCCGCTATCAGCGCTCGGACGCCCCATCCGTTATTAACGGTTCGCTTGCCGGTCTGGTGGGAATTACCGCCGGCTGTGCATTCGTCAGTGACGGAGCGGCCATCCTGATCGGCGCTGTGTCCGGCCTGCTCATGATGGCAGCCACCAACTGGCTTGAAGCACGCCGCATTGATGATCCGGTTGGCGCCTTTCCGGTGCATGCCGTGTCCGGCGCTTGGGGAACAGTAGCCGTGGGCTTGTTCGCCACCGATAGAGGGCTGTTCTACGGAGGCGGCTGGCATCAGCTCGGCGTACAGCTCCTTGGACTGGTTGTACTTGCCGGTTGGGGATTTGCAACCACCTGGTGTGGTCTGAAGCTGATCGGCAAGCTGGTACACGTCCGATCAACTGAGGAAGAAGAAGAACTGGGCCTCGATATCAGCTACCACGGCATGATGGCCGCACACCGTTCTCCTGAATTTATTGAGCTTGAAGACCATTACCTGGCGGATGATGATAGATCACTTCGTTAGAGGACATCATAATCAGAACCACCCGTCCAACGGGTGGTTTGCACTTGGGGTATAACCCCCTGTTGCCAAACTGCGCCTAAAGACGCTAGCCTGACAATAAATTGTTCAGGCTCAGTGTAATTTGTCCCT
>NZ_JBTLRW010000038.1:0-25687 GCF_054483875.1 Paenibacillus sp. BAC0078
ACCACCTTGATCGGATCATATGTTCCTATTATATCACACAAACATCCAACATCTATCCTCTTATTGGAAAAAGATAGGATGAATTTGACGCCCAAGGGCACACACAATAGAAAATGCATTTAGGCTTCGCCTAACCGAGATTCATCCCCTACCTGCAGAGGAAGGGGACTTCTCTCAGAAGGCCGTTAAAAACAGTCCTGCACACTGATGCGCGGCTGTTTTTTTGTGCCTCCAGAATGATATTTTTCCGCTGTTGTTCGATCTTTTCTCCCATTGTTCGACGTTTATCAGCGATTTATCAGTACCAAGCTGCTACTATGGTCTCACACAACAAGATTACATACCTGAATGTATTAACACACAATACGGAGGTTGTAAGATGAACAAACGTTCAGGCTTCAAAAAATATTTCAAAAGCTCGGGCTTCCTCACCCTCATCTTCTCCATGTTCCGTGAGATTTCCGTAGACAATACACCGCCCGCCATGTCCGTGGAAGTCACTACAGACAAACCCTCATATGCTCCCGGAGAGGAAGTGACGGTGCTGGTGCATTTGCGTGATTTTGCCCCGAATGATCCAGGCTACAGCTACTTCAATTTCATTGTGCAGTATGACAGCGCGGTATTTGACAATTCAGAGTATCTGCAGCAATCCGTGTACAAGAAAGAAGCTTATACGTCCGGCAATGAAGTGAATAATATCACCCAGTACAATTTCATGAGTCCGGTGGATGGGAGTATTTATCTCGATATGAACACAAGCCTGCGCGGAATCGACATCCAGGTCGAAGCGAACACCAGGCAGATCAGTATACCGGCAGTCGATCAGACGCTCGTAACCTTCAAGCTTCGTGTCAGAGAGCATACGCTGGCGGCATCCTCGAAGATCTGCTTAGCCAATGAGTTCACCAGAGTCAGAACCTCGGAAGTAAGCGACAGCTTTTACCTCTACTCTCCTGATGTAACAGAAATCGCTCCTGAACCCATTGCCATCACCCCCACTCCGTCGGTTTCCGTCTTCTCCCTGGACCATGATCCCAACCGCCTGGCGTAACATTCGGCAACAAGTAAAAACGGCTTTGCCGTCTTCTGAAAGAGGCGGTATCCGTTTCAGCGAGAAATATAAGGATGATTAATGGCACTATCATTATAAAACTACTACAAGCGAGGGGATTCCATGCTGCTGCATACGGAGAATATGGAGCTACGCACAACAGCGGAGGAGGATTTGGAGTTTGTCCTGAACGCGGAGCGAAGCGAGGCGAACCGCCCGTTCATCGGACAATGGAGCAGGGAACAGCATGCTGCAGCCCTAGAGGACAGAGATATGCTCCATCTGATCATCCAGGAAAAAACAGGGGAGCCATCAGGCTATGTAATTCTTACAGGGCTTCTAGACCCCAACCTTAGCGTATGCATCATGCGGATTGCCGTTCAGTCCAAGGGGCGCGGCTTCGGCAAAAAAACATTGGCGCTGCTGACGCAGTGGGTCTTCACCCAAACGCATACCCACCGGCTATGGCTTGATGTGAGGGAGCACAACAGCAGAGCGCGCCATGTCTATGAGAATGCAGGCTTCAGACCGGAGGGGATACTCCGTGAATGCGTCAAAGTCGGCGACTCCTTCGAATCGTTAATGATTATGTCGATCCTGCGGCATGAATTTGTGGAGCGGGAGCAATTGTAGTTCTCCAGTTGCCATTGGCCGCTGCGGATCGGAGTGTTTACAGACACAAGTAGAGACTGCTGCGCCGTCCTTGGAAGGACGGTCTTATATTTGAGCAACTAACTGGCGGAGCAGCGTGCCATACAGGTCCGCCCAACTCTTCTGTTGTACTTTCTGCAATAAAATTGGACGCAGCGCCGAGGATTTTCAGTTCTGTTGCACTATATACACTCAGGAAGGACAGAATTCACCCATTTGCGGCGTCTCAGCGGAAATCTGCTGCACCAAATACAACAGGATTCGTTTTTGTTGAAAAATAGCTTTGATCTGCTGTATGAAGTGCAATAGACAGCCATGCCGCTCTTTCGCGGCGCTTCAGACGATGAAATTTCATAGAAGGCCCCCCGGTTTGGCTTCGCCAAATTCGAGGCTTCCATAACAATGTCCCCTGTTCGGACATCGTTATTTCAGGATAGATTGCTGCTGCCTCCACACCGAATGAAGATCTGTATTCCCCAAAGCACATCTTCGTCCTTCGGACGATTTAAACCCATAGTTATATACCCCAGCTTTATGCACATTTTATGCACATTTCATCAACAATTCACCCATACTTATCCACAACCATCCGCACTTATCCACAACGAAAAAGATCCTAACAACAATAAAGGCTGCAATCCGAAGATCACAGCCTTTTGAACCTTATAATAGCTTATGAATGTGTTTCTACCGGCGCCGGCGGGCGGGCTGCTGCAATCAGCAGCGTAGTCACATGCTTGCGAGCGTCTGCGGTCAGCAGCAGCAGTTCTACTGGGCCTCTGCCGGGGGCACTGCTGCTGAACTTTACTTTGGCCCCATCCAGATCCTCCAGGATGCCGGTTATCGAATAGCCCTGCCGCAGCAGGGCATCAATCTCCTGCCGCTCTTTATCGAACTCGGCGAATGCAGACATTCAGACCACTCCTCCACTGATTTCCGCTTTGGACGGACGCGGCGCTTCCGCCTCGAACCGCTTGCGGTGCAGATATTTGCCGGCCCCTGCCTTGCCGACAAACTGCTTGTCACGAATCACAAATTCGCCCCGGCTGAGCACGGAGACCGGCTCGCCTGTAATCTCAAGGCCTTCAAAGGCATTGTAATCCACATTCATATGATGAGCAGCTGCGGAAATGGTTCTTTGCACAGCAGGATCGAAGATTACAATATCCGCATCGCTGCCTACAGCAATGGTGCCCTTCTGCGGAAATAACCCAAACAGCTTGGCGCTGGAGGTTGAAATGATATCGACAAATTTATTGAGCGAAATACGGCCCTTCTGCACACCTTCGGAGTAGAGCAGGCTGAACCGGTCTTCGATGGTCGGTCCGCCGTTCGGAATCTTTGAGAAGTCGCCCCTACCAAGGTCCTTCTGGCCCTTGAAGTCAAAGGAGCACTGGTCGGAGCCAATCGTCTGCAGCGTGCCGCTCCATAAGGCATCCCACAGCACATCCTGATTCCACTGCTCCCGCAGCGGCGGGGACCAGACATATTTCGCCCCTTCGAAGTCAGGCTTCTCCAGCGCCGTCTGATCGAGCACCAAATACTGCGGACAGGTCTCCCCGTAGACACGCAGCCCCTTCCGGCGGGCTTCAGCAATCTTCCAGGCTGCTTCCGCACAGGTCACATGCACAACATAGAGCTGAGAATCGGTCAGCTCCGTCAGGTACGCGGCTCGGCCGGTAGCTTCGCCTTCCAGCTCGGGAGGCCGGGTCAGCGCATGGTAGATCGGATCCGTGTTGCCGGCGGCCAAGGCCTGCTCTACCAGATACTCGATCACATCTCCGTTCTCGGCATGTACCATAACGAGTGCGCCTTCCCGTTTGGCAGCCTGCAGCGTCTTGTAGAGTACGCCGTCATCCGCCTGGAACGTGTTCTTGTAGGCCATGAATACCTTGAGTGAGGTAATGCCCTCATTCTCTATAATCTGCGGCAGCTCGCCGAGCACCTTGTCATTCAGCTCCGAGACCATCAGGTGGAAGCTGTAGTCAATCACCGCTTTATCCTGCGACTTATTGTGCCAGGTATCCACCGCCTGCTGCAGCGGCTGGCCTTTGGTCGTCAGGCAGAAGTCGATCACCGTGGTCGTCCCGCCATAAGCGGCGGCAATCGTTCCGGTCTCGAAGTCATCTGCGGTTACAGTGCCGCCAAAAGGCATATCGAGATGGGTATGGGGATCAATTCCCCCCGGAAATACATAACAGCCGGAAGCGTCGATGAGCTCCGCACCGGGCGCTTCCAGATTGAGGCCGATTCCGGTAATCACGCCATTCTCCAAGAGAACATCTCCAGTATACGTGTCCGTTGCAGTAACGATAATGCCGTTTTTGATGATTTTCTTCATCCTTACACCACCTCCGCTTCCGAATAAGCGCCGTTAAGCGCGCTGATCACCTTTTGACGCTGGTTCCAGGTCAGAGGCGCCGCTCCGGTGTCCAGTGCAACCATGTCAATCGCGCCGTCCGCCGGACAGACAATGGAGCACAGATTACAGCCTACGCAATCCTCTTCGCGCACCTGCAGAGTTGCCTTGCCTTCAGCATTCGTAAGCATGTCAATACATTGATGCGACGCGTCTTCACAGGCTATATGGCATTTATTGCAGTTGATGCAGTTGTCCTCGTTGATTCGTGCGACCACTTTATAATTCAGGTCCAGATCGCCCCAATTGGAGTACTTGGGCACCGATTTGCCGATCAGCTCCGTGACTGAAGCCAGTCCCTTGTCATCCAGATAGTTGTTCAGGCCGTCGATCATCTCCCCGACAATCCGGAAGCCGTGGTGCATAACTGCCGTGCAGACCTGAATGCCGGTGGAGCCCATCAGCATAAATTCAACAACATCCTGCCAGGTGGAAATTCCGCCAATCCCGGAGATCGGCACGCCTACGCCGCGGTCGCGCGCACATTCGGCGACCATGCTCAGGGCAATCGGCTTCACAGCCGGCCCGCAATACCCGCCGTGCGCCCCTTGACCGCCCACGTTCGGAATGGTATTCCAGCTATGAATATCCACCCCGGCCAGGCTGTTGATCGTATTGATCAGGCTGATCGCATCCGCACCGCCCTTGACGGCGTGGCGGGCGACAACCGTGATATCGGTAATGTTCGGCGTCAGCTTCACAATGACCGGCGTGGTCGCCACTTCCTTGACCCAGTAGGTCTGGGCTTCCACCAGGTCGGGCTGCTGCCCGGAGGCCGCGCCCATTCCGCGCTCGGCCATCCCATGCGGACAGCCGAAGTTAAGCTCCAATCCGTCTACTCCGACAGCTTCGACCCTCTTGACGATTTCATGCCACTTCTCCTGCTTCGGCTCCACCATCAGGGAGGCGACTACCGCATGATTCGGGAATCTTTTCTTCGTTTCATAGATTTCCTTCAGATTGACCTCCAGCGGACGGTCGGTGATCAGCTCGATATTGTTGAAGCCCGCCACCCGCTGCCCATTGAAATGCACGGCGGCAAACCGCGACGAAGTGTTGATAATCGGATCGCCCAGCGTCTTCCACACCGCGCCTCCCCAGCCCGCCTCAAAGGCCCGCTGTACCTGGTAGCCTGTGTTGGTAGGCGGCGCCGAAGCCAGCCAGAACGGATTGGGTGACTTGATTCCTGCAAGATCAATACTCAAATCTGCCATTAATGTTCCCTCCCTGTCATGTAAGTTCGGTAAGCCCAGCCGGGCCTGGATTTTTTTCAGGATAGAGCCACCCTGCTGTCCTGCAGCCCCGACAACTGCTTCGCTATGGCATAAGCGGCATCCTTACCCTGCTGGGCTGCGGATACCACCATCGCTTCGCCTGTGCCGGAGCCAAAGACGATATCCCCGGCGGCATAAATTTGCGGATCGGAGGTCCGGCCGGTCTTCTCGTCAATCTTGACCACACCCCATTCATGCTCAATGCCCAGCGCTTCAATTAGATCCACCCGCCGTTTCTGCCCGATGGCCACTACCACCGCATCCACCGGCATGAGAAACTCGGAGCCCTCCACAGGCACCGGGGTGAGGCGGCCATCCTTGCCGGTCTCCCCGGTCAGCTTCATCTGCACACATTCCAGGGCGGCAACGTTGCCCAGCTCGTCCCCGATGATCCGCTTCGGCAGGGTCAGCCAACTGAACTCCACGCCTTCCTGCTTGGCGAATTCATATTCAAAGTCATAGGCCGTCATCTCAGCGAGCGTCCGGCGGTAGACCATCTTCACATTTGCTGCTCCCAGCCGTACAGAGCAGGTAGCGGCATCAATCGCCGTGTTGCCTGCGCCAATGACGGCGACCCGCTGGCCCATCAGTTCCAGCGTCGGAATCCCTGTCTTCGTGGTCTCGACCAGCTCGATGGCATCGTATACCCCGGAAAGCTTCTCCCCTTCAATGCCAAGCGGCGGAACATAACCCATCCCGGCTGCCAGCACGATGGCATCATAACCGGCCTTCAGCTCTTCCACCGTAACGTCCACACCGACCTTCACTCCGGTACGGATTTCTACGCCAAGCTTCTCGACCTGCTCCACCTCCCACAGCGAGATCGGCTGCGGCAGCCGGAACGAGACGATTCCGTGCGTATCCAGTCCTCCCGCGAGGTTCTTCGCCTCATAAATCACCACGCCGAAGCCCTCACGCGCCAGCTCTCTGGCTGCAGACAGCCCGGCTGGACCGCCGCCGATGACAGCAACTTTTTTGCCATTAGGCACGCCTGGCTCGAACAACTGCGCGCCACTGTTAATCGCCCAGTCAGTGGCATAGCGCTGCAGCAGCCCGATCTTGATCGGCGCGGAAGCGTCATTCAGCACACATGCCCCTTCGCACAGCTCCTCTGTAGGGCAGACACGCGCGCAGCTCGCGCCCACTGGATTGGAATCCATGATGGTCGCCGCCGAGCCCTTCAGATTGTCGGTAGCGATGCGTTTAATGAAGGAAGGAATATTAATGCTGGTCGGGCAAGCTTTGATGCAGGGCGCATCATAACAATACAGGCAACGGTTGGATTCTTCGATTGCGCCTTTACGGGTAAGGCCAGGCTCGGCCTCGGCGAAATTTCGCATAAACATATCGGGCGTGAATGTGTGTAACGGAGAAGTGTGCTCCATCCGTATCCCTCCTTCTGAGTGATTGGCCTCCGCTTTATGATCATTTTATGTTATATAATATAACATTGTTTCGAGTATTGCCTTAATATTTTACTTACTTATCAGGATTATTGTAGTAAAATGAACAATAAACCAAAGATTTTCTTCTGTCCCCTATCCAATTGAGTTAACTATGCTGACACGTCATACTCAAACTATAGTCAATTCCATTTTTCGTTACATTAGACACTTTGTCTAATTTCAAAAGTGTATTTTTTACCTGTGAGAGCGAGGGGGAAGCTTATGGATTGGGAACTTGTATTTACCATTCGCGATGCGCTCAAAAGACCGCTGTTTGCAGAAGCTGAGATCATCGGCGGAGCAAGCGGCCTGGACCGGGCGGTCCGCTGGGTGCATGTGCTGGAGAGCGCAAGCTTTGAGAGTCTGATCCACGGGGAAGAGATGATTCTGACCACCGGAATGGGCGCAAGCGTCGATCTGCCCTCTTCGTTAGCTTTTATGCAGAATCTGATTGATAAGAACGCGGCTTGCCTATGTATCGAGCTGGGAGCGTATTTCAGCAGCATCCCGCAGGAGATGATCAACCTGGCCAACCGCCATGACTTCCCGCTGATCATCTTCACCCGCACTGTTCGCTTTGTCGATATCACGCTCGACCTGCATTCCCTCATCATTAACCGCCATCACCGGATGCTTCAGGAGCTGGAGAGCATCTCCCGCGAGTTCCACCGCCTGACATTGACCTCTCAAGGGACACTTAAAGTACTGCAATTATTATGCAAAAGCACCCGTACACAGATTGTATATATGCAGCTCCAGGGAAAACCCTTGTTCTTCCCGGCCCTGTCGCCGGAGGAGCAGACCCCGCTGCTGAGCTTCTTTGAGGCCACCCGGGAAGAGCTGGAGGGCGCACAGCCGGACGCTGCACCGTACATCCGTGAATACGGCCACAAGACGATTGCCGTGAAGCCGGTGGGCGCGCTTGATCAGACCTGGGCCTATATCCTGATGGTCTGCAATCACAAGCCCCAGGAGTTCGATTGCCTGCTGCTCGATTCCGCCTCGCTGTCGATTGCGCAGGAGCTGCTGCGTACGCGTTACATGGAGGAACGCAAGCTTTTCTCGGAAAATCTGTGGGTGGAGGAGCTGGTGGGCGGCCGCATCGAGGACGATAACCGGCTCAAGGGACTGGCAGGTCCCGACTTCAACGTGGTCAATGAGCTGCCCTACCGTGTATGCCTGATCGAAATCGAGAATCCCCGTGATGTTAAATGGAACAGCTCGGAGAATGAATGGGAGTCGATCACCTTCCATCTGTCGCTCATCCTGCGTTCCATCTTCGAGAAGTACTCTTTGCGGCCGCTGATTACGCTGCGGAACAACCGCCTGACCGTTATCGCCCTCGACATCCAGTCCAAGCTGCCTGGCAAGCTGCGGCTCCAGCAGGCGCTGGATGCCCTCCAGCATATCCGCTCCGACGAGAAGCTGAAGGACCTGCAGCTCGTGATCGGAGTCAGCAAGTCCCATCGGGGGCTGAAGGCCGCCCATGCCGGTTACCAGGAAGCCGTACAAGCGCTGTCTCTATACTCTTGTTATCAGAAGTCCATTCTGTTCTACGAGGAGCTAGGCGTCTTCCAGCTGCTGCTGAGTCTGAATGACGGCAAGACGCTGGAGACCTTCATCCGCAGCTACCTCGGACCGCTGATTGATCATGATGAAGCCAAAGGGAGCGAGCTGCTGCTGACGCTGCGAGTCTACCTCGACCATGACGGCTCCAAGCAGATCGCGGCCCGGAACCTGTTCATCGTCAGACAATCGCTCTATTACCGGCTGGACAAAATCACCGAGCTGCTGGGCGAAGACTTCATGCTGCCAGAGAACCGCATCTCCATTCAGGTGGCCCTGCGCGCCTACCAGTTCCTGCACCCGGAGAAGCTCACTCTGCCCAGCTCCCGTTCAGCACAGCTTTGAAGGTATCAATGATGAACTGAATATCCTCATCGGTGGAGGACAGCGGCGGAGCTATGGTAAGCACATTATTGTAGCCTGCCACGGTATCCCCGTTTTTGCCGATGATCAGACCCTTGGCCTTGCACTCGGAAATGATACCCTTGACGACAGCCACATCGGCAGGCTGCTTGGTGACCTTATCCGCCACCAGCTCGATGCCGATGATCAGCCCGAAGCTGCGGATGTCACCCACCAGCTTGTGATTCAGCAGCCCGGCGAACTCACTGGTCAGCCTTTTGCCCAGAAGCTCTGCCCGTTCCACCAGACCTTCCTGCTCCATGAGCTCCAGATTGCGTAAAGCCAGCGCACATGCCGCCGGATTGCCGCCGAAGGTGTTCACATGGCGGAAATGCCCGTAGTCATCGCTGCTATCCTTGAAGGCCTCATAAATATCCTTGCGCACCGCCGTGGCTGACAGCGGCAGATAGGCACTGGTCAAACCCTTGGCCATAGTGACAATGTCAGGCTTCACGCCGTAATTATGATGGCCGAACCTGCGGCCGGAGCGTCCGAAGCCGCAGATCACCTCGTCAATAATCAGCAGTACACCGTGCTTGCGGCAGATTTCCTGCACCCGGTCCAAATAGATCTGATGCGGCACAATGACTCCGCCGCCGGTAATCACCGGCTCCATAATCACCGCCGCCACCGTCTCCACGCCTTCCCAGACAATCGTATCCTCAATCGCCTGTGCGCACTGGAGGTTGAACTCCTCTACCGTAGTTCCGGCAGGTCTGCGGTAGCTGTCCGGCGGAGCCACATGCAGAAAGCCGCCGCTCAGCGGCTCGTATTTATATTTCCGCTGCGCCTGGCCGGTAGCCGAGAGGGCGCCCAGCGAGCTGCCGTGATAGCCGCGGTAGCGGGCAATGAATTTATGCCGGTAATGCTGGCCGGTTTGCTGCTGGTATTGGCGGGCTATTTTGAAGGCGGCTTCGTTGGCTTCTGAACCGCTGTTGGAGAAAAAAATAACATATTCATCCCCCAGCCACTCATTCAGCTTCTCTGCCAGGGCAATTGCCGGCACATGGCTCTGCGTCAGCGGAAAATACGGCAGATTAAGCAGCTGATGATAGGCCGCTTCCGCCAGTTCCTTCCGGCCATACCCGATATTTACGCACCACAGGCCGGACATCCCATCTAAAAATCGGTTTCCATCCATATCGGTCACCCATGATCCGCTCGCGGAGGCGGCAATCATCGGCGGGTTCTTTTCACTGTAGGGGGTGATGTTATGCCATAAATACTGCTGATCTTTCCGGATAGCCAGCTCACTTTCTTTCCCCAGGCTTTGCATGGCACTCTCTCCTCTCGATATTCCATTTGTCGTTAATAACGCGCGGTGACCATTTTCTTGCGGGTATAGAACTCAACGCCGTCGCGGCCGTTGGCATGCAGATCACCATAGAAGGACTTCTTGTAGCCCGAGAACGGGAAAAACGCCATCGGCGCAGGCACGCCCAGGTTGACCCCCAGCATCCCCGCATCAATCTCTTCCCGGAACTCCCGAATCGCCTTGGCGCTGTCCGTATAAATGCAGGCCCCATTGGCAAAAGGGGATTGATTCGTTACCGCGATAGCCTCGGTCAAATCCTTAACACGAACGACCGCCAGCAGCGGCGCGAAGATTTCCTCCCGCCAGATCGTCATGCCCGGCTGCACATGATCAAAGATCGTCGATCCGAGAAAATAACCCGCCCCCGAAGCCGCTTCATCCTTCCTGCCGTCCCGCACCAGCTCCGCCTTCTCCTTCAGCCCTGTCTCAATGTAAGCAACGGTGCGGTCCTTATTCGACTGGCGGATAACCGGGCCAAGAAACACACCTTCCTCCCTGCCATCCCCGATCTTCAGGCCATCGGCAGCTTCGCACAGGCGGCTTACCAGTTCATCGGCGATGGACTCCTGTACTACTACGACAGAGCAGGCCATACAGCGCTCGCCCGCAGAGCCGAAGGCGGCGGAAATAATGTTCTTCACCGCATTGTCGAGATCGGCATCCGGGAGGACAATGGAATGGTTTTTGGCCCCGGCGAGCGCCTGCACCCGCTTGCCGAAGGAGGTTCCGTGCTTATAGACATATTCCGCGACCGGCTGGGAGCCGACAAAGGAGACCGCCTTAACCTCTTCGTGCTCCAACAGGCCGTTCACCACCTCATGCGCCCCATGCACCACATTCAGCACCCCCGGCGGAAATCCCGCCTCCGCAAACAGTTCGGCCAGCCGGTTCATCAGCAGCGGCGTGCGCTCGGAAGGCTTCAGCACAAAGGTATTGCCGCAGGCAATCGCCAGCGGGAACATCCAGCAGGGCACCATCATCGGGAAATTAAAGGGAGCGATACCGCCGACCACCCCGAGCGGGTACCGGTACATTCCCGATTCGACGCCAGTGGCAATGTCCGGCAGTTGGCTGCCCATCATCAGTGTGGGGATGCCGGAGGCAAATTCCACGCATTCGATTCCGCGCTGCACCTCACCCCGCGCTTCCTCCAGGCTTTTGCCGTTCTCCAGCGTGATCAGCTCCGCCAGCTCGTTCCAGTGCTGCACCAGGAGCTGCTGGTACTGGAAGAAATAGCGGGCGCGGCGCGGGACGGCAACCATGCGCCAGGAGAGATAAGCCTCAGCAGCGGCCTTTACCGCAGCATCCAGCTCCTCCCGGCTGGAGATCGGCACATAGGCAATAACCTCACCGGTTGCCGGATTGAACACCTCCTCCTGCCGCCCGGAGGAGGACTCCACCCAAGCGCCGTTCACGTAGTTCTTCACTTTCTCTGTTTGCCTTACGAGCAGAGACATCGCCTGCACCTCTTTCTATCTTTGGGGTTGCCTATTATAGCAAGCTGAACTCAAGATTGACCTTAATGGGCCGATTACAATAGATGACCGCCCATTCTGGCGGCCATCTATTTATGAAGCAGCAGTACAATTTGAGAAATCTGTAGACAGGCAGCGGCCGTAAGCCCAAACATTTCACCGCAGTCATGGCTGCGCCCATTTAGATCAAGATGGAATTTTTCCGCTTCATGCTTCCGAGTGACCTTCTGGAGGATGGTTAGTGGGAAAAACTCCACATATTTCCTTATAAAACTACTGAACGGGACGGAAATGGGAGAATTAAGTAAACTTTTTCCACCTAACTCATCAAACAATCGGTCAAACTCACAAATTAGGTTCCCTTTTTCCACTTCATTCTGTCCGCAGTTCATTCCATAAGTCATTGCCTTGTTTATTTTGCCGCCATCTCCACAATCTCGTTCGTGTAAGCCTCATCCACTTTGGAAGCCTTCTTGATGACCCCGAACTTGAGGGCGATATCCGCCGTTTGCTGGAATGCCGCAGCGTCGGTGAAGCCCAGCTTGGAGGCGTCGAAGCCCTCCGGCTGGATCAGCTTGGCAACCTCAGTCATCATTGTTAGCTGATGCTCCCGGGTTGTGCTGCCTTCCTCTGCCAGCTTCACGACACTGTCCACAGCCGCTTCCGGATCGGCAATGGCATCCTTCCAGCCCTTCAGAGAGGCGCGGACGAACTTCGCTGCTGTCTCCTTGTTGTCTGCCAGCCACTCCTTGTTAGCAAAGAGGTTATCTTCCAGCATCGCCACCCCTTCATCATTCATGTCGATTACATTCAGATCATCCGCTTTGATCCCTGATTCCAGCACAACCTGGTATTCGTTGTAGGTCATGGCCGAAGCCGCGTCGATCTCACCGCCGAGGAACTGGTCCATCGTGAAGCCCTGCTTCGTGAATTTCAGATCCTTATTTGAATCGAGCTTGTATTTATCAAAGAGGGCCAGAATCTCAAACTCATTGCCGCCCATCCAGTTGCCGACCTTCTTCCCCTTCAGATCAGCCGGTCCATTGATTCCCGCAGCTTTCTTCGACACCATTACAAGTCCGCTCTTCTGGAAGATCTGCGCGATTTGCACCAGCGGCATTTCCTGCTCCTGGCTGGTCAGCAGACTCGCCACCCAGTCCACGCCGATGTCGGCTGAACCGCCCGCAACCTGCTGCTCCGGCACGATGTCCGGACCGCCGGGCAGAATCTCTACGTTCAGCCCTTCATCAGCATAATAGCCTTTGTCCTTCGCCAGGAAGTAACCGGCAAATTGCGCCTGCGGCACCCATTTCAATTGCAGCTTAACGGTTACCGGATCTGCAGCCGGTTCCTTCGTTGCCGCCGCTTCCGGCGAAGCGGAAGCCGCAGTCCCTGCCGTAGTTTCGGCC
Organism: Paenibacillus sp. BAC0078; assembly: GCF_054483875.1. Taxonomy (NCBI): domain Bacteria; kingdom Bacillati; phylum Bacillota; class Bacilli; order Caryophanales; family Paenibacillaceae; genus Paenibacillus; species Paenibacillus sp. BAC0078. Next base: position 13,011 of record NZ_JBTLRW010000038.1, read on the forward strand.
GAAGGAGCCGCATTATTATTGCTGTTGCCCCCGCAGCCTGCGAGCAAAGAGACCGCCATGATCATTACCGCCATCAACAGTCCACCACGAAATTTGCGTTTTCCCGCGTTCATCAATACAACTCCCCCTACCCGATTTGAGTTTCATTTCAAAAAAAGATCAGCATGGTTACATCGTGGTGCTCTATGCATACGGCCTGCGGAGGGATTCTCTGTTCCTCTTCTGCGCAGAACCGGATGTAACGGGATCAGGTGTCAGGACCGCTGGGAGGAGTGCCACTTGATGAATATCCTCTCCAGCCATTCGACGGCGAGGTAGAAGATCACTCCGGCAATCGCTGCAAGCACGATGCAGGACCAGCCCAGCGGCATTTTGGCTACCTTGATGGAGTTGGAGAGCAGGTAGCCCAGTCCCCGCGAGGAGAAAAAGAATTCCCCGACAATAGCCCCGATCATACTGGCGGTAGCATTGATCTTGAGTGCAGTGAACACATACGGCAGACTGTTCTGGATACGCAGATAGCGGAATACCGCCGGCTTGCCGGCCGCATACGAATGCATCAGATCCAGCGCCAGCGGATCGACGGCGGCCATGCCCTTATAGGCATTGATGGCCATCGCTGCCATTGTGGTCGCTGTAACGATGGCTGCACGCGAGCCGATGCCGTCGCCGAACCACAGATTCATAATCGGGGCGAGCGCCACAATCGGCACAGCGTTCAGAGCGACCACCAGCGTTAAGCTCCCCCCGCCCCAGCGGGGCCAGGCGGTTGCCGCCAGAGCAATCAGGAAGCCGCAGGCCGAGCCAATCAGCATCCCCACCACAGCCTCACTCAGTGTATAGCCGGTATAGGACAGCAGCAGGCTGAAATTATCCCGCATCGCCTCCCATATCGCCGAGGGCAGCGGAAGCTGGTATTTCTTCAGATCAAGCAGCTTGTGGAATACTTGAAGCTCCCAGAGAAGCAGGAACAGCACACCGGCCAGCAAGGGCAGAAGCACACTGGGCTTCAGCCATCTCAAAGGCCGCGAGGGGCTCTGCTGCTTGCTAGATTTCAACAAAATTACGTTGTTATCCGAAGAATTTGAAGCGGTTGTTGTTTCTTTCCCGGAGGACGCCAGGAATGGGGTATCCCGCACAGTATTGCTCTCCATCAGCGGCTGCCTCCCTTCGGACGAAATTCAGGCTGCCAGGGCGCTGCCAGGCGTTCCACCAGACTCATCAGCCAATAGCTGGCGACCCCGAGGAGAGCGCCGACAAGCACCGTTGACCAGAACATATACGTATGGGAAGGGCCGTAATAGAGATTGCGCAGCATAATGACGCCAATACCATGCTGTGCGCCCATAAGCTCCACGAGAATCGCTCCGGTGACGGCGAGCGGTGCGGCAATCTTGAGTCCGCTGAACAGACCGGGCAGTGCGGCCGGAAAACGCAGCTTCCAGTACACGGCCCAAGGCTTCGCGGCATAGGAGTGCATAAGCTCAACCGCGGACAGGTCCACACTGCGCAGCCCGCGCAGCATATTGAGCGCCACCGGAAAAAAGGTGATATACCCCGAGATAATGATCCGTGACACCTGCTCGTCACGCACAATACCGTAGATGATTGGCGCAAGGCCCAGAATCGGGATCATCTGTGAGGCGACTGCGTAGGGGAAGGCGAGCTGTTCTATCGTCCTCGACAGACTCATCAGCACCGCCAGGAGCACTCCGGCCGCCGCACCGATCAGAAAGCCGACACCGGCATTGCCGAAGGTGGCTCCGCCCTCTGTCACCAGCGTCCCGCCGTACTTCCACAGCGTTGCCGCCACCTCATGCACGTAAGGCAGCTTCGACTGGGCCAGCGGCGTTTTCGCCACATGCAGCAGCAGCCAGGAGAGCGCCTCCCAGACCACCAGCAGGCCGAAAATCCACACGAAAAGCGGCAGCACGCGGTCACGCATAAATGTACTGTTCCCCTTCATCCCTACACCCCTTCGAAGCTGTCGCGGATTCGGGCGATCAGTTCAAAAAACTGCGGGCTGTTTCTCATTTCCGCCGTACGCGGACGCGGCAGCGGGATATCCACAATCGCGGACAGCCTTCCCGGATGCGGCGACAGCACGAACACTCTGTCCGACAGGAAAATCGACTCGGGGATGCTGTGGGTGACGAAAACAATCGTGTTCTGCACCTTGCTCCAGACAGCCAGCAGCTCCTCATTCAGACGCTCGCGGGTGAATTCATCCAGCGCGGAGAACGGTTCATCCATGAGCAGAATTTCCGGCTCCATCGACAGCGCTCTGGCGATGGCTACCCGCTGCTGCATCCCTCCGCTAAGCTGCCACGGATATTTGTCGGCAAAGCCCTGCAGACCCACAAGGTCCAGCAGCTCCAGAGCTTTATCCTCACGGATGGATTTCTTGACGCCCATCAGCTCCAGCGGCAGCGTGATGTTGTGCTTCACCTTCCGCCAGTCGTACAGCACCGGACTCTGGAAGACAATGCCATACTTTTGCGCCAAACGGGCTTCCCTCGCACTTTTGCCGGCTACAGTTATATTCCCGCCGGTTGGTGTTATCAAATCTGCCATCAGTCTCAGCAGCGTGGTTTTGCCACAGCCGGACGGACCTAGCAGGGAGACGAATTCTCCTTTGGCAATATCAAGGCTTACCTGATGCAGCGCAAGCACATCGGCCGTTTCCGCCCTATAACGCATCTCGACGTTCCGCATCTGTATTTCAGGAATTTTTGTTGCTACTAATGACATTCCCAGCGCCCCTTTCATTCCTGAATCTGATTTAATCTCACTATAACGTTAAATAACATAACATCAAATAAGGCAATGATGATGATTTCCTCAAATGATGTAGGATTAACTAACATGTTACACTTTGCTCTCTATACTCTCACTAGACAAATAGTAAAATTGCGTCTGCGAATTTCCGTCACTTTGTCTAGGGGCCGCAGATATGTGGTACTATTTAGCTAATCATCATCAAATAGGAGACAATCCGCCCATGCCAAAAGCTTATATTCGCCCGGGGAGACACGCCTGATGGACTCCATGATCTCCGATTATATTGTTATTGTCTGTATCTCAGGTGTACTGAACGCTCTGCTGGCGCTTTTTGCCTATTACAAAAAAACAGATTTCGCCGGAACGCGGGCATTTATCCTCAGCTCCCTCACTTCGGCAATCTATGCCTTTGGTTTCGCTTTGGAGCTTTCGGGCAACTCCATGGGGGAAATCGAATTCTGGATCAAGCTAGAGTATCTGGGTATGCCCTACATAGCTCCTTCCAGCCTGCTTGTAATTATGTATTTCGTAGGACTGGAGCGTCTGATCGACAAAAAGCTGCTGATCCCGCTCTACGGCATCCCCCTCATCACAACGCTGCTGGTATGGACCAACGGCTATCACCACCTGTATTATAAGTCCATATATTTTCGGGAAGGCGCCCAGACTCCGCTGATTGATGTAGTCATGGGCCCTTGGTATATCATTCAGGGCAGTATGACCTTCGGCTGCATGCTTGCGGGCATGTGCCTGATCGGATGGCAGTGGAACCGGATAAAGCATGCTTACCGCCGGCAGTTGATTATTATTTTTATAGGACAATTCCTACCTGCCCTGGGCGCTTTCCTCTATCTGATGGACATGACGCCACATGGCGTAGATCCTGTTCCGGTGATTATGAGCATCACTTCAACCCTCTATATATGGGCTATCCTCTCCAGAGGCATGCTGACCGCCGCCCCCATTGCCCGGGAAAATCTGTTCGAGAGCATGCGCGACGGGGTGCTGGTCACCGACCGTTCCGACAAGCTCATTGACTATAACAGGGCCGCTACGGAGATGCTGCAGGGACTGGATTCCTCAGCCATCGGCAGACCGCTTGTACAGCTATTCCTTCCCGCCGGCAAGGAGGCCGTCGCCTATGTCATGAATTCCGACCCGCTGATCAGCGGGGAACGGGAGCTTGCCTGGAACAAAGACGGAGAGACCTGCTATTACCAGGTACGATCCTCACCGGTGCTGAAGCGGGACGGCCAATGGGCCGGAAGGATGATCATGCTGATTGATGTGACCGAGCGGACCCTGCTCCAGGAAAAGCTGCAACTGCTGGCCACCATCGACAGCCTGACAGGAATCTATAACCGGATGCATTTCATGGAGCTGAGCCGGGAACTGCTGGCGGAAGCCGATTTGAGCCTGGCGCCGGTTTCGATCATTTTGCTGGACATCGACTTTTTCAAAAGCATCAACGACCGGTACGGGCATCACTATGGCGATATGGCGCTGCAGCATATTGTGAGTGTGTGCAGCAGGCATTTGCGGGAGGGGGATATTTTCGGGCGGTACGGGGGCGAGGAGTTTGTCCTGTGTCTGCCGGGGACTCCCTTGAAGCAGGCTGCTGCGCTCTCCGAGACCATTCGCGGGGATATAGAGCGCAGCCCGCTCCAGACCATTTCCGGGGCAATAAATGTAACTGCAAGCTTTGGGGCCGTGGAAGCCTTCCGCAAAAACATCTCACTCGAAGAGCTGCTCTCCGAAGCGGATCATGCGCTCTACACCTCGAAACGCAATGGGCGCAATGCCGTGCATATTTCCAGCGGCTCGTCGATCACTCACTACACACCAGTATGAAAGCTATATTGGAAAAAAACAGCCCCGCTCCACAAGGCCTCAGGCCAGATGGAAACGGGGCTTTTCTTAAATTCACTTGCCTGTTCACTTGCTGCCGGCCATAAAATATTCCACGCCCCGCAGCAGGTCGCCCGGCAGCTCCTCAAGCTGCATATAATCCTTCAGCTCCAGCACTACCCGTTCCCGGTTACGTCCGAACACGTCCACGATCCGGGCCAGCCGCTCCCACGGAGCCAGATCCTCCCGGAATTCCGCCGCGCTCATCGGCACACCGTGCGATTCCACGTACCACTGTGCCTCGTAGCCGTAGGCAAGCCCCAGCATTTTGAGGAAGCCGGTACTGCTGTATTGCTGCGGGCCACCATAGACGGAAGGACCCAGGGCATCGCCCAGAAACAGAACATTGTCTTCCTTGACGAACAGAACGCAGGAGTCTGCCGAATGGTCGCCGCCCACATGGTTCAGCTCACAGGTCACTCCTCCCAGGTCTATGGAGATGGAACCCGTGAATACAATATCCGGCTTCACCACCGTTACCGCACTGGTATCGCCGTATTCCAGGCGGATATGCTGCGCACTTGCCTCGTTGAGAGTGCCAGCGCGGACAAGCGCCTGCAGTTCCTCCTCAGACCAGTCCAGACCGCTCAGTCCGGCAAGCGCTTCTGCCGTTCCCTCATGAGCAATCACAGGCACCTTCCACGCGGACATGCCAAAGCTGTGATCCCAATGCCAATGGGTCAAGACCAGGATATCCGGCTGCCTGCAGCCGCGCCGCTCCAGTTCCCTCCGGAACAGCTCAGCATGGGCAGGCGAATTCCCGGCATCCATTAGCAGCGTGCGCCGCTCCCCCATAATGGCCGCCAGGATGGGACGGTCGGTTTCATGCTCCGCGTGCATGATCAGAATATGCGGACTTAGCTGCTGATATTTATGATCCATATGTAGCTCCCTTCCCGTATGTAAAGCCCAAGTGCTGGATTAAGATCATCTATATAAGTCTACTTAAAAAAAATCATAAAAAGGTAGAAGTGCGGAGGGGAAGTTTGGATACTTACGGAGCGAATGCGTCCGCCTGAGAGCTTTCCGTAGGAAAGCTGGCATCGTAAGCATTGGCTGTCTGCGGATTTCTACCGCGAAGAGCGGTATAAATCAAGAAATCTGTGAACAACAGCGGCCGGAAGTCCAAACATTCCCCGCAGTTACGACCAGTACCCTAATATGAAAATCTAAGTTCAACTTATATAGCAACGTATATCTGCTGCTTTTTTGGGTCATAACAGCACCCATAGCCGCTCGTTAAGGCTACCGCTGCACTTTTCATGTTGCAACAATTCCATGCATTAATCAACAGCCTTTGTTTGTGAATATCAGGTTTCAGATTATATAGGGGATATATGAAGGAGGCCAACCAAAATGAAGAGAAATCATACGATGATGCAATTCTTTGAGTGGCACATCGCAGCGGACGGGGAGCACTGGAAGCGGCTGTCCTCCATGGCTGCGGAGCTGAAAGCCATCGGTATTGATACCGTGTGGGTTCCTCCGGTAGCCAAGGCCGTCTCCGCCGAAGATACAGGGTATGGCGTGTACGATCTGTACGATCTGGGAGAGTTCGATCAAAAAGGGACTGTACGCACGAAATACGGCACAAAGCAGGAGCTTATCGACGCTATCGCCGAGTGTCAGAAGCACGGCATCGCCGTGTACGTTGACCTCGTCATGAATCATAAGGCGGGGGCGGATGAGACTGAGATTTTCAAGGTGGTTGAGGTGGACCCGCACGACCGTAACAAGGAAATCTCACAGCCGTTCGAGATCGAGGGCTGGACCAAGTTTTCTTTTCCGGGACGCGGGGGTGCGCACTCCTCCTTCAAATGGAACCATGACCACTTCAACGGCACCGATTTCGATGCCAAGGTGGGGCGCAGCGGCGTATTCCGGATTATCGGGGAGAATAAGACCTGGAATCAGAACGTGGATAACGAATTCGGAAACTACGATTACCTGATGTTCGCCAACATTGATTACAGCCATCAGGATGTCAGAACCGAAATGCTGGAGTGGGGCAAATGGCTGGTGGATACTCTGCAATGCAGCGGCTATCGCCTTGATGCCATCAAGCATATCAATCATGAGTTTATCAAGGCATTCGCGGCGGAAATGAGCAAAAAGCGCGGAGAGGATTTTTATATGGTCGGTGAATTCTGGAACCCCAATCTCGAAGCCTGCCGAAAGTTTCTGGATACGGTTGACTATCAAATTGATCTGTTCGATGTGTCCCTGCATTATAAGTTCTACGCGGCCGCGCTTGGGGGCAGGAACTTTGATCTGACGCATATTTTTGACGACACTCTAGTTCAGACCCATCCCGGGAATACGGTAACCTTCGTGGACAACCATGACTCACAGCCGCGTGAAGCGCTGGAATCCTGGGTCGGCGACTGGTTCAAGCAGAGCGCTTACGCCCTGATCCTGCTTCGGCGCGACGGGTATCCTGTTATCTTCTACGGGGATTATTACGGCATAGGCGGCCCGGACCCGATTGGCGGCAAAAAAGATGCTATCAATCCCCTGCTCTATGCCCGCCATCACAAAGCCTACGGAGAGCAGAATGATTATTTCGATCACGCCAATACCATCGGCTGGGTGCGCCGCGGCGTGCCTGAGATTGCAGGCTCCGGCTGTGCGGTCGTAATCTCTAACGGAGACAATGGAGAGAAACGGATGTTTGTCGGAGAAAATCGCGCCGGAGAGGTGTGGACAGATTTCACTCATAACCGCGGGGAATCCATCACGATTGGCGGGGACGGCTGGGCGGTTTTCACGGTCAACGGCGGAAGTGTGTCCGTCTGGGCGCTCCCGAATTCGGAGGCTGTAGAAGAAGATCGGCTCTGAAGCGCCTGTCCTACAGATTGTTAGTTTATCAAATAAATACCAGCATATTAAAAAGGTGAACCCTGGCTGCGGATTCACCTCTTTGCTGTATAACGCAAGCTGTCTTAAGACACTATTAACGCCCGACCGGTGAATTCTCCCCGTCCGCCCAGACGCCATTGTTGCTGTTCAGGATACGCTCGATTGGATATACCCTCCACACGGCAGTTACAACGGCTGCGCATAATACTGATTTGATCAGGTCCCCCGGAAGGAAAGGCCACATGCCTGCGGTCAATGCTTTGGACAGAGAGGTCATGCCCGTGGAATGGGCCAGCCACCATACACCGCCTGGATACACCAGGAGCGCTCCGCAAATGAAATTCACCGCCAGCAGCTTCACGAACGTATATTTATTCTGCCCTATGCGCTCGGCGAACAGGCCGATTAGATAAGCTACCACCGGCCAGGAGAAGATATACCCTGCGGTAGGTCCAACCAGCACCGACAAGCCGCCGCTTCCCCCCATCACCGGAAATCCGGCAGCCGTCAGACCGATCACAATCAGCACAGCCAGACTGCCGTAGCGCGCTCCGAGAACGGAGCCGGCCAGCATGACCGCCAGTGTCTGCATAGTGATAGGCACGGTAGAGAAAGGCAGAGAGATTCTTAGAAAACTTAAGGCTATCATGACTGCGGCAAATAATGCGCTGAAGATCAGGCCGCGAGTCGTCCATTTTTTCATGAGCAGGATTACCCCCCATTTTTTTAGGATCACTATACCATTCCGCACCGGATACATCAATCTTTAAATGTCTGCTATAATGGGTAGCGATTATTGACTACATTTGTTCGGGAAGCAGGCATGTAATGATCAGGGCTGATAATTTAACCTTATCCTTACGGGACGGCGAGCGCAAGCTGCCGATATTGCGGGAAATTTCAATACATATCGGGCGGGGCGAATGGGTGGCCCTTACCGGGGCTAACGGCTGCGGCAAATCATCTCTGATCCGCACGCTAATCGGTCTGAACCTTCCTACGGGGGGCAGTCTGTCTGCTGCCGGTCTGGATCTGCGCTCACCTGAGAACCGTACAGCCGTTAAGCGGCATATCCAGCTCGTATTTCAGAATCCCGAAGCGCAGACTGTCGGCTCCACTCCCTTTGAAGATGTTGCGTTTGGACTGGAGAACCGTGGACTGGGCCGAAGCAGCATGTTAGCCAGAATTGAGACCGTTCTTCGGCAAGTAGGGCTGGCCCGCAAGGCGGAGGCGGACGTCTCCACTCTGTCAGGCGGAGAACGCCAGCGCCTGGCGGTCGCCTGCTGTCTGGCGCTTGCGCCGGACATGATTATTTTTGATGAGGCGACCTCTATGCTGGACCCGGCCGGGCGGAGGGACATCTTCGGGCTGGCCCAAAGATTGTGGCGGCAGGGGACCACCGTGCTCTGGGTAACCCAGCGGATGGAGGAGCTGGCGGAAAGCCCGCGTATCGCTGTCATGGAGGAAGGCAGAATGCTGTATGACGGCGATCCTCGCACCCTTTTCTATCAGAATGAGCTTCCGGAGCGTCTCGGCTGGGAGCCTGCTCCGGTCATCCGCATTGGGCATCTGCTGCAGTCGCAGGGCTGGCCGCTCCATCGCCTGCCGCTTACCGAGCAGGAATTGGAGGCCGTCTTATGAGGCTTCAGGCAGAAGGCGTATCCTTCCAGTATGACAAGACCCCCGCTCTCACGGACATCCATCTGGATATCCGCGAAGGCACGCTCACGCTCCTGTGCGGGGTCACCGGCAGCGGCAAATCCACGCTGCTGCGCCTGCTGTCAGGACTTGCGGAGCCTGCTTCAGGCAAGGTTTCCTACGACGGAGGCGAGATGCCTCCCGGGGCGGTCGCGATGGTATTTCAGCAGCCGGAGACACAACTGTTCGCAGGCAGCGTACACAAGGATATGGAGTACGGCCTGGAGCAGCGCGGAGTGCCGAAGCATCAGCGGCTGGAACTGATCCGCAGTGCATTATCCGAGGTAGGATTGCCTTACGAAGAATTCGGCAGCCGTTCTCCCTTTCTGCTCAGCGGAGGGGAGAAGCGCCGGCTCTGCATCGCCGGGGCCATCGCCGCCCGCCCCGGTCTGCTTATTCTCGACGAGCCAACCGCAGGACTTGATCCGAAGGCGGCACGTAGCCTGCTGGACATGCTGCGCGGACTGCGCCGCAGCGGCCTGACCCTGATCATCGGCACGCATGATCTGGACAGCTTCCTGCCGCTGGCAGACGAAGTGATTATTATGTCGCAAGGCTCCATCAGCTATAACGGACCGGCTGCTTCGCTAGCCGCCGATCCCTTGCCGCTCAGCTCCGCGGGTCTTACACCGCCCGCCTACACGCGGATCGGACAGAGACTCCGGCAGCAGGGGCTGTTCGATGTCCTGCCTGGCAGCCTGGAGACTCTGCTGGAGGAGCTGGGCAAGCATCCCCTGCCCGTTCCGCCGGAGGAAGGAATGTTAATTCCCGGGGAGAGCCGGCACAGCAACAGCAGACAGGACGAGCTTGCTCCTGTTGAAGCAGATTCCACCGAAGCCGGACATGCAGAAACAGCCTCCGCCCGGCGATTGTGGCAGAAGCTGGACCCGCGCGTTAAATGGCTGGGGATGGTGCTGGGCACACTGGTTATTCTGGGCATGGACTCACTTGTTCCGCTGCTGATCTCAGCAGGCCTAATTACAGGGATGATCATCTCTGCCGGTATTCCTTGGAGAAGGACGGTCCGCTTCTTCCGCCCGTTCCTCCTTATGTTCCTGTTCCTCTGGCTGCTGTCCGCACTCAGTTGGGAATTGCCGGACTACACGCTCGGTCCCATCGGCTTCAGTCTGGCGGGAATTGCGCGGGGCGGCCTGAATGTGCTCCGCTTTCTGCTGCTGATCTCCCTTGGCTTCCTGTTCACAGAGACAACTACAGGCGCGCCCTTGCGCGAAGGGCTGGAATGGGGCATTGCTCCGCTGAAAAAGCTGGGCATCCGCACCCGCAACTGGTCGCTGGCGGTATCGGTCACCCTGCAGTTCGTGCCGTGGATTCTCGGCAAGCTGGCCCAGCTACAGCTCGCGCTAAGCTCGCGCGGCAGAAGAACAAAGGGCCTGAGCCGCTGGACTCCCCGGCAGATGGCCCTGCTGATTGTGCCTCTGCTGGTTCTGGTCATCGGGATGGGCGATGAGCTGGCAACCGCTATAGAGGCACGCGGCTATGACCCCGGCAAGGAGCGCACGCCTTCCTATCGGCTGGCCTGGCAGCAACACGATACACTTGCTCTGCTCTGTATCCTGCTGGCAGCGTCCTTCTTATGGGGAGTGTCGCAGTTTACCTGAGACGGTTAGCCTGAGCCCGCTTACTCGAGCTTATAGCTCAGCATGTATTCCGTAAGCGGGCTCGGAACGTTCAGCCGGGGATCTTCCTCCGTCCAGACACCGGAAATCCCCAGCTCCCGGCAGGCCAGCTCAAAGCTGCAGGCGGCAATGCCCAAGTCGATCCGCTGCATCTCAAAGCCCAGCCTGTTGCCGCTGTAATTCGGCGTAGACTGCAAATAGAAATGCACCTGCCGCAGATCCCGGGACAAGACCGCTCTCCAGGGCTGCTTGTTGGAGGCCGATGGACCCAGCCGGACCATCTCCAGCGGCGCGGCCAGCTTGCCTGCTGCTTCGCGGCTCAGCACGCTGCCGAATTCGGCATCATAGAACAGCTCCTCCCAAGGTTTCCTCTGATCCGACTTAGCGACAAAACGCATCGTGGAGTCCAGCAGCCGCTGCTTCTCCCGCGGGTATCCCAGGGGCGTGATGCAGGGGATGATCTCTCCCGGCGCAAGCTCCATCTCGCGGGAGAAGGACTTGCGGCTGAACGTTCCGCCAATCCAGCAGGTTCCGAGGCCCAGGCCCGTGGCATGCAGGACCAGCTTATGAAAAATATAGCCGAACTCCAGCAGCGCCGTCTTCTCGTTCTGCACCGCGCCGACCAGGTAAGCCTGCGGGTTCTTGACAACTCCGTAGGTGCCAAGCTTAACGCTTTTACCTTCCGCCGCTCCGCCATCTGCCCACATCCATTCAACCTTGGCCTTCCCGCCAAAAGGTCCGCGCAAATTCTCCTCCTGCGCCAGGTAATTCATCACTGCCGCATGGTCCGCTTCACTGATCGGTGTCGACTCATACGTGCGCACAGATTTGCGTCTCTCCATAATCTCGATTACCGTATTCCCCATAGTCCCCTTCTCCCCTCATATTTGATGAACAGCTTGAAGCCTAGCAAAAAATGCCGTTCTCCCTCCAACAACGGCATTTTTGCCGTTATTTCCACACAAACTCGCCGATCCCCCTCTAACAACAGCATTTCTGCCGTTGTTTCCACACAAACTCGCCGTTCTCCCTCCAACAACGGCATTTCTGCCGTTATTTCCACACAAACTCACCGATCCCCCTCTAACAACAGCATTTCTGCCGCTATTTCCGGGCTAACTCCCCATTCACTGGTAGTGTCAAGAAGTTTGTGTAAGAGTAGAGTATCTCATCGGGTGTATCTTACAGGGTGTAGGGGTTTGTAGGGGCGGGGGGACCCCGCCACTACAAACCCGCGAACGCCTAATCTGCGGCCAGCGTTTCGACCGTGGAGTAGCGTTCTTCAAATAACTTGCTTAATTGCTCTTTCACTGTTGGTGCGCCAAACCCTGGGACCATCCGATCCGCAAAACGTTCATTGTAGTCTATCGCCTCCAAGTACACGATTTTCTCCGCCGCATCCATATTGGTCAGACTGTTCATCGGTTTGAGTCGTTTGCGGATTTCCTTGTTCATTCGCTCAATCGGATTCGACGTGTAGATCGCTTTGCGGATATCTGCAGGGTACTTGTAGAATGTCAGTAGCGTGGACAACTGTTCTTCCCATGAATCCATTTCCTTCGGGTACAACTTGCTCCACTTGGCTTTGACGGTATCGAATGCGGCACGGGCTAACTCTTCATCGGCTGCCGTGTATACCGTTTTGAGCGCTTCAATGACGTCCGTCTTGTGTTTAACCCGGATTTTGGGGAACGTGGCACGGACTTTGTGAACGACACAGTGCTGTACATCGGCCTTGGGGTACACTTCTTTGAATGCGGCATCCAGTCCGGGTAGACCGTCAAATACACCGAG
>NZ_JBTLRW010000039.1:0-10781 GCF_054483875.1 Paenibacillus sp. BAC0078
GGGTACAATAGTCATCGAGTAGGGTTCCTCCTTGGTGGTTTCGCAATCCCGAGGATACCCTACTTTTTTGTTGCCTGGCTAGGCTCCAAATCTTGGTACACAACTTACTTTACGCCATCTGGTTTGGTTAGAAATAACGGCAGAAATGCCGTTGTTGAAGGGAGGTAGGGGAGTTCGGCTAGAAATAACAGCAGAAATGCCGTTGTTGGAGCAAGGTGGGGTGGTTCGGTTAGAAATAACGCTCAGTTATCCGGTAAATAGGGTGAATGCTTACGAAATCATTTATTTTTGAAACTTTGAACGCAGGGGTTCAAAAAAATCTGTGTGAGTTTAGCTGCGAAATAAGCTCCCTGCGGCTGCTGACGCCAGCTTTGGCGAAGATGGATTTCAGATGATCCTGTACCGTATAAGCAGAGATGTGGAGGCTCTGGGCAAGCTCCTTGGTGGATTTTCCCGTTAGCAGATGGTCGACGATTTCTTTCTCGCGTTCCGTAAGGCCGTATGCCTCGGTGATCAGGGGAAGGAGGTCTGAGGGCATGGCCTTCGCAAAAGAAACCGCAAGCTGAATAAGGCCGGAAGGTCCCTCAAGCTTGCTGGCTGTAAGCGTCAGGAATTGTCCATCCTCGGCACGGTAACACAGCTTGGCTGCCGGAAGACCACGGGCTGGAATCTTCTCCTCGGCTAACGCTCTTAAGCTCACCACCCGAATCGGGCCGGGCAAAGCTTGCTGCGTCTGACGCTCCATAAGCTGCAGCTTGTTCAGCCAATATTTCCCGCCGGAATTAAGGCTTACTGGAATGAGCTGCTCGTTAAGCACTATGATGCCTTCCTCCAGCGGCTGCTCAGAACCAGGGACAGGCATCCGGCTTAGAGCTTTTGCTTTTAACTGGCTGGCTATTAAGGGGCCAATCTCGCTTATCAGTGTTATCTCCTCCGGCCGAAAAGGGCCGCTGTCTTTCATGCGGAACAAAGTCAGAAACCCCCAGCAACCCTCTCTGGCCTTAAGCACCGCCCTCAGCTCGTCACCAAATCCTGCCTTGTGAAGCACCTCGCGGTAACGAAGACTGCGCATCGGCTGTCCGGCGGTTGCCTCCCATAAGGACCCAGCAGGAACCGGAGCCTCTGCCAGATCTGTGAACTTGTTGTAGTCGTCGTGCAGATATTCATTATCCAGAAGATTGCCATGAATGGCTTCAAGCCCCTGTTCAGTCATGGCGCCCGTGGTGAGCATCGTTAAGGGATCGACGGTCGTACAGCAGGCCGCATCAAAGGGCAGTACAGTTCTTAGCCTTGTTAACATGATCTCTCTGTACATCAGGGATGACAGCTCCTGATCCAGCTCCTGAAGAAGTCTAGTAATCGTAGTAGATGCTTCTTTCATGATACGGCCCCTTCTAAATCCCATAAATGTGGGATGGTGTATTTGCTGCCCAGTCTTGATAATTGAGAATAGTTCTTATTATATATGATGGCATCCGATCATCACAACGGAGGGAATTTCGATGGAAGATTACACGGGTAATACGGACAGTCCCTGGGAGCAGGCGGCGGCTGATCAATATTCCTATAATATAGCTCTCAAAATACCAGGCTATCAGCTCCAGTACGATCTGATGGATACGCTGTTGACAGCGCTGTTCAAGGAGCGATTTGGCCCGGAGGTGCTGGTGGTTGGCGCAGGCGGAGGGCAGGAGATTTTGACGCTGGCCCGGAAGCATCGGGACTGGAAATTCAGCGGGATAGATACCTCCAAGCGGATGCTGCAGGCGGCAGAGAAGCGTATCACCGAAGCAGGTGTGGAGAAAAGTGCTCAGCTCCATCATTGTGAACTTGCTGCATGGAAGAGCAGCAGACCGTTTGCTGCTGCAACTTGTATGCTGGTGCTGCATTTTGTGGAAGGGCGGGAGAAGAAGCTTGCATTTCTTCAGACGATTGCCGGACATTTGGAGGCGGGTGCTCCGTTGTTTATCTCTGCCATCAATGGCGATACAGCTTCCCCGGCTTGGTCCCTGCAGATGGCAGGATGGAAGCTTCATATGTTGAATAACGGGATTGACCTGAAGGACTGGGAACGATTTGAACAATCGTTTGGTGTGACCTCTTATCCGCTTCCGGCTGAAGAGATGGAAATGCTGCTGCGGCAAGCGGGCTTCACTACTGTGACCAGATACTTCGGCTCCTACCTGATTGACGGATGGATGGCGGTTAAAGGAGGCTGCGGGGAATGAGGACAGATATTGTTGTGATTGGCGGCTACGGCCATGTGGGAGCGCAAATCTGCACACTGCTGAGCGCCAGATTTCCGGGCGCCGTCTATGCGGCAGGCAGAAGCCTGGAACGCGCCGAGCAGTTCTGCAGGAGCACCGGAGGCAGAGTCAAACCTCTGCAAATGGATGCTGCCGAAGCCTTCTCCGCAGACAAAATGCGTCATGTGAAGCTGGTTGTCATGTGCCTGGATCAGCAGGACAGTTCTTTCGCAGAGGCTTGTCTGATCGCGGGAATTCATTATATAGATGTGACGGCGAATCTCGCTTTTTTTGGTAAAATGGCGCGGCTCGCCCAGTCCGGCAACAAGTATGGAGCCACCGCGCTGCTCAGTGTCGGACTGGCACCGGGGCTGACCAATTTGCTTGCGGGTGAAGCCAATCTGTCGATGGATAAGGTACAGCAACTGGATATAGCCGTTCTGCTTGGGCTGGGAGACAGTCACGGCCAGGCGGCCATCGAATGGACCGTTGACAACCTTGCTGCACAATTTGAGGTGATGCAGAATGGCACAGCCGTCAGAGCAGACAGCTTCACGGATGCCAAAAGAACGGATTGGGGCGCAGACCTCGGGAAACGCCGGACTTACCGCTTCCCGTTCTCAGACCAGCAGATCCTGCCGCAGACGCTGGGCATCCCCTCGGTCTCGACCCGCTTATGCTTCGATTCCAGAACCGCGACATCCGGCATAGCAGCGCTTCAGAAGCTGGGGTTGCTTAAATGGCTCGGGCATAGGCGTTTCCGCAAGGCGACTGTGCTTTCTTTTGGCAAAATCCGCTTGGGCACTGAACGTTATGCCATTAAGGTAGAGGCGAGGGGCCTGAAGAATGGGGCTGCGGTAACCTCAGAATATGTGATTCAAGGCTTCCGGGAGTCTACGATTACAGCCCAAGTAGCTGCGATTGCCGCCGGGACTGTGTACAGCAATGGCTATGGCACACCGGGAATCTATCACCTGGAGCAACTGCTCCGGGTACGGCTCGGCGAAGACCGCATATCGCTCTATTTGCCAGGGCAAGAGGATGCGGGTATGTACGAGGAAATCACAGGTCTACAGTGCTGGTCCCGGCACCCCTATACAGATTGAACTTGAAAAATCACCAAAAGGGAGAAGTGATGGAGGGGAAGTTTGGAACTGTAGGAGCGATAGCGTCCGCCTGAAAGCTTTCCAAAGGAAAGCTCGCTACGGAAGCATAAGCTATGTTTGGATTTCTACCGCGGCCAGCGGAATAAAATCAGGAAATCCAAACATAACAGCGGCCGGAAGTCCAAACATTCCCCGCAGTCACGGCCAAATCCCGATTTGTTTAAATCTCAAGTTCAGTTTGTATAGACCACATTACCTTTGATTCTTGAAAGTAGATTCTTTATAGTAGGATATGGATAAGGAAATGACATTCAGGAGGAAATCAAAGTTGAGTACACAGAGTCTTGGAATTCCACTCGAAGGATTTGCAGAGTTTAGCCGGACCGTTGGCGCAGAAGGTGCGGTGTTGTTAAAAAATGACGGACAGGTTCTGCCGCTGCGTGGCGGTGAAACCGTTTCGATTTTTGGCCGGACCCAGGTGAATTACTACCGCAGCGGCACAGGTTCGGGCGGCAGCGTGCATGTCTCGTATACGACCAATTTATTGGACGGGCTGCGCAGCAAGAAGAATCTTGCAGTCAATGAAGAGCTGGCGGCAGTATATGAGAAGTGGATAGAGCACAATCCCTTTGACAATGGCGGCGGGGCTTGGGCGGCAGAGCCGTGGCACCAGAAGGAAATGCCTTTAACAGATGAGCTGGTGTCTCAGGCGAGAGCCAAGTCAGACAAGGCGATCATCGTGATTGGACGGACGGCGGGAGAAGATCAGGATAATGCCGACGCGCCGGGCAGCTACCAATTAACAGCGGATGAACAAATGATGCTGAAGCAGGTAACGGCTTATTTTGAGCAAACCATCATCGTGCTGAATGTGTCGAATATTATTGATATGAGCTGGCTGGATGATAAAAGCTACGTGCACCCTATCCCTTGTGTGATCTATTCTTGGCATGGCGGTATGGAGGGCGGCAATGCCATTGCCGACGTACTGGCCGGAGAAGTGACGCCAAGCGGGAAATTGACCGATACGATTGCTTATTCTATTGAGGATTACCCTTCAACCCGCAATTATGGCAATGAATTCAAAAATATATATCAGGAAGATATTTATGTGGGCTACCGGTATTTTGAGACATTTTGCCCGGAAAAGGTTCATTTCGAATTCGGTTACGGGATATCCTATACTACATTCACTATCAAGCCGGAAGAAGCCAAGCTGGTCAGCCGGGATGGAAAGAAATTTGCCGAGATCGCTGTAACCGTAACGAATACGGGAAATGCTTTTGCCGGAAAAGAGGTTGTACAGGTCTATTACGAAGCGCCGCAAGGCAAGCTAGGACAGCCGGCCAAAGCGCTCGCAGCCTTCGTGAAGACCCGTGTCCTTCAGCCGGGAGAGTCGCAGCAGCTCACCGTGAGCTTCCCGATTCATTCGATGGCCTCCTATGACGACGCCGGTGTGACCGGGCATCCATCCGCTTATGTGCTGGAAGCCGGAACCTACCGCCTGTATGTGGGAAACAGCATCAAGCAGGTGGTGGAAATCGCGGTAGAGGGCCGCAGCGGCTATGTGCTGGAAGCTCTTGAGGTGGTGGGGCAGCTTCAGGAAGCGCTAGCGCCAACCGAGAGCTTCACAAGAATGAAGCCGGGTGCCCGCAAGGAAGACGGTTCGTATGAACTGCTCTATGTCGAAGCGCCGACGCGCAAGGTTTCTATGAAAGAACGGATTGAGAGCAATCTGCCCGAAACGCTTACGCAGACCGGCAATCAAGGCCATACCTTGAGAGATGTATATGATGGGAAAGTGGAGATGAAGACCTTCATCGCCCAGCTCAGCGATCAGGATCTGGCAGTCATCGTCAGAGGTGAAGGGATGAGCAGCCCGCTCGTTACACCGGGTACGGCTTCGGCTTTTGGCGGAGTAAGCGACCAGCTGTTCAGCTACGGAATTCCGGTAGCATGTACGGCAGACGGCCCTTCCGGGATTCGGATGGACAGCGGGCACAAGGCGACTCAGGTTCCGATTGGAACCCTGCTTGCGGCAACCTGGAATGCGGAGCTGGTAGAAGAGCTGTATGTGATGGAAGGCCGGGAGCTGGTCGGAAACAGCGTGGATACGTTGCTTGGACCAGGGCTGAATATCCGCCGGAGTCCGCTGAATGGACGGAACTTTGAGTATTTTTCCGAGGACCCGCTGATTTCCGGGGTTTTTGCAGCAGCGTGCACGCGGGGGATTATGAAAGGCGGCTCTAACGCTACCCTGAAGCACTTCGCCTGCAACAACCAGGAGAAGCACCGCAGCAAGGTGGATGCCGTCCTGTCAGAACGTGCCCTGCGGGAGATTTATCTGAAGGGCTTTGAGATTGCGGTCAAAGAGGGCGGCGCCAACTCGATCATGACCTCGTATAACCCGGTTAACGGGCATTGGGCAGCTTCGGGCTACGACCTGAACACCACAATTCTGCGCGGAGAATGGGGCTTCCAAGGCATCGTGATGACCGACTGGTGGGCCATTATGAACGATGTTGTCAATGGAGGACCGGCGGACCGCAAGTATATGAACTGGATGGTCCGTGCGCAGAATGACCTCTACATGGTTGTCAGCAACTACGGTGCAGAAGTCAACGCTTATGATGATAATATCATGGAATCCCTGGAAAATGGCACGCTTACCCGGGGAGAGCTGCAGCGCTCTGCCATGAATATTTGCCGGTTCATCATGAACGCGCCGGTGTTCTCCAGACCGCATGTAAGTGAGGAAACGGTAGAGAGCTTCAAGGCGAATCCTACCCTTTCGGCAGAACTGGCGCAATCTCTGGCTGAGAATGCACAGGTGAAGCCTGATGTTGCCGGATCGACCTTCGTGAAAGTGGAACAAGCGGGTGAGTACCGGATTATTGTGGGTATCATGTCCACGGAAACGGAATTGGCCCAAAGTGCATGCAATGTGACCCTGAACGGTCAGATGATGGCAACCATTCAGACGAACGGCACCGATGGCAGATGGATCAGACAGAAGCTTGTGAAGATCAACCTGGAAGCGGGTCTGTATGAGCTGAAACTGGATTTCGTGAAGCCGGGACTTCAGATCGACTGGATCGAATTCAAACAGGTGTAAGCAAATTGAAGTTTTGCACAGTAGACGCAAAGGACACCTCATGGGGTGTCTTTTTGCTTGTGTTCATAGAGGGATTTGGAGATTTCTGTCGAATTAGTTAAGTATAGCTTGCATGTGAAGGAGGTGAATCCCGGTGCTGCTCGCATAAGCTTGCACAGGCACACGGGAGAAGCAATGTGGAACTGGCTGAAAACATCCAAAGCATCGGCGACTGAACAGGAGACTGTGAACCAACCTGCTGAGACGGGAATAGAATCCCCTAGTCCCAAGATCATTATCATCACCGGAACAAGCGGTTCGGGGCGTAAAAGCATTGCCAGGCAGCTCAGTGCTTCACTTGGAATTCCCAATGTGATCCCTTATACGACACGTGTGATTCGCCCGCAGGAGCAGGACGGGGAGAATTATCATTTTATCTCTGACGGGGAGTTTCAGGCGATGGCGGAGAAGAATGCATTTTTCCAGACGGTCCATTTGGAGCGGGGACGTTACGGAATTGCAGTGCAGGAGCTTGAACAAGGCCTTGAGCAGCACAAAGCTGTCATTGTTGTGGTGAATCATGAAGGAGCGAAGGCATTCCGGGAGAAATACGGCGAGGACGCCTTGCGGGTCTTTATATACGTGACGAAAAATGATATCCAGCTTCGGCTGGAGCGGGAAGGCGTACCGTTCGCCATCATAGATGAATACCTGGGAAATTATACAGAGCAAGTGGCCTACAAAAGAGAATCGGAGTTTTTGCTGCAGAGTATGGACCCTGAAGTGACGCTCCAGAAAATTAAGGAGTTCGTGCAGACGAGAATATAGGCCGCAGACTGGCGGAACATAATCAGCCCTACACACAAAAGACACCTCAAGTGGTGTCTTTTCTTACTTTGTCAGGAATATCGGGCGTAAAAAAGGGGGCTGCAAATGAACGTGTTAGATTGCTACTTGACAAAGAGATTAAGATAATATTATATAAACTATAAATGAATCATTCATTCAGGGGGGCTTATGGAAAATACACGGCTAAAAGAAATATATGCAGCAGCCAGCCGACTGTTTATAATGCAGGGATATTCTAAAACACAGATAACTCATATAGCCAAGGCTATTGGTGTTTCCGTAGGCACCATTTATCTGGACTTTACAGGGAAGAAGGAAATCGCCCACTTTGTACTGAAATGCACAATATCTCCTGACTTTATGGACAGACAATTTGAACGTCCAATTACCGATAACATTTTTATTAATTTGGAGGAAGAAATCGAACAGAAACATAATGATGTGCTCAATGAGCTTTCCCGACATCTAGCAGCTGGGGTAAAAGACTATACATTTGAACATCTGATATCGGATGCTTTTGATCTTGTCTCGCGTTATGCAATTTGGATTTTATTTATCGAAAAAAATCAGTATGATTTTGATACTTTGGCTACGTATTACAGAGATTACCGTACACGTTTTTTTGCATTGATGATGCAGTATATTACAGCTTATATGGAAAATGGTTATATACGCAAAACGAAGTATCCGCAATATACTGTACATCATATTATTGAAACACTTGCCCGATGGGGGATGGACATACATTATAATTCCTTTGAAACAATGGATATTCCTCATATTGTAGCAAAAGAAGTTGTTCTGGATAATCTTATTCCGGCCTATAAAATATAATATGAAATGGGGCCTTATTAGCCCTATTTTATATTATTGATTAATGAATGAACTATTCATTCATAAGAAAGAGGTAAACTGATATGAGAAAAATACTGTTATCTGAAGGGTCAAGCCTTACTTCACGAGAAACAATAACTGTACTAAGGAATCATGGTTATATTGTTGATGTCTTATCGTCCTCCAAATTTCCTATTTCTGCGTTCAGCATATGGAGGCATAAAGTTATTTCAACTATAAATCTGAATGAAGAACCAAAGAAATACTTGAGCCAAGTATCAGACTTAGCAGGTTCCCAAGAATATCTAGCTATTTTACCAACCCATGAAGAAGCCTGGTTGTTTGCAGAAGGAGAAAACCATTTGCCTGCAGATATGCCGGTTGCAGTTGCTTCCTCTGAATCATTCCAAAATGTTCAGGGCAAGGTCGCTTTTGCTGAATTGGCCGACGAGCTGCAAATTTCACAACCTTGCTGGCTGTTGATTAATAAAGGCGAGTCGATTGACTTGCCTTTTCCATATTGGATTAAG
Organism: Paenibacillus sp. BAC0078; assembly: GCF_054483875.1. Classification (NCBI taxonomy): domain Bacteria; kingdom Bacillati; phylum Bacillota; class Bacilli; order Caryophanales; family Paenibacillaceae; genus Paenibacillus; species Paenibacillus sp. BAC0078. The sequence continues at coordinate 8,660 of NZ_JBTLRW010000039.1, forward strand.
TCAGACTTTGGAACCGCTGGACGTTCTGTATATAAGGTACATAATTCCTCTGAAAAAGAAGAAATCCTAAGTTGTCTTTGCTCTAGTGATAACAAGTTAATGGCACAGGAAAACATCAATGGCCAATACGGTCAAGTGCAGGCGGTATTCAATCATGGTGTTATGGTAGCTGTGCATACCTCTATCCAACAGGGTGTTGGTGCAGGCGGTTCAGCCGCTGCCAGATTAAGTGTAGATTATCCTCAAACTAGAGACGACATAAGTAAAATTGGAAAACACTTAAATTGGCATGGAGGCTTAACACTGGATTTTATCTACCAAGATGAAAAGCCGTATTATATCGAATGTAATCCACGTATGGTGGAACCTGCAAATGCAGAGAGAGCTGGAGTGAATTTTCCTGAAATCCTTATCCATTTAGCTTCTGGTAACCAGCTCCCCCGACAATTGTTAATTGGGAGAGCCGGTGTAAAGACCCATAGTACAATGGCACTTTTACTAGGAACTGCAGAAAGGACAAAAAGCAGAGTAGCGTTGCTTAGAATGCTTGGAAAATGTATAACTTTAAGCGGCTGCTTAAAAGATAGCGTTGAGGTATTGACGCCAGTATTTCAAGACCCGCTAAGCATTATTCCTCTTGTGTCTGTTCTATTTCGGCTGCTGGTAAATCCACATAAAGTAAAGTATATTGCAAATATTGCAGTGCAAAATTATAGCGTATCACCGGAGACAATAAAGAAATTAGTTTGATATAGGCGGCAAAACGATTCTCATTCTAGCCACATGCATGACAAGTCTATTCGCTGCTGTTGCCCATTAACCCCTTAAGTCCGTTAAAGAAAGGCCGGATGGTTTTGATCATACCATAGCCCATCTTCATCACTGGCATCGCCTTTTGCATGAATCCTATGAAGCGTAGGCCGCTGCTGAGGCCTGCTGCTAGTCCTCCCCCGGCAGCACCTGCACCCGCTCCTCCAAAGAACGATCCGAGAAGCGGCATGAATGCGGAGACTTCGGCTTTGCGCGAACGGGCGGGTGATTTTTTGCGTGATGTCCTGCCTGTTGCTGGTCTGGAGAGGATCAATACATCCTTCTGGAGTCCGGTTATATATCCTACATACGAACGTCCGTCATGAAGCGTAATGCAGACTGGCCGGCCCTTCAGCTCCTTTGCCCGCTTGCGGATCTTGGTTGGCTGTCCCATATGTCATTCACCTCGTTGTTATATTTACTTCATATTACTCAGGGATTAGAGTGGAGCTTGTGCGAATAGGAAAATTATTTTGGCTGAGGAAATGGAATAGAGGTCTATCCTTGAAGTATTGCAATTCAAGTCAAAACTCCAGTTATTCCCTCTGCTAAGATCAATAGGGAAAGGAGGGGACGCGACGTGTACGAATGGAATGAAATGGTTCAGCTTATGGTGGACTGGATCGAGGGGGATCTTGCCGCTGTGCCTTCGCTTTTGAAAATGTCCGAGCAGCTTGGCTACTCGCCGTACTACTGCACGAAGCAGTTTCACTCGCTGACCGGGGTGACTTTGCGGGATTATGCCTGGATGCGCAGGATCAGCCGCGCCGCGCTGGAGCTGCGTGATACGGATGCCCGGATTCTGGATATTGCGGTGAAGTTCGGCTTCTCCTCACAGGAGGCGTTCTCGCGGGCGTTTGTGAAGGCTTTTCAGATTACCCCCCGTGCCTACCGCAAAGCGCCCCGGCCCATTCCGCTGGCGATTCGCGCTGAAGTGTTCTCCCCTTATCACTATCTGATCAAGGAGCGGGATAAAATGAGACAGGTGCATTTACAGGAAGCGGAAATCAAGATCGAGCGTATACCGGCCCATAAATTCATAGGGATCTGGGATACGGACGTGGACAATTACGGCCAGTTCTGGGAGCACGGCCATGATTGCGACGAGGTGTCGGGAACGCTGGAGAGCATGTCGCACCATACGCTTCCTGGTCAAATCGGCCAGACAGCGGGCTGGTTCTACCAGAACGGACAAAGGGGCTGTCTCATAAGTAGACTTTCTACAAATGAAAATAGCCCATACTTATTCGAGTAGCAGTAAAAAGACAGCAGGGCATCTATTCTCCCGTTATTGGAGAATAGATGCCCTGCG
>NZ_JBTLRW010000040.1:0-5708 GCF_054483875.1 Paenibacillus sp. BAC0078
CCATCGTTGCAGTATCTGTTTATTGCGGGCGAAGCATTCCCAACGGAGATGGCACGGCGAGCTTGCCAGCAGTGGCTGCATGCCCGAGTGGAGAACATTTACGGGCCGACGGAGGCGACGATCTACGCGACGCAAGAGGCGGTTACTCTGCATACGGAGAAGGTTGGAATCGGCAAACCGCTGCCGAACGTTCGTACCTACGTCGTTGACCGGGCGAACAAGCTGCAGCCGATCGGGGTAGCGGGGGAGCTGTGCATCGCAGGAGATGGCTTGGCGCGGGGATACTTGAACCGTCCAGGGCTGACGGCGGAGAAATTCGTGGAGAACCCGTTTGAAGCTGGCGAGCGGATGTACCGGACGGGGGATCTGGCGAGATGGCTGCCGGACGGGAACTTGGAGTACATCGGCCGGATCGATGAGCAGGTAAAAATCCGAGGGTACCGCATCGAGACAGGCGAAATCGTGCACCGTCTGCTACGGCACGCGGACGTGAAGGAAGCGGTGGTCATCGCCCGGAAAGATGAGCGGGGCGAAGCGTACCTGTGCGCGTACGTGGTGAGCGGCGGAGCCTTTGATGCATCCGAATTGCGTTCGTATTTGAAGCAGAACATGCCGGACTACATGGTGCCGTCGTACTTGGTAGAAGTAGAGCGGATCCCGCTGACGGCTAACGGCAAGTTGGACCGAAAGGCGCTGCCGGAGCCGCAAGGTCTGGTGCAGGCAGAAAATGAATACGTCGCGCCGCGGAGCGAGAGCGAAGTGAAGCTGGCGGCGGTTTGGCAGGACGTGCTCCGAATCGAACAGGTCGGCATCCGAGACAACTTCTTCGAGCTGGGCGGTGATTCGATCAAAGCGATCCAGATCGTGTCCAGGTTAAGCACGGAAGGCCTGAAGTTGGCGGTTCGGGATATGTTCATCCATCCGACGATCGAGGAAGTCAGCGGCTACGTTCAAGCCACGACCCAGGCAGCAGCCGAAGCAGGGGCCGTGGAAGGCGAAGTTGCACTTAGTCCGATCCAGCGGTGGTTTTTCGAACAGGGTTTCTCGCAAAATCATCACTGGAATCAGGCGATGATGCTGTACCGCGCGGACGGTTTCCAGGAAGCGCTCGTGGAGGAAGTCGCAGCCAAGCTGACGGAACATCACGATGCGCTGCGGATGGTGTACCGGCAAGAAGCAGGGAAGATCGTGCAGATGAACCGGGGGACGGAAGAGCCAGCGTTCCGCCTGCATGTATGCGACGTCTCGGGGGAAGCGGACGTCAGCACAGCGGTCGAACGTGAGGCAATGCGGGTTCAACAGATGATGAATCTGGAAACGGGCCCGCTGATGCAGCTTGGATTGTTCCGGACGGCTAGCGGCGACCATTTGCTGATTGCGATTCACCACCTTGTCGTGGACGGGGTGTCCTGGCGCATTCTGTTGGAAGATTTTTCAGCGGGATACGAGCAGCGGCTGCGCTGCGAATCTATCGCGTTGCCGGGCAAAACGCATTCGTACCGGACGTGGTCGGAGCGGATGGGAGTCTATGCACAGAGCCGGGAGCTGCTCAGAGAAGCCGATTATTGGCGGAAGGAGCAGAGTGTCAACATGCGACCGCTTCCTAAAGACGGGGAAAGCGACGGAGCCCGTACGATCGAAAGCAGTACAAACGCATCAATTAGCTTAAGCGAAATGGAAACGAAAAACTTGTTGATGAGTACGCACCATGCGTACAAGACGGAAATGAATGATGTGCTGCTCGCGGCGCTCGGTTTAGCGATGCAGGAATGGACGGGTCATGAGACGCTGGCCGTTCATCTGGAGGGTCATGGCCGGGAAGAAGTATTGGGTGACGTGGACGTGACGAGAACGGTGGGGTGGTTTACGAGCATATACCCGGTTGTCTTCGAAATGAAGCAGGCGGAAGGGATAGCCTACTGGATCAAATCGTTCAAGGAGAAGCTGAGACGGATTCCGAACAAAGGCGTGGGATACGGCGCGCTGAAGTATTTGACGCCAAGGGAAAAAAGCGGCCTAGGAAGCGGAATAGCGCCGGAAATCAGCTTCAACTACTTGGGGCAATGGGATCGGGAAATGAATGCAGGCGCCATGTCGATGTCCGGTCTTTCTGCCGGGATGTCGATGAGCCCGCAATCGGAACGGACCTATGCGCTGGACATTACAGGAAGCGTAATGGCCGGTAGACTGACGCTGGTCGTGACGTACGACCAGCAGGAGTTCCGCGAAAGTACGATGGAGGCATTGCTGGCTAACTACAAGAAGCAACTGCTTTCGATCGTCGCACATTGCATGCAGCAAACTGAAACCGAGCTGACTCCGAGCGATCTTGGTAACGCTAAGGTTACTTTAGAAGATCTCAACGAGTTATTCAGCAACCTATAGATGTTGGAGGAAAGTAGTCGATGGTCCAAAAAGATCAAGTCGTTAAGGTTTATCCGTTATCTCCGATGCAGTCAGGGATGTTGTTTCATTCGATGTTGGAAAACCAACCAGAAGCTTATTTTGTTCAGACGAACATGTCGCTTGTCGGAAGAATTGACCTGTCCATTTTGGAGAAAAGCCTGGAAGTTCTTTCGGAACGGCATGAGGTTCTTCGGACTTTCTTTTCACATAAAAAGTTAAGTCAAGCGCTTCAAGCCGTCTTAAAAGAAAGAGCGCCAATCCTTATCTACAAGGATATTACGGAGATGCAGGAAACAAAAAGGCGTGAGTACGTAGAAGCGTTCAAGAAAGCAGATAAAAAAAAGGGATTCGACTTAACAAAAGACGTGCTTTTTCGAATAGCAGTTTTGAAGACCGGCGAGGAACAGTACGAAATGATTTGGAGTATGCACCACATCGTGTTGGACGGATGGAGTTCCGGTATCCTGCGCTCCGAATTTTTCGAAATTTACGAGGAGATACGTAACGATCGCCCTTTTCAGTTGCCTCCGGCATATCCTTATAGTGACTATATCCATTGGCTGGAAAAGCAAGACAAAGAAGAGGCATTGGAATATTGGGGCCAATACTTGGAGGATTATAGTCATCGGTCGGAAATTCCTAATGGAAATCGGATCCAAGGAGACAAAGCATACGAACTTAACGAGGTTACACAGTTTTTCGAAGAGGCGCATACGGAAAAGTTGAACATGCTTTGCAGGCGTCACAACCTAACATTAAATAGTTTGATGCAAACGGTATGGGGAGTTCTGCTCCAACAATATAACGACAACGACGATGTCGTATACGGCATGGTTGTCTCCGGTCGTCAATCCGAGGTCCTCGGCATTGAACGAATGGTGGGATTGTTCGTCAATACGATTCCAGTGCGAGTTCGTCGTGCCGCTCATGAAACATTTCTCGCTCTGGCGAAACAAGTGCAGGCCGATTTGTTGATATCCGAGCGGTATGACTACGTATCTTTAGCTGACATTCAAGCGCGCAGTACACTTAAATCGAACTTGTTTGACCATATCTGCGTATTTCAGAATTATCCGATGGATGCACCCCCTGTTTATGACAAACATTCAGCAGCACAGGATTTTGTTGTAACCACCCTGACGGGGAGCGAGCAAACGAGTTTCGGATTAAATGTAATAATGGGACTGAGCGGAAATCAGCTTTTCGTTAAACTTAGCTACAATTCCGAAGTCTATCAAGAAGAGAGCATGAAGCAATTAATAAGACATTTGATGGCGATTGTGGAGCAAGTGGCGGCACGTCCGGATATGCGTCTGGAAGAGATCGAGCTGGCCGGGGAAGAAGAGAAGCGTCAGCTGTTGACGGTGTTTAACGACACGAAGGCGGACTATCCGAAGGAGCAACCGATCCACGAGCTGTTTGAGCAGCAGGCGGAGCGTACACCGGAAGCGGTGGCGGTCATATTCGAGTCTGAGCGAATGACGTATGGGGAGCTGAACGCGAAGGCGAACCAGTTGGCGCATGAGCTGCGGTTGCGCGGCGTCGGATCGGATCGGATCGTGGGGATTATGGCAGAGCGCTCGGTGGAGATGATCGTGGGGATTCTCGCGATTCTGAAGGCCGGCGGAGCGTACTTGCCGATCGACCCGACGTACCCGGCGGATCGGATCGCGTACATGCTGGAGGACAGCGGCGCAAGATTGCTACTCGTGTACGGGGACGCGGAAGTACCGCAAGAGTATGAAGGAATCGTGCTGAACCTGGCGGACGCGTCGCTGTATGCGGGCGACACTGCGAACCTGCCAGCCGCAAGCGGTCCAAGCGATCTGGCGTATGTGATCTACACGTCGGGATCGACGGGACAACCGAAGGGTGTCATGGTCGAGCACGGCGGTTTAACGAACATGATGGCGGCACTGCACCGCAAATATCCATGCGGGGAAGAAGAAGCTTATTTGCTGAAGACGAGCTATACGTTCGATGTGTCATTGACGGAACTGTTCGGATGGATACCGGGCGGAGGGAAAGTGGTCGTAGCGGCGCCAGGCGCCGAGAGAGATCCATGGGAGCTGCTTCGCGTCATTGACGATAACCGGGTGACGCATATCAATTTTGTTCCTTCCATGCTGCAGCTGTTCATAGCGGAGGCGGAAATGAGCGGGGGAGCGGCACCATCGTTGCAGTATCTGTTTATTGCGGGCGAAGCATTCCCGACGGAGATGGCAAGGAGAGCTTGCCAGCAGTGGCCGCATGCCCGAGTGGAGAACATTTACGGGCCGACGGAAGCGACCATCTACGCGACGCAAGAGGCGGTTACTCTGCATACGGAGAAGGTTGGAATCGGCAAACCGCTGCCGAACGTTCGTACTTACGTCATCGACCGATCGAACAAGCTAGCGCCAATCGGGGTGTCTGGGGAGCTGTGCATCGCAGGGGACGGCTTGGCGCGTGGTTACTTGAACCGACCGGAATTGACGGCGGAGAAGTTCGTGGATAACCCATTCGAAGCTGGTGAGCGGATGTACCGGACGGGAGACCTGGCCAGATGGCTGCCGGACGGGAACCTGGAGTACATGGGCCGGATCGACGAGCAAGTGAAAATCCGGGGGTACCGGATTGAGACAGGCGAAATTGAGCACCGTCTGCTGCAGCACGCGGACGTGAAGGAAGCGGTGGTCATCGCCCGGAAGGACGAGCGGGGCGAAGCGTACCTGTGCGCGTACGTGGGGAGCGGCGGAGCATTCGATGCATCCGAGTTGCGCGGGTATTTGAAGCGCAGCCTGCCGGAGTACATGGTGCCGTCGTACGTGGTGGAAGTGGAGCGGATTCCGCTGATGGCCAACGGGAAAGTGGACCGGAAGGCGCTGCCGGAGCCGCAAGGGCTGGTGCAGGCCGGAAGCGAATACGTCGCGCCGCGGAGCGAGACGGAAGCGAAGCTGGCGGAGATTTGGCAAGAAGTGCTTGGCCTGTCGCAGCTGGTGGGCATCCGGGACAACTTCTTCGAGCTGGGCGGCCACTCGCTCAAAGCGACGCAGCTGGTGTCGCGCATCCAGAAGCAATTGGACGCGAGCGTGCCGCTGGGCGAAGTGTTCGCAAGTCCGACAGTGGAGGAGCTTGCGGGGTATTTGGAAGCGGCGGCGGTTAAGGCACGTTACGAGGCGATCGGCAAGGCGGAGCTGCGCGAGTGGTATCCGGCCTCGCCTGCACAGCAGCGGCTGTACGTGGTCAGTCAGCTGGACGTGGAGGGGATTGGCTACAACATCCCGTGGGCGCTGGAGATCGCAGGGGAGTTAGATACGGAG
>NZ_JBTLRW010000041.1:0-4883 GCF_054483875.1 Paenibacillus sp. BAC0078
GGATTAATCCGCTTGGAAGAGGGGCGGCACGTGCTGCTGCTGGACATGCACCACATCGTCTCGGACGGCACGTCGATGGACGTGTTCGTGGAGGAGTTCGCGCGATTGTATGCAGGTGAGAAGTTGGCGCCGCTTGCGATCCACTATAAGGATTATGCGGTATGGCTGCGGGAGAAGATGCAGGGTGAGTCGTACCGGGTGCAGGAGCAATACTGGCTGCAGGCGTTCGAGGAAGAGGCACCGGTGCTGCAGCTGCCGACGGATTACGCGCGGCCGGCAGTCCGCCGGTTCGAAGGAGACCGTACGGGCCAATGGTGGAACGAGCGCGAGACGGAGCGGCTGAAGCAGCTGTGCGCGAAGCAAGGGGTTACGCTGTACATGGCGCTTTTGGCGTCGTATGGCGTGCTGCTGTCACGCTATACGGGACAGGAAGATGTGGTGGTCGGTACTCCGGTGGCGGGGAGAAGGCACCCGGATGCGGAACGGATGATCGGGATGTTCGTCAATACGCTGGCGATGCGGAGCCGCCCGGCGGGAAGCAAACGGTTCGACGCATACTTGGCGGAAGTGAAGGCAGCGGTGCTGGGCGCGATGGAGAACCAGGATTATCCGTTCGAGGAGCTGGTGGAGAAGGCGGAGGTAAGGCGAGATACGAGCCGGAACCCGCTGTTCGACACGATGCTGGTGCTGCAGAACATGCAGATGAGCGAATGGAAGCCGGAAGGGCTGACGATTCGGCCGTATCCGCAGGAATACCGGGTGGCGAAATTCGACCTGACCGTAGCTGCGGTCGAGCAGGAAGGGCGGTTGTATTTCGATTGGGAATACAGCACGGCGCTGTTCAAGAAAGAAACGATCGAGCGGATGGCCGGGCATCTGGCGGCAATCGTGGAGCAGATCGTCAAAACGCCGGACATGCTGTTGGACGAGATCGAACTGGCCGGGGAAGAAGAGAAGGGTCAACTGCTGACGGTGTTTAACGACACGAAGTCGCACTATCCGAAGGACCAAACGATCCACGCGCTGTTCGAGCAGCAGGCGGAGCGGACGCCGGAAGCGGTAGCGGTCGTATTCGAGTCTGCGCGAATGACGTATAGGGAGCTGAACGCGAAGGCGAACCAGTTGGCGAATGAGCTGCGGGCGCGTAGCGTCGGAGCGGATCGGATTGTGGGGATCATGGCGGAGCGTTCAGTCGAGATGGTGGTCGGAATCATGGCGATCTTGAAAGCCGGCGGGGCGTACTTGCCGATCGACCCGACGTACCCGGCGGAGCGGATCACGTACATGCTGGAAGACAGCGGCGCCGATTTATTGCTTGTATACGGCGGGAATGCGGAAGTGCCGTCTGTGTATGAGGGAGAGGTGCTGAACCTTGCGGACGCGTCGCTGTACGCAGGCGACACCGCGAACCTGTCTGCAGCAAGCGGGCCGAACGATCTGGCATACGTCATCTATACGTCGGGATCGACGGGCAAGCCGAAAGGGGCGATGGTGGAGCATCGCAACGTCGTGCGGCTGCTCTTCAACGACCGCAACCTGTTCGACTTCGGCGCGGGCGAAGTGTGGACGATGTTCCATTCGTTCTGCTTCGATTTCTCGGTATGGGAAATGTACGGTGCACTGTTGTACGGAGGCAAGCTGGTTATCGTGCCGAAACAGACGGCACAAGAGCCTCGGTTGTTCGCCGAACTGCTGGAACGCGAACGTGTGACGATTCTGAACCAGACGCCTACGGCGTTCTACAGTCTGATCCATGAAGTGTGCGACAAGGAAACGAAGCGGCATCTATCTATCCGCAAAGTGATATTCGGCGGGGAAGCCCTGTCTCCCGCACAACTGGAACCGTGGGCGAAGGCGTATCCGGGTGCCCTTCTGATCAACATGTATGGCATTACAGAAACGACCGTACACGTGACGTACAAGGAAATAACCGGCGAAGATATCCGGACGAACATCAGCAACATCGGGAAACCGATCCCAACGTTGTCGGTCATGATTCTAGACAAGAACGGACGCCTTGTCCCTGTGGGCGTAGCCGGGGAAATGTACGTAGCCGGGGCAGGCGTGACGCGCGGATACTTGAACCGCCCGGAGCTGACGGCGGAGAAGTTTGTGGAGAACCCGTTTGAACCTAGCGAGCGGATGTACCGGACGGGGGACCTCGCCAGATGGCTGCCAGACGGGAACCTGGAGTACATGGGGCGGATCGACGAGCAGGTGAAAATCCGGGGTTACCGGATTGAGACGGGCGAAATCGTGCACGGTCTGCAGCAGCACGCGGACGTGAAGGAAGCGGTGGTCGTCGCTCGGAAGGACGAGCAGGGAGAAGCGTACCTGTGCGCGTATGTGGTGAGCAGCGGAGCATTCGATGCATCCAAGTTGCGCGCGTATTTGAAGGCCAACATGCCGGATTACATGGTGCCGTCATACTTAATGGAAGTGGAGCGGATTCCGCTGACGGCCAACGGGAAGGTGGACCGGAAGGCGCTGCCGGAGCCGCAAGGGCTGTTGCAGGCAGGAAGCGAATACGTCGCGCCACGAAGCGAGATGGAAGCGAAGTTGGCGGAAATTTGGCAAAGCGTGCTCCGAATCGAACAAGTCGGGATCCAAGACAGCTTCTTCGAGCTGGGTGGGGACTCGATTAAAGCGATCCGTCTGATCGCGAGGATGGAGCAAGCGATTGGACAAAAAATGAACCTCTATCATCTGTACCAATATCCGACGATCGAGTCCTTCTTGGCGAACCTTTCTACGAGCGATCATTTGGACCTCGCGGCTGTTGAACAAGCGCTGGCGGCCGATATGGAGAAGATGCGGGACCAAATCTTGTCCGGCCCTGCAGCGCTGGCGGGCGAAGTTGAGGATTTCTATCCGATGAGCGATATCGAGCAAGGGATGATTTTCTATACCCTTATGCAATCCGGGGGTGCGGCGGTCTATCACGATCAGCTCGTATATGGGTTTAAGGATGAGCGTTTCCAACTGGAGACCATGCGGGAAGCATTGTGTTTTATGGTTCAGAAGCATCCAATCTTAAGAACCGATTTTTATCTGGGGACGGATGCTTATCCTGTTCAAATCGTGCGAAAACACGTGGAAACCCGCATCGGACTGGATGATTTAATCGGGCTGGACGGGAACGATCAAGACGATTTCGTGAAGCGCTGGCTGACGGAAGATCGCAAGCGTCCGTTTGACATCGGGACGGCGCCACTTTGGCGGATGCAGGTCTTTTTGCTCGGTGAGGGTCGCATGTATTTGAGCTGGGTTTGCCATCATGCTATCTTGGACGGTTGGAGCGTCGCCTCGTTCATGACGGAGCTGCTGAACGTTTACGGGATGCTGGGGGGCGGAACATTCGACAAGTATGCGGAGGCATCTTTAAAGAGCACGTATAAGGATTACGTGATTGAACAGCTCACGGTCAAAAGTCGTCTCGATTTCCAAACGTTCTGGCAGGAGGAATTGAGGGAATACAAGCGTCTGGAACTCCCGGAGCCGACAAAATCAGGTCTGAAACAGGACGGTAATTATTTTGCGTATACGCACGCCTTAGAAAAAGGGTTGTTGGAGGAACTCAAGTATGCGGCGAGAACTAGCGGAACAAGCCTGCGTTCCATCTGTTTTGCTGCGTATTTGTACAGTCTGTCTATGTTTACCTACGACGATGAAATTTTAACCGGACTCGTAGAAAACGGACGTCCTGTTCGTGAAGACGGGGATAGAATATTGGGCTGTTTCCTAAATACAGTGCCGGTGCAAATGAAGATCGATGCGGAAATGACATGGTTGGAATGGATTCAGAACGTACACGCCAAATGCATGGAGATGAAAAGTTACGGAAGATATCCGCTGCAGGATATTATGCATGCAACGGGTGCAACGTCTGATGGCAATCCATTTTTTGATATTTTGTTCAATTTTATTGATTTTCATATATATGAATCTTTGCAGAAAAAGTCAATTATCTCGACTAGTCCGCTGGATTTAAGTTATGGACTTACGAATACGAAGTTGGATTTTTCCGTATCGGCCACCTTCAATGAGCTAACGGTAGGAGTCGTATCTTTCTATCCGGAAGATGTCGTTCTCAGGCTGCTTAAGTGCTTTGAGCGCGCATTACTTATGACGGTAGCTGATTCGAGTCAGATGATCCAAAGCGTCGATCTTCTAGAGAAAGAAGAGAAGCGCCAGCTGCTAGAGACATTCAACGACACGAAGGCGGAGTATCCGAAGGATAAGACGATTCACGAGCTGTTCGAGGAACAGGCGGAGCGGACGCCGGAAGTGGTGGCGGTCGAATTCGAGTCTGGGCGAATGACGTATGCGGAGCTGAACGCAAAGGCGAACCAGTTGGCGCATGAGCTGCGGTTGCGCGGCGTCGGATCGGATCGGATCGTGGGGATTATGGCAGAGCGCTCGGTGGAGATGGTCGTGGGGATTCTGGCGATCTTGAAAGCCGGAGGCGCGTACTTGCCGATCGACCCGACGTACCCGGCGGAGCGGATCGCGTACATGCTGGAGGACAGCGGCGCAAGATTGCTACTCGTGTACGGGGACGCGGAAGTGCCGCAAGATTACGAAGGAACCGTGCTGAACCTGGCGGAAGCGTCGCTGTACGCGGGCGATACTGCGAACCTGACTGCAGCAAGCGGTCCGAACGATCTGGCGTATATCATCTACACGTCGGGATCGACAGGACAGCCAAAGGGCGTAGCGGTCGTCCAACGCGGTGTTGTGCGTCTGGTGAAGGGAACGGACTACGTGCGCATCACGGAACAGGATGTCTTTTTACAGGCATCGACAATTTCCTTCGATGCAGCGACATTTGAAATTTGGGGAAGTTTGCTGAACGGTGCGAAGCTGGTGCTGATGCCGCCGCA
>NZ_JBTLRW010000042.1:0-3875 GCF_054483875.1 Paenibacillus sp. BAC0078
GAACGCGTGACGATTCTGAACCAGACGCCTACGGCGTTCTACAGTCTGATCCATGAGGTGTGCGATAAGGAACGGAAGCGGAATCTATGTGTCCGCAAAGTGATATTCGGCGGGGAAGCACTGTCTCCTGCACAACTGGAAGCGTGGGCGAGGACGTATCCGGATGCTCTTCTGATCAACATGTATGGCATAACGGAAACGACCGTCCACGTGACGTACAAGGAAATAACCGGCGAAGATATCCGGACGAACATCAGCAACATCGGGAAACCGATCCCAACGTTAGCGGTCATGATTCTGGACAAGAACGGCCGGCTTCTTCCTGCAGGGGTAGCCGGAGAAATGTATGTAGCCGGGGCAGGCGTGACGCGGGGATACTTGAACCGTCCAGAGCTGACAGCGGAGAAGTTTGTGGACAACCCGTTTGAAGCTGGTGAGCGGATGTACCGGACGGGAGACCTGGCCAGATGGCTGCCGGACGGGAACCTGGAGTACATGGGCCGGATCGACGAGCAAGTGAAAATCCGGGGGTACCGGATTGAGACAGGCGAAATCGAGCACCGTCTATTGCAGCACGCGGACGTGAAGGAAGCGGTGGTCATCGCCCGGAAAGACGAGCGGGACGAAGCGTACCTGTGCGCGTACGTGGTGAGCGGCGGAGCCTTCGATGCCTCCAAGTTGCGTGCGTATTTGAAGGCCAACATGCCAGAGTACATGGTGCCGTCATACTTAGTAGAAGTAGAGCGGATTCCGCTGACGGCCAACGGGAAGGTAGACCGGAAGGCGCTGCCGGAGCCGCAAGGTCTGGTGCAGGCAGGAAGCGAGTACGTGGCGCCGCGCAGCGAGACGGAAGCGAAACTGGCGGAGATTTGGCAAGACGTGCTTGGTCTTTCGCAACCGCTGGGCATCCTGGACGACTTTTTCCAGCTAGGTGGCGACTCGATTAAAACAATACGCTTGATCGCGAGGATGGAGCAAGCGATTGGACAAAAAGTGAACCTCCATCATCTGTACCAATATCCGACGATCGATTCCTTCATGGCGAACCTTTCCAAGAGCGATTACCTGGACCTCGCTTCTGCCGAAAAAGCTCTGGCGGCCGATATGGAGAAGCTGCGGGCACAAATCTTGTCCGGCCCCGCAGCACTGGCGGGTGAAGTTGAGGATTTCTATCCGATGAGTGATATCGAGCAAGGGATGATTTTCCATACTCTCATGCAATCCGAGGAAGCGGTATATCACGATCAATTTGTATATGGGCTTAAGGATGAACATTTCCAACTTGAAAGATTGAGGGAAGTATTACGTTTTATGGTCCAGAAGCATCCGATCTTACGAACCGATTTTTACCTAGAAACAGGTGCTCATCCCGTTCAAATTGTGCGCAAACACGTGGAGGTCCGCATCGGGCTGGAGGATTTAATCGGACTAGACGGAAACGAGCAAGGCGATTTCGTGCAGCGCTGGCTGGTAGAAGATCGCAAACGTCCGTTTGATATCGGGACGGCGCCGCTTTGGCGGATGCAGGTCTTTTTGCTCGGCGGAGGCCGCCTGTATTTGGGCTGGATTTTCCATCACGCCATCTTGGACGGTTGGAGTGTCGCCTCGTTCATGACGGAGTTGCTGAACGTTTATGGAATGCTAGGTGCCGGGACATTTGACCGACATGCAGAGACCAATTTGAAGAGCACATACAAGGATTATGTGATTGAACAGCTTGCGATCAAAAATCGTCTTGATTTCCAAACGTTCTGGCAGGAGGAATTGAGGGAATACAAGCGGCTGGAACTCCCGGAGGCGGCACAATCAAGCTTGAAGCAGAGCGGTGTGTATACGCATGCCTTGGAAACCCGGTTGGTGGAAGAACTCAAGCATGTGGCGAGAACTAACGGAACAAGCCTGCGTTCCATCTGCTTTGCTGCGTATTTGTACAGTCTGTCCATGTTTACCTACGACAATGAAGTTTTAACCGGACTCGTAGAAAACGGACGTCCTGTTCGTGAAGACGGGGATAAAATACTGGGCTGTTTCCTAAATACAGTGCCGGTGCAAATGAAGATCGATGCGGAAATGACATGGTTGGAATGGATTCAGAATGTACACGCGAAATGCATGGAGATGAAAAACTTTGGAAGATATCCGCTTCGGGATATTATGCGTGCAACAGGCGAGACGTCTGATGATGGCAACCCATTTTTTGACACGATATTCAATTATGTTGATTTTCATATATACGAATCTTTGCAGGAAACGTCAATCATCTCGAATGGTCCGCCGGGATTCAACTATGAGAGAACGAATACCAAATTGGATTTTTCCGTATCGACCACATTTAATGGGTTAGTGCTAAGAATCGTATCTTTCTATCCGGAAGAGGTCGCCCTCAGGCTGCTTCAGTATTTTGAGCGAGTTTTGTACATGATGGCAGTAGAGCTAGGAAACTTGAACGAAGAGGAGTAGTTATTCTGATTATTCACTGTGAAAGAATTATCTTGTCAGCAGTCGTTCTAGTGGAATACTTACGCGAAAGTGAAGGGAGGGCTGATAATGGCCGAGGGTAAAAAGACTATTGGTTCGAGTCGAATGATCCTAAGTGTCGATTTTCTCGAGAAAGAAGAGAGGCGTCAGCTGCTGGAGACGTTTAACGACACGAGGGCGGAGTACCCGAAGGATAAGACGATTCACGCGCTGTTCGAGGAACAGGCGGAGAGGACGCCGGAAGCGGAGGCGGTCATATTCGAGTCTGGGCGAATGACGTACGGGGAGCTGAACGCAAAGGCGAACCAGTTGGCGCATGAGCTGCGGTTGCGCGGGGTCGGAGCGGATCGGATCGTGGGGATTATGGCAGAGCGCTCGGTGGAGATGATCGTGGGGATTCTCGCGATTCTGAAGGCCGGCGGCGCATACTTGCCGATCGACCCGGCGTATCCGGCGGATCGGATCACGTACATGCTGGAAGACAGTAGCGCCGATCTGCTGCTTGTCTACGGGGAAGCAGAAGTGCCGCAAGAGTACGAGGGAACCGTGCTGGACCTGGCGGATGTGTCGCTGTACGCGGGTGACACCGCGAACCCGCCAGCCGCAAACGGTCCGAACGATCTGGCGTATGTCATCTACACGTCGGGATCGACGGGACAGCCAAAAGGTGTCATGGTCGAACATGGCGGCTTAACGAATATCATGGTGGCACTGCACCGTAAATATCCATGCGGGGAAGAAGAGTCGTATCTGCTGAAGACAGGCTATACGTTCGACGTGTCATTGACAGAACTGTTCGGATGGATACCAGGCGGAGGGAAAGTGATCATCGCGGCGCCGGGCGCCGAGAAAGATCCACAGGAGCTGCTTCGCGTCATTAATGATAACCGGGTGACGCACATCAACTTCGTTCCTTCCATGCTGCAGCTGTTTATGACGGAGGCGATAAGGAGCGGGGGAGCCGCTCCATCGCTGCAATACCTGTTTATCGCGGGTGAAGCGTTCCCGACGGAGATGGCACGGAGAGCTTGTCAGCAGTGGCCGCATGCCCGAGTGGAGAACATCTACGGGCCGACGGAGGCAACCATCTACGCGACGCAAGAGGCGGTTACTCCGGATACGGAGAAGGTTGGGATCGGCAAACCGATACAGAATATACGGATTTATGTGGTGAATAAATCGAACCACCTTCAGCCGATTGGAGCACCGGGGGAGCTGTGTATCGCTGGAGAAGGCTTGGCGCGTGGTTACTTGAACCGACCGGAATTGACGGTGGAGAAGTTCGTGGATAACCCATTCGAACCTGGTGAGCGGATGTACCGGACGGGAGACCTGGCCAGATGGCTGCCGGACGGGAAGCTGGAGTACATGGGTCGGATCGATGAGCAGGTGAAAAT
>NZ_JBTLRW010000043.1:0-3505 GCF_054483875.1 Paenibacillus sp. BAC0078
GAACGCGTGACGATTCTGAACCAGACGCCTACGGCGTTCTACAGTCTGATCCATGAGGTGTGCGATAAGGAACGGAAGCGGAATCTATGTGTCCGCAAAGTGATATTCGGCGGGGAAGCGCTGTCTCCTGCACAACTGGAACCGTGGGCGAAGGCGTATCCGGCTGCCCTTCTGATCAATATGTATGGCATTACGGAAACGACCGTACACGTGACGTACAAGGAAATAACCGGCAAAGATATCCGGACGAACATTAGCAACATCGGGAAACCGATCCCAACGTTGTCGGTCATGATTCTAGACAAGAACGGACGCCTTGTCCCTCAGGGCGTAGCCGGAGAAATGTACGTAGCCGGGGCAGGGGTGACGCGCGGATACTTGAACCGTCCAGAGCTGACGGCGGAGAAGTTCGTGGAGAACCCGTTTGAAGCTGGCGAGCGGATGTACCGTACGGGAGACCTGGCCAGATGGCTGCCGGACGGAAACCTGGAATACATGGGTCGGATCGATGAGCAGGTGAAAATCCGGGGGTACCGGATTGAGACGGGCGAAATCGTGCACCGTCTGCTGCAGCACGCGGACGTGAAGGAAGCGGTGGTCGTCGCCCGGAAAGACGAGCGGGGCGAGGCGTACTTGTGTGCGTATGTAGTGAGCGGCGGGGCATTCGACGCCTCCGAGCTGCGCGCGTATTTAAAGGCCAATATGCCGGAATACATGGTGCCGTCGTATCTAGTAGAAGTGGAGCGGATCCCGCTGACGGCCAACGGGAAGGTGGACCGGAAGGCGCTGCCGGAGCCGCAAGGGCTAGTGCAGGCGGGAAGCGAATACGTCGCGCCGCGGAGCGAGAAGGAAGCGAAACTGGCGGCGATTTGGCAGGACGTGCTTGGCCTTTCGCAGCCGGTGAGCATCCGGGACGATTTCTTCCAGCTTGGCGGGGACTCGATTCGTGCTCTCCGTCTAATCGCGAGGATGGAGCAAGCGATTGGACAAAAAATGAACCTCTATCATCTGTACCAATATCCGACGATCGAGTCCTTCTTGGCGAACCTTTCTACGAGCGATCATTTGGACCTCGCGGCTGTTGAACAAGCGCTGGCGGCCGATATGGAGAAGATGCGGGACCAAATCTTGTCCGGCCCTGCAGCGCTGGCGGGTGAGGTTGAGGATTTCTATCCAATGAGCGATATCGAGCAGGGCATGGTTTTCCACACCCTTATGCAATCTGAGGAAGCGGTCTATCATGATCAGTTCGTATATAGGCTTAAAGATGCACAGTTTCAATTGGAAAGTTTGCGGGATTCCTTGCGTTTCATGGTTGCCAAGCACCCGATCCTTAGAACCGATTTTTACCTTGAGGTAGACGCACAGTCCATTCAAATTGTGCGCAAAGACGTGGATGTCCGCATCGGACTGGATGATTTATCCGGGCTGGACGGGGACGATCAAGACGATTTCGTGCAGCGCTGGCTGGCAGAAGACCGCAATCGTCCGTTTGATATTGGGAAGGCGCCGCTTTGGCGAATGCACGTCTGTCTGCTTGGTGGCAATCGACTATACCTATGCTGGATTTTTCACCATGCGATCTTGGATGGCTGGAGCGTCGCATCGTTCATGACAGAGTTGCTGAACGTTTACAAGATGTTGAAGAGCGGGAAATCGGCGAGGGATGCAGAGCCAGCTTTGAAGAGCACGTATAAAGATTTTGTAATCGAACAAATCGCGGTAAAGGATCAGCCGGACGTTCGAAAATACTGGCAGGAGGAATTGAAAGGGTTTCATCGGTTAGAGTTGCCTAAATCGTTGTCCGATCAGGAGCATGATGGCGAACATGTGACGTTTTCGTATTCCTTTGATCACGATTTGCTCGAGAAGCTAAAGCTTTTGGCGAGCAGCAGCAGCACCCACTTGCGTTCCGTTTGTTTTTCGGCTTATGTATACAGTCTTTCCTTGTTCAGCTACGAAAACGAAGTCTTGACCGGTCTCGTTGAAAACCTGCGTCCCGTTCGTGAAGACGGCGATAAAGTGCTGGGTTCTTTTCTGAATACCGTGCCGGTGCAAATTAGAATCGATCGGCAAATGACTTGGCTCCAATGGGTTCAGAAAGTTCATGGCGCTTGCATGGAGATGAAAAATCACGGAAGACTTCCACTACGGGAAATCATGAATGCAGCGGGAGTAAAGTCCGAAACCAGCAATCCGTTCTTCGACATTTTGTTTAATTATGTAAACTTTCATATTTATGAGTCCATAGGTGAAGAATCACTGATTCCCGAGGCATTGGCGAAATTAAGTTTTGAGCGCACGAATACCCAATTGGACTTCAGCATATCCGTTACATTCAATCAATTGAGTGTTATCATCCGATCGTCTTACCACGAAGATGTCGTCCGTAAACTCTTTCAGTTTTTTGAGCGAACGATCCACGCGATGGCAGCCGATTCGACGCGGATGCTTGAAAGCCTCGAATTCTTCGGCGAAGAAGAGAGGCGTCAGCTGCTGGAGACGTTTAACGACACGAGGGCGGAGTACCCGAAGGATAAGACGATCCACGAGCTGTTCGAGGAGCAGGCGGAGCGGATGCCGGAAGCGGTCGCGATCGTATGCGAGTCTGGGCGAATGACGTATGGGGAGCTGAACGCGAAGGCGAACCAGTTGGCGTATAAGCTGCGGTTGCGCGGCGTCGGATCGGATCGGATCGTGGGGATTATGGCGGAGCGCTCGGTAGAGATGATCGTGGGGATTCTCGCGATTCTGAAGGCGGGCGGGGCATACTTGCCGATCGACCCGGCGTATCCGGCGGAGCGGATCGCGTACATGCTGGAAGACAGTAGCGCCGATCTTCTACTCGTCTACGGGGAAGCGGAAGTGCCGCAAGAGTACGAGGGAACCGTGCTGGATCTGGCGGATGTGTCGCTGTACGCGGGTGACACCGCGAACCCGCCAGCCGCAAACGGTCCGAACGATCTGGCGTATGTCATCTACACGTCGGGATCGACGGGACAGCCCAAGGGTGTCATGGTCGAACATGGCGGCTTAACGAATATCATGGTGGCACTGCACCGCAAATATCCATGCGGGGAAGAAGAAGCTTATTTACTGAAGACGGGCTATACGTTCGACGTGTCATTGACGGAGTTGTTCGGATGGATACCGGGCGGAGGGAAAGTGGTGGTGGCGCCGCCGGGCGCCGAGAAAGATCCACAGGAGCTGCTTCGCGTCATTGATGATAACCGGGTGACGCACATCAACTTTGTTCCTTCCATGCTGCAGCTGTTCATGGCGGAGGCGAAAAGGAGCGGGAGAGCCGTACCATCGTTGCAGTTTTTGTTTATCGCGGGTGAAGCGTTCCCAACGGAGATGGCACGGCGAGCATGCGAGCAGTGGCCGCATGCCCGAGTGGAGAACATTTACGGGCCGACGGAGGCGACCATCTACGCGACGCAAGAGGCGGTTACTTCGGATCCGGAGAAGGTTGGAATCGGCAAACCATTGCCGAACGTGCGTA
>NZ_JBTLRW010000044.1:0-2963 GCF_054483875.1 Paenibacillus sp. BAC0078
CTGCGGGGCGAGGTTGTTGTCTTGCCGGGCAAAACGCATTCGTACCGGACGTGGTCGGAGCGGATGGGCGCCTATGCACAGAGCCGAAAGCTGCTGAGGGAAGCCGATTATTGGCGGCAAGAGCAGAGCGTGAACGTGCAATCGCTCCCCAAAGACGGAGAAAGCGGCGGAGCGCGTACGATCGGAAGCAGCGCAAGCACGGCGATTAGTTTAAGCGAGAAGGAAACGAAAAACCTGCTGACGGGAACGCATCATGCGTACAAGACGGAAATGAACGACGTGCTGCTCGCGGCGCTTGGTTTAGCGATGCAGGAATGGACGGGTCATGAGACGTTGGCGATTCATCTGGAAGGCCATGGCCGGGAAGAAGTATTGGGTGACGTGGACGTGACGAGAACGGTGGGGTGGTTTACGAGCATATATCCGGTCGTCTTCGAAATGAAGCAGGCGGAAGGGATAGCCTACTGGATCAAATCGTTCAAGGAGAAGCTGAGACGGATCCCGAACAAAGGCGTGGGATACGGCGCGCTGAAGTATTTGACGCCAAGGGAGAAAAGCGGCCTAGGAAGCGGAATGGCGCCGGAAATCAGCTTCAATTACTTGGGGCAATGGGATCGGGAAATGGCTGCTGGGGCGATGTCGATGTCGGCCCTTTCTGCAGGAGCGTCGATGAGTCTGCAGTCGGAACGCATCCATACGCTGGACATTGCAGGAAGCGTAATGGAAGGGAAACTGACACTGAGCGTGACGTACGACAAGCAGGAGTACCGTGAAAGCACGATGCAGGCATTGCTGGTCAACTACAAAAAGCAGCTGCTTTCGATTGTCGACCATTGTATGCAGAAAGCCGAGGCCGAGCCGACCCCGAGCGATGTGGGCAACGTATCCATGCCGCTCGCCGTTTTCGATAACCTTCGCAAGCAACTGGCAAGTAGCGGCGAGATCGTGTCCATGTACCCACTTTCTCCGATGCAAGAAGGCATGCTGTTCCAAGCGTTAATGGAGCCACAGTCGTCCGCATATTTTGAACAAATGTCGTTTGTGATTCAAGGGTCGCTGCAAGAAGCGAATCTGGAGAAGAGCCTTTCTCTTCTGATGGAACGGTACGATATTTTTCGAACGGCGTTTGTGTACGATGCATTGGAAAGACCGTTACAAGTTGTGCTGAAGAAGCGCAATCCGTCGATCGTTTTCGAAGATTACACAGTATTAACGGAAGAGGAAATCAAGATCAGAGAAGAGCGCTTCAAACAATCGGATCGGGAACGAGGATTCGATCTTACGAATGAGGCACTGTTACGGATTGCCGTGTTGAAGACAGGAGAGAGCCGATACGAGATCGTATGGAGCCACCATCATATTTTGATGGATGGCTGGTGCATGCGTATTGTCTTGAAAGAGTTCTTCTATATATACGCGCAGCTTTGCAGCGGCAAATTGATAGAGTTGCCTGCCGTGAAGCCCTATATCTACTTCATCAAGTGGCTGGAAGAGCAGGATCGGGAAGAAGCACTGGGCTACTGGAGAGATTACTTGTCGGGATACGAGCAGCGTACGGCAATCCCTGTAAGCGGCAATTCTATCAAAGGGGCATACATGCTGGAAGAAATTCATCATACGTTTGGGGAGATATTGACTGAGCGCTTGACGAAAATGAGCAAACGCCACAACGTGACGATGAACAATATGATGCAAACGGTATGGGGCATGTTGCTTCGCAGATATAACAACACCGACGATGCGGTGTTCGGGGCGCTTGTGTCGGGGCGTCCTGCGGAAATTGATGGCGTCGAGCACATGGTGGGACTGTTTATTAATACACTGCCGGTTCGGCTAAGCCCGAACGAAGATGCGGAAACGTTCATCGAGACGGTCAAACGGATACAGCAGCGAGCGCTGGATTCGGAAAAATACGATTACGTTTCTTTAGCAGAGGTTCAAGCACAATCGGAACTGAAACAAAACTTGATCGACCATCTGTTTGTATTCCAGAACTATCCGGAAGTCTATGACATAAATGGGCAATCCAATGACCAGGATTTTCAGGTAACAGATTTCCAGGGATTTGAGCATACCAGTTACTCGTTAAGCGTGATGATGCATGTGCATGCGAACCAACTTAACATCAAAATCGGGTTCAATGCGTCGGAGCATCAACTAGACCGAATAAACCGTCTTCTAGAACATCTGGAGATTATCCTGGAGCAAGTGGCGACACGGCCGGACATGCGTCTGGACGAGATCGAGCTGGCTGGGGAAGAAGAGAAGCGTCAGCTGCTAGAGACATTCAACGATACGAGGACGGAGTATCCAAAGAACAAGACGATTCACGCGCTGTTCGAGGAGCAGGCAGAGCGGACGCTGGAAGCCGAGGCGGTCGTATTCGATTCTGGGCGAATGACGTATGGGGAGCTGAACGCGAAGGCGAACCAGTTGGCGCATGAGCTGCGGTTGCGCGGCGTCGGATCGGATCGGATCGTGGGGATTATGGCAGAGCGCTCGGTGGAGATGATCGTGGGGATTCTCGCGATTTTGAAGGCCGGCGGGGCATACTTGCCGATCGACCCGGCGTATCCGGCGGAGCGGATCACGTACATGCTGGAAGACAGTGGCGCCGATCTGCTGCTCGTCTACGGGGAAGCGGAAGTGCCGCAAGAGTACGAAGGAATCGTGCTGGACCTGGCGGACGCGTCGCTGTACACGGGCGATACTGCGAACCTGACTGTAGCAAGCGGGCCAAGCGATCTGGCGTATATCATCTACACGTCAGGATCGACAGGACAGCCGAAGGGCGTAGCGGTCGTCCAACGCGGCGTGGTGCGGCTGGTGAAGGAAACGAACTATGTGCGCATCACGGAACAGGATGTCTTTTTACAGGCATCGACAATTTCCTTCGATGCAGCGACATTTGAAATTTGGGGAAGTTTGCTGAACGGTGCGAAGCTGGTGCTGATGCCGCCGCA
>NZ_JBTLRW010000045.1:0-2927 GCF_054483875.1 Paenibacillus sp. BAC0078
TTTTGGATAAGCCCTCGACCGATTAGTATTGGTCAGCTCCACACGTTACCGTGCTTCCACCTCCAACCTATCTACCTCGTCGTCTTCAAGGGGTCTTACATACTGGGAAATCTCATCTTGAGGGGGGCTTCACGCTTAGATGCTTTCAGCGCTTATCCCGTCCGTACGTAGCTACCCAGCCATGCTCCTGGCGGAACAACTGGTGCACCAGCGGTACGTCCATCCCGGTCCTCTCGTACTAAGGACAGCTCCTCTCAAATTTCCTACGCCCACGACAGATAGGGACCGAACTGTCTCACGACGTTCTGAACCCAGCTCGCGTACCGCTTTAATGGGCGAACAGCCCAACCCTTGGGACCTACTTCAGCCCCAGGATGCGATGAGCCGACATCGAGGTGCCAAACCTCCCCGTCGATGTGGACTCTTGGGGGAGATAAGCCTGTTATCCCCAGGGTAGCTTTTATCCGTTGAGCGATGGCCCTTCCATGCGGTACCACCGGATCACTAAGTCCGACTTTCGTCCCTGCTCGACTTGTAGGTCTCGCAGTCAAGCTCCCTTTTGCCTTTGCACTCTGCGAATGATTTCCAACCATTCTGAGGGAACCTTTGAACGCCTCCGTTACTCTTTAGGAGGCGACCGCCCCAGTCAAACTGCCCGCCTGACACGGTCCCCGTACCCGCTTAGGGTACCAGGTTAGAACCTAGATACGATCAGGGTGGTATCCCAACGGCGCCTCCACCGAAGCTTGCGCTCCGGCTTCCACGGCTCCCACCTATCCTGTACAGATCGTACCCAAATTCAATATCAAGCTGCAGTAAAGCTCCATGGGGTCTTTCCGTCTTGTCGCGGGTAACCTGCATCTTCACAGGTATTAAAATTTCACCGGATCTCTCGTTGAGACAGCGCCCAAGTCGTTACGCCATTCGTGCGGGTCAGAATTTACCTGACAAGGAATTTCGCTACCTTAGGACCGTTATAGTTACGGCCGCCGTTTACTGGGGCTTCGGTTCATAGCTTCGGGTTGCCCCTAACCACTCCCCTTAACCTTCCAGCACCGGGCAGGCGTCAGCCCGTATACTTCGCCTTGCGGCTTCGCACAGACCTGTGTTTTTGCTAAACAGTCGCTTGGGCCTTTTCACTGCGGCCCCCTCGGGCTATTCACCCTACCGAGGCACCCCTTCTCCCGAAGTTACGGGGTCATTTTGCCGAGTTCCTTAACGAGAGTTCTTCCGCGCGCCTTAGAATTCTCTTCTCGCCTACCTGTGTCGGTTTGCGGTACGGGCACCTTCTCCTGGCTAGAGGCTTTTCTTGGCAGTGTGAGATCATGACCTTCGCTACTGTAATTTTCGCTCCCCATCACAGCCCAGCCTTACGGTGTGCGGATTTGCCTACACACCAGCCTCACTGCTTGGACGGACATCCATCAGTCCGCGTCACTACCCTCCTGCGTCACCCCATCGCTCATAGCGGATTACGGTGGTACAGTAATTTCAAACTGTTGTCCTTCGACTACGCCTGTCGGCCTCGCCTTAGGTCCCGACTTACCCTGAGCGGACGAGCCTTCCTCAGGAAACCTTGGGCTTTCGGCGGATCAGATTCTCACTGATCTTTTCGTTACTCATACCGGCATTCTCACTTGTATGCGGTCCAGCGCTCCTTCCGGTACACCTTCAACCCACATACAACGCTCCCCTACCCCTGATCTTACGATCAAGCCATAGCTTCGGTGGTGTGTTTAGCCCCGTTACATTTTCGGCGCAGAGTCACTCGACCAGTGAGCTATTACGCACTCTTTCAATGGTGGCTGCTTCTAAGCCAACATCCTGGTTGTCTGTGCAACTCCACATCCTTTCCCACTTAACACACACTTGGGGACCTTAGCTGATGGTCTGGGCTGTTTCCCTTTTGACAATGGATCTTAGCACTCACTGTCTGACTCCCGGCAAGAAGTCCATGGCATTCGGAGTTTGACTGAGCTTGGTAACCCTTGCGGGCCCCGCACCCAATCAGTGCTCTACCTCCACGACTCCATTCACCGAGGCTAGCCCTAAAGCTATTTCGGGGAGAACCAGCTATCTCCGAGTTCGATTGGAATTTCTCCGCTACCCCCACCTCATCCCCGTACTTTTCAACGTACGTGGGTTCGGGCCTCCAGTGCGTGTTACCGCACCTTCACCCTGGACAGGGGTAGATCACACGGTTTCGGGTCTACGTCCACATACTCATTCGCCCTATTCAGACTCGCTTTCGCTGCGGCTCCGGCTTCTCACCTTAACCTTGCATGTTAAACGTAACTCGCCGGTTCATTCTACAAAAGGCACGCCATCATCCATATAGAGGACTCTGACTTCTTGTAAGCACACGGTTTCAGGTTCTATTTCACTCCCCTTCCGGGGTGCTTTTCACCTTTCCCTCACGGTACTGTTTCACTATCGGTCGCCAGGTAGTATTTAGCCTTGACAGATGGTCCTGCCGGATTCATACGGGGTTTCACGTGCCCCGCACTACTCGGGATCCGTCTCGGAGGGAACACAGTTTAGGTTACAGGGCTTTTACCTCTATCGCGGGCCTTTCCAGACCTCTTCACCTACTCTATTCCTTTGTAACTCCATGTGAGACGTCCCACAACCCCAAGGGGCAAGCCCCTTGGTTTAGGCTGTTCCGCGTTCGCTCGCCGCTACTGACGGAATCACTATTGTTTTCTCTTCCTCAGGGTACTTAGATGTTTCAGTTCCCCTGGTCTGCCTCTACATACCCTATGTATTCAGGTATGAGTAACTGCGAATTACCACAGCTGGGTTTCCCCATTCGGACACCCCCGGATCAAAGCTTGCTTACAGCTCCCCGAGGCAGTTTCGTTGTTCGCCACGTCCTTCGTCGGCTCCTGGCGCCTAGGCATCCTCCGTGTGCTCTTATTAGCTTAACC
>NZ_JBTLRW010000046.1:0-2745 GCF_054483875.1 Paenibacillus sp. BAC0078
GCCCGCTGCTCGTATCCCGCCAAGTAGTTTCTCCAGTATCCCAGCGCTTCTTCTCGATCCTGCATTTTCAGCCACTTGATGAAGTGGATATAGGGCTTTACGGCAGGCAAATCTATCGATTTGCCGCCGCAAAGTTGCGTATACATATAAAAGAATTCTTTCAATACGATACTTCTGCACCAGCCATCCATCAAAATATGATGGTGGCTTAAAACAATCTCGTAACGGTCCTCTCCCGTTCTTAATACGGCAAGACGCAGCAACACATCTTTCGTGAGATCAAATCCGATTTCCCGATCCAATTGCTTGAATTGATCCACTTTGTGCTTGATTTCATCTTCCGCTAATCCTCTGTAGTCTTCGAATTGGATTGAAGAGTTGCGCTTCTTCAGCACGATTTGTAACGGCCTTTCCAATTCCTCGTACATAAACACCGTTCGCAAGATGTCATGTCGATCCATCAGAAGGGAAAGGCTCTTCTCCAGATTCGCTTCTTGCAGCGACCCTTGAATCGTAAACGACAATTGGTCGAAGTACGCGGATGACTGTGGGTCCATTAGTGCTTGGAATAGCATACCCTCTTGCATGGGAGACAGCGGGTACATAGAAACAACATTGCGGTTACCGCCACTACTCAATACAATCACCTATCTTCCGTCTATAAATTATGAATAACAGCGATCCCACTTTACAGATTATTCAATTTCGTTAAGAGCTTCTCAAAAATGTCCAAAGACATCGGTTCGATACCCACATCGCTCGGGGTAAGTTCGTTCTCGGTTTGCTGCATGCAATGGTCGATGATCGAAAGCAGCTGCTTTTTGTACTCGGCCAGCAATACCTGCATCGTGTTTTCACGGTACTCCTGCTCGTCGTACGTCAGGATCAGCGTCAGTTTCCCGTCCATTACGCTCCCTACAATGTCCAGCGTATGGATGCGTTCCGACTGCAGACTCACTTGGGTCCCCGTGGAAAGAACCGACATTGACATGGCGCTCGCATTCATCTCCCGGTCCCATTGTCCCAAGTAGTTGAAACTGATTTCCGGCGCTATTCCGCTTCCTAGGCCGCTTTTCTCCCTTGGCGTCAAATACTTCAGCGCGCCGTATCCCACGCCTTTGTTCGGAATCCGTCTCAGCTTCTCCTTGAACGATTTGATCCAGTAGGCTATCCCTTCCGCCTGCTTCATTTCGAAGACAACCGGGTAAATGCTCGTGAACCACCCCACCGTTCTCGTCACGTCCACGTCACCTAATACTTCTTCCCGGCCGTGGCCTTCCAGATGAACGGCCAGTGTCTCATGACCCGTCCATTCCTGCATCGCTAAACCGAGCGCCGCGAGCAGCACGTCGTTCATTTCCGTCTTGTACGCATGATGCGTTCCCGTCAGCAGGTTTTTCGTTTCCTTCTCGCTTAAACTAATCGCCGTGCTTGCGCTGCTTCCCCATGTCCGAGCTTCAGCGCATTCCCCATCTTTAGGGAGCGATTGCACGTTAGCGCTCTGCTCCTGCCGCCAATAATCGGCTTCCCTCAGCAGCTCCCGGCTCTGTGCATAGGCGCCCATCCGCTCCGACCACATCCGGTACGAATGCGTTTTGCCCGGTAATGTGACGACCTCACCCCGCAGCCGCTGCTCGTATCCCGCTGCAAAATCCTCCAGCAGAATGCGCCAGGACACCCCGTCCACGACAAGGTGATGAATCGCGATCAGCAGATGGTCGCCGCTAGTCGTCCGGAACAATCCAAGCTGCATCAGCGGGCCCGTTTCCAGATTCATCATCTGTTGAACCCGCATCGCCTCACGTTCGACCGCTGCGCTGACGTCCGCTTCCCCCGAGACGTCGCATACATGCAGGCGGAACGCTGGCTCTTCCGTCCCCCGGTTCATCTGCACAATCTTCCCTGCTTCTTGCCGGTACACCATCCGCAGCGCATCGTGATGTTCCGTCAGCTTGACTGCGACTTCCTCCACGAGCGCTTCCTGGAAACCGTCCGCGCGGTACAGCATCATCGCCTGGTTCCAGTGATGATTTTGTGAGAAATTCTGTTCGAAGAACCAACGCTGGATCGGGCTTAGCGCCACCTCGCCTTCCACGGCCCCTGCTTCGGCTGCTGCCTGGGTCGTGGCTTGAACGTAGCCGCTGACTTCCTCGATCGTCGAATGCGTGAACATATCCCGGACAACCAGCTTCAACCCTTCCGAACTTAACCTCGACACGATCTGGATCGCTTTGATCGAATCGCCGCCCAACTCGAAGAAGTTGTCCCGGATGCCGACCTGTTCGATTCGGAGCACGTCCTGCCAAACCGCCCCCAGCTTCGCTTCGATCTCGCTGCGCGGCGCGACGTATTCACTTCCGGCCTGCACCAGACCTTGCGGCTCCGGCAGCGCCTTCCGGTCCACCTTGCCGTTGGCCGTCAGCGGAATCCGCTCCACTTCCACTACGTATGATGGCACCATGTACTCCGGCAGGCTGCGCTTCAAATACGAGCGTAATTCGGATGCATCGAATGCTCCGCTGCTCACCATGTACGCGCACAGGTACGCTTCGTCCCGCTCGTCTTTCCGGGCGATGACCACCGCTTCCTTCACGTCCGCGTGCTGCAGCAGACCGTGCACGATTTCGTCCGTTTCAATCCGGTACCCCCGGATTTTCACCTGCTCGTCAATCCGGCCCATGTACTCCAGGTTCCCGTCCGGCAGCCATCTGGCCAGGTCTCCCGTCCGGTACATCCGCTCACCAG
>NZ_JBTLRW010000047.1:0-2503 GCF_054483875.1 Paenibacillus sp. BAC0078
AGGTTGCGGTCGTTGAAAAGCAGCCGCACGACGTTGCGATGCTCTACCATCGCTCCCTTCGGCTTGCCCGTCGATCCTGACGTGTAGATCACATACGCCAGATCGTTCGGTCCACTTGCGGCTGACGGGTTCGCGGTGTCACCCGCGTACAGCGACACATCCGCCAGGTCCAGCACGGTTCCTTCGTACTCTTGCGGCACTTCTGCTTCCCTGTATACGAGCAGCAGATCGGCGCCGCTGTCTTCCAGCATGTACGTGATCCGCTCCGCCGGATACGCCGGGTCGATCGGCAAGTATGCCCCGCCGGCCTTCAGAATCGCGAGAATCCCCACGATCATCTCCACCGAGCGCTCGGCCATGATCCCCACGATCCGCTCCGCTCCGACGCCGCGCAACCGCAGCTCATGCGCCAACTGGTTCGCCTTTGCGTTCAGCTCCCCATACGTCATTCGCTCAGAATCGAATACGACCGCCTCCGCTTCCGGCGTCCGCTCTGCCTGCTCCTCGAACAGCGCGCAGATCGTCTTGTCCTTCGGATACTCCGCCTTCGTGTCGTTCAACGTCTCCAGCAGCTGACGCTTCTCTTCTTCCCCGACCAGCTCGATCTCGTCCAGACGCATGTCCGGCCTTGCCGTTACTTGCTCCAGAATGATTTCCAAATGGCTGATCACTCGGTCAATGTTATCTCTGCCATGCTCCGACGCATTAAACCCGATTCTGATGCCGACTCGGCTCGAATTTACATGCATCGTCACACTTAACGAATAATTGGTATGCTCGAACATTCGAACATCCGTGATCTGAAAATCCTGATTCTCGGATTGCCCGCTTATTTCGTTGACTGCCGGATAGTTCTGGAAGACAAACAGGTGGTCGATCAAGTTTTGCTTCAGTTCCGATTGCCCTTGAACCTCTGCCAAAGAAATGTAATCGTATTTTTCCGAATCAAGTGCTCGTTGCTGTAACTGTTTAACCGTTTCGATGAACGTGTCCGCGCCTTCGTTCTGACCCAGTCGAACCGGCAACGTGTTGATAAACAGCCCTACCATGTTCTCGATTCCGTCAATTTCCGCAGGACGCCCCGACACGACCGCTCCGAACACCGCGTCATCAGCGTTGTTGTAACTTCGTAGCAACATACCCCATGCCGTCTGCATCATACTGTTCATCGTCACCTGATGGCGTTTGCTCAATTGTGTCAAACGCTCGGTCAATTTCTCCGAGAACGAATGATGCACTTCTTCAAGTACATACGACTCGTCTGTACGACTTCCACTTGCAGGGATCACCGCACACTGCTCGTATCCCGCCAAGTAATCTCTCCAGTAGCCTAGCGCTTCTTCACGATCCTGCTCTGCCAGCCAATCGATAAAGTGGATATAAGGCTTCGCGGCAGGCAAATCTATCGCTTTGCCGCTACAAAGCTGCGCGTACAGATAGAAAAACTCTTTCAAGACAATTCCCATGCACCAGCCGTCCATCAGAATATGATGGTGGCTCCATACGATCTCATATCGACTCTCTTCCGTTCTTAATACGGTTATCCGCACTAGCACATCTTTCGTGAGATCGAACCCTTGTTCCCGATCCGATTGTTTGAAGCGATCCACCCTGATCTTGATTTCCTCTTCCGTTAATCCCGTGTAGTCTTCGAAAACGATCGAAGGTTTGCGCTTTTTGAGCACGATCTGCAAAGGTCTTTCCAGTTCCTCGTACATAAACACCGTTCGAAAGATATCATGCCGTTCCATCAGAAGGGAAAGGCTCTTCTCCAGATTCGCTTCTTGCAGCGACCCTTGAATTACAATCGACAATTGATTGAAATACGCGGACGATTGCGGTTCCATTAACGCTTGGAACAGCATGCCCTCTTGCATCGGAGACATCGGATACATGGAAACCATCTCGCCGCTGCCGCTACTTGCCAACTGCTCGCGAATTTTATCGAATGTGACTAGCGGCATGGATACGTTGCCCACATCGCTCGGGGTCAGCACGCTCTCAGTTTGCTGCATGCAATGGTCGATGATCGAAAGCAGCTGCTTTTTGTAGTTGGCCAGCAATGCTAGCATCGTGCTTTCACGGTACTCCTGCTGGTCGTACGTCACGCTCAGCATCAGTTTTCCGTCCATTACGCTCCCTGTAATGTCTAGCGTATAAGCCCGTTCCGATTGCGGGCTCATCGACATCCCCGCAGAAAGACCGGACATCGATATGGCCCCGGTATTCATCTCCCGGTCCCATTGTCCCAAGTAGTTGAAGCTGATTTCCGGCGCTATTCCGCTTCCTAGGCCGCTTTTTTCCCTTGGCGTCAAATACTTCAGCGCGCCGTATCCCACGCCTTTGTTCGGAATCCGTCTCAGCTTCTCCTTGAACGATTTGATCCAGTAGGCTATCCCTTCCGCCTTCTTCAATTCGAAGACGACGGGATAGATGCTCGTAAACCAACCTACCGTTCTCGTCACGTCCACGTCACCCAATACTTCTTCCCGGCCGTGGCCTT
>NZ_JBTLRW010000048.1:0-2418 GCF_054483875.1 Paenibacillus sp. BAC0078
GGATTGATCCGCCTGGAAGAGGGGCGGCACGTGCTGCTGCTGGACATGCACCACATCGTCTCGGACGGCACGTCGATGGACGTGTTCGTGGAGGAGTTCGCGCGATTGTATGCAGGTGAAAAGTTGGCGCCGCTTGCGATCCACTATAAAGATTATGCGGTATGGTTGCGGGAGAAGATGCAGGGTGAGTCGTACCGGGTGCAGGAGCAATACTGGCTGGATGCGTTTGAGGAAGAGGCGCCGGTGCTGCAGCTGCCGACGGATTACGCGCGGCCGGCAGTCCGCCGGTTCGAAGGGGACCGTGCGGGCCAATGGTGGAGCGAGGAGGAGACGGAACGGCTGAAGCAGCTGTGCGCGAAGCAAGGGGTCACGCTGTACATGGCGCTTTTGGCGTCGTATGGCGTGCTGCTGTCACGCTATGCGGGGCAGGAAGATGTGGTCGTCGGTACTCCGGTGGCGGGGAGAAGGCACCCGGATGCGGAACGGATGATCGGGATGTTCGTTAACACGCTGGCGATGCGGAGCCGCCCGGCGGGAAGCAAACGGTTCGACGCGTACTTGGCGGAAGTGAAGGCCGCGGTGCTGGGGGCGATGGAGAACCAGGATTATCCGTTTGAGGAACTGGTGGAGAAGACGGAGGTGCGGCGGGATACGAGCCGGAACCCGCTGTTCGACACGATGCTGGTGCTGCAGAACATGCAGATGAGCGAATGGAAGCCGGAGGAGCTGACGATTCGGCCGTACCCGCAGGAATATCGGGTGGCGAAATTCGACCTGACCGTAGCTGCGTTCGAGCAGGAAGGACGGCTGTATTTCGATTGGGAATACAGCACGGCGCTGTTCAAGAAGGAAACTGTTTTAAGAATGATGCAGCATTATTCCAATATCATCGCTTGGATTGCGAATCATCCGGAAACGACTATTGGCAAAATCCAAATGATTTCGGAAGAGGATAAGACGCAGCTATTTATTGATTTTAATAATAAGGAAGAAACAGCCTCCGCCTATCAACCCGTTCATTATTTGTTTGAAGAGCAGACGGGTCAAGTGCCTGACGCCACAGCGCTGGTCTGGGAAGGCCAATCTATTACTTACCGTGAGCTGAATGATAGAGCCAATCAGTTTGCTCATCAGCTTCGCGCGAAGGGTGTCCGGTCTGATTCGGTCATAGGCATTCTTGCTGAAAGGTCTCCGGAGCTGATTGTCGGTATGATGGCGATACTTAAGGCCGGCGGCGCATACTTGCCGATCGACCCGGTGTACCCGTCGGAGCGGATCGCGTACATGCTGGAAGACAGCGGTACGCAGATTGTATTAATGCAGGAGGAGTGGGTCGACAAGGTACCGTTTCATGGAGAAACAATTGTTCTGAACCAATCGGCTGTATCGAATGAACCGACAATAAATCCTGAACGGATAAATAGTGAGAGCGACCTGATGTATGTTATTTATACCTCCGGGTCTACAGGGCAGCCGAAGGGCGTTATGATAGAGCACCGTAATTTTCACAATTTTTCTTTCTCGATCCAAAGCAACTTTGGCGGATCCTTTGTGCGGAATGACCGCTGCCTCAGTTTGACCAGCATTTCGTTTGACGTCAGCGTATGCGAATTATTTTTGCCGTTTGTCTTTGGTGCTGCCCTTGTCCTTTACCCGCTGCCCAAGCTCTCTGATCCTAAGCATCTTGCCGGTTTTCTGGTGGAAGAAAGGATCACATTCGCCTATTTGCCGCCTACGGTATTGAATGATATTTGCGATTTGCTTGAACCCCAGCGTGAAAAGGTAAGTTTAAACAAGTTGCTGGTCGGTGTCGAACCGATTAAAGATGTTACTTTGGACCGGTATTTTCAGTTCAGTCCCGAGATGAGAATCATTAACGGATACGGGCCGACGGAAACGACCATTTGTTCGAATATGTATGTTTTTAAGCATCAAAAGACATCTGGGAAAAATGTGCCGATCGGTAAGCCAATGCCCAATAATCAGAGTTATATTCTTAATGAATCGCTTATACCCGTACCTGTCGGAGTTGCAGGGGAACTGTTCATTTTCGGCGCCGGTGTCGGAAGAGGTTATTTAAACCGCCCGGATCTGACTCGCGAACGCTTTATCGATAATCCTTTCCTTCCCAACACATTCATGTACCGGACGGGAGACCTGGCCAGATGGCTGCCGGACGGGAACCTGGAGTACATGGGCCGGATCGACGAGCAAGTGAAAATCCGGGGGTACCGGATTGAGACAGGCGAAATCGAGCACCGTCTATTGCAGCACGCGGACGTGAAGGAAGCGGTGGTCATCGCCCGGAAAGACGAGCGGGACGAAGCGTACCTGTGCGCGTACGTGGTGAGCGGCGGAGCCTTCGACGCCTCCGAGCTGCGTGCGTATTTGAAGCGCAGCCTGCCGGAGTACATGGTG
>NZ_JBTLRW010000049.1:0-2338 GCF_054483875.1 Paenibacillus sp. BAC0078
CGAGACAGTGAAACGGTTACAGCAGCGAGCCCTCGATTCGGAGAAGGTTGGATATATCTCTTTGGCCGAGATTCAGGCGCAATCGGAACTGAAACAAAACTTGATCGATCACCTGTTTATCTTTCAAAACTATCCGGAAATCTATGAAGCTAACGGTCAGCCTGAGGATCAGGCTTTCCAGATCACGAATATTCACAGTTTCGAGCATACCAATTATTCGTTAAGCGTCATGATGTATGTACAGGCGAGCCGGCTCGGTATCAAAATCGATTTCAATGGGTCGGAACATCGCAGAGCTAACATGGAGCGCGTGATCAGCCATTTGGAGACCATTCTGGAGCAAGTGGCAGCAAGGCCGGGCATGAGGTTGGACGAAATCGAGCTGGCTGGGGAAGAAGAGAAGCGCCAGCTGCTGGAGACGTTCAACGACACGAAGGCGGAGTATCCGAAGGATAAGACGATCTGCGCGCTGTTCGAGGAACAGGCGGAGCGAACGCCGGAAGCCGAGGCGGTCGTATTCAAGTCTGAACGAATGACGTATGGGGAACTGAATGCAAAGGCGAACCAGTTGGCGCATAAGCTGCGGTTGCGCGGCGTCGGATCGGAGTGGATCGTGGGGATTATGGCAGAGCGCTCGGTGGAGATGATCGTGGGGATTCTCGCGATTCTGAAGGCGGGCGGGGCATACTTGCCGATCGATCCGGCGTATCCGGCGGAGCGGATTACGTACATGCTGGAAGACAGCGGCACCGATCTTCTGCTCGTTTACGGGAAAGCGGAAGTGCCGCAAGAGTATGATGGAACCGTGCTGGACCTGGCGGATGTGTCGCTGTATGCAGGAGAATCGGCGAACCTGCCAGCCGCAAGCGGTCCAAACGATCTGGCGTACGTCATCTACACGTCGGGATCGACGGGACAGCCGAAAGGTGTCATGGTCGAGCATAGAGGCGTATTGAATTTAAGCGAGCTCTTTAAGCAATCATTTCGATTGGTTCCAAGCGATCAAGTTGCATACTTTGCGAGCTTGAGTTTCGATGCATCGGTGTGGGAAATGTTTATGGCGTTGTTGACGGGAGCCAGCTTGCACGTGCTTTCCGAGGAGACGATCAAACAGCATGAGCAATTTGAGAGCTACTTGAGCCAGCGTCAAATTACGGTGGTAACATTGCCTCCGACTTACGCAATGCATGTAAATCCGGATCGACTTGCATCGTTGAGACTGCTGATCCTGGCGGGCTCGGCAAGTACGCCTGAGTTGATGAGGAAATGGCATGACAAAACGGAATTGTTAATAAACGCTTATGGTCCAACTGAAGCGACGGTATGTGCAACGACATGGAAATATAATGAGATTACAAAGCAAGGGAACGTACCGATCGGAACTCCTATAGCGAATGTGAAAGCGTATATCTTGAATAGACAAGGGGGCCTCCAACCAATCGGGTTACCGGGGGAGCTGTGTATCGCAGGGGACGGCTTGGCGCGGGGATACTTGAACCGTCCAGAGCTAACGGCCGAGAAGTTTGTGGAGAACCCATTCGAACCTGGTGAGCGGATGTACCGGACGGGAGACTTGGCCAGATGGCTGCCGGACGGGAACCTGGAGTACATGGGCCGGATCGACGAGCAAGTGAAAATCCGGGGATACCGGATTGAAACGGGCGAAATCGTGCACGGCTTGCTGCAGCACGCGGATGTGAAGGAAGCGGTGGTCGTCGCCCGGAAGGACGAGCGGGGCGAAGCTTACCTGTGCGCGTACGTGGTGAGCGGCGGAGCCTTCGATGCATCCAAGTTGCGTGCGTATTTGAAGCGCAGCCTGCCGGAGTATATGGTGCCGTCGTACGTAGTGGAAGTGGAACGGATTCCGCTGACGGCCAACGGGAAGGTGGACCGGAAGGCGCTGCCGGAGCCGCAAGGGCTGGTGCAGGCCGGAAGCGAATACGTCGCGCCGCGGAGCCAGACGGAAGCGAAGCTGGCGGAGATTTGGCAGGACGTGCTTGGCCTGTCGCAGCCGGTGGGCATCCGGGACAACTTCTTCGAGCTGGGCGGCCACTCGCTTAAAGCGACGCAGCTGGTGTCGCGCATCCAGAAGGAATTGGACGCGAGCGTGCCGTTGAGTGAAGTGTTCGCAAGCTCAACGGTGGAGGCGCTCGCGGGGTATTTGGAAGCGGCGGCTACCAAAGTGGGCTACGAGGCGATCGGCAAGGCGGAACGGCGCAAGTGGTATCCGGCCTCGCCTGCACAGCAGCGGCTGTACGTGGTCAGTCAGCTGGACGCGGAGGGGATTGGCTACAACATCCCGTGGGCGCTGGAGATCGCAGGGGAGTTAGATACGGAG
>NZ_JBTLRW010000050.1:0-2286 GCF_054483875.1 Paenibacillus sp. BAC0078
CTGGTGAGCGGATGTACCGGACGGGAGACCTGGCCAGATGGCTGCCGGACGGGAACCTGGAGTACATGGGCCGGATCGACGAGCAAGTGAAAATCCGGGGGTACCGGATTGAGACAGGCGAAATCGAGCACCGTCTATTGCAGCACGCGGACGTGAAGGAAGCGGTGGTCATCGCCCGGAAAGACGAGCGGGACGAAGCGTACCTGTGCGCGTACGTGGTGAGCAGCGGAGCATTCGACGCCTCCGAGTTGCGCGGGTATTTGAAGCGCGGCCTGCCGGAGTACATGGTGCCATCATACGTAGTGGAAGTGGAGCGGATTCCGCTGACGGCCAACGGGAAGGTGGACCGGAAGGCGCTGCCGGAGCCGCAAGGGCTGGTGCAGGCCGGAAGCGAATACGTCGCGCCGCGAAGCGAGACGGAAGCGAAGCTGGCGGCAATTTGGCAGAACGTACTCCGAGTCGGACAAGTCGGCATCCGGGACAACTTCTTCGAGCTGGGCGGCGATTCGATCAAAGCGATCCAGATCGTGTCGAGGTTAAGCTCGGAAGGCCTGAAGCTGGCGGTTCGGGATATGTTCACGCATCCGACGATCGAGGAAGTCAACCGATATGTTCAGGTCACGACCCAGGCAGCAGCCGAAGAAGGGGCCGTTGAAGGCGAAGTTGCGCTTAGTCCGATCCAGCGGTGGTTTTTCGAACAGGGTTACTCGCAAAGCCATCACTGGAACCAGGCGATGATGCTGTACCGAGCGGACGGTTTCCAGGAAATGCTCGTGGAGGAAGTCGCATCCAAGCTGACGGAACACCATGACGCGCTGCGAATGGTGTACAAGGAAGAAGCAGGGAAGATCGTGCAGATGAACCGGGGAATCGGGGATCATTCGTTCCGCCTGCATGTATTCGACGTCTCGGCGGAAGCGGACGTCAGTGCAGCGGTCGAGGAGAAGGCGACGCTTGTCCAGCAGGCGATGAATCTGGAAACCGGTCCGCTGATGCAGCTTGGATTGTTCCGAACGGGCAGCGGCGACCATCTGCTGATCGCGATCCATCACCTTGTCGTGGACGGGGTGTCCTGGCGCATTCTGTTGGAAGATTTCGTAGCGGAATACGAGCAGCGGCTGCGCGGAGAGTCTGTCGCGTTGCCGGGCAAAACGCATTCGTACCGGACGTGGTCGGAGCGGATGAGCGCCTATGCACAGAGCCGGGAGCTGCTCAGAGAAGCCGATTACTGGCGGCAGGAAGAAGGCGCCAAGGTTAAGCCGCTCCCCAAAGACGGGGCATGCACTGAAGCCCGCACATGGGGAAGCAGTACAAGATCGGCGATTAGCTTAAATGAGAAAGAAACGAAAAACCTGCTGACGGGAACGCACCATGCGTACAAGACGGAAATAAACGACGTGCTGCTCGCGGCACTTGGTTTAGCGATGCAGGAATGGACGGGGCACGATACACTGGCCGTTCACCTGGAAGGCCACGGCCGGGAAGAAGTATTGGGTGACGTGGACGTGACGAGAACGGTAGGTTGGTTTACGAGCATCTATCCCGTCGTCTTCGAATTGAAGAAGGCGGAAGGGATAGCCTACTGGGTCAAATCGTTCAAGGAGAAGCTGAGACGAATTCCGAACAAAGGCATCGGATACGGCGCGCTGAAGTATTTGACGCCTGCGGAGAAAAGTGGCATTAGGAGCGGAATGGCGCCGGAAATCAGCTTCAACTACTTGGGGCAATGGGATAGGGAACTGAACGCGGGCGCCATGTCGATGTCCGGTCTTTCTGCGGGGATATCGATGAGCCTGCAATCGGAACGGACTTATACGCTAGACATTGCAGGAAGCGTAATGGACGGGAAACTGATGCTGAGCGTGACGTACGACAAGCAGGAGTACCGAGAAAGCACGATCCAAGTATTACTGGCCAACTACAAAAAGCAGTTGCTTTCGATCGTTGACCATTGCATGCAGCAAACCGAGACCGAACTTACTCCGAGCGATGTGGGCAGCGAAGAATTGCCTTTAGACATTTTCGAAGAACTCTTAGCGGAGTTGAATGATTTGTAATGTGAGATCTCTGGTATTCATAATTTGTAAGCGAAAGATAGGTGATTGTAATGAGTGGTGGCGGTAACCATAACGTGGTTTCCATGTACCCGCTGTCTCCGATGCAAGAAGGCATGCTGTTCCAAGCGTTAAGGGAGCCGCAGTCGTCTGCTTACTTCGTACAAATGTCCTTTATGATTCAAGGCTCGCTGCATGTCGGAAATCTGGAGAAGAGCCTTTCCCTTCTGAT
>NZ_JBTLRW010000051.1:0-1934 GCF_054483875.1 Paenibacillus sp. BAC0078
CCCCTCGTTTTTGAGTTAGAGATACGTTAGCTCGTGGTGAGGACGCTCCGCGAACGGACCGTTGTTCCAATCGCTGTGCTCTCCAGATTTTTTTCATTCCCCTTAGCGGTGAAAATCCGGAGACCAAGGCGACCGCTGCCGCTTTTCCACAATCAGTCCGTTCTCTCCACTGTTTAAGCGGGAATTGGATCTAAATTCTTTTTTATAAAAACAACAAAAAAATCGCCCTTTTAGTAAAATGGAGGTACCACCCAACCATTTCAAAAAGGAGCGATTTCTTTGTACATTCAATATACCATGGACCAACTTTGCTTGCCAATGGATCTGGAAGAAGATATTCCAGACAACCACCTCGTTCGCGTTGTGAATGCGGCCGTCAACCGACTGGACAACGCCATCTTTGACGCAGCCTATCCCGGTGGCGGCCGGGACAGCTACCACCCGAAGATGCTTACTAAGGTCATCATTTACGCCTATACTCAGCGAATTTATTCCTCTCGTCAAATCGCTAAAGCCGTGCGAGAGAACATCCCTTTCATGTGGCTGGCTGGACGGCAACGCCCCAACTTCCGCACCCTTAATCGCTTCCGTTCTCAGCGGATGAGAAGTGTCCTCGAAACGGTATTTACCGCCGTGCTTCAGTTTCTGGCTGACGAAAAATACGTATCTCTGGAGCATTACTTTGTGGACGGCACCAAGATCGAGGCCAATGCCAATCGCTACACCTTTGTTTGGGGCAAAACGGTCAGCAAACACAAAGCGAAATTACAGGAGAATG
The DNA here is from genome assembly GCF_054483875.1 of Paenibacillus sp. BAC0078. Taxonomy (NCBI): domain Bacteria; kingdom Bacillati; phylum Bacillota; class Bacilli; order Caryophanales; family Paenibacillaceae; genus Paenibacillus; species Paenibacillus sp. BAC0078. Next base: position 779 of record NZ_JBTLRW010000051.1, read on the forward strand.
TCCATGCTCTGTTTGCAGACATTGAAGCGGCAGAGTACCAAGAAGAACAGGAGTACCGAGGAAAGGACCTTGCCGAACTCGGCGAATGTGGCGAGATGAATAGTGAGAAACTAGAACACCTGACCCAGGCGCTGGAGTTAAAGCTCATGGACAAACCCAAAGACAAGCCTCTGAAAAAAGCCGTTCGGAAGCTTCGCAAGGATTTGCTGCCCCGGCTGCTGAAGTACGAACACTACCAAAGGTTGCTTGGCGACCGGAACAGCTTCAGCAAAACCGACCCGGATGCGACGTTTATGCGAATGAAGGAAGACCACATGCGAAATGGTCAACTCAAACCGGGTTACAATGTACAAATCGGAACCGAAAACCAGTTCATTTTAGCCTATAGTCTACACCCAAGACCGACCGATACCCGCTGTTTACAGCCGCATCTGGAAAAGGCAAGACGGATTCTGGGAAAACTCCCGAGAGCGGTGATTGCGGATGCCGGATGCGGTAGTGAAGAAAACTACGCCTATCTGGAGAAGGAAGGGATTCAAGCGGTCGTAAAATACGCCAGCTACCACAAAGAAAAAAGCAAAGCTTGGAAAGAAAATGTCAGCAAGGTTGAGAACTGGACGTATAGCGAAACCCAGGATACGTGGACGTGCCCCGCCGGAAAAACGCTGCATTTCCGCAAAGAGAGCAGGGAGGCCCTTCCAAGTGGCTACGAAATTCACAAACGTCATTACCGAAGCCAGAGCTGCGAGGGCTGTCTGCTGAAGGAACGCTGCACGAAGGCAGCAGGAAATCGGGAAGTGGCTGTCAGTCTGGAGAGGCTGCGTTACCAGAATCAGGCTCGAGACCTCCTGCGAAGCGAGGAAGGTTATGCCCTGGCCGTACGTCGAATGACGGAACCGGAAAGTGTATTTGGACAACTGAAAAACAACCGGGGCTTCCGGCGCTTTCTGCTTCGCGGCATGGAAAAAGTGACGCTTGAGGTCGGGTGGCTTTCGCTTGCCCATAATGTACTGAAGCTAGCCGCAATGGACCAAAAACGCAGGGCATCTATTCTCCAATAACGGGAGAATAGATGCCCTGCTGTCTTTTTACTGCTACTCGAATAAGTATGGGCTATTTTCATTTGTAGAAAGTCTACTTATGAGACAGCCCCTTT
>NZ_JBTLRW010000052.1:0-1749 GCF_054483875.1 Paenibacillus sp. BAC0078
GATCGCAGGGGAGTTAGATACGGAACGCGTGCGGGAGAGCTTGAACTTGCTGGCGGAGCGTCACGAATCGTTCCGCACGTCGTTTGCGATGCAGGAAGATCAGCTGATGCAGCGCATCGTCGAATGTGTGGAAGTGCCGCTGGAAGTGATCGAAAGTACGGACGAAGAAGCAGAAGCGCAGGTGAAGGCGTTCGTGCGCCCGTTCGATCTGGGCGAAGCGCCGCTCTTGCGTGCGGGATTAATCCGCTTGGAAGAAGGGCGGCACGTGCTGCTGCTGGACATGCATCACATCGTCTCGGACGGCACGTCGATGGACGTGTTCGTGGACGAGCTCGCGCGATTGTATGCAGGTGAGAAGTTGGCGCCGCTTGCGATCCACTATAAAGATTATGCGGTATGGCTGCGAGAGAAGATGCAGGGCGAGTCGTATCAAACCCAAGAGCAATACTGGCTAGCGGCGTTTGAGGAAGAGGCGCCGGTGCTGCAGTTGCCGACGGATTACGCGCGGCCGGCAGTCCGCCGGTTCGAAGGGGACCGTGCGGGCCAATGGTGGAGCGAGGAGGAGACGGAACGGCTGAAGCAGCTGTGCGCGAAGCAAGGGGTTACGCTGTACATGGCGCTTTTGGCGTCGTATGGCGTGCTGCTGTCACGCTATGCGGGGCAGGAGGATGTGGTCGTTGGTTCTCCGGTGGCAGGCAGAAGACATCCGGACGCGGAACGGATGATCGGGATGTTCGTCAATACGCTGGCGATGCGGAGCCGCCCGGCGGGAAGCAAACGGTTCGACGCGTACTTGGCGGAAGTGAAGGCCGCGGTGCTGGGGGCGATGGAGAACCAGGATTATCCGTTCGAGGAACTGGTGGAGAAGGCGGAAGTAAGGCGGGATACGAGCCGCAACCCATTGTTCGACACGATGCTGGTGCTGCAGAACATGCAGATGAGCGAATGGAAGCCGGAGGAGCTGACGATTCGGCCGTATCCGCAGGAATACCGGGTCGCTAAATTCGACCTGACGATAGCTGTGGTCGAGCAGGAAGGGCGGTTGTATTTCGATTGGGAATACAGCACGGCGCTGTTCAAGAAGGAAACGGTTGAGCGGATGGGCAAACATCTGGCGGCGATCGTGGAACAGATCGCCGAAACGCCGGACATGAATCTGGAGGAAATCGAGCTGGCCGGGGAAGAAGAGAAGCACCAGTTGCTGGAGACGTTTAACGACACGAAGGCGGAGTATCCGAAGGATAAGACGATTTACGCGCTGTTCGAGGAGCAGGCGGAGCGGATGCCGGAAGCCGAGGCGGTCGTATTCAAGTCTGAACGAATGACGTATGGGGAACTGAATGCAAAGGCGAACCAACTGGCGTATGAGCTGCGGTTGCGCGGCGTCGGATCGGAGCGGATCGTGGGGATTATGGCGGAGCGCTCGGTGGAGATGATCGTGGGGATTCTCGCGATTCTGAAGGCGGGCGGGGCATACTTGCCGATCGACCCGGCGTATCCGGCGGATCGGATCACGTACATGCTGGAAGACAGCGGCACCGATCTGCTGCTCGTCTACGGGGAAGCGGAAGTGCCGCAAGAGTACGAGGGAACCGTGCTGGATCTGGCGGATGTGTCGCTGTACGCGGGTGACACCGCGAACCCGCCAGCCGCAAACGGTCCGAACGATCTGGCGTATGTCATCTACACGTCGGGATCGACGGGACAGCCCAAGGGTGTCATGGTCGAACATGGCGGCTTAACGAATAT
>NZ_JBTLRW010000053.1:0-1627 GCF_054483875.1 Paenibacillus sp. BAC0078
CTGCGGGGCGAGGTTGTTGTCTTGCCGGGCAAAACGCATTCGTACCGGACGTGGTCGGAGCGGATGGGCGCCTATGCACAGAGCCGGGAGCTGCTGAGGGAAGCCGATTATTGGCGGCAGGAGCAGAGCGCTAACGTGCAACCGCTCCCTAAAGACGGGGAATGCGCTGAAGCCCGGACATGGGGAAGCAGCACGCGTGCGGTGATTAACTTAAACGAGCGGGAAACGAAAAACCTGCTGACGGGAACGCACCATGCGTACAAGACGGAAATAAACGATGTGCTGCTCGCGGCGCTTGGTTTAGCAATGCAGGAATGGACGGGTCATGAGACGCTGGCTGTTCATCTGGAAGGCCACGGCCGGGAAGAAGTATTGGGTGACGTGGACGTGACGAGAACGGTGGGGTGGTTTACGAGCATATATCCGGTCGTCTTTGAAATGAAGCAGACGGAAGGGATAGCCTACTGGATCAAATCGTTCAAGGAGAAGCTGAGACGGATTCCGAACAAAGGCGTGGGATACGGCGCGCTGAAGTATTTGACGCCAAGGGAGAAAAGCGGCCTAGGAAGCGGAATAGCGCCGGAAATCAGCTTCAACTACTTGGGACAATGGGACCGGGAGATGAATACCGGGGCGATGTCGATGTCCGGTCTTTCTGCCGGGGTGTCGATGAGCCCGCAATCGGAACGGACCTATGCGTTGGACATTTCAGGGAGCGTAATGGACGGAAAACTGATGCTGAGCGTGACGTACGACGAGCAGGAGTACCGTGAAAGCACGATGCAGGCATTGCTGGCCAACTACAAAAAGCAGCTGCTTTCGATCATCGACCATTGCATGCAGCAAACTGAGAGCGTGCTGACCCCGAGCGATGTGGGCAGCAAACCAATGGCTTTAGACGATTTCGAAAAGCTCTTAACAAGATTGAATGATTTGTAAAGTGGGATCGCTGTTATTCATAATTTATAGACGGAAGATAGGTGATTGTATTGAGTAGTGGCGGTAACCGTAATGTAGTTTCCATGTACCCGTTGTCTCCGATGCAAGAAGGCATGCTGTTCCAAGCGTTAAGGGAACCGCAGTCGTCCGCGTATTTTAATCAATTGTCGTTTGTGATTCAAGGGACGCTGAATGAAGCCAATCTGGAGAAGAGCCTTTCCCTTCTGATGGAACGTCATGATATTTTCCGAACGGTGTTTATGTACGAGGGATTGGAAGAGCCCTTGCAGATTGTTCTCAAAAAGCGCAATCCATCGATTGTTTTCGATGATTTCACAGGGTTAGCGGAAGATGAAATCAAGCACAAAGTGGATCGGTTCAAGCAATCGGATCGGGAACAAGGATTCAATCTTACGAAAGACGTGCTGTTGCGGATAGCCGTATTCAAGACGGGAGAGAGCAGGTACGAGATCGTATGGAGCCACCATCATATCTTGATGGACGGCTGGTGCATGGGCATCGTTTTGAAAGAGTTCTTCTATATGTATACGCAACTTTGCGGCGGCAAATCGATAGATTTGCCTGCCGTAAAGCCCTATATCCACTTCATCAAGTGGCTGGAGGAGCAGGATCGAGAAGAAGCGCTGGGGTACTGGAGAAACTACTTGGCGGGATACGAGCAGCGGGC
>NZ_JBTLRW010000054.1:0-1482 GCF_054483875.1 Paenibacillus sp. BAC0078
CACTAGCGTTGCAATAACCCTGACATAAGGACCTAAAAAGTATGACAGTGGGTTATGAGTTATATTTTTACAGTTCCTTTTTCGTCTCCAAAGCTAAAGATCAACGGGGATAGAAATGTAGAGCACTGGTTGTCAATTTAATCCATATCTTATGTGTGAATTACTTTTTGCTTGGCCGGAGTTCACCCACCGTTGTTCGTAAGATCTTGGGCTTCTGCTGGGCTCCCGAGGGCTTTCCTCTGGAGGCTCTGCGCGGACGTAATACCTCTTGTTCAAAGGAAGACCATGGCAGATACAGATAGACCCGCATCACTTTGAGCAGTTGCCAAGGCGTGTGTCTGGTGGCAAAGGAGGCTTTCACCTCTTGAACCAGAAGCGCGGTGATCAAGACCAAGAACAACTGGTTCCAAATCGCCTGCGGTTTATAGCTATGCACATGCACCATCGACAAATGCTGCTTGATCCATTTGAAGAACAACTCGATCAGCCAGCGACATTTATAAATCTGTGCAATGTCTTCGGCGGACAACTCCCAGATCGAGGTGACGAGCCGGTAACGTCGTCCTTGCTCATCCGTGAATTCAATAAGCCTAAGCGTTTGCTTGTCGGCGCGATCGGCACTGCCCATTTGAACGCTGGCATCCCGGGTGATCCGGCCCTCGGCCACCACAGAAGATTCCTTGAGGACGGTGGTGTACGCCCGGTCTCGCAGACGCATCACAAACCGAATCCCATCCGTGCTCCATGCCTCCATTTTTTTGTAGTCATCATAGCCCCGGTCCATCACATAGGTGGTATCGGCCTTGGTGACCAAATGAAGGGCGCAGGCCCGGTCCCCAACATTGCCGGAGGTGGGCACCATGGCGTCGGGAAAGATGGTATCCGGCGATGCAGCAACGAGCCGCAGATGCATCTTGACGCTGCTGGCTTTGCGGGAGACCCGTGCCCAATCCCCAAGTCCAAACGACAACGGAACGCTGGAGGCATCCACAATGCTCAGTCTTCCAATAGTTTTGGAGACACCTCCACCGGATGCCGTTCGTCGTTTGGCGCGCGTCGCGAGTTGCTGAAAAATCCACTCGAGGAGCTCCGTGGGTAGGCGATCAAGGGAACGGGACAACTGTGAACCGCTGATGCTATCCAGATGAAGCCATCGCTGGAGCTCGGGTTGTGCACGAATATGGGCTTCCATTTCGCTATAGGAAGACCAACGGTACATCTGAGCGACGACGAAGATGAAAACAGTTTTCATCACGGTTAGCTTTTTGGTGTAGTGATCAAACAAGGTCCGTTCCAGAGCGTTAACCGGAAGTAAAGATAAGAATTGACGAAGGACAGAATTTACATTAACGTTATCCATGGGAGTCTCCTTTGTAAGGGGTATGGACAACGTGCCTACCTTCTTACAATAGGGGATTTTTTTATTGATCACCACTTCCTTTTTGAGATTTAGTTCGTGTCAACTTTTATGCAACGCTAGTG
>NZ_JBTLRW010000056.1:0-1252 GCF_054483875.1 Paenibacillus sp. BAC0078
GGCATGCTGTTCCAAGCGTTAAGGGAGCCGCAGTCGTCTGCTTACTTCGTACAAATGTCCTTTATGATTCAAGGCTCGCTGCATGTCGGAAATCTGGAGAAGAGCCTTTCCCTTCTGATGGAACGGTACGATATCCTTCGAACGGTGTTTAAGTACAAGGGATTGAACAAGCCCTTGCAGATTGTGCTTAAAAAGCGCAATCCTTCGATCATTTTCGAAGATTTCACGGGATTAACAGAAGATGAAATCAAGGTCAGCGCGGATCGGTTCAAGCAAACGGATCGGGAGCAAGGATTCGATCTCATGAAAGATGTGCTATTGCGTATCGCCGTATTGAAGACGGGAGAGAGCCGGTACGAGATCGTATGGAGCTACCATCATATCTTGATGGACGGCTGGTGCATGAGCATTGTCTTGAAAGAGTTCTTCGATATGTACGCGCAGCTTTGCAGCGGCAAAGCGATAGATTTGCCTGCCGCGAAGCCTTATATCCACTTTATCAATTGGCTGAAAGAGCAGGATCGCGAAGAAGCGCTAGGCTACTGGAGAGATTACCTGGCGGGATACGAGCAGCGTGCGGTGATCCCTGCAAGTGGAAGTCGTACAGACGAGTCGTATGTACTTGAAGAAGTGCATCATTCGTTCTCGGAGACATTGACCGAGCGTTTGGTGCAATTAAGCAAACACTATCAGGTTACGATGAACAGCATGATGCAAACGGCATGGGGCATTTTGCTGGGCAGATACAACAATATTGATGACGCGGTGTTCGGAGCGGTCGTGTCGGGGCGTCCTGCGGAAATTGACGGCGTCGAGAACATGGTGGGGCTGTTTATCAACACGCTGCCCGTGCGGCTAAGCCCGAACGAACAAGCGGATACTTACATCGAAACGGTTAAACGGTTGCAGCAACGAGCGCTCGATTCGGAGAAATATGCTTACCTTTCATTAGCTGAGATTCAAGCGCAAACGGATCTGAAACAAAACTTGATCGACCATCTGTTTGTTTTCCAGAACTATCCGGACGTCTATGAAGTTAACGGACAGCCTGAGGATCAGGATTTTCATATCGCTTCTGTTCAGAATTTCGAGCATACCAATTATTCGTTAAGCATCATGATGCATTTACGTACGAATCGGCTCGGTATCAAAATAGGATTCGATGTGTCGGATCATCAACTTGAGCAGATCAACCGTCTTCTGGGGCATCTGGAGACCATACTGGAGCAAGTGGCGGCACGTCCGGACATGA
>NZ_JBTLRW010000057.1:0-1237 GCF_054483875.1 Paenibacillus sp. BAC0078
GCCTATAGAGGCGGGGGCTTCTTGTTTCGACGATCGCTGCCTTTTTGTAGAAAGGTCTTACATGATCTCCACAAGCGTTCGATGCAGTATGCATCCCGTTCGGGGCAAACCCTCCCTACGGCGATCGATCCATCATGCACTGATTTTCAAAGCCCGCTGCAAAATGACCTTAGCGGATACGATGTCTCGGTCCTGCACCCATCCGCATCTTTTGCATTCATGAAGCCGAATAGCCAACGTTTTCGGCACATCCGCGCCGCATATACAGGTCTGCGATGTGCCGTGGGCAGGCACTTGTACGAATCGCTTCCCCTGTCTTTCCGCTTTATACGACAGATACGTCATGAACTTTCGCCATCCGGCATCCGCGATGCTTTTGGACAGCCGGCGATTTCGGAGCATGTTTTTCACGTTCAATTGCTCCACCGCGATCAGATCATGCTTCATGACGATACGGTAAGATTGTTTATGCAAAAAATCGTTGCGCTGCCGCGCGACTTTCTGGTGGATTTTCGCGACCTTCCGTTTGGCTTTCTGCCGATTGCAGGAACCGCGTGGTTTGCGGGATAGCCGCCGCTGGGCGCGTCTGAGCCGCTTCTCCGCTCTTCGCAGATGCCGCGGGTTGTCCACTTTCGTCTCATCGGACAGCGCCGCAAACGTGCGCAGCCCTACGTCGATGCCCACGGCCGCATCCACCGACTGGCCTGCTTCCACTGCCGCCAGCTTCACGCCTATATTTGCCATCCACCCGTCTGCATATCGTTTTACATGGATTTGGGTCACGTTTGCCCGGTCGAATGGACGGTGTGCATGCATGCGGACCCAGCCGATTTTGGACAAATAGACGGATCCCTCGTGGGCGAATGTCTTGGCTACCGCACCAGGCTGGGGGTATGTAAAAGAGAGATATCGGTCGGCCGACTTGTAATGGGGAAACCCCGCCTCCCCGCGAAAGAATCGCTGATAGGCATCATCCAGCCGTCGCAGGCAATCCTGCAGCACTTGCGAATGAACGGCTTTATATTCGGGGAATTCCTTCTTGAAAGCGGGCAATTCGTCCTGCTGCATGGCATAGGTGACGGTTTTACCCTCCTGAGTGTAGGCGGTATCTCGTTGCTCCTTAGCCCGATTGTACAGCTTCTGGCACAACCTCAACGTTCGAATCATGAGTTGCTCCTGTTTGGGAGTTGGATAGAGGCGAAACTGATAAGTGATTTGCACGAAAGGTCACCACCTT
>NZ_JBTLRW010000058.1:0-1201 GCF_054483875.1 Paenibacillus sp. BAC0078
GAATGAGACACCCCAAGCCTATCTTCAAGAGTTGGAGCAAGCCGTCACCGACAGCCGTGTCTCTCACGGAAAAAAGCCGCTACCTCCTCTGTCGAAAGAGGAGGCGGAAACGAAAAAACAGAAAGTAAGCCTGACCGACCCGGAGTGCGGCTACATGATGCGTAAGGGCAAACCGGAAGGTTTTTTCTACCTGGACCACCGAACCGTTGACCACAAATTGAATATGATTACTGATGTTTACGTGACGCCAGGCAATGTCAATGACTCCACCGTATACATGGAGCGGTTGAATCGGCAACTGGAGACCTTTGGTTTTGCGGATACGCTAGAAGCCATTGCCCTGGATTCGGGATACATGGTTCCTTACATTTGTAAGCAGACCACGCGGTGGATGAATGTGATTGCAGAACGGACCACACCGGGCAAACCGGGTTTGTTTTCTAAAGAAGACTTTACCTATGACACCCAGAAGGACGTTTATGTGTGCCCAGAAGGACAACAACTGACCTACCGCACCACCAACCGCGCGGGCTATGAAGAGTATGCTTCGCCTAAGGCGTACTGCGCCATGTGCCCACGACTCTCCCAGTGTACCGAGACTCAAAACCACCAGCGTGTCATTCAGCGGCATGTGTGGGAGGAATACAAAGAGAGAGTTCGTCAAAACCGGAAAAGCACCGAAGGCGAGCGTATTTACAAGTACCGCGCTCAGACCATTGAGCGTAGCTTTGCTGATGCCAAAAACCTGCACGGATACCGTCGTTGCCGAATGCGCGGCAAGGCCAAGGTACAAGAACAGGCACTCATGACGGCCATTGCACAAAATGTGAAGAAAATTGCCCGATATTTAGCACAGAAGGAGGCTCGTGTTCTCCGTTTGTGTATGAGTACCTGTGAAATTCATCTCATTGGACGCCGTTTGGATTTCAAGTTAGCTTTTGCAGCTTAGAAATGGACTTTCTCAACAGTCTGAAAAACTCCGCTTATTTCCTTGTAAAATCATTGTTTGGATGGAATTGGAGAGAATTAAGTCTACTTTTTCAGACTGTTGAGAAACCCAATAATTCAATACGACATCGCATTCATTTGGTATAATATAGGTAACTTTGTAAGAAAGTGCGGTGTCTCATGTTAAACGAGAAGGATCAAGGGAATAGCGGGAAATATCAAATGGAGCTTGTCTGTTTGGATCAGTTGGTTC
>NZ_JBTLRW010000059.1:0-1131 GCF_054483875.1 Paenibacillus sp. BAC0078
GAACAAGAAGCCACGACCGCCTACAGCAAAGCCAAAAAAGAGGCCGACGGAAAACATGAAGAAGAAAAAGCCAAGGAAGAGAAAAAAGGCGGCTTCCTCGGCTGGGTGAAAGACAAGCTTGAGGCAGTGGTTGAAGTCGTCAAAAAAGCAGTCAACTTCATTTTCGAGGGCCTGAGAAAAGCGGTCAAATTTATTTTTGAAAAAGCCAAACAAGCCGTGCTGGGCATCATCGAACTGGGTCGCAGGCTGATCACGGACCTGATCAAAGGACTGGGCACCCTGCTCAAAAAGCTGGTCTCAGTGGTCTTCGCCAAGTTCCCGGGTATTGCAGCGAAAATCTGCAGCAAAATTGACGGCGTTGTAAACAAAGCGGTGAAAGCCGTTAACCAGCTCGCGCAAAAGCTCAAAACGAAAGTCACCCAGGTCATGGACTTCCTGGCTACCAAAGTGGATCAGGCCTTGGCTGTCGTGCAGAACTTCTACACGAAATTGATCTCGACCTTGGGCAACCTCCTGATCGCCGTCTTCCTCGATGTGATGGAACGGATCGGGGCGCTCGGCAAGGCAGCGAAGCGGTCATTCAGCCATTTGGAAGGCAAGATGTGGGAATATCTGCTTGGTGTGGACATTTCGAAACCAATGGGCGCAGGTGCGGCAGAAGGCGGAGCTGCAGAGCAGGCCCAGGAAGCGGGAGAGCCGCAACCGGAAGAGAAGCTTACTGCAGATGACATCGAAATGGAATCGGTCGAACAGGGCGAAATGGACCCTGAACTGGTCCGGGACATGAACCTCAAGGACGGCGAAACCAAGCAGCTTCCGGGCAGCAGCGATCCGCATACGATGGATAGCATTATGGCGGATTTTGATACCGGAAAAGCGGACAAGAGCCTCGGAGGCAAAATTGCAGACGGCGTATCGCTGCGGGCGAACAATGCCAAAATGGTGTTTGACCAGATAAAAACATATGTAATAAAATGGATGAAGAGTAATGGATTGAAGCTTTTGGCTGCGTTCATCGGGATATTGGTGGGCGTTGTTGTCGCAGAAATCGTCACGGGTGGAGCCATCACGGCAGCACTTCCGCTACTGATGAATATTCTCATGACCGTCATGGAAGCGCAGGCGATTGTA
>NZ_JBTLRW010000060.1:0-1128 GCF_054483875.1 Paenibacillus sp. BAC0078
TACAATCGCCTGCGCTTCCATGACGGTCATGAGAATATTCATCAGTAGCGGAAGTGCTGCCGTGATGGCTCCACCCGTGACGATTTCTGCGACAACAACGCCCACCAATATCCCGATGACCGCAGCCAAAAGCTTCAATCCATTACTCTTCATCCATTTTATTACATATGTTTTTATCTGGTCAAACACCATTTTGGCATTGTTCTCCCGCAGCGATACGCCGTCTGCAATTTTGCCTCCGAGGCTCTTGTCCGCTTTTCCGGTATCAAAATCCGCCATAATGCTATCCATCGTATGCGGATCGCTGCTACCCGGAAGCTGCTAGGTTTCGCCGTCCTTGAGGTTCATGTCCCGGACCAGTTCAGGGTCCATTTCGCCCTCTTCCACCGACTCCATTTCGATGTCATCTGCGGTAAGCTTCTCTTCCGGTTGCGGCTCTCCCGCTTCCTGGGCCTGCTCTGCCACGCCTTCTGCCGAACCTGCACCCAGCGACTTCGAGATGTCTACTCCTAGCAGATACTCCCACATCTTGCCTTCCAAATGGCTGAAGGACCGCTTCGCCGCCTTGCCAAGCGCCCCGATCCGCTCCATCACGTCGAGGAAAACGGCGATCAGGAGGTTGCCTAAGGTGGAGATCAATTTCGTGTAGAAGTTTTGCACGACAGCCAAAGCCTGATCTACTTTAGTTGCTAGGAAGTCCATGACTTGGGTGACTTTCGTTTTGAGCTTCTGCGCGAGCTGGTTGACGACTTTCACTGCTTTGTTCACGACAGCATCAATTTTGCCGCAAATCTTGGCGGCGATGCCCGGGAATTTGGCGAAGACCACCGAGACCAGCTTTTTGAGGAGGGTACCCAGGCCTTTGATCAGGGTGGTGATCAGCTTGCGGCCCAGTTCGATGATGCCCAGCACGGCTTGTTTGGCTTTTTCAAAAATAAACTTAACCGCTTTTCTCAGACCCTCAAAAATGAAGTTGACGGCTTTCTTGACGACTTCAACCACTGCTTCGAGCTTGTCTTTCACCCAGCCGAGGAAGCCGCCTTTTTTCTCTTCCTTGGCTTTTTCTTCTTCGTGTTTCCCGTCGGCCTCTTTTTTGGCTTTGCTGTAGGCCGTCGTGGCTTCTTGTTC
>NZ_JBTLRW010000061.1:0-1062 GCF_054483875.1 Paenibacillus sp. BAC0078
ATATTCGTTAAGCCGCCATGTTCGACCATGACACCCTTGGGCTGTCCCGTCGATCCCGACGTGTAGATGACATACGCCAGATCGTTCGGACCGTTTGCGGCTGGCGGGTTCGCGGTGTCGCCTGCGTACAGCAACGCGTCCACCAGATTCAGCACCTCTCCCGCATACCCAGGTGGCACTTCCACGTCCCCACATACGAGCAGCAGTCTTGCGCCGCTGTCCTCCAGCATGTACGTGATCCGTTCCGCCGGGTACGTCGGGTCGATCGGCAAGTATGCGCCGCCGGCTTTCAGAATCGCCATGATTCCGACCACCATCTCGACTGAACGCTCCGCCATAATCGCCACGATCCGATCCGATCCGACGCCACGCGCCCGTAATTCATGCGCCAATTGGTTCGCCTTCGCGTTCAGCTCCCCATACGTCATTCGCTCAGACTCGAATATGACCGCCACCGCTTCCGGTGTACGCTCCGCCTGCTGCTCAAACAGCTCGTGGATCGGTTGCTCCTTCGGATAGTCCGCCTTCGTGTCGTTAAACACCGTCAACAGCTGACGCTTCTCTTCTTCCCCGGCCAGCTCGATTTCCTCCAACCTCATGTCCGGCGTTTCGACGATCTGTTCCACGATTGCCGCCAGATGTTTGCCCATCCGCTCAACCGTTTCCTTCTTGAACAGCGCCGTGCTGTATTCCCAATCGAAATACAGCCGCCCTTCCTGCTCCACCGCAGCTACGGTCAGGTCGAATTTCGCCACCCGATATTCCTGCGCGTACGGCTGAATCGTCAGCCCTTCCGGTTTCCATTCGCTCATCTGCATGTTCTGCAGCACCAGCATCGTGTCGAACAGCGGGTTCCGGCTCGTATCCCGCCTTACCTCCGCCTTCTCCACCAGCTCCTCGAATGGATAATCCTGGTTCTCCATCGCCCCCAGCACCGCGGCCTTCACTTCCGCCAAGTACGCGTCGAACCGTTTGCTTCCCGCCGGGCGGCTCCGCATCGCCAGCGTGTTAACGAACATCCCGATCATCCGTTCCGCATCCGGGTGCCTTCTCCCCGCCACC
>NZ_JBTLRW010000062.1:0-1032 GCF_054483875.1 Paenibacillus sp. BAC0078
GATGGTCGCCGCTGCCCGTTCGGAACAATCCAAGCTGCATCAGCGGACCGGTTTCCAGATTCATCGCCTGCTGGACAAGCGTCGCCTTCTGCTCGACCGCTGCACTGACGTCCGCTTCCACCGAGACGTCGCATACATGCAGGCGGAACGCTGGCTCTTCCGTCCCCCGGTTCATCTGCACGATCTTCCCTGCTTCTTGCCGGTACACCATCCGCAGCGCATCGTGATGTTCCGCCAGCTTGGCTGCGACTTCCTCCACGAGCGTTTCCCGGAATCCGTCCGCGCGGTACAGCATCATCGCCTGATTCCAGTGATGATTTTGCGAGAAATCCTGTTCGAAAAACCAACGCTGGATCGGGCTTAGCGCCACCTCGCCTTCCACGGCCCCTGCTTCGGCTGCTGCCTGGGTCGTGGCTTGAACGTAGCCGCTGACTTCCTCGATCGTCGAATGCGTGAACATATCCCGAACCGCCAGCTTCAGGCCTTCCGAGCTTAACCTCGACACGATCTGGATCGCTTTGATCGAATCGCCGCCCAGCTCGAAGAAGTTGTCCCGGATGCCGACTTGTCCGACTCGGAGTACGTTCTGCCAAATCTCCGCCAGCTTCGCTTCCGTCTCGCTTCGCGGCGCGACGTATTCGCTTCCGGCCTGCACCAGCCCTTGCGGCTCCGGCAGCGCCTTCCGGTCCACCTTCCCGTTGGCCGTCAGCGGAATCCGCTCCACTTCCACTACGTATGATGGCACCATGTACTCCGGCAGGCCGCGCTTCAAATACCCGCGCAACTCGGAGGCGTCGAATGCTCCGCTGCTCACCACGTACGCGCACAGGTACGCTTCGTCCCGCTCGTCTTTCCGGGCGATGACCACCGCTTCCTTCACGTCCGCGTGCTGCAATAGACGGTGCTCGATTTCGCCTGTCTCAATCCGGTACCCCCGGATTTTCACTTGCTCGTCGATCCGGCCCATGTACTCCAGGTTCCCGTCCGGCAGCCATCTGGCCAGGTCTCCCGTCCGGTACATCCGCTCACCAG
>NZ_JBTLRW010000063.1:0-1015 GCF_054483875.1 Paenibacillus sp. BAC0078
TTCGGACACCCCCGGATCAAAGCTTGCTTACAGCTCCCCGAGGCAGTTTCGTTGTTCGCCACGTCCTTCGTCGGCTCCTGGCGCCTAGGCATCCTCCGTGTGCTCTTATTAGCTTAACCAATCGCTCCGGTATTTGGCTTATTCGCTCATCTTGTTTTAAACAGCGCTTCCGGATGACTCCGTCCGCCATTCTGTTTAAAGCCAAAAGTCGCTCACAATCCAAAACCATCGCTCAGTATCACTAAAACATAAACTTGTTAACACAAGTTCAGCTTAAAGGAATGTTCTAAAACGCATTTTCGTTTCGGTATCCAGTTTTCAAGGATCAAGTTGTTCTTGATGAAGTTTGTTGGTGGAGCCAAGCGGGATCGAACCGCTGACCTCCTGCTTGCAAGGCAGGCGCTCTCCCAGCTGAGCTATGGCCCCAAAATAAAATTTCATGTTATATGGTGGGCCTTGGTGGACTCGAACCACCGACCTCACCCTTATCAGAGGTGCGCTCTAACCAACTGAGCTAAAAGCCCATATAACATATATAACATTGTGAATCAACCAATGAATTGGTTGTCCGCTTGGCAGCGTCCTACTCTCCCAGGACCCTTCGGTCCAAGTACCATCGGCGCTGGAGGACTTAACGGTCGTGTTCGGGATGGGTACGTGTGGAACCCCTCCGCTATCGCCACCAAACGTTTTTGAAAGAGGCTTGCTCCTTCAAAACTGAACACGAGTGAGTGTTCGAACCCAAGGGTTCTATAGAAGCTTAAGCTTCCGATTTGAATGTCACCGTTGCAGGTGACGATTCTCCATAGAAAGGAGGTGATCCAGCCGCACCTTCCGATACGGCTACCTTGTTACGACTTCACCCCAATCATCTACCCCACCTTCGGCGGCTGGCCCCCTTGCGGGTTACCCCACCGACTTCGGGTGTTGTAAACTCTCGTGGTGTGACGGGCGGTGTGTACAAGACCCGGGAACGTATTCACCGCGGCATGCTGATCCGCGATTACTAGCAATT
>NZ_JBTLRW010000064.1:0-1009 GCF_054483875.1 Paenibacillus sp. BAC0078
ACATGGGGAAGCAGCACGCGTGCGGTGATTAACTTAAACGAGCGGGAAACGAAAAACCTGCTGACGGGAACGCACCATGCGTACAAGACGGAAATAAACGATGTGCTGCTCGCGGCGCTCGGTTTAGCGATGCAGGAATGGACGGGTCATGAGACGCTGGCTGTTCATCTGGAGGGTCATGGCCGGGAAGAAGTATTGGGTGACGTGGACGTGACGAGAACGGTGGGGTGGTTTACGAGCATATACCCGGTTGTCTTCGAAATGAAGCAGGCGGAAGGGATAGCCTACTGGATCAAATCGTTCAAGGAGAAGCTGAGACGGATTCCGAACAAAGGCGTGGGATACGGCGCGCTGAAGTATTTGACGCCAAGGGAAAAAAGCGGCCTAGGAAGCGGAATAGCGCCGGAAATCAGCTTCAACTACTTGGGACAATGGGACCGGGAGATGAATACCGGGGCGATGTCGATGTCCGGTCTACCGACAGGGTCCCAGGTGAGTTTGCAATCAGAGCGGGCTTATGCGCTGGAGATTGTAGGAAGCGTAATGGACGGGAAACTGACGCTGATCCTGACGTACGACGAGCAGGAGTACCGTGAAAGCACGATGCAGGTATTGCTAGTCAACTACAAAAAGCAGCTGCTTTCGATCGTCGAGCATTGCATGCAGCAAACCGAGACCGTGCTGACTCCGAGCGATGTGGGCAGCGAACCAATACCGCTAGTCACTTTCGATAACCTTCGCAAGCAACTGGCAAATAGCGGCGAGATCGTGTCCATGTACCCGATGTCTCCAATGCAAGAAGGCATGCTATTCCAAGCGCTAAGGGAACCGCAGTCGTCTGCGTACTTCGAGCAATTGTCGTTTACGATTCAAGGGTCGTTGCAAGAAGTGAATCTGGAGAAGAGCCTTTCCCTTCTGATGGATCGACATGACATCTTGCGAACGGTGTTTATGTACGAGGAATTGGAAAGGCCGTTACAAATCGTGCTGAAGAAGCGCAACTCTTCGA
>NZ_JBTLRW010000065.1:0-1007 GCF_054483875.1 Paenibacillus sp. BAC0078
GCAATGCAGGAATGGACGGGTCATGAGACGCTGGCTGTTCATCTGGAAGGCCACGGCCGGGAAGAAGTATTGGGTGACGTGGACGTGACGAGAACGGTGGGGTGGTTTACGAGCATATACCCGGTTGTCTTCGAAATGAAGAAGGCGGAAGGGATAGCCTACTGGATCAAATCGTTCAAGGAGAAGCTGAGACGGATTCCGAACAAAGGCGTGGGATACGGCGCGCTGAAGTATTTGACGCCAAGGGAAAAAAGCGGCCTAGGAAGCGGAATAGCGCCGGAAATCAGCTTCAACTACTTGGGACAATGGGACCGGGAGATGAATACCGGGGCGATGTCGATGTCCGGTCTACCGACAGGGTTCCAGGTGAGTTTGCAATCAGAGCGGGCTTATGCGCTGGACATTGTAGGAAGCGTAATGGACGGGAAACTGACGCTGATCCTGACGTACGACGAGCAGGAGTACCGTGAAAGCACGATGCAGGCATTGCTGGCCGAGTACAAAAAGCAGCTGCTTTCGATCATCGAGCATTGCATGCAGCAAACCGAGACCGTACTGACTCCGAGCGATGTGAGCAGCGAACCAATACCGCTAGTCACTTTCGATAACCTTCGCAAGCAACTGGCGAGTAGCGGCGAGATCGTGTCCATGTACCCGCTGTCTCCGATGCAAGAAGGCATGCTGTTCCAAGCGTTAATGGAGCCGCAGTCGTCCGCGTACTTCGAGCAAATGTTGTTTGCGATTCAAGGGTCGCTGCAAGAAGCGAATCTGGAGAAGAGCCTCTCCCTTCTGATGGAACGGTACGATATCTTTCGTATGGTATTTATGTACGAGGGATTGGAGAGGCCCTTGCAGATCGTACTCAAAAAGCGCAAACCTTCGATTATTTTCGAAGACTACAGAGGATTAGCGGAAGATGAAATCAAGCACAAAGTGGATCAATTCAAGCAATTGGATCGGGAAATCGGATTTGATCTCACGAAAGATGTGTTGCTGCGTCTTGCCGT
>NZ_JBTLRW010000066.1:0-879 GCF_054483875.1 Paenibacillus sp. BAC0078
TATGCAGGAGAGGTGCTGAACCTAGCGGACACGTCGCTATACGCGGGCGATACTGCAAACCTGACTGCAGCAAGTGGGCCAAACGATCTGGCTTATGTGATCTACACGTCAGGATCGACGGGGCAGCCCAAAGGGGTCATGGTCGAGCACGGTTCGCTGGTGAATTTGTCGACATGGCACAGTCGTAACTTTGAAGTGAGGGATACGGATCGCGCGACACAGTACGCGGGATCCGGCTTTGATGCTGCTGTATGGGAGATATTCCCTTACCTCGTGAGCGGGGCGGCAATCTATTTGGTGAGTCCGCATATTCGTACTGATCTTGAGGCGTTAAGCCGGTTCTACCAGGAGAATGGGATCACGGTCTCGTTTCTGCCGACACCGGTATACGAACAGTTCACGGACCAGCCTAGTCATGCACTTCGCGCGCTGCTAACCGGCGGGGACAGATTAGGAAAAACGAAGAGATCCGGGTATCGGCTATCGAACAATTACGGACCAACGGAGAATACGGTGGTCGCGACCAGCGGCTGGGTAGAAACCGAAGAAGGGGTTCCTGCAATCGGTAAGCCGATACAGAACGTACGGATTTATGTGATGAATAAATCGAACCAACTTCAGCCGATCGGGGTGCCAGGGGAGCTGTGCATCGCGGGAGACGGCTTGGCGCGCGGATATTTGAACCGACCGGAATTGACGGTGGAGAAGTTCGTGGACAATCCGTTCGAACCTGGCGAGCGGATGTACCGGACGGGAGACCTGGCCAGATGGCTGCCGGACGGGAACCTGGAGTACATGGGCCGGATCGACGAGCAAGTGAAAATCCGGGGATACCGGATTGAAACGGGCGAAATCGTGCACGGCTTGCTGCAGCACGCG
>NZ_JBTLRW010000067.1:0-865 GCF_054483875.1 Paenibacillus sp. BAC0078
ACCCGGATTTTGGGGAACGTGGCACGGACTTTGTGAACGACACAGTGCTGTACATCGGCCTTGGGGTACACTTCTTTGAATGCGGCATCCAGTCCGGGTAGACCGTCAAATACACCGAGTAGGACTTCCTGCGCTCCACGGTTGTAGAGATCCTTGAGCACCTCTCTCCAACCGTTCGAGCTCTCTTGACCCCCAACGTAAAACCCAAGAATTTGACGGTGTCCGTCTTCATCAATGCCCATGGCAAAATAGACAACTTCACCGCCGACGGTGCCTCGTTTGAGTTTCACGTACAGCCCATCCAGGTAAATCACGGAGTAGCGTTTGGCGAGCGGACGCGACTGCCAGTTCTGAATGTCCTCCAGTACCGTGGCGGTAATATTGCTCACAGTCGCTGCGGAATAATGGCTACCAAACATACTTTCAATAAAACGGGCAACGTCCCGCGTACCCATGCCGCTTTTGTACATCTGGATCACCGCCTCTTCCAGCCAGCCGTCCCGGCGTTGGTAGGGTTCAAACATTTGCGTCTGGAAGTGTCCTCTACGGTCCCTGGGAACCTCCAGATCCTCCAGATGGCCGTACTTGGTGTGCAGGCTCCGAGTATAGTAGCCATTGCGACTGTTTCGCTCACCGGCTTGCTCGTTCTCCATGAAGTGCTGAATTTCAGCTCTCATGATGGATTCCAGGTTCTCTTTGACAAACTCCGTGACAAGATTTTCAAATAGATTATTCATTAGATTTTCGGGTACAATAGTCATCGAGTAGGGTTCCTCCTTGGTGGTTTCGCAATCCCGAGGATACCCTACTTTTTTGTTGCCTGGCTAGGCTCCAAATCTTGGTACACAACTTACTTTACGCCATC
>NZ_JBTLRW010000068.1:0-758 GCF_054483875.1 Paenibacillus sp. BAC0078
TTTAGGCTTTAGCCAGTTGAGTGCGTGAAACGCGCGAAACAAAAAACCACCCGCTATGCGGGTGGAGGGATCAAGGGTTTGACCAACAAGACCATTCCGATAAAATTGAGATGTTCAGGCTCAATTGAAAGGAATGGTCTTAGATGGCAAACAAGAGCTATAGTCTAGCTCACACGAAGTGGATGTGCAAATACCACATCGTGTTCACCCCGAAGTATAGACGGAAAGAGATCTATAATCAAGTGAGGAAAGACTTGATCGAAATCTTCAAACGTTTATGTAAATACAAGGGGGTGGAGATCATAGAAGGTCACATGATGCCAGATCATGTACATATGTTAGTAGCGATTCCTCCAAAAATCTCAGTATCCTCATTTATGGGATATCTGAAGGGAAAAAGCGCACTGATGATATTCGAGAGGCATGCGAATTTAAAATATAAGTATGGTAATCGAAAATTTTGGGCGGAGGGATACTACGTGAGCACAGTGGGCTTAAATGAAGCCACCGTCGCTAAATATATACGTGAACAAGAAGCACATGACCAAGCAGTGGACAAACTGAGTGTGAAAGAATATGAAGATCCATTTAACAGAAACAGTAGCAAGAAGAAGTAAACCAGTTTAACTGGGAAGTGAAAGGGACAAATTACACTGAGCCTGAACAATTTATTGTCAGGCTAGCGTCTTTAGGCGCAGTTTGGCAACAGGGGGTTATACCCCAAGTGCAAACCACCCGTTGGACGGGTGGTTCTGATT
>NZ_JBTLRW010000069.1:0-754 GCF_054483875.1 Paenibacillus sp. BAC0078
ATCAGAAGGGAAAGGCTCTTCTCCAGATTTCCGACATGCAGCGAGCCTTGAATCATAAAGGACATTTGTACGAAGTAAGCAGACGACTGCGGCTCCCTTAACGCTTGGAACAGCATGCCCTCTTGCATCGGAGACATCGGATAAATGGAAACTATTTCGCCGTTACCGCTCATTTCCAGTTGCTTGCGAAGTTTATCGAAAGTGGCGAGTGGCACTTGTTCGTTTCCCACATCGCTCGGAGTAAGTTCGGTCTCGGTTTGCTGCATGCAGTGGTCAACGATCGAAAGCAGCTGCTTTTTGTAGTTGGCCAGCAATGCTAGCATCGTACTTTCTCGGTACTCCTGCTTGTCGTACGTCACAACCAGCGCCAGTTTTCCCTCGATCACACTTCCTACAATATCCAGCGCGTAAGTCCGTTCCGATTGCAGGCTCATCGATATCCCCGCAGAAAGACCGGACATCGACATGGCGCCCGCGTTCAGTTCCCGATCCCATTGCCCCAAGTAGTTGAAGCTGATTTCCGGCGCCATTCCGCTCCTAATGCCGCTTTTCTCCGCAGGCGTCAAATACTTCAGCGCGCCGTATCCGATGCCTTTGTTCGGAATTCGTCTCAGCTTCTCCTTGAACGATTTGACCCAGTAGGCTATCCCTTCCGCCTTCTTCAATTCGAAGACGACGGGATAGATGCTCGTAAACCAACCTACCGTTCTCGTCACGTCCACGTCACCCAATACTTCTTCCCGGCCGTGGCCTT
>NZ_JBTLRW010000070.1:0-733 GCF_054483875.1 Paenibacillus sp. BAC0078
ACTTCCACACATTCGACGATGCGCTGCATCAGCTGATCTTCCTGCATCGCAAACGACGTGCGGAACGATTCGTGACGCTCCGCCAGTAAGTTCAAGCTCTCCCGCACGCGCTCCGTATCCAGCTTCCCTGCGATCTCCAGCGCCCACGGCATATTGTAGCCGTTCCCCTCCGGGGCCAGCTGACTGACCACGTACAGCCGCTGCTGTGCGGGCGAGGCCGGATACCACTTGCGCAGCTCCGCCTTGCCGATCGCCTCGTAGCGCGCCTTGGTAGCCGCCACTTCCAAATACCCCGCGAGCGCCTCCACCGTTGAGCTTGCGAACACTTCACTCAGCAGCGCGCTCGCGTCCAATTGCTTCTGGATACGCGACACCAGCTGCATCGCTTTAAGCGAGTGGCCGCCCAGCTCGAAGAAGTTGTCCCGGATGCCCACCAGCTGCGACAGGCCAAGCACGTCCTGCCAAATCTCCGCCAGCTTCGCTTCCGTCTGGCTCCGCGGCGCGACGTATTCACTTCCGGCCTGCACCAGACCTTGCGGCTCCGGCAGCGCCTTCCGGTCCACCTTGCCGTTGGCCGTCAGCGGAATCCGCTCCACTTCCACTACGTATGACGGCACCATGTACTCCGGCAGGCTGCGCTTCAAATACGCACGCAGCTCGGAGGCGTCGAAGGCTCCGCCGCTCACCACGTACGCGCACAGGTACGCTTCGTCCCGCTCGTCTTTCCGGGCGA
>NZ_JBTLRW010000071.1:0-679 GCF_054483875.1 Paenibacillus sp. BAC0078
CCAGTAGGCTATCCCTTCCGCCTTCTTCAATTCGAAGACGACGGGATAGATGCTCGTAAACCAACCTACCGTTCTCGTCACGTCCACGTCACCCAATACTTCTTCCCGGCCGTGGCCTTCCAGATGAATGGCCAGCGTATCGTGACCCGTCCACTCCTGCATCGCCAGGCCGAGCGCCGCGAGCAGCACGTCGTTCATTTCCGTCTTGTACGCATGGTGCGTTCCCGTCAGCAAGTTTTTCGTTTCCTTCTCGCTTAAGCTAATCGCCGATCTTGTACTGCTTCCGATCGTACGCGCTCCGCCGCTTTCCCCGTCTTTGGGCAGCGGTTGTAGTTGATCCTTGCGGCTTTCTTCCTGCCGCCAATATGGAGCTTCCCTCAGCAGTTTCCAGCTCTGTGCATAGCTCCCCATCCGCTCCGACCACGTCCGGTACGAATGTGTTTTGCCCGGCAACGCGACAGACTCTCCGCGCAGCCGCTGCTCGTATCCCACTGCGAAATCTTCCAACAGAATTCGCCAGGACACCCCGTCCACGATAAGGTGATGGATCGCGATCAGCAGATGGTCGCCGCTGCCCGTTCGGAACAATCCAAGCTGCATCAGCGGACCGGTTTCCAGATTCATCGCCTGCTGGACAAGCGTCGCCTTCTGCTCGACCGCTGCACTGACGTCCGCTTCC
>NZ_JBTLRW010000072.1:0-665 GCF_054483875.1 Paenibacillus sp. BAC0078
TCATTTGGTATAATATAGGTAACTTTGTAAGAAAGTGCGGTGTCTCATGTTAAACGAGAAGGATCAAGGGAATAGCGGGAAATATCAAATGGAGCTTGTCTGTTTGGATCAGTTGGTTCCACCGGATCACCTCCTTCGTCTGATTGATAAGCATGTGGATTTTTCGTTCATTACAGAAAAAGTCCGTCCATTTTATAGCCCTAACCAAGGCAGACCTCCGATTCCACCGGTCCGCTTATTTAAAATGATGCTGATTGGCTACCTGTACGGCATTCGCTCGGAACGAATGCTAGAGCAGGAAATCCAGATGAATCTGGCATACCGGTGGTTCTTGGGTCTGGGTCTGAGCGAACGAGTACCCGACCATTCCACGATAAGCTGGAACCGCAATGGGCGGTTTCAAGGAACCGGAATATTTCAGGAAATCTTCGACGAAGTGGTGCGACTTGCCATCTCCCACCGCATGATTGCGGGGCGGCTATTGATCACGGATTCTACGCATATTCAAGCCAGTGCCAACAAAAACCGCTATACGCTGCAATTGGCGAATGAGACACCCCAAGCCTATCTTCAAGAGTTGGAGCAAGCCGTCACCGACAGCCGTGTCTCTCACGGAAAAAAGCCGCTACCTCCTCTGTCGAAAGAGGAGGCGGAAACGAAAAAAC
>NZ_JBTLRW010000073.1:0-661 GCF_054483875.1 Paenibacillus sp. BAC0078
TACTCTTGCGGCACTTCTGCTTCCCTGTATACGAGCAGCAGATCGGCGCCGCTGTCTTCCAGCATGTACGTGATCCGCTCCGCCGGATACGCCGGGTCGATCGGCAAGTATGCCCCGCCCGCCTTCAGAATCGCGAGAATCCCCACGATCATCTCCACCGAGCGCTCTGCCATAATCCCCACGATCCACTCCGATCCGACGCCGCGCAACCGCAGCTCATGCGCCAGTTGGTTCGCCTTCGCGTTCAGCTCCCCATACGTCATTCGTTCAGACTTGAATACGACCGCCTCGGCTTCCGGCATCCGCTCCGCCTGCTCCTCGAACAGCGCGTAAATCGTCTTATCCTTCGGATACTCCGCCTTCGTGTCGTTAAACGTCTCCAGCAACTGACGCTTCTCTTCTTCCCCGGCCAGCTCGATTTCCTCCAACCTCATGTCCGGCGTTTCGGCGATCTGTTCCACGATCGCCGCCAGATGTTTGCCCATCCGCTCAACCGTTTCCTTCTTGAACAGCGCCGTGCTGTATTCCCAATCGAAATACAACCGCCCTTCCTGCTCGACCACAGCTATCGTCAGGTCGAATTTAGCGACCCGGTATTCCTGCGGATACGGCCGAATCGTCAGCCCTTCCGGCTTCCATTCGCTCATCTGCATGTTCTGCA
>NZ_JBTLRW010000074.1:0-599 GCF_054483875.1 Paenibacillus sp. BAC0078
GCCGGAAGTGAATACATCGCGCCGCGGAGCGAGATCGAAGTGAAGCTGGCGGCGGTTTGGCAGGACGTGCTCCGAATCGAACAGGTCGGCATCCGGGACAACTTCTTCGAGCTGGGCGGCGATTCGATCAAAGCGATCCAGATCGTGTCGAGGTTAAGCGCGGAAGGGTTGAAGCTGGTTGTCCGGGATATGTTCACGCATCCGACGATCGAGGAAGTCAGCGGCTATATTCAGGCCAAGACCCAGGCAGCAGCCGAAGCAGGGGCCGTGGAAGGCGAGGTGGCGCTAAGCCCGATCCAGCGTTGGTTCTTCGAACAGGATTTCTCGCAAAATCATCACTGGAATCAGGCGATGATGCTGTACCGCGCGGACGGATTCCGGGAAACGCTCGTGGAGGAAGTCGCAGCCAAGCTGACGGAACATCACGATGCGCTGCGGATGGTGTACCGGCAAGAAGCAGGGAAGATCGTGCAGATGAACCGGGGGACGGAAGAGCCAGCGTTCCGCCTGCATGTATGCGACGTCTCGGGGGAAGCGGACGTCAGCACAGCGGTCGAACGTGAGGCAATGCGGGTTCAACAGATGATGAATCTGGAAAC
>NZ_JBTLRW010000075.1:0-599 GCF_054483875.1 Paenibacillus sp. BAC0078
GCCGGAAGTGAATACGTCGCGCCGCGCAGCGAGATTGAAGCGAAGCTGGCGGCGGTTTGGCAGGACGTGCTCCGAATCGAACAGGTCGGCATCCGGGACAACTTCTTCGAGCTGGGCGGTGATTCGATCAAAGCGATCCAGATCGTGTCGAGGTTAAGCGCGGAAGGGTTGAAGCTGGTTGTCCGGGATATGTTCAAGCATCCGACGATCGAGGAAGTCAGCGGCTACGTTCAGGCCACGACTCAGGCAGCAGCCGAGGCAGGGGCCGTGGAAGGCGAAGTGGCGCTAAGTCCGATCCAGCGTTGGTTCTTCGAACAGGATTTCTCGCAAAATCATCACTGGAATCAGGCGATGATGCTGTACCGCGCGGACGGTTTCCAGGAAATGCTCGTGGAGGAAGTCGCAGCCAAGCTGGCGGAACATCACGATGCGCTGCGGATGGTGTACCGGCAAGAAGCAGGGAAGATCGTGCAGATGAATCGGGGGACGGAAGAGCCAGCGTTCCGCCTGCATGTATGCGACGTCTCGGGGGAAGCGGACGTCAGCACAGCGGTCGAACGTGAGGCAATGCGGGTTCAACAGATGATGAATCTGGAAAC
>NZ_JBTLRW010000076.1:0-573 GCF_054483875.1 Paenibacillus sp. BAC0078
GTGCGCATCACGGAACAGGATGTCTTTTTACAGGCATCGACAATTTCCTTCGATGCAGCGACATTTGAAATTTGGGGAAGTTTGCTGAACGGTGCGAAGCTGGTGCTGATGCCGCCGCATATCCCGACGCTGGAAGAACTGACCGAACGGATCGAAAAATATGGCGTGACCATACTGTGGTTAACGTCGGGCTTGTTTAACGTCATGGTGGAGCATCGCCTGCAGGGATTGAACGGAGTGCGCCAGTTGCTGGTAGGCGGTGATGTCGTCTCCGTGCAACATGCGAAAAAGGCGATGGAAATCGAAGGGTTGCAACTGATTAATGGTTACGGCCCGACGGAAAGTACAACTTTCGCCTGCTGCTATCCGATCAGCGAAGGGGACGTTGACCGGGGAACGATTCCGATTGGTCGTCCGATCGCCAACACCCGCGTATATGTCGTCGACGGAGCGAACAAGCTGCAGCCGATCGGGGTGCCTGGGGAGCTGTGCATCGCAGGGGACGGCTTGGCGCGTGGTTACTTGAACCGACCGGAATTGACGGTGGAGAAGTTCGTGGATAACCCATTCGAA
>NZ_JBTLRW010000077.1:0-552 GCF_054483875.1 Paenibacillus sp. BAC0078
AATTGCTAGTAATCGCGGATCAGCATGCCGCGGTGAATACGTTCCCGGGTCTTGTACACACCGCCCGTCACACCACGAGAGTTTACAACACCCGAAGTCGGTGGGGTAACCCGCAAGGGAGCCAGCCGCCGAAGGTGGGGTAGATGATTGGGGTGAAGTCGTAACAAGGTAGCCGTATCGGAAGGTGCGGCTGGATCACCTCCTTTCTATGGAGAATCGTTCTCTGCAATGAGAACATTCAAATCTAAAATCTAACCAGGTCGGTTAGTTACTCACTCGTTGCTCAGTTTTGAGAGTTGAAGCTCTCAATGGTCTGTAACTTCTATCGACACAGCCGTGTTCGACCAGAACTTACAGCAACTTGATCCTTGAAAACTGGATACCGAAACGAAAATGCGTTTTAGAACATTCCTTTAAGCTGAACTTGTGTAAGCAAGTTTATGTTTTAGTGATACTGAGCGATGGTTTTGGATTGTGAGCGACTTTTGGCTTTAAACAGAATGGCGGACGGAGTCATCCGGAAGCGCTGTTTAAAACAAGATGAGCGAATAA
>NZ_JBTLRW010000078.1:0-547 GCF_054483875.1 Paenibacillus sp. BAC0078
TAAACAGGTGATCGATCAAGTTTTGTTTCAGTTCCGATTGCGCCTGAATCTCGGCCAAAGAGATATATCCAACCTTCTCCGAATCGAGGGCTCGCTGCTGTAACCGTTTCACTGTCTCGATGAACGTGCCCGTACTTTCATTCGGGCTTAATCGAACAGGTAGCGTGTTGATAAACAGCCCTACCATGCTCTCGACGCCGTCAATTTCTGCTGGACGCCCTGATACCACTGCGCCGAATACCGCATCATCGCTGTTATTGTAGCTGCGCAGCAACATGTTCCATGCCGTCTGCATCATGCTATTCATCGTCACTTGGTGGCGCTTGCTCAATTGCACCAACCGCTCGGTCAATCTCTCCGAGAACGAATGACGGACTTCTTCAAGCGCATACGACTCGTTTGTACGATTTTCGCTTGCAGGGATCGCCGCCCGCTGCTCGTATCCCGCCAAGTAGTTTCTCCAGTATCCCAGCGCTTCTTCTCGATCCTGCTCCTCCAGCCACTTGATGAAGTGGATATAGGGCTTTACGGCAGGCAAATCTATCGA
>NZ_JBTLRW010000079.1:0-540 GCF_054483875.1 Paenibacillus sp. BAC0078
CTGACCGTAGCTGCGGTGGAGCAGGAAGGGCGGCTGTATTTCGATTGGGAATACAGCACGGCGCTGTTCAAGAAGGAAACGGTTGAGCGGATGGGCAAACATCTGGCGGCAATCGTGGAGCAGATCGCCGAAACGCCGGACATGCGGTTGGAGGAAATCGAGCTGGCCGGGGAAGAAGAGAAGCGCCAGCTGCTAGAGACATTCAACGATACGAGGACGGAGTATCCAAAGAACAAGACGATCCACGAGCTGTTTAAGCAGCAGGCGGAGCGTACACCGGAAGCTACGGCAATCGAATTCG
This sequence comes from Paenibacillus sp. BAC0078, assembly GCF_054483875.1. Lineage (NCBI taxonomy): Bacteria > Bacillati > Bacillota > Bacilli > Caryophanales > Paenibacillaceae > Paenibacillus > Paenibacillus sp. BAC0078. The sequence continues at coordinate 302 of NZ_JBTLRW010000079.1, forward strand.
AGTCTGGGCGAATGACGTATGGGGAGCTGAACGCGAAGGCGAACCAATTGGCGCATGAGCTGCGGTTGCGTGGCGTCGGATCGGATCGGATCGTGGGGATTATGGCCGAGCGCTCGGTGAAGATGGTCGTGGGGATTCTGGCGATCTTGAAAGCCGGAGGCGCGTACTTGCCGATCGACCCGACGTACCCGGCGGAGCGGATCGCGTACATGCTGGAGGACAGCGGCGCAAGATTGCTA
>NZ_JBTLRW010000080.1:0-522 GCF_054483875.1 Paenibacillus sp. BAC0078
AAGAAGTTGTCCCGGATACCCACCGGCTGTGAAAGGCCAAGCACGTCCTGCCAAATTGCCGCCAGCTTCGCTTCGATCTCGCTCCGCGGCGCGACGTATTCGCTTCCGGCCTGCACCAGACCTTGCGGCTCCGGCAGCGCCTTCCGGTCCACCTTGCCGTTGGCCGTCAGCGGAATCCGCTCCACTTCCACTACGTATGATGGCACCATGTACTCCGGCAGGCCGCGCTTCAAATACCCGCGCAACTCGGAGGCGTCGAATGCTCCGCTGCTCACCACGTACGCGCACAGGTACGCTTCGTCCCGCTCGTCTTTCCGGGCGATGACCACCGCTTCCTTCACGTCCGCGTGCTGCAATAGACGGTGCTCGATTTCGCCTGTCTCAATCCGGTACCCCCGGATTTTCACTTGCTCGTCGATCCGGCCCATGTACTCCAGGTTCCCGTCCGGCAGCCATCTGGCCAGGTCTCCCGTCCGGTACATCCGCTCACCAGGTTCGAATGGGTTATCCACGAACTTCTCC
>NZ_JBTLRW010000081.1:0-511 GCF_054483875.1 Paenibacillus sp. BAC0078
TTTGGTTGATTCACAATGTTATATATGTTATATGGGCTTTTAGCTCAGTTGGTTAGAGCGCACCTCTGATAAGGGTGAGGTCGGTGGTTCGAGTCCACCAAGGCCCACCATATAACATGAAATTTTATTTTGGGGCCATAGCTCAGCTGGGAGAGCGCCTGCCTTGCAAGCAGGAGGTCAGCGGTTCGATCCCGCTTGGCTCCACCAACAAACTTCATCAAGAGCAAGACCTTGATCCTTGAAAACTGGATACCGAAACGAAAATGCGTTTTAGAACATCTTTTAGCTGAAACTTGTGTTAAGCAAGTTGAAATAGTTATTAGTTGATACGATTGATACTGTGTGGGAATGAAGATCCTAGTGGTCCGATATTTTCCTAGCGGAAAAATCGAGGTTAAGCTAATAAGAGCACACGGAGGATGCCTAGGCGCCAGGAGCCGACGAAGGACGTGGCGAACAACGAAACTGCCTCGGGGAGCTGTAAGCAAGCTTTGATCCGGGGGTGTCCGAA
>NZ_JBTLRW010000082.1:0-506 GCF_054483875.1 Paenibacillus sp. BAC0078
GGGGTAACCCGCAAGGGGGCCAGCCGCCGAAGGTGGGGTAGATGATTGGGGTGAAGTCGTAACAAGGTAGCCGTATCGGAAGGTGCGGCTGGATCACCTCCTTTCTATGGAGAATCGTCTTCTGAAACGAAGACATTCAAATCTAAAATCTAACCAGGTCGGTTAGTTACTCACTCGTTGCTCAGTTTTGAGAGTTGAAGCTCTCAAAAGCAAGAAACTTGATCCTTGAAAACTGGATACCGAAACGAAAATGCGTTTTAGAACATTCCTTTAAGCTGAACTTGTGTAAACAAGTTTAAAATTAATGGCGATGCTAACGATTTTCTTGCGGAGATAACGGCTTTTGAAGAAATTCAATGTCCGATATTTTCCTAGCGGAAAAATCGAGGTTAAGCTAATAAGAGCACACGGAGGATGCCTAGGCGCCAGGAGCCGACGAAGGACGTGGCGAACAACGAAACTGCCTCGGGGAGCTGTAAGCAAGCTTTGATCCGGGGGTGTCCGAA